>JBJXDZ010000123.1:0-14959 GCA_046154645.1 Hyphomicrobiaceae bacterium
CCGCCGCCGCGCCCGCGACCTCGCCGCAGCCGACAGCGACAAGGGATCGCTCAGAGTGAAATTGAAACGCGCCGGATGGAATGAGGACTACCGCCTCAAGCTGCTCCGCCAAATGCGATAGCCCTACAACGGGGTGCCGCAGGACTTTGCCAAAGCCCGCGAATTGCACGAAAGGGCTGCAGCCAAGGACTACGTGTCCTCTATGGTTGTGCTAGGCATACTCCATAGGGCAGGGCAGGGTGGGCCGGTGGATTTCAATAAGGCCCGCGAATGGACCGAAAAAGCGGCCGTACGAGGAGAGGACGATGCGATGTACCGCCTCGGCAATCTCTATCGAGACGGCGGTCCGGGACTATCGATGGATTTTGCCAAGGCCCGTGAGTGGTACCAAAAAGCCGCTACCAAGGATAATATCCCGGCCATGCTTAGC
This sequence comes from Hyphomicrobiaceae bacterium, assembly GCA_046154645.1. Classification (GTDB taxonomy): domain Bacteria; phylum Pseudomonadota; class Alphaproteobacteria; order Rhizobiales; family Hyphomicrobiaceae. The sequence goes on from JBJXDZ010000123.1 coordinate 431, forward strand.
CTCGGACGACTCCTAGAGGACAGCAAAGGAGCGCATCGCAACTGCCGCGCGGCACTTGACTGGTATCGCCGTGCGGCGAAGAATGTACATTTTCGCAGTTCTGCGCAAGCCCGCATAGACGTTCTAGAAAAGGAATGTGGGTGAACCAGTCAGCGTCTTGGCCAAATGGTGGACGGCAAGTCACACAACTCAGCCCCCTTCCCCCGCCTCGGATCATGATCAGCCTCTCCTTGGCACCGTCATATCTTGCATTCAGCCCCCCTTGCCCACAGACTAAGGCCTTCGCCTCCCGCGTGACACACCCATGCACCCCGTATTGAGTCTCCCAGTCGACTCCGCCGTCCCCCGGTTTGCCTTGGCCACGATGGTGCTCGCCTTTCGTCTTTTAAATAGGGACAGCCACCAATTAATCAGCCGTGGGGAATAGAACAACGAATAGGGAAAATGCCGAATGAAGGGCCATCAGCATTATTGATAAATGCCCCCAATGTTCCGCGCGACATTTACCCTATTGCCGCCAAAACGAGGTTAACTCACGCACGAGCGCGCCGGCAGGCTGTGTCACCTCGAACGCACCAGGGGTAGCCGACACATGGCCGACCGGGCTGCCTGAGCCTCCCTGAGCGTGCGCGAGGCCTTCGCCAGATCGACCCTCCCCCCTGAATCGGCGATCGCGTCTGCCGGCCGGCCATTGGCGCTTGTCGGCGGCGTCATCGCGGCCGTTGCGCCGCTTCCCGAGCCAACGCCGGCTCTGCGCGCTGCGCAGGCTGCCGCTCCAATTGGTAGCTGTCCCTATTTTCCCTATCTTCGCGCCGCGTGCGCCTTCAGGCCTTGCTCTTCTTGACCAACAGCGCTTTGAGGCGCGCGGCGGCGGCCGGTGTGATCTCGCCGGCAGCTTCCAGTTCCGCCAGCACCTCGTCCTGATGCTGCCCCAGGCGCGGACCGGCGAAGCGGACCTTGCCCGGCGTGCGCGACAGCTTCGGGAACACATTCTGCATCTTGAGCGGGCCGAGGTCGGGATCATGGACCGTCGTGACGCTCTCGCGTGCCAAATATTGCGGATCGTCCAGAATTTGCGCCGCATCGTAGATCGGGCCAATTGCGGCCTCGACTTTCTCGAAGGCATCGAGCACCTCGCGTTGCGTGCGCGCGCCGATCCAGGCCGCGACCATGCCGTCGACCTCTTCGATGCGTTTGACGCGCTCGACGTTGGTGGCATAGCGGGGATCATCGGCCGTGCCCTCGCCGCCGACCAGGTTCATGACGCGCCGTGCGATCGAGGGCGAGGCGGTCGACAGCGCCACCCAGCGGTTGTCCTTGGTCTTGTAGGCATTGCGCGGCACGTTGTTGTCGGAGCGATTGCCCCGGCGGTTCTGGATGATGCCGAGCTGATCGTAGGTCGAGACCTGGGCGCCGAGACAGGAGAACAGCGGCTCATAGAGCGAGAGGTCGATGAACTGCCCCTTGCCGGAGCCCTGCACGTCGCGCTCGTAGATGGCGAACATGATGGCGAAGACGCCGTGATAGGCAGCGATGCCGTCGGCGAGACCGAAGGGCGGCAAGGTCGGTGGGCCTTGTTCCTCGCCGGTCACGTGTGCGAAACCCGAGAATGCCTCAGCGACGGTGCCGTAGCCCGGCCGGAAGCGATAGGGGCCAGTCTGGCCGAAGCCGGTGACGCGCAACATGACGAGGCGCGGGTTGAGCTTGGAGAGCACGTCCCAGCCGAGCCCCCACTTCTCGAGCGTGCCGGTGCGGAAGTTCTCGATCACCACATCGGCGGTTTTCACCAGCGCCAGGAACGCCGTCTTGCCGTCGTCCTCGTGCAGGTCGAGCGTGATGGCGCGCTTGTTGCGGTTGGTCACCTTCCACCACACGCCGTGGCCATTCTTGGCGCTGCCCATTTTGCGCAGCGCATCGCCGTCCGGGTGCTCGATCTTGATGACGTCGGCGCCGAAGTCGGCAAACACCATGCCTGAGAGGGGGCCAGCGAGCACGGACGAGCAGTCGATGACCTTGAGGCCTGCGAGCGGGCCGTTCTTCTCGGTGTCGTGTTTCATCAGTCAATCCAGTCCTGTTGGCAGCACGTGATCATTGTTGGCGAAACTCACGACACTGGCTTCTTGCGGAAGGCGGGCGGCTTGAACAATTCCTCGGGAAATTCGCTCAGCCGCGACGGGTGCAGCCTGGAGCCCAGCGTGTGGAATTGGCGGAAGCTCATGATCAACGGGCGCCACTTGTCGGGATCGATGCGATCGGAATCGCCCTCGACCTGCAAACGAGGATCCACGTGCACGCGTGTGATGCGCACCTCAATGGCAGAAATCTCGGTGCGAATGCGGGGATTGCCGAGGCCGTAGGGATGCACCGCATTCAACTCGGCCTCCATCTGAACCGGGCATTCCAGCACCCGCGGCGGCGCAACGAGTTCCGAGGGAATTGGGGTGAGCCCGGCACGCCCGAACTTGTCGGCCACATACTGGAAGCCCATGGCTTGCTTGTAGGTCGGCACGGGATTGCTGCCGGTGGTCAAGGCCAGCCGATCGACGGCAGACACTTGCTCGGCTGACGGCAGATTGAGCACGCACTGGCCGGTGCGGAGCAGATTCTGCGGCGTCTTGGAGCCAGCTGTGAGGCCCAGCATGCAGCCCCAGCCAAGCCACCATGCCGACGACATCGGCGCCAGATTTGGCGTCCCGTCTTCGTTCAACGTGCTGATCAGGACGACGGGCGTACCGAAGTACAGAATTGCCGGATCCATGGCGACGTGCTGCAGCGCTGCGGACGTCGGGAAGCCAAAACCTCGCGGCTCGCCTTCGGAGTTGCTCATGATTGATTGTGTTTCCCTATGAAATGAGCTTCAGCCTTCGCGCCAGATCGATGGTTGCGCGGGCCTCGCGGAAGAAGGGTTCGTCGACCATTTTGCCGTCGACGGTGAAGGCGCCTTTGCCCGCGTTCTCAGGCAGCGCCATGGCGGCGAGCACCTTCTGCGACCAGGCAACCAGCGCCTCGCTCGGCGTGAAAACCATATTGGCGATCGGCACCTGGATGGGATGCAGCGCCGTCTTGCCGGAGAAGCCAAGGCGGAGCGCGGCGCGGGCCTCGCGCTCGTAACCGAGCGTATCGGCGATGTTGGTCCAGGCCGTGCAATAGGCAGGGACGCCTGCTTCAGCGGCGGCAAGACGCGCCATCATGCGCACGGGCGCGTTGGCGGCTTCGTGACGGTCGATACGGTTCGGCGCGAAGAGATCGCCAAGACCGTATTGCAGGCCCGAAATGCGGGGTGAGGCCGACGCAATGTCGGCGGCGAGCCGCATGCCTTTGGGGCTTTCGACGTTGACCAGAATCTTGATCTGGTGGGCGAGGCCCTTGCGCTTCTCGGCCGCCTCGATGGCCATGATGCCCGCTTCCAGCTCATCGACGCTCTCGAGCTTCGGCAGGTTGATCTCGTCGAGGCCGGTGGTGACGATCGCGTCGATGTCCTCGGCGAACTCTGGCGTGCCGACCGCGTTGACGCGCACGATCATGATCTTGTCGTGGACCCGCGGCAGGCGCGCCAGCGCGTCATGAATGTGCCGGCGCGCCGAGGCCTTCTTCTCGGGTGCGACCGCATCCTCGAGATCGAACGACAACGCATCGGCTTCGCCGCGGAAGCCCTTCTCGAAGAACTCCGGGCGGCTGCCAGGCAGAAACAGTTTCGAGCGCATCATGTCATCTGTCGTCCATCAAGAGATGGGGTCAGACCCATGGATCTGACCCCTTATAAAGCACCTCGGCACCACTCGTTTACAATCACCGCGGCTCGGTCCAGCTTTCCGAGAACGCCAGCGCGCAGGTGGAGAACGGCCGTCCCTCGCGCTCGCGCTTCCAAGGGAGCCCCTTGGCCTGGTCGCCGTTGATGGTGAGGCGTGCGCCGAGAGCCGGAATGAGCACGGTGTTGACGCCGTACTTGCGGCCGGGAACCTGGTTCGGCGCGGAATGGATCATCAGGGGCTCACCGATGTTGTACCAGGTCAGCGCGATCTCCTCGTTGTGGGTAAGGAGGCGTTCGGTCCAGAACGAGCGCACATCGCCGGACTTGGAGAACTCGGCATCGATCACCGGCACCGAGGTGTCGGCGGTGTCAGCGTTGAGCATGCCCTGGATGGTCTGCTGCAGCCAGCGCGCCATGGCGATGTTATCGGAGTAGATGCGCAGCTTGTTGTCGGTCAGTTCGCTTTTGACGTAGAGCACGTGGCCGGGGCCGGCTGGCGAAAGAATGACCCGCCAGAAACTGGCGTCAGTTGAGTTGGGATCGCCGTCCTTGGCGCTGAGGCGAATGAATGGGTTCTCGCCGGTCATGATGGTCTTGTGCGGATCTGCGATGCTCATTGGGCTGTCTCCTATTGTTGGCTCATATACCTTCGCGCGAACACTATGGACCTGGCCGCAAGCCCCCTCACCCGGCGCTCTCGCTGTGTCCATCGCGGAGCAAGTTGTGCGGGAGCGTCGGCCTCCCCCCAAGGGGAGAGGCGGAGTCCTAGTTGCTTGCCTCTGTCTTCCCCCTCTCCCCCTGGGGAGAGGGGGCTTCTTGCCAGTCGGTATTACTCGGCCGCGGTGCCGAAGTAGCGGACCTTGGCGCCGCGTTGGTTCTCGTAGATCGAGCCTTGCGACGAGGCGGGCGGGAACGGCATGCGGATGGGGGCCGGCCGCACGCGGGGCTCAACCGTCGGGCTGCCCAGCACGATGCGGCTGTTGAACTCCTCGAAGTTGGGCACGCCGAGCAGCGGCCAGGCGTCAGCGGCGGCGAACTCGAACAGCAGCAGGCGACGCTGCTTGGCCGAGCGGTTCTGCGCCGAGCCATGCAACGAGCGGGCGTGGTGGATCGACATGGCGCCAGCCTTGCCGACCAGGGGCACGGCTTTAGAGAAATCGATCTGGTTGAGCTCACCCGTGATGGCGCCGCAGAACGCACCGTCCGAGTGATGGTCGTACATGCGTCCCCGCTGTGAGCCTGGGATAACCAGCAGCGGCCCGTTCTCCTCGCTGCAGTCGTCGAGCAGGATGCCGGTCGCCAGCACGTCGTCGTTGGTATGCGGGTAGAAAGCCCAGTCCTGGTGCCATTCGACAGGCGCGCCGAAGCCCGCCGACTTCATGTTGAGCTTGGAGCCATGCAGGCGGATGTTGGGGCCGAGCAGGCCCGCCAGGGTTGCCGTGATGCCCGGATGGCGGATCAGGCGCTTGAAATAGTCGAAATGTTTGTGCGGGGTCTTGATGCGCCGCACCTTCGGGCTTTGCTGGGTGTGGCCGTCCTCGAGGTCGTAGATGTCGGTGTGGCTGGTGATCTTGGCGGCGTCGGCAACGATGGTGTCGACTTGGGCGCGCAATTCCGCCACCTCGCTGGTCGACAGGGCTTCGGGGATCATCAGGTAACCGTGCTCGGCATAGAAATCGACTTGAGCGGGTGTCAGCACTTTAACCTCCTTCGGACCGCGTGGACGCACGACGCTGGACCACATCATAGGTGTGCCGGCCCCGGTTGCGCCAGTCCCGGGGCCGCAATTCATCCCTGCGTTCATGACGTCGGCGAGAAATCGGTTGCTGTTGGGGCTGGATGGTGCGAGGCGTGGCGCCCGGTGTGAGCAGCGGGCAACCGGGGAGACCAGACCATGTCGCAATCCAGTATCGCCTACCCTGTCCTGGCGCAGGTGCTGCTGACCTTCGCCGTGCTGATCCTGATGGGCCCCGCCCGCTCGCAGTCGATGCGCGAGAACCGGCAGCAATTGACCGATCGCGACGTCAAAATCGGCCAGAATGTCTGGTCCGAGCAGGCGACCAAGACGGCCAACAACTATAAGAACCAGTTCGAGTTGCCGGTGCTGTTCTACACCGCCTGCGCTTTTGCGCTGCTCTTGAAGCAGGCCGATGGCCTCATGGTGGGTCTCGCCTGGACGTTCGCCTTTTCGCGCCTCGCCCATGCTGCCATTCACATCGGACCCAATGTGGTCATCTGGCGGGGGGCAGCATTCTTGTTCGGCGCCGCCGTGCTGCTCGTCATGTGGCTGCTGCTCGGCTGGCGGCTTTGGAGTGGTATCTGAGTCATGCGTCCCGCTGCCCGTATCGCCGCCGCCATCGAAGTGCTCGATGACGTGCTGAGCCGCCAACGCCCGACGTCGGAGGCGCTCTCCGATTGGGGCAAGGCGCATCGCATCGCCGGTTCGGGCGACCGCTCGGCCATCGGCAGCCTCGTCTATGATGCGCTGCGCCAACGCGCCTCACTGGCCTGGAAGATGGAGTCCGACACGCCGCGGGCATTGGCGCTGGCGGCTGCCGGCGGCGCCTTCGATCTCACCCCCGAGGCTGTGGCGTGGATGTGCAACGGCGGCGAATTTGCGCCGACGGCGCTGACCGATGGCGAACGGGCTGGACTCGAACGCGACCTCGACGGTGCGCCGCCCCATATCCAGGCCGATGTCCCGGAGTGGGTGTGGCCGTCGTTCACCCAGAACTTCGGCGACCGCGCCGTCGCCGAGGGACAGGCGCTGGCCCGCCGTGCGCCAACCGACATCCGCGTCAACACGCTGAAAGCGACGCGCGAGAAGGTGATGACATCGCTGGCGTCGTTCGGTGTGGTGCCGACACCCTATACGGCGACCGGCCTGCGCATCGCCGCGCCGGCCGGCACCGAGCGCATTCCGAACCTGCAGGCGGAAGCCGCCTTCCAGGCCGGCTGGTTCGAGGTTCAGGACGAGGGTTCGCAGGTTGCGGCCATGCTGGCGGCGCCCGGTTTCCGGTCCCAGGTGCTCGACCTGTGTGCCGGGGCCGGCGGCAAGTCGCTGGCCATGGCGGCGGCGATGCAGAACACCGGCCAGATCTACGCCTACGATGATGACCGCATGCGCTTGAAACCCATCTTCGACCGGCTGAAGCGGGCCGGCGCGCGCAATGTGCAAACGCTGAAACCCCGCGATACCGCTGCCCTCGAGGCGCTTGGCCCCCGCTTCGACATGGTGCTGGTCGATGCGCCCTGCACGGGAACCGGTGTGTGGCGCCGCCGACCGGACGCCAAGTGGCGGCTGAGACCCATGAGTCTCGCCACCCGGCAGAAGGAGCAGCAGGAGGTGCTGGCACGCGCCGCCCGGCTGGTGAAGCCCGGTGGCCGCCTCGTCTATGTTACCTGCTCGCTGCTGCCCGAAGAGAATACGGCCCAAGTCGCCTGGCTCATGACCGCGATGCCGGAGTTCACCATCGAGCCGACCGCCGCGATCTGGCCGGCGTCAGCAACAGCGCCGGTGCCGCGCTCAGCCGATGGCGCTACCGACACGCTACTACTGACGCCGGCCAGCCACGGCACCGACGGCTTCTTCATCGCGTCACTGAAGCGCCGCGCCGGCTGACAGGCTGCAATGCCGATTCTGTCATCGACCCCCTCCGATATATCGGTGGGGATTTTTGCGATTCCATGAAATTGCCATTTGACTCGAAGCGCCAGCGTACTAATTGTCCGCTCGTGCGCGGCGATCGTCGCAGCGCCAATGACGGAGCGTGTTCGGCGAGTGAGCGTGCGGCTCCCCGGCGAAGACGTTTCCAACCGGAGGAGGATGTCCGTCCATCATGGCACAGGCTCCCAAGCCTAAGCGGCCGAAGCGATCGCAAACCCGATCCAGCCTTGGTCCCGTCGCCGACCTAGAATCCCATCTCCCCGCGGAGTGGTGGCGCAAACTCTTCAATGCGCTGTATGTGAAGACCGACGGCGATGTCGTCGAGAACTCCGAGAACACCCGCCGCGAGGTCGACTTCATCGTCTCGGCCGCGGCCATCACCTCCCATAGCACCATCCTCGATCTGTGCTGCGGCCAGGGGCGCCACTGCCTGGAGCTGGCTCGGCGCGGCTTCAAGAACGTGATGGGTGTCGACCGCTCCCGCTATCTGGTGCGCCTCGCCAAGAAGCGCGCCCAGACCGAGGGCCTCAACGTCTTCTTCAAGGAAGGCGACGCGCGCAACCCGCGCCTCAACGAGAACAGCATCGATTGCGTTGCCATCATGGGCAACTCGTTCGGCTATTTCTCCAATAAGCAGGACGACGAGAAGGTGCTGACCGCGGTCGGCAAGATCCTGCGCCCGGCCGGCCAGCTGGTGCTCGACATCACCGACGGCGCACACATGGCCGAGAACTTCGATCGTCGCTCCTGGGAATGGATCGACGAGCACCACTTCGTCTGCCGCGAGCGCTCCATCAGCAAGGAAGGTGACCGCCTCATCTCGCGCGAGGTGATCGTCAACGACGAAACCGGCGTCATCGCCGACCAGTTCTACGCCGAGCGCCTTTACACCAAAGAGAGCATTTCGAAGCTCCTGGAGAAGACCGGCTTCCGCAACATCCGCCATCACGGCACCGCCGAGGCGGTCTCGGATCGCGACCAGGATCTCGGCATGATGGCGCGCCGCATCCTGCTCACCGCCGACGCGCCACAGCTGCCGGCCCGCAAGGCGCGCGGCAAGCTGCAGCAGATCGACGTCACCGTGCTGATGGGCGACCCCCGCCTGCCGGACGGCGTCAAGCGTAACGGCACCTTCAATCCGGAGGATTTCGACACCATCCGCAAGCTCAAGGATGCGCTGTCGGAGCTGCCGGCTTACAAGGTCCGCTATCTCAACAATCACGCCACGATGGAACGGGATCTGGCAGAGTTGAAGACCGACCTCGTGCTCAATCTGTGCGACGAGGGCTTCAACAACGACCCCGCGAAGGAACTGCACGTCCCGGCCATGCTGGAATTGCGCGGCATTCCCTACACGGGTGCCGGTCCATCGGCGCTGGCTGCCTGCTACGACAAGGGTCTCGTGCGTGCCGTCGCGCAATCCCTCGACGTGCCGGTGCCGCTCGAGACCTACGTGCGTCCGGGCGATCAGGGGGCAACGCTGCCGTCGGTGTTTCCAGCCTTGCTGAAGCCCAACACGGGTGACAGCTCGCAGGGCATCACCAAGGATGCGGTGGTGACCTCGACGCGCTCGCTGATCGACTATCTGGAGCGGCTGCGCACCGAGTTCCCGCGCCGCGGCGTGCTGGTGCAGGAGTTCCTGACCGGCCCGGAGTACTCGCTCGGCCTCGTCGGCAATCCCGACCAGGGCATGCGGGCGCTACCGATCATGGAGGTGGACTATACGCGGCTCGATCCGAAGCTGCCGAAGATCCTTGGCTATGAGTCGAAGTGGGAGCCGGACAGCCCCTACTGGACGCAGATCAAGTATCATGAAGCGACGCTGCCGGATCATATCCAGCAGCAGATGATCGAGAACTCGTCACGGCTGTTCGAGCGGCTGGGCTGCCGGGATTACGCGCGCTTCGACTTCCGGGCCGATGCGAAAGGCGAGGTCAAGCTGCTCGAGGTCAACCCGAACCCCGGCTGGTGCTGGGACGGCAAGCTCAACGTCATGGCAGGTTTCCAGGGCCTGCGATACACCGAGCTGCTGCACCAGATCCTACAGGCGGCCGAAGAGCGCCTTGGCATCATCGCCAAGTCGCAGGTGCTGCCCGCCGGAGTGACCGCCAATGGCAATGGTGTCCACCAAACATCGTCGCAGGGCTGACGCGCTGGCGCTGACTGCGGACCTCAACGTGAGGTCACATTGACTTCTTGCTTGCGCCCCTCCCCTGAACCGGGAGGGGCGGCACGCGGGGTGTCAAGGGTGGCGTCACTCGCAAGACGCCAGTGGGTGGGCAGCGACTTCCCACGGCAATCCAGCATGGCTGACATCCCTCGGCTTGGGATGTATCCACTCTGCAACTCATGGCATCAGAGCGATGCTGGTCGAGAGCGGAGCACCTGCATGGGCTTTTTGACGGACGCCGAGATTGCCGCGCTCAACCCGTCCGAGCTGCTGCCGCACGCCACGCCGATCCAGACGCAGATCGTTTCCAGCGACGATTTCACGCCAACGCCGCAGAGCGATCAGCAGCGACAGATCGAGGCGCTGCGCCGGCTCGAGATCCCCGAGGACATGCAGAAGGCGCACGGCTTCAAGCCCATCGGCGCGGCGGATGGCCCGATCAGAACCGCCATTTTCGGTGGCACCAACGCCAAGCTCTACGGCTATGACATGCCCAAACGCGGCGACATCGGCCCGGACCACGACAGCTTCGCCATCAAGAAGGCGGAGTATGAGCACCGGGGCCCCACACCTTCGAACCTGCGCTACGGCTACGTCGCGGGTCCGGTCGACTGGTCGGCGTTTGCGTGAAGCAAGAGGATCGCCGCTCAAGTTGGCCGATGGCGATGCAAGACTGGGTGGCTGCACCGCCGAATCAAGCCATGAACTGCAGCCAGCCAGAATGTTCGCGGGGGTATCGTCATGCATACGCACGATCTGCGGGGACTGATTGCTGAGTTCAGTCACGGCCGCCTGTCACGCCGCTCATTCCTCACGCGTCTGGCGGCGCTCGGCATCACTGGGTCACTGGCAAGCGTCATGCTCAGCGGCGTTGACGATGCGACGGCTCAAGGCACCCAATTCGCCTATAAGCCAACAAAACGCGGCGGCGGTGGCGTCTTGAAGCTGCTCTGGTGGCAGGGCCCGACGCTGCTCAATCCGCACTTTGCCGTCGGCCTCAAGGATCAGGAGGGCTCGCGCCTATTCTATGAGCCGCTGGCGGCGTGGGGGCGGGATGGCAAGCTGGTGCCAATCCTTGCTGCCGAGATTCCGACGCGCGACAATGGCGGCGTGGCCGCGGACGGCAAGTCCGTGGTGTGGAAGCTGAAGCGCGGCGTGCGCTGGCATGACGGTCAGCCTGTCACTGCCGACGATCTGGTCTTCAACTGGGAGTATGCCACCGACCCCGCCACGGCCACTGTCACGATCAGCACCTACAAGTCCTGCAAGGTGGAAAAGGTGGACGAGCACGCGATTCGCGTCAGCTTCGACAAGCCCACGCCGTTCTGGGCCGATCCGTTCGTCGGCGCCTTCGGCATGGTGATCCCGAAGCATCTGTTCGCCGCTTTCAAGGGGCCCAATTCCCGCGACGCACCGACCAACCTGAAGCCAGTCGGTACCGGTCCTTATCGCTTCGTCGATTTCAAACCGGGCGATCTCATCAAGGGCGTCATCAATCCCGACTATCATCAGGTCAACAAACCGCACTTCGATGCCATCGAGATGAAGGGCGGTGGCGACGCAGTATCAGCGGCCCGGGCTGTGCTGCAAACCGGCGAGTTCGATTTCGCCTGGAATTTGCAGGTCGAGGACGAAATCCTGCTGCGGCTCGAGGCTGGCAAGAAGGGCCGCGTCGTCATTTTCGAGACCGGCAACATCGAGTATATCCAGCTCAACAATACCGATCCCTGGACCGAGACCGACGGCGAGCGCTCGCACGCCAATTCGCGGCATCCGATCCTGTCCGACCCCGCCGTCCGCCAGGCGCTAACCTTGCTCATCGACCGCAAGTCGATCCAGGAGCATATCTATGGCCGCACCGGTGTGGTCACCGCCAATGTGCTCAATGCGCCGCCCGAGGTGCGCTCGTCCAACACAAGCTTTGCCTTCGATATCGACAAGGCTGCCTCGCTGCTCGAGGCGGCAGGCTGGACGGTCGGCGCCGACGGCATTCGCGAGAAGGCCGGTAAAAAATTGAAGCTGGTGTTCCAGACCTCGATCAATGCGCCGCGGCAGAAGACGCAACAGATCGTCAAGCAGGCCGCGCGCAAAGCCGGCATCGAGATCGAAATCAAGGGCATCACCGGCTCAATCTTCTTTTCGTCGGATGTCGGCAATCCCGACACCTTCTCCAAATTCAATGCCGATCTGCAAATGCTCACCATCACCATGTCGCAGCCCGATCCCGTGCGCTTCATGAAGCAGTTCTTCGGTGCTGAGGTCGCGACCAAAGCCAACAAGTGGCAGGGCCGCAACGTCACGCGCTGGCGCAACGACGAATATGATCGCACGTTGACGGCGGCCGAGAACGAGCTCGAACCCGGCAAGCGGATTGCGCTCTTCATCAAGCTGAACGATCTGGTCATCAACAATCAGGTCGTGATCCCGGTGGTGGCGCGGCCGTTCGCCACCGCAGCCGCCCTCTCATTGCAGCCCCACCTCAGCGGTTGGGACAACGGCATGGCCTTCCTGGCTGACTGGTATCGCGAGGCCTGAGCTGACAGATCCTTGTCGGCTCAGGCCCATGCTGTCGGCAGCGAGATGCCGTCCAGAGTGAGGTCTCACGCCCGACAACCTGCGCTCTGGCGCCGTGATCCGCTCACGCGCGTGTCGCGAGGATCCAGCCGCGCTCGCCCCACACGTCGCGGACCTCGGTGGCGAACCCCACGCTCGCCAGCCGCGCCAGCAGCAATTCGTGTGACTGGCCCGACGACAGGTCACAGTGATACAGCACGATCATGGTGCGAAACACGCGCAATGCATCGTCGGAAGCGTTGAGCAGAATCGGAAACTCGGCGCCCTCGCAATTGAATTTGGCAAGGTCGATGCGATCCACGCCCGCATCCTTTATCAGGGTGTCGAGCGAGATCGACCGTACCGCTTCCGAATGCGGCGACAGGGACTGCATGATGGTATGGCCCCAGTTGCCGCCGGCGTCATGATAGAGATGAGCCATCCCATCGGTGGCACCGAGAGCCGCATGATGCACCGCAATGTTGGCAAGACCATTGAGAGCGGCGTTGATGCGCAGCAGATCGCATGTTTCGCGACAGGCCTCGATGGCCAGCACCCGGCCTTGGCTCGCCATCCGGGCTGTGAGCAGGCTGAACGTGCCAATGTGGGCGCCGACGTCGAGCACCACCCCATTGGTCGGCAGCACATAGTCCGGCAGGGCGGCGAGGAAGATATCCTTCTCGAAGCTGTGGCCGATGACGTCTTCGTCGGCCGAATCGAGCCGGTAAGCCACGTCGAAGCCACCGATGCTGCCGATGGCAAGTCCCGCCTCCTCCCGCTCGGCACGTGCGATGCGCCGCGTCCGGCGCGCAACGGCAGGCGGAACGCTGTCGGACGTGTCGTGGGTCATAAAGCCACCTCGGGTGCCGTCTGATCGGGACGCGCGATCCCCTACTTAGAAAACATGACTGCCTCGCGTCAATGTTCACGGTTGCCCTCACAAAGCGCTTGGCCGACACGCGCCTTGCGTCACCGCTCGCACAACACGGCGCCCTGCAGTCTGTTATGTTGACCGCAACACCATTGCACCTATCGGAGCTTGCACCCCATGGACCTGAAGCTGATCAAAGTTGCCATCGCCGACCACATCGCCGTGGTGACCATGGACCACCCGCCGGTCAACGCGCAGAACGCCGAGTTCAACGTCGAGATGGCCTACGCCTTCGACATGATCTCGGATCGGCATGATGTGCGCGTGGCGGTGCTGACCGGCGCCGGCAAGGTGTTCTCCGCCGGTGCCGATCTGAAAGCGCGCCCCGACCGCACCAAGGCCGGCGAGCGCTGGCAGCACAATCGCCGCGCGCGGGAGAGCTATCACGCCATTCGCGAGTGCACGAAGCCGGTCATCGCCGCCATCAACGGTGCAGCACTCGGCGCCGGGCTGGCGGTCGCCGCCTCCTGCGACATCCTGCTCTGCGCCGAGGAAGCCAGCCTAGGCCTGCCCGAGATCGACGTCGGCCTGCTCGGAGGCGGCAAACACACACAGCGCCTGTTCAGCCATTCGACGCGGCGGCGCATGATGCTGACCGGCTATCGCGTGCCGGGCGCCGAACTCTATCGTCTCGGTATCGTCGAGGCCTGCGTGCCGCGCGCGGAACTGATGCCGCGGGCCATGGCGATGGCACGCGAGATCGCATCGAAGAGCCCGGCCGCCATTCGCCTCGCTAAGCGCACGCTGAACACGATCGAGGATATGTCGCTGCGCGATGGCTACCGCTACGAGCAGAACATGACGACCGAGCTTGGCGAACATCCAGACTCAGCCGAAGCCCAGGCCGCCTTCCGCGAGAAGCGTGCTGCGAAGTATAGTGATGGGTGAGGGGGTGGCTGCGGCAAGCGTGGAAAGTGGGGGCTGCGGAAAATGGTGGCTGTCACTAATTATTTCGGAAGCCTCTTGTCCATTTCTTATGGCCTCGCTGTCGCTTACGGGATCCTGCGAACAGCTGTCGTATGGATGGCGATGGTTAGCAGTGAACGGGCATGGCTTTCGCGCGGTTTGATTGCCATTCTAGTTCTGATTGCGTCGACGACGCACACGTGTGCTCAAAATGCGAAGCCGCGGCCTGGCGCATCCCTCGGATCGCTACTATTGCTTGAACACAACGAAGATTCCCCCCGTCGAATTCGCAAGTGGAATAGTTCAACTATTTGGCTCGCTCTCGACGAAACCTTCTATATTATTCCGCCGCGCGAAAGAATAGGCGCCCATGAACACTTTGATCTTTTAGCCGTATTGCGGGAAGAGGCTGCGTGGGTGTCGGCTAGGGGAATCGCGTTTGGCCTGAACGAATAGTGCTTGCATCGCCAGCGGGTATGGATTCTTGAGAGGACTCCTTTCGATTCGGGGAGGGGTCCGATGCAGTTCTTCGTTGCCGCGCTCGACGCGAT
>JBJXDZ010000124.1:0-12424 GCA_046154645.1 Hyphomicrobiaceae bacterium
GACGCTTCGATGTCAGCGGGCCGTTGGAGACGGCTTGGCGCTTGTCGCAGCACTGGACGACCAGCCGGCTCCATATTCTCGACGATGCTGGCCATGGCGGTGGCCGCGAGTTCATGCCGCTGGTCCATGCTGCATTGAAGGAGTTCGCCAGTTTGGCTGATTCAAATTGAGTTGGTGCCGGCGTCCAGGGCGGGGTCGCGACACTGTCAGCTTTCCCCAGCAGCAGACCCGAAATCATTGGTTGATCGCTGAGAAATCAATGTCTCTTGTGGGTCATTCGCGTTACCGATCAACGGCTTGCCAAACGCAGTGCGGAGATAGCCGCCATTGAGGCACGGGCATCATCAGCTCTGTTATCGTCGATTGGAACCGGTCGCTCGTCCTCCGACAGCGGACACTCTGCCACCGTCACCCTGGATGCGCGGCTACCGGCGAACTCAACACTTTTGACGCGGTCGTTCTCGACCGACCATCGGGGGCGGGTCGAGGAGGGCCGATATTCTGTTATCGCAAGTATCGTAAGCAGAAGCTCGGTGGGACTGCACCTCGGCGCAAGTTGCAGCTCGCCTGACGCAGCTCTGCGCCCGAAATGTGGGCCGCCGAGCAAATTGCCCAGGCGAACGATGGCGTGCCACTTTGTCTGTTCCAGATTGATTGAGCCGTCTACAGCCGTCAAAAGGTCATGAGCAATGCCGTTGATACGCGCGTCAGGTCGCTCATACCCGCAAAGGGATGCAGTTTACTTTCCCATGTTCGACATGGACCAAATGAAGGGCGTCAAATGCAGCGTTACCTTTGCAGCCCTGAGCGGTTTGGGTAACCTAACTGCACCGTGGGAGTTTGTTGAAACATTCGAACGCCACCGCACCTATTTCGAGGGGTGCGCAAGCAGCAAATACGATCTTACTGGCGAGCAGCCTCCGCGCTTGCTTCCGGAGGACGTCTTTGCTCGCAGGGAACGGTAGCTACCAAATCCAAAGGTCGGCACTGATAAGCGTGGGAGCGAGGATCAAGGGTGCCGTATCGTCGCTCTGGGCCATGTTCGATTGGCAGCCATCGGTTGGAGTCGATGCGCGGAGAAAGCAGCCGTCGAGGCGAAATCATCATCCGCCCCGTGATCATCGGACCGACGCTGTCGCTCTACCTCCGACAGCGGACACTTGCCGGCGCGCGCGCTGGACAAGGTAAGTCGAGCGTGGTCTTTTCACTGGTCGCGGTGGCCCGAGACCGACCGTTGGTGCTCCGACGTGGAGGGCCACCTTGACAATGCTAGTCGGTGGGCCAACGAATGAACGAATGGCCGCTACCGGGGGCCTATCTGCCGGTCGTTAGGCGGTTCCACGTCGTTGATTTGACCCGAGCACTACGTCGCTGCGCGACGGCGTGACCGGAACCGGCATGATCGGCTCCAGCAGCACGGGTGCCGCCGCAGCGCAAGCTGAAACGAGGACTACCGTCGTCGGCGACACCGCTGATGCCGAACGCAATACCGCCTGACACATCACGATTCTCGGAAAGCGCGGCTCATGACATCGGTAATCGGACGCGCCAGATACTGGAAGAAGGTTCTCTCCCCGGTGCGGATATAGACTTCCGCGGGCATGCCCGGCGTCGGAAGAAACTTCTGCACCACGGCGACGGATGCCACATCGAGTTTGACGCGGGTGACATATGCGTTATCGGTTGCTTGATTGCGCTCGTTTTGAATGGCATCGGCAGAGACGTAGACGACCTGCCCGGTCACCATTGGCGTCGTCCTCTGATTGAGTGCCGTCAGGCGCACCATCGCGCTTTGGCCCTTATTCAGGTTGTCGATATCCTGCGGTCGGATCCGCGCTTCGATCAGCAACTCATCCCCAAGCGGTAGCAGCGTCAGGATGTCGTTCCCCGGCCGGATGACACCACCTGAGGTATGGTAGTTGAGCTTGATCACGATGCCACGAACCGGCGCCTTGACCTCGATCCGACCGAGAACGCTCTGCGCAGCGGTAATGCGCTCCTCGATGTCCTTGAATTCGGCACGGATCGGATGCAGTTCCTCGACCGCAACCTGCAGCGCCAGTTTATGCACCCTGTCAATTTGCCGGCGGGTGCCCTCGATCCGCGCCAGATTGTCGGCAATGTCGGCCGTCGCACGCGTAATCTCCGCCTTGATCGTCTCGCGGTTGCGCAGCAGATTGAAGTACTCCGTTTTGCGCACCAGCCCTTTGGCATACAGGTGCGATTTGTCCTTCAGCTCCTCATCGATCAGAAGTGATTGAGCCTTTGCGCTGGCAAGGCGCGCGCGCTCGGCATTGACGCGCTCATTGAAGGAAGCGATCGACTGCTGCTGAATGAGAATCTCTGCCTCGAGCTTCTGTCGCCTGGCGGAAAAGATGGCCTGATGACTTTCAATGATCAGCCCGATCTCGGGGTCGATGTTTGACGCGAATTGGACCGGCACCCTCATGTGGTCGTGACCTGCGGCTTCGGCCTCGAGCCGGGCCACGGCGACCAGCAGCATCGCTCGGCGCAGCGCCAACCGCCTGAGCTCGGCGCGCGGTTGCGTTTCATCGAGGCGCAGAAGCGACTGGCCTTGCTGAACGATCTCACCCTCGCGCACCAGAATATCGTGAATAATGCCACCTTCGAGATGCTGCACGACCTTGTTCTGCCCCGTCGCAACGAAAGTGCCCGGCGCGATTACCGCGCCATCGATCAGCGCGGTGGCTGCCCAGACGCCAAAGCCGGCTATGGCCGTGCCAAGGACTGTGAGACCACCCACAATGGCACCCGTCGACCGGCGCGGGACATCATCGAACCAGACGTGCTCTTCGTTCGCACTCGGAATTGATCGACGTTTGAACATGACAACCTCCACCAACTTGACTGCAAGACAATCACCGGCAAACGACTTATCCCTTCGAGCTGGTTCCCTCGCCGCGTGCGGTGAGTCGAGCCAGGATCTCGTCGCGCGGACCCAGTTGCTGCACTTTGCCGTCCGACATGATCATGATCTTGTCGACGCACTTCAGCAGTGAAGGCCTTTGCGTCACTGCAACGATGGTGATGCCCAACCGTTTCGCCCGTTGCAGGGCTGCTGCAAGCGCACCTTCGCCGGCCGTGTCGAGATTCGAGTTCGGCTCGTCGAGAACCACCAGCCGCGGTGACCCGAAAAAAGCGCGGGCGAGTCCGAGCCGTTGCCGCTGACCACCGGAGAGCGGGCTGCCGTCGAGGCCAATCATGGTCTCATATCCGTGCGGCAACTCGGCAATCAGTTCATGCACGCCGGCAATCGCCGCCGCCTCGAAGATCGACTCATCAGTAACGTCTTCACGAAGTCGGGCAATGTTCGCCTTGATCGTCGTCGGGAACAGCTCGACCTCCTGCGGCAGATAGCCAACGGTCTCGCCGAACTGACGTGGATCCCAGTTGCGAATGTCCATCTGGTCGAGCCGGATCGAGCCCGACGTCGGCACAATCGAGCCGACCAGCATGCGCGCCAGCGTCGATTTGCCGGTTCCCGACGGCCCGATGATCGCCAGCGACTCGCCGGGCTCCAGGCTGAAATTGATGCCGTTCAACACGACCTTCTTGGTCGGCGGCGGAACATAGAGCACACGGTCCACACTGAGCCGCCCCTCGGGCCGCGGCAACGTCAGCCGGTCCTGATTGAGAGGTGAGTTCTGCAGCAGCGCCGTCACCCGGGCATAGCCGGTTCGCGCTGTCACGAAACTCCGCCAGCCTTCGATGAGCCCTTCGACCGGCGCCATCGCGCGGCTACCGATGATCGACGCGGCAATCATCATGCCTCCCGTCAACTCGCTGTTGAGAGCGAGGACGGCGCCCCACCCGAGCAGGGCCACCTGGCTCAGCAGCCGAAGTGCCTTCGACACGCCGGTCATATGGATGTTGCGGTCGCTAGCGAAAACTTGTGACCTCAAGCTTTGCGCCGCCTCCCGCCCCCACACCATCAAGCCCTCGCGGATCATGCCCATGGCATTCACAACCTGGGCGTTGCGCGCGATAGCCTCGGCTTGAAGATTGGCCCGGATCGAGAACATGTTCGATCGCGCGAAGTGGAACGCCGTCACACGCTGATTGAGCAGTGCCACCGCAACCAACATGATCGCCGACACGGTGACAATGATGCCGAGATGCGGATGGATGAGGAATAGCGCTAGAAAATAGATCGGCGCGACCGGCGCATCGAACATGGCCAGCAGTACCGGACCGGTCATGAACTGGCGGATCTGTTGGAGATCCTGCAGACACTGAAACTCCCGCGTGGAGCCGAATTGAGCCGCCTTGGCTGCAGCACTCAGCACCGGCCCGCAAAGCGACGTTTCGAACTGCGTCGCCACCCGCATCAGCACGAGTCGGCGGACGACATCGAGACCGCTGTAGGCGACGATCGAGCCGACGACCACGATGGTCAGCATGATCAGTGTGTCGGTGCTCCGGCTGGTGAGAACCCGATCCGAGATCTGGAACAGGTAAACCGGAATGGCCAGGATCAGCAGGTTGATCGTCAGGGAGAAAACCGCAACGATCGCCAGCGGCACGCGACAAGCGGCAACTGAGCGAGCGAGCGCCATGCGGAAGTCGCCGTCGATCTGCCGTTGCTGAATGCGCTGCGGCGCCCTCTCTGTCGAGGCTTTCGGCTTCGCCTCACCTTCAGGCGGAGCCGTCGTTGCGCCGTCGAGGCCGTTGCTCAGGATTGCTTCGTGCGCCATGGGTTCCCGTCCAATCTGCCAGCACGTTGATCCATCAGTGCAGGAGCCCGCCAAGCACATCGGCATGACCGCCATGGCCCCAGTCGTAGCTCTCGCCGCCATTGCCGGAACCGGAGTTGTCGTCGTGCTCGCTGAGGGCGGCCAGCACACCGATGAGGCTATCATCGCCGGAACCCGAACCGGACCGGCCGCTGTTGTCGCCGCCGTCGTCTTCTGGCTCGATGATGAGTTCGGCCTGCACGAGGAAGCTCTCCTCGTACGCCGTCCCACCCAGGAACTGGTAGGCGGATTGGCTCTCGAGATCGAAAATCAGGGCGGCATTCGAGGCGCTGTTGCCAGCTGCCGACACGGTCTGCACGAGATCGCTGTCCCCACCCTGCTGCTCGATCGAGTCGATATCGGCAATGATATTGGTCTGGAGCAGAATGTTGTAGGCATAGTAGTCGCCGCTGATGTAGAGCACCTCGAATGTATCATTGCCATTGCCGGGCAGACCGATCGTCCAGGTGTAGTCGAGCGTGGTGGACTTGTCGGCGATTGCCTCGGCGAGCGCTTCCGCGTTGCTGTTCAGTGGCACATGCGCATTGCCGCCGACACCGATGATGGCAGCGTCATTGCTCAGGCGATTGCCGGAGCTGTCGACATCGGCGTCGGCTTCGGATGGCGAGATGTCGTTCGCATCGAGCGCAATGTTGAACTGGAAGATCGCGTTGTATTTGTAGAAGCTGCCATCGATTATGATCAGATCGTAGGCTTTTCCGAGATCCACGAGATTGAGCACGTTGATCTGGTCGTTCTCACCGAGCGTGTAAATGCTGTGCGCCTGGGATTGTGTCGAGTGACTGAGATCATTGTCGACCAGATAGTTGCGCTGAATGAGCGACGTGGAGTCGAACAGATCCCCGTCGATGTAGTCCACGTGCCAGTTCGCGGCCCCCGGGATGCCCGCGAAGATATTGCCGTAAAGGAGACCCGGATCGCTGACAAACGACGCCTCGTTGCTCGTCTTGCCACTGTGATTGGCGGCAATAGCAGCTTCGATGATATCGGTCTGGCTCGGCAGGTCGCCGTCCGTTTCCGCCAGCACATTAACTTGCGCAATGACGTTGCGTTCGTAGTAGTCGCCGCGGATGATGCGCGAGGCACTGGCATCCGTGAGATCATAGATCGCGGCGACGTTGGCCAGCTCGTTGTTGCCGGCAGTCACGTGTTGTGCCACGCCACCCGTCGGCCCGAATGGGAAACCATCGGCCGGCACAGGCACCGGCTGGGGCTCAAACGGTGCACCGCGATCGCCGTCAAGGTCCACCTCCTCCAGTATGCTCTCTGCAACCTCCTTGAGGTCCGCGGACTGCTCTCGCTGTGACTGGCCTGTTTCAGAGACACGCACGCCATCGACGTAGATTCCGTTCTGCGGAACCGTAGCCGTCAGTCCCGGGTTGCCTTTGGAAACCGTCAGGCCAAGCTCAAGTCCGTCGCCCGAATGCAAGAGCTCGTGTTCGGTGCCGCTCGGACGATCCCAGTCAGGTGCGAGGCCGGCGGGCACTTGCGACAGTCCCAGCTCGACCAGTTCGCCGAGCGCGGCGCGCGCGTCAGTCGCCGGCGGCATCGCATCGGGTTGCAGCAGGCGATCACTCATGACGTCGTTGTCGAACAACGCGTTTTTCTGTACGACATCGAGCAGCCAGCCGGCTGATAGGCCGAAGGTATACGTAACGGTCGGATTGATGGGCCCCCGCAGCGACGGTTCATAAGTGATGTCCAGCGCCGCATTGATGACAGCCTGTGGCGTGTCGAAGCGAACGGGCAACGACTCAAGTTGACGCTGCGTGAACGGCTGCGGTCCCTCGATTGTGCTGGCGTATGTGAAGGTCCGCTCAGGCATATCCTGGTCGTCAATCATCGGCAGGCGAAGGGGAGCGCCTCGTCCCGGGAGATCAGCTTCCAGTGCTGTCGGTTTGCTGACGCGGTCGGCACTTTGAGCGCGCATCGCGTAGATCGGCGCGCCCCAGTAGTGCGGCATGTCGAGATTGAGCAATTGATCGAAGTGGAGATAGCCGAGAAATCGGGAGACTTCGTCTGCAACACGCTGTGCCATCGTCATGCCCCGTACTTGAAATGGCGAAATGCAATCGCGCGGCAAACGGTGCCGATCGTGAACAATCTGGAGTTCACCCCCCGGTCTATCACCGGGGGGCGCCGCACGATGACGGGTACCACCGTGCAGACATGCCGCCGGGGCGGCATGTGTCGCTTAGTGGCCGAGACCGATGTCATCGACCATGGTGCTGTCGCCGCCAACTATCGTCGCCGACAGGTTGTTCACTTGCAGGTTCGCGCCGACCACGATGTTCGACGTGAACGCCTCGGCGGATGCCAGTGCATCAGCGGTCGCCGATGTCGAGCCCAGGATCGAGCCATCACCACCGTTGCTGTTGGCGACGCCGTGACCCGTAATCGAACCGATGCCGGAGCCGGCGGTCGCGCTGCCACCGGAAGCCATCACGCTCTGGAACGGCCCATTCCAGCCAGCACCTTGGTAGGTGACGTTGGTGCCATAGACGGTGTCCTGATCGACCAGATCGTTGGTCTGGTTGATGTCGAACGCCATGTCGTTGCCGGGTCCGTTGAACGAACTCGCGATCGCGTCCATATCGAGATCGAAGTCATCCATGTTCAGGTTGCCCTGGACATTGATGAGGTTCGACGTGTCGAGATCGTTGAGATCGTCGTCCAGGCTCACCTTGGAGTCCTTGATGGCGAGACCGCCACCGTAGCCGCTGTGTCCGCCCGCGCCGCCGTCGTCATCGGAGCCCGGATGATAGCCTTTGATGTCACCGGCATTGAGTTCATCACCGCCGACAACCTTGAGCGTCGCGAAGTTGGCCTGCTGGTTGCCGCCGGCCATGATCGAGGACGTGAACGCCTCCGCCGAGGCAATGCCATCAGCCGAAGCCGCTGCGTCGCCGCTGACGGTGCCATCGCCTTCGTTGTCGCTGTTGGTGTTGTGGAGGTCGGCCGTCCCGATGCCGTCGCCGGCTACTGCGGTACCGCCGGTGCCTTCCACGGTCTGGAATGCCTCGGTTGGAGCCGTGAGCGACAGCTCAGCGGTCAACGCAGCAGCAGAGGAGGCAGTAGCGCTCCACCAATGCGAACCGGATCCCGAAGCCGATTCTTCGGGCTTCGGCTTCATCCAGTCCTTGTGGCTATATCCGCCAGATTCCTTCTCGTACTCCCACTCATGCTTGCCGCCACCCTCGGCCTCATGCTTGGACTTATATGAGGCGTCCAGCGACGCGTCGACGTTGGGCGCCTGCTCATTGCGGTAGGCGACTTGCGTGTCCCTGACTTCGTCGTTGTCGTCAAGCTCGTTCGACTGGTTGACGCTGACATAGCTGTCATTGCCCGCGCCGTTGAACGAGTCGCCGATCGCCGTCACGTCGAGATTGAAATCGTCCATGTTCAACGTCGCATGGGGCGCAACGTTGATCAGGCTCGACGTTTGCAAATCATTGACATCCATATCCGACTGGACCTCGGAATTCTGGATGATGCTGCTCGCCTTCACGTCAACCTCGACATTCCAGGTCGAAATGTCGATGTCCTTCTTCATGTCTTCGGTGAAAACGATTTCGGTCTTCTTGTAGTCTTCTTCCTTGCTGTAGCTCCTCTCGTCGCGGTGAACTTCTTCCTTGATGTCCACCTTGACATAGACAGGCTTCTCGGGAGCATGAACGTTGAGGTTATACGTGTCGGTCCTCTCCGACTTGTCGATGTCGATATCCTTGTCCGTCGTTGCGACATTGAGATTGACGTCTTGCGTCACAGTGGCGTCGAGGATGATCTTGTCGGTTTCCGATTGATTGCCGTATGACATAATGGTCTCCTGTTCCGCCTGGATGCTGTCCAGCGGGTTTCGATGACCATCGGCTTGCTCAGGCAAACGCCAATCTTCTGCGTCGGCGAATGCTGTCGCGTACCGATAGGGTTTAAGATCAGGGCTTTGCGGGAGAAATGGTGGCAACCGCAAACGCCAGCGGCCAATTCATGTCCCACGCGACGTGGTTTAAAAGTCAGTTTCTATCGGACGCCTCCTATGACCAGACAATAAGGTGCCGTCCGCCGCTCGCGAGGGCGAGCAGGCGTTGTTTGCGAGAATGGGCGGTGTGTTCGTTTGAAGTTCGAATTGCACCGAGAACTTTGAAAGGGGTGCTGTTGGTGACAGATGCGCGCATGACGCCACGCATCCCAACAGTTGTTGAGTCGTCGATACTCCGCAGTGCGGCGGTCCCGGCCGCCGAGTGCTTCATATGAAGACGCCAGTAAATCCCGTTGGCGTCGGTTCTCTAGTTAATGCGATAACAGTTTCACCATGTTGCAGGAAATCGTCAATACGGACCTAGGTCGGATGACTGTTGGACCAAAGGCTGACCGCGCCGAGCTTGCGATGATCAATCACACTTTGCGCGTCCAGTTGCGCAGTTCCCGATCGCATGCTCACTAAGGGCAGCCATCTGCGAGTAACGCGCATGAACAAGAAGATTCCAGCCACTCCAAACTTCAAAGAGATCGACGCGTCGGCTCCCAGCTCCGCAGCACAACGCACGGAGGTGCTCGCTCTGATCGGCAATCTCGTCTTCACGTGGTCCAACAATGAAAGCATGTTCATATACGTGCTCATGCTCTTGATGCGCGTCGACTTTGAAACCGCCGCCATCACCTTCGTCTCGCTCAATACAACGCGTGCGCGGCTCGACCTGATCCGCCGCCTCGCAAAAACGAAATGCAAAGATCCCGCAGCCGTGCGGAAACTAGAAAAACTGATCGATCGCTTCAACGAATGCACCAAGGTGCGCAACGATTTCAATCACTGCATCTATCAGCTCGATGCAACGGGACGCATTACCCATACGAATGTCTTGCGCCTCATCGAGGATAAGAAGGGGGTTCGCTTCGCAGATCTTCGCGCCGTCGATCGCGAGCGACTGGACGAGGTTGCGAGCACCATCCGCAAGTTGACGCTTCTCAATCGCGACATGTGGGCATTTCTTCGCGAGCTTGAAGGTCTGCAGGACAGCCGCGCGACCTCAGCTTGAAATAATAATTTGTGCGCCGCGCATGAGTGCCTGCAAGCCCTTGCGATGGATCTGTCTCGATTTGCTGTTGAGGGGTATGCGTCCTCCCACGACCAAGGTTGATGAGGCCATTGCGCCCGATGTGCTGAGTCGTCTCGTCGCAGCACTCGACGATGTTGCTGGCCTTCGGTAATACGATGTTACTCGCCTTCAGCAAGGCAGAGACTCCCATGATCGCAATCCCGTCCAGTTCGCGCGTGTATCTGGCTCTCGGGCCGACCGATATGAGCAGTTGATGCCCGCTCATGAAGAAAGCTGCCGTCACAGCAGACTAAGAGAACATTGTGGGATTGGGTCATTCGCGTTACCGATCAATGGCTTGCCAAACGCAGTGCGGAGATTCCGGACAGCGGGCTACGCGGACGACCATGCCTCAGTCGCTGGCACAGCCATGTCGGCTTACCCTCCGTCTTCGACCGATGAACACTAAAGCGGACCGGGCCATGGCACAAAGTCGCTACGCGACAGCCCGCTGCGCGGAGTGCGCGAGCCGAAAGGCCGGTGTCTGTCCGGCGGCCGATAACCAGTTGAGAGAACAGGCGTAACGGGGCGGGGACCCGCAATCGACCGGCTTGCAATTCTGTCGTTCGCCGACGCTGGTCGCGCACCGGCAGCGATCCCGCGTGGACGACAGCGCCCGACGGCCACGCGAAACGCCCATCCGAACTGCTCGCGATGCCCTTGAGACGTCGAGGAGACAACACCTCAGGCCGAGACGCTCTCCAAGCATGTGCTAGACGCACCTGCGTGCCAACGCTCAACGCCGGCGCCCGGCCTCAATCCCCATAGAGCCCGCTTCACCGCCACGCCCGACCTCCCGCGACTTCGTGCCTTGGCGCTTCTCCGACGCCGGCCTGCAGTGCGTGGCAACGACATCGCTGGCCGGCGTCCGAGAAACCTGCACAGGAGCTGTCGCAATCGAGATCGGTGCCAGCAGCGTCCGCACTTCCTAGATCCGGACATTGTCGGCTGCCAGACTTCGATTGCAAACTCAGGTTTTGGCGCGACCATTTGCAGAGTAGGACGTCACGGCGTAGACGAGCCGGTCGATCGTGCCTTCGGCCGGGGCAATGTCGCCGCCACGGTGCCGGACGCCTCCGGGCTTCACGCGGCCATCGATCAGCAGCATCGCAATGCCGTGGACGGTGGCCCAGGCGAAACGCAGGGCATCCTCGTCGCGCGCCCGGCGGCCGGTCGCCAGGGCGATCGCGTCGACGAGCTCACCGTACGCGGCTTCTCCCGCCGCCTGCAGGCGGCTGACCGACCGGTCCACGCGGTCCGAGTGGAACATCAGCACGAAGATCACCGGATCGGAGAGTGCAAAGCCGACGTAGGCACGGCCGATGCGGCGCAGGGCCTCGGGACCTGAAACGCCCTTGCGCTCGTCCTGCATCCGCTGCGTCAGACGATCGAACCCACGTGCGGCGACCTCGGTCAGGAGCCTGGCGACACTGCCGAAGTGATGCCCCGGTGCGCTGTGCGCCACCCCCGCCCGACGGGCGCACTCGCGCAGCGTGAAACCGTGCGCTCCCTTCTCGCGCACCAACGCCTCGGCTGCGGCCGCCAGCACCTCCGGCAGATTGCCGTGATGATAGGGTCGCTCCGCTTGCGACTTTGTCTTCCTCGTCATCCTGAACCGCCGTCGCTCGACCTCATCTGTCCATTGTAACAATGATCTTGACGGCGTCCAGATTATTGGGCAAGCACTCCATTGTGACGGTGTCAAAATGGAGCGTGATCATGACCCCGGAAGGCTTGTTCGGCATCGCAAACCTCGTTGCCATCGCCGGGTGGATCCTGCTCGCCGCTGGCATCATTGCGCGCTCGGGCGTTTTGCGCGACATGATCGCCGGCCTCGCAATACCTGCCGTGCTGGCAGTCGGTTATACGGCCCTCATTGCCGTGCACTGGTCGAGTGCGAAAGGCGGCTTCTCCTCGCTCGCCGGCGTCACCGCCCTCTTTCAGTCGCCCTGGATCCTGCTTGCCGGCTGGGTGCACTACCTCGCGTTCGATCTCTTC
This sequence comes from Hyphomicrobiaceae bacterium, assembly GCA_046154645.1. GTDB lineage: Bacteria > Pseudomonadota > Alphaproteobacteria > Rhizobiales > Hyphomicrobiaceae. The sequence goes on from JBJXDZ010000124.1 coordinate 11,870, forward strand.
GTCGGCGCCTGGATCGCGCGTGACGCGGAGACCCGCGGCCTGCCGCGCCTACTGCTGCTGCCGGTGCTTCCAGCGGTCTTCCTGTTCGGACCCGCCGGCTTCCTGCTGTGGCTCGGTTTGCGCACCGCGGTCCGCCCTGTGCCGGTCTCGGCATGACGCCCCGCCCATCCGTGCCCTTGTCCCAAGCGGAGAGTCCGCCGATGACCGCTCTCGTCCAGAACGCCCCGCCTGCGTCGCGCCGCCTTGACTGGCTCGAGGACCTCTATCTTGGCCAGCCGCTGCTCGCCGGCGTCGGCGTGCTGCTTGGCCTGATGATGATCCCGACGTCTGCGGCATTGTCTCTGGATGGCCGGACGGTCAACGGCATCAGCGTCTGGATCAAGCCGCTCAAGTTCCAGGCCTCGCTCGCGGTGCAGCTGCTGACCGTCGCCTGGGCGCTGCGGTGGGTGCCGGAGGCACAGCGACGGGGGGCAGTCATGCGGGTCCTCGCGGCCCTGATGGCCTATGCAGCGCTGTTCGAGATCGGCTACATCGGCCATCAAGCCTCGCTGGGCG
>JBJXDZ010000125.1:0-14392 GCA_046154645.1 Hyphomicrobiaceae bacterium
TCATCGCCAGCGCTGTCATGAAACCGCCGCTCACCATGCGCGCCATCGTCGATCAGATGCAGCCACACCGGCGCTTCGCAACCCCGCACGTGCTGGCGTCAACCTGAGCTAAGGGGACAGGCATGATACGCACGTAGTATGTTTAACCCCCGGCGAAGCCCAAAATTTAATTGTCGCGATAGACAACATTAATTGCGCCCTAGAGTTTGAAGAAATGTACGAGCTTGTCATTGAGAGTTATGTCGAACTCGAAAATGCCATGCTTTCCGTGGCCACTAGATACATTGTAAGACCTCATTCAACAATTGACGACATGGATGACGTTCGACGGTTGTTTAATTTAAGAGTCATGCAATTGATGACCATCGCGCGTACTTATATCGAATGTGCCCCAAAGGCCATAAGCAGGATACTACCTACCGACGAAACTAGGGGAGCTGCGACCCTCAAAAAATTATTCAGCGTCGAGTATGATCACAGGCTAGGGTACCGAGTAATGGAGGCATTGAGAAATTCGGCGCAACACAGCGGGCTACCCTTGAATAGCTTAACGATGGGTGGAAGGTGGAAAGGACAGAATAAAAAGCGAAAGGGCCGATTAGAGTACTATGCACTAACGACTCTCGACACCGAAACCCTGAAAACAGATAGAAACTTCAAGAAAAAGATCCTGACCGAGCTAGATTTATTAGGCAAGAAGCATGATTTGCGACCATTCATGCGAGACTACCTGGAAGGTTTGTCAAGCGCGCATGGCAAGATGCGGTTGACCCTTGAGACGAACATTGGACTGGCTCGAGACTTGGTGCATGACGCTATCGAACAATGGAAGACTAAGGCGAATACTACAAAGCATCCCTCAGGCTTGATCTTAGCTGATACAGCAGAGGTCGGGACATATGACATAATACGATATATTTCAACCAGGCCACTGGAAAGCTTGAAAAAGCTAGGGAGGAGAAATGAAAATCTTGTGAATCTGAACTTATCTCATGTCAGCAATGACGCAGAGGATGGAATTTGAATTTAGACGAATTGAAAGTCTCAAAGATAATTCTGAACATAAATCAGCCGACTAATTTAGTTAGTTGGCGAGCGTATCACCTCTCCCCCGCCTCCCTGATCCGCCGCCGATTCATGAGGAACCACGCCAGCGCCACCACTTGCACCGCAAGCGCTGAGCCGAAGGCCCACTGATAGGCCTCGGGTGCGTAGCCGCCGCCCGCTCGCGTTGGGAACAGCCCGATGATCGCGCCCGCGCCGTACTGCACGACGAACGCCCACAAGAACATCAGCAAGTTTGCCGCCGCATTCGAGCGCCCCGACAGGCTCTGGCCGAAGTAACGCGCCAGCTCGGCAAGACCGGGCGCAACGATCCATGTCCGTGCGGCAGCGGCCAGAAATACAAGAAGTGCTGCCTCAATTGAGGCGCCGACATGCGCATTCGTGCTTCGATGAGCGATCGCGATGGCGCGCCGCCTGATTGTCACGTGCCTCGCGCCATCAGCTTGACGGCATCGCGGACGATCTTGTTGTGATCGAAGGCCAGTTTCAGGCGTTGCCAGCTCTCCACCCATGCAGCAGCACGGGCATCATCGCCGGCTTTCGGGGTGGCGCGGCGGATGCGGGTCAGGAACGCCGGCGATACCGTATGACCGCGAGGGTCGCGATTCGGGTCCGAGTAGACGCCAACCAAAGTGAGCTTGCCGGCCTTGATGCCGGTTTCCTCCATGAGTTCGCGGCGGCAGGCGTCCTCCACCGTTTCGCCGACATCGACGAAGCCGCCGGGCAGCGCGTATTGCCCTTGGAACGGCGGATTGCCACGCCGAATGAGCAGCAGCCGGCCCTTGCCATCGAAGGCGACGCAATCGACGGCGAGCAGCGGCGTGACGGGTTTTGCCATGGCGTTGCGCCAGCTTTCAGTTCGCGCGCTCATAGCGCTTGACGCGAACCTCACCGGTGATGGCGTGGCCGATCATGCCTTCTTCGCGGCAAACGCGCGAGATGATCGGCGCCATCTCGAGCGAAGCGCGGCGCGTCAGGCGCTCGTAGGTGACGATCTTGGTGAACTTGTGCACGGAGAGGCCGCCGGTGTAGCGCGCGGCGCCGCCGGTCGGCAGCGTGTGGTTGGTGCCGACGCCTTTGTCGCCATAGGCCACGGTCGAGGCTTCACCGATGAACAGCGAGCCGTAGTTGCGCAGCTTCTCGTGATAGTAGTCGTCGCGGCCGGTTTGCAGCTCGAGATGCTCCGGCGCGTATTCGTCGGACAGCGCGATGGCTTCGTCATCATTGCCGACGACCACCACCTCGCCCAGATCGGCCCAGGATTTGCCCGCGTTGTCGCGCGTGGGCAGGTCGATCAGCTGGCGCTCCACCTCCTTGATGACGGCGAGACCCAGCTTGCGTGAGGTGGTGATCAGCCAGGCCGGACTGTCGGGGCCGTGCTCGGCTTGTCCCAGCAGGTCGGTGGCGACGAGGGAGGGGTCGGCGGTGTCGTCGGCGATGACCAGGATCTCGGTCGGACCAGCGAGCAGATCGATGCCGGATACGCCGAACAGCTGGCGCTTGGCCTCGGCGACAAAGGCGTTGCCCGGGCCGGTGATCATGTCGGCCTTGGGCATGCCGAGGCGACCGTAGGCCATCGCCGCCATCGCCTGCACGCCGCCCAGGCAATAGATCTCATCGGCGCCGGAGCGGTGCTGGGCGTAAAGCGTTTGCGGGTAGATGCCGTCGGGGCCGCGGGGCGGCGCGCAGGAGACGATGCGGCCAACGCCGGCCGTTTTCGCCGTGCCGACGCTCATGAGTGCCGCGGAGATCAGCGGGTATTTACCGCCGGGAATGTAGCAACCAACCGTTGAGACCGGGATCAGCTTCTGGCCGAGGATGACGCCGGGTTTCAACTCCACTTCGAAGGCCCGGATGCTGTCCTGCTGGCGCTTGGCGAATTCGACGACGTTGTTGTAGCAGACCTCGAAATCCTCCTTGAACACCTTGGAGAGCATTTTGGATTTGGCTTCGATCTCGGCCTGGGTGACGCGGAATTCACCGGTCCACTTGTCGAGGTTTTCGGCATAGCGCTTGACCGCCACGTCGCCTTCGGTGGCGATGGCACCGAGCATGCCGCGCACAGTTTCCTCGACGTCGGCGCGCCGCTTCTGCACGGCAACCGTGGATTTCTTCAGGTATTCGCGGGCCACGGTCGATCTCCGTCGGAATTGCGGGTTGCAAAGGTTGGCTGGACGGTAGGTGGCGGGCGATGCGGGGTCAAGGGAAGCGGCGGATGTTCAGATTATGTCGTTCACGCCGAACCGGAGAAGCTGAACCCATCCACTGCTGCGTGGCGACGGTTGGCGCCATTGCTCTTGACCCGGCCCCTGCGGCTGCCGCGATACCTCTGGCGGTCAACCGATAGCGAGGTGATTCGTGAGCCCTGCAGACCGATTCCTGAACCCCTCCGAAGCTGCCAAACGACTTGGCGTTTCCGCTAAAGCCCTACGCCTCTACGAGCAGCGTGGGCTGATCGCTCCCATCCGCACAACAGCGGGATGGCGCGTGTACGGCCCCGACCAAATGGCCCGCGCCGCAGAAATCGTGGCTCTGCGCGAACTCGGCCTCAGCCTCGGTCAGGTGACGCGCGTCATCGGCGGCGACCCGCAGGGACTTGAGATGGCGCTGGCCGCACACCAGAATGCACTCGAAGGCCAACTCGGCAAACTCACCGGTACGATCGACAAGGTCCGCCGGCTGCGCGCCGATCTCCGTGGTGAGAAACCACCAACTGCCGCCGAGATCACGCACTTCCTGAAGCCGGAGCAAGACGTCCGCGTGGCACTCGAACTGCCATGGCCTTGGGGAGGTGAGCGGTTCGAGCTGCAGGATGTTCGTGCCCTGAACTACATCATTGGCCCGCTGGGCAGCGGCAAGACACGTCTGGCCAAGCGCTTGGCCGAGGCTCTGCCCGATGCCACGTTCCTCGGCATGGATCGTCTGACGGATGCCGGTGTGTCGGCGCGAGCACGGCTCGATGGCGACCCGGCACGCGCCGCGCGTGTGGAGCATGCCGTGACTTGGCTCGTCGAAGAGGGCGCGTCGGTGTCGGATGCCTTGCTGATCCTGCTGACGGAACTTGCGGCAGACAGCTGCAATGTTCTGGTCATCGACATGCTGGAGCAGGGACTGGACAAAGAGACTCAGGAAGCCTTGATTGCCTTTTTGCGCCATCGTGGCCCCGATGCACGGTCGCTGTTCATCCTGACGCGCTCCTCGGCCATCCTGGATCTCGACGCCGTGGGGCCGCATGAGACGATCACGCTGTGTCCGGCCAACCATAGCCCGCCGACGCGCGTGGCTCCCTTTCGTGGCGCCCCCGGTTACGAGGCTGTTGCCACCTGCCTTGCCACGCCTGATGTGCGGGCGCGCACGGAAGGCGTCATCGCGTGGCGACCCGAAGTGGCGTGACAAGACCTGCGGCGATGCGTTCGACATGATCCGTCGTGACTTCACGCCCGGTTGCACCTGTGTGGGCCCGGTTGCACCTGTTGACTCTGTCCGCAGAGTCTTTCAGCATCCGCGCGACACTGCACACCTTCGGATCTTGCGCGCACCATGAGCCTTTCGGACGCCCAGTGGCGGCACTTGATTGCCGAATTGCAGGCGTCGGGACGCAAGGCTGCGCTCGCGATCACCGGCGGCGGCAGTGGCGCAATCGGCGAGCTGCTGCGGATTCCTGGCGGCTCACGGCTGCTGCTCGAGGCGCAGGTTCCCTACGATGCCCAAGCGCTGGCGATGTTCCTTGGGTTTGCGCCGGTGCAGGCCAGCAGCGCCGACACGGCCATTGCCATGGCCCGGAGCGCACGAGCCCGCGCGGCGCGACTGGCGCCCACGAGCGCCGATCTGGTCGGGCTCGGGGCCACGGCGGCGCTAGTGAGCGATCGACCGCGCAAGGGCGAGCACCGGTTCCACATTGCCACGGCAAATGCTGCCGGCGTCGCACACTGTACCGGCGTGCTGGCCAAGGGCCGCCGTGATCGTGCAGCCGAAGAAGACATCGTTGCGCGCGCGATCGTGCTGTGGCTGGCGCGTGCGTGCGGCGTCGCTGCGCCGTCGCCACGCAGCCTGCTGGGGCCAGATGAGCATTTTGCCGAGACCGTCGCCGTGAGCAGCGATGCCATCGAACAGCTCCTGGCCGGCGAGGTTGGTCGCGTCACGGCGCATCCCGATGGACAACTGCTGCTGTCGGCGCCGCCGCCGCTGGTGCTGTTGCCGGGGTCGTTCAACCCGGTGCATGCGGGGCACCTCATGCTGGCGCGGATCGCCGAAGAGCTTCGGCAGCAGCCGTCGACGTTTGAAATCTCCGTCACCAACGTCGACAAGCCGCCGCTGGTTGGCCCGACGATACGCCAGCGGCTCAAACAGTTTGCCTGGAAGGCGCCCGTGGAACTGACGCGCGCGCCGACGTTCCTGGAGAAATCGCGGTTGTTCCCGAGCACGACATTCGTGATCGGAGCGGATACGGCGGAGCGGCTGGTGGCGCCGAAGTACTATGGCGGCGATGAAGACCGCATGCACAGTGCGCTGGAAGAAATCGGCCGTTCCAGCGGAAGTTTTCTGGTTGCGGTGCGCATCGACGCTGCGGGACGCGTTCGCTCGTTGAATGATGTACTGGTGCCGCGGCGCTTTGCTGATCTCTTTGCCGAGATCCCCGAGCATCGTTTCCGCCTCGACACGTCCTCATCCGAGATCCGCGCGCGGTCACGCGGCGCTGGCCATTCCTGACGCACGCCGTCTATATGCTCGGCGGGGGCGGCCAGCAGCCTCAAGGCTTCGATCCGTCCGGTGGGCTTTGAACCTCTGTGCTGTCAGGATCGTCCGCAGCATCGCCAACTGTCGATCTGGCGCGGGCTTTGCGGCGCTTGAGGTTCTCGCGCAGCTCCGCTTGCAGCCGTTCCGCGCGTTTCGGATCGGCCTTGATGTTGCCCTTCAATCGATCATTGTAGTCTTGCGACACGGCGTCAGGTCTCCGAGTGTCTTTCTGGTGAGGTTGCGCGGCTGGCGCGTCCTGTCAACAGCAGCTGGCGGTTTTGGACCCACCATTTGGTCAAGGCGGGCATGTGTAGGCTTCGCGGGCCGGGGCTTGGCGTTGCCCACGGTCGCCATGCTAAGCTCGGTCTGCATTCCAGGGCGCCCGAGACGAAAGACGGCCGACCCTCACGTGACAGCAGGGAGAGGGGCCATGGCCACCAACATCAAGCGCATCATGTATTTCCACAAGCGCATCGACGAGACCGCCGCGCGCATCCGGGCGAAGCGCTCCGACATCGATATGTTCCGGCGTGAGCTCACTGGTCCCGTCGACGAGAACTGGACCGATATGGCCAAGGCGCACGGCTATCACGCGTCGGCGCGGACAGAGATGCGCGAGCCCTGGTTTCCCGATGCCAAGCTGATCGCCAAGGCGCCGAACCTGCTGGCGGTGTGCTCGCTGGGGGCCGGCTATGACGTGATCGACGTCGATGCCTGCACGGCGGCCGGCATTCTGGTGTGCAACCAGTCCGGCGCCAACAAGGAGGCTGTTGCCGAGCATGCGCTTGGGCTGATGCTGGGGCTGGCCAAGAAGATCGCCCTCACCGACAAACTGATGCGGCGCGCCAACAACATCGACCGCTTCCAGTTCACCGGCAGCGAGTTGCTCGGCGGCACGGTCGGCATCATCGGGCTCGGCAACATCGGCTCACGGGTGGCGGAGCTGTGCAAGGGCCTGTTCCGTATGACCGTTCTGGCCTATGACCCCTATCTCACCAAAGAGCAGATGGCGGCCAAAGGCGCGACCAAGGTCGAGCTCAACGAGCTGATGGAGCGCGCCGATTTCGTCACCGTGCATTGCCCGCGCACCAAGGAGTCGTTCAACCTGATCGGCTACGACCAGCTCGCCCGCATGAAGCCGACGGCCTATTTCGTCAACACGTCGCGCGGTGGCACCTACAAGGAAGAGGATCTGGCGCGGATCCTTCAGGAAAAGAAAATCGCCGGCGCCGGGATCGACGTATTCCTGGAGGAACCGCCGCCGACCGACCATCCGCTGATGGTCTTCGACAACGTCATCCTGACGCCGCACAGCGCCGGCGCCACCTGGCAATCGCACGACAATGTCGGTGTGTGGGGCGCCGACCAGTGGATCGATATCTTCGACGGCAAAGTGCCACCACGGCTGATCAACAAAGAGGCTTGGCCCAAGTATGCCGAGCGCTTCGAGAGAATTCTCGGATTCAAGCCGGCCAAGCTGGCTTGAGATCGAACGTGGCTGCCGCGTCAGTGGGTGATGGCAACGCGGCGAGCCGCGCTGCACGGTGCGCCGTCCCACTCCGAGAGGACGTTCGTTTACACTCCGATAACCCTTCCCGGTTTGCTCAGGTCGATCGGGAAGGGGTGTGTGCGCAGCTTAGCTAAATATTAGCCGTCCTCGTATATGCGTGTGTCTCTAGGTGCGTACTGGGGGCCTCTATGCTGGGAAGTTTCGGTCAGTTGAAGCGCTTTGGCGCTGATCGCCGCGGCACGATTGCCATCATTTTCGCTCTGACCATCTTCCTCGTCATCATCACCGTCGGTCTCGCCATCGATGGCGCGCGGGCCTACAACACATCGGGACGCGTTTCGTCGGCGCTTGATGCGGCGGCATTGGCGGCAGCCAAAATGCTCGACGATGAAAGCTTCAGCGATGCCGACATCCGGGAACGAGCGGAACGGTTCTTCGCAGCCCACGTCAATGAATCCGTCATGGCCGGCTTGACGCTGCCGACGCCGACCGTGCGCATCAATCGCGATACCAACGAGGTCGAGATCACGGTCAATGTTGCGCTGGCCACGACGTTCGGACAACTGGCGGGCATCAACACCTTCAACTTCCCGCGCTCATCGAAAGTGGTCTACGACCAGAAGCGCATCGAACTCGCCATGGTGCTCGACATCACCGGGTCGATGTGCAGCCCGTGCGACAAGATCGATGGCCTCAAGGACGCGGCCGACGATGTCGTGCAGACGATGCTGACCAATGACACGCCGTATGGCTATGTTCGCATCGGCCTTGTCCCCTACAGCGCGGCGGTGAATGCGGGCGGCTTTGCCGGCCCGGCCACGGCAGGCAGCAGCACGGACGGCTGCACGGTGGAACGTTCGGGCGTGCAGGCCTACACGGATGCGCCGGCCAGCGGCATTGCGCCGCTTGGTACGTCTTCTTCTGCGTTGAACGGCAATTACGGCTGCCCAGCAAATACAATCTTGCCGCTGTCGGCCGACAAGAATGAGCTGCGGGCTGCTATCCGGGATCTGACGACCGGCGGCTGGACGGCGGGTCATATCGGACTCGGCTGGGGCTGGTACATGGTGTCACAGAACTGGTCGTCGTTCTGGCCTGTCAGCAGTCGCCCCCGCACGGCTGGTCCCACCGTCGTGAAGTCCGTGCTGCTGATGACCGATGGCATTTTCAACACCAGCTACATCCCTGGCCCCGGTGTGAATTCATCCGATCCGCTCATCGTCGACAGTGCTGGCTACCAGACGAAGCAGATGTGCGACAACATGCGGGCGCAGAATATCGTCGTCTATGCGGTGGCCTTCCAGGCGCCGCCGGATGCCGAAGCCCTGCTCAGGTCGTGTGTCACATCGAGTAGCTATTTCTATGCCGTGTCCGATCGCACTGACCTGCGCAATGCATTCAGGGCCATCGCCGAGCGCCTTGTCGCCTTGCGCGTGAAGAGTTGAGGCCAGGTATGCGGCTGGCGCGGGCCACGGCCCAGTTGGTGGTCACGGCCTGGACCGGGGCTGTGCAGCGCGGCTAAGGTAGCTCCCAACGGACGCGGCGCAATCGGACGCGCCGCCCACTGGGAGGAATCGCATGCCGCAGCCTTTGCTGTTCACGCCGCTGACCATCCGCAGCGTGACAATGAAGAACCGCATCGTCGTGGCGCCGATGCACCAATACTCAGCGGACCAGGGCTTCGCCACCGATTGGCACCTCATGAATGCCGGCAAGTATGCCGCGGGCGGCGCCGGTTTCGTGATGATGGAGTCGACCAAGGTCGCGCGCAACGGCTGCGGCACGGTCGGTGATACCGGCTTGTGGGACGACAAGTTCATACCGAGCTTCAAGCGGTGCGCGGACTTCATCAAGAAGCATGGTGCCGTGTCGGGCATTCAGCTCGGTCACTCCGGGCGCAAAGCGCGCCTGTCGCGGCCCTGGGAAGGCGGCAAGCCGCTGACCGGCAACGAGCCCGAGATCTACGATTGGGACGGCTGGGAGCTGGTGGCGCCATCCGCGGTGCCGCATACCGAGAAATCACCGACGCCGCGTGCGCTGTCGCACAACGAGGTGCGCGACATGGTCGGCAAATGGGGCGATGCGGCGCGACGGGCCAATCAGGCCGGCTTCGAGATCCTGGAGATCCACGCCGCGCACGGCTACCTGCTGCATCAGTTCCTGTCGCCTGCCTCCAACATCCGCACCGACGAGTACGGCGGCAGCGAGATGAACCGCATGCGCTTCGCGGTCGAGGTGGCGGAAGCGGTGCGCGCCGAGTGGCCGGCGGAGAAGCCGCTGTTCATGCGCTTCTCCTGCGAGGACGATGCGGGCTGGGATCTTGATCAGAGCGTACGGTTGGCAGCGCTGGTCAAAGCGAAGGGCGTCGATGTCATCGACTGCTCGTCGGGCGGCACGCTCGCCTATTCGCCGATGGATGGCGTGCGCTCGAAGAAGTACGGCTATCAGGTGCCGTACGCCGAGCGCATCCGCAAGGAAGCCGGCGTCATGACCATGGCCGTCGGCCACATCGTGCATGCAGACCAGGCCGAGGCGATCCTGCAAGGTGGGAGAGCCGATATGGTCGCCCTGGCACGCGAGATCATGTACAATCCCAACTGGCCGATGGATGCAGCGCAGAAGCTCGGCGCGGATCCAGATTTCAAGATGGTGCCGCCGCCGCTCGCCTATTGGCTGGCCAAGCGCGCCAAGTCTGGATTCGAGGGCAAGCCCTCCACGTATGTCGACGGCATCGAGGGGAAACGCAGCTGAAGCGGGCGTTGGCTGCGATCAGAGGGGGCCGTTCTGCAGGACAGCAATGATGTGACGCCGCGGAGGCGGAGCCGGCCGTGGGCGTCGGTGCTGGCGGCGACATTGGTCGGTCTGCCGCTCGGGTCGATCTATGCCTTCAGCGTGTTTCTGACGCCGCTGGAAACGCTGCTCGACGCCAAGCGCTCCGAGCTGTCGCTGGTCTTCGGGCTGTCGACGGTGTGCTACACGCTTGGCGCGCTCATCACACCGACGCTGTTCGGACGCCTGCCGGCGCCGGTGCTGATCCTCATCGCAGGATCAATCAGCGGCTTGGGCATGCTGCTTGCGTCGCAGGCCCGGCACGCCACCGAAATGGCGGTCGGCTATGGCGGTCTGTTCGGCATCGGCAGTGGCATCGCGTTCTGCACCATCGTGCAGTGTGTCAATCTGCTGGTGCAGCGGAACAAGGGGCTGGTCAACGGCTACCTGATCAGTCTGTTTCCGCTCGGGGCCATGCTGGCGGCGCCGCTGTCCGAGTGGGGCATCCAGCTGATCGGCGTGCGCGAAACGCTGATGGCGACGGGTGGCGCACTGTTCGCGACGTCGCTGATCGGTGCGCTGCTGGCCATCCTCTCGGGCGTGAGACTGGCCGATGCCGCTCCGAAAGGGCCGGGCTCCGGCTTCAAGCTGACGCAGAAGAGCTCGTTCTGGAAGCTGTTCCTGACGTTTTTCCTGGCGGCAGCAGCCGGCTTGACCATGCTCAGTCAGGCGGCGGGGATCGTGCGGGCTTATGGCGGAGCGCCAGCCGTGGCGGTGGCCGCAACCACAGCCATCACCGCGGCGATCGCGACGGCACGCATCACCGGCGGCTTCCTGGTCGACCGGTTTCCCATTCCGTACGTCGCGGCCTGCGCGCAACTGCTGGCCTTGTCGGGTGCTGTCCTGCTGGCGGTCTACCCATCGGTGACGATGTGCATCGTCGGCATCAACATGATCGGCATCGGCTACGGTTTGATCTCGGGCGTGATGGCCGGGTCGATCGCGGCCTATTGGGAGCCCGGCGCCTATGGCCGCATCTCGAGCCGGATGTATGGGGCCTGGTGCATTGCCGCCATCTCGCTGCCGGTCATTGCCGCGCGCCTGTTCGACCTGACCGGGGGCTATCACACGGCCATCATGCTGGCGGGGGCATGCAATCTGCTGTCGATGGTGGTGGGATCGCAGCTGCCGCGCCGGCCCAAGGTGGGGGTCGCTGCCGTTGCCGCCTGACCCTTGTGATCCTTGATTGGCAGGGGCTTGCCATGGCCGTTGATCCGGCCGCAAAGGCACTGAGCGCGTTGGTGCGAATCATCTAAAGTGATGCGGCGTATCCACGTGCGATCGATGCAACCGAGATCTCGATGGCCAAGAAACCTGCCGACTCGACCGGAGCTGCCGCCGCCAAGGCCGCCGCCAAAGTCATGAGTGATCCCAAAGCCAGCAAGAACGCCAAGACGGCTGCCGCGTCCGCGCTGACGCAGTCGAAGAGCAAAGAGCAGACGGGCGGCAAAGCTGCTACCGCTGCCGCGAAAGTGCTGAACGACGCCACTGAGAGCAAGGCCGCGAAGTCGGCTGCCGGCTCAGCGCTGGCGCAGAAGAAAAAGAAGTAACGCCGCAACCGGCAAAAAATCCAAGTCTTTCGGGCCGATGGTGGATCACACCATCGGCTTTTTCGCGGACTCAGGCCTTACGCCACACCTTCGGCCAGCACACGCAGGCCGGCCATGTCGGCGCCGGCAACCAGCATGGTGCCGATGCGACCACCGCCTGACGCCGCTTTCCAGTCCTTGAGGCGCCCCTTGATGCGATCAGCTGGCCCGACCAGGGCGATCTCGTCGATCAGCTTGTCAGGAACGGCTGCAGCCGCCTCATTGCGGCGTCCGGCCAGGAAGTGATCCTGGATGCTGACGGCTTCGGCCTCGTAGCCGAGCCGCTTGGCGTAATCGTTGTAGAAGTTCTTCTCGCGAGCGCCCATGCCGCCGATGTAGAGCGCGAGCTGCGGCTTGATGCTGTCGCGGCACTTCTGCAGGTCGGGCCCCATGGCCATGCGCACGTACGGGGCAATGTCGAAGCCATCGAGGTTCTTCGGCTTGCCGGCCTTGACGCGGCCTTCGAGGATCGAATCCACCACCAGCGCTGTCTTCTCGGGGTTGAGATAGATCGGCAGCACACCGTCGCCCACCTCGCCGGCAGTTCTGAGGCCAGCCGGCGCAATGGCCGCCGTGTAAATCTTCATGCCGGGTTGCGCCTTGACGATGCTCCGGATCGGTTTGCCGAGCCCGGTGGCACCCGGTCCCTTGTAGGGGATCTGATAGTGCTCGCTCTGATGCTCGAGATTGCCGGTGCGATCGAGGATCTTGCGGATGATCTCGATGTATTCCTTGGTGCGCGCCAACGGCTTGCCGTAGGGCACGCCGTGCCAGCCCTCGACGACCTGCGGGCCGGAAGGGCCGACGCCGAGCAGGAAGCGGTTGTTGGACATGGCCTGCAAGGTCATCGCCGTCATGGCGGCGCAGGCGGGCGTGCGGCCGGGGATCTGCATGATGCCGGTGCCGGCCTTGATGCGCGTGGTGCGCGAGAGCACCCAGGCAGCGGGGGTGACGGAGTCGGTGCCATAGGATTCGCCCGTCCACACGGACTCGAAGCCCAACTTCTCGGCCTCCAACACGAGATCCATGTTTGGACCTCCGATCTCGCCATCATAGCGCAGCAACAGTCCGAGTTTCATGGGGGCAGGCTCCTCGCAGTTGGGCAACCGGGTCCAGTAGGGCCGCATTCGTGCATGGCGCCGGTTCGGGCGCAAGTGGCGGGCGCTTGACGGCCCGCCGCATTCGGCGATCATGCTACGAGATGCGCTGCAGCCGCGAAAGGAGAGCCCCATGCCCAAGGTCCTGACGGAATCCCAGGTCAAAAGCTACCACGAGACCGGCTACCATTTCCCGATCGATGTGCTGGCACCGGCCGAGGTGGCCGCTTTCCGGTCGAAGCTCGAGGCCTACGAGCGCCAGACGGGCGGACCGATCAAGGGCGAGGCACGGCATCGCAGCCACGTGCTGTTCACCTGGGTTAACGACATGGTTCGGCATCCGAAAATTCTCGACGCCGTGGAAGATGTGCTGGGGCCGAACATCCTGTGCTGGAACACCAGTTTCTTCGTCAAGGAGCCGCGCGATCCCGGCTTCGTGTCCTGGCACCAGGACGCGACCTATTGGGGTTTGTCCAAGCCCGACGTCATGACGGTGTGGATCGCCTTCTCGCCGGCCAACAAGGTCTCGGGCTGCATGAAGTTCATTCCCGGCACACACAAGTCGCAGGTGCAGCACGCCGACACGTTCCACCAGGACAATCTGCTGACGCGCGGCCAGGAAATTGCGGTCACCGTGAACGAGGCGGATGCGACCTATGTCGAGCTGAAGCCGGGGCAAGCCTCGATGCATCATGTGCTGCTGTTCCACGGCTCGGCGCCCAACCAGTCCGATGACCGCCGCATCGGCTTGGCCATCCGCTATATTCCGACGCATGTGAAGCAAGCCGTCGGGACACGTGATTGGGCAACGCTGGTGCGCGGCACGGACTCGCACCACAACTTCGAGCCGGAGTATCGCCCGAAGACGGATCTCGAGCCGGAGGCGCTGGCGTTCCACAAGATGGTGAGCGAGGAACAAGTGCGCGTGCTCTATCGCGGCACCGACAAGGCTGCCTATCGGCCCTGACGACTGGCGATCACCGGCGAACGCGCGCGGGATATTTTTTCGGTGCCTCCGATTGCCCGCGCTCTTCCTCGCCATCAAGATGCCCACTCTTCTTCTGGCCCTTCAGTTGCCCACTGGCGCAACCGGGCCGCGGCACCCGGCGCGGCTTCCGGGAACCCAATTTGGGTGGTGGGGTTCCGGAAACCAAATGCTTGGTTGAGGTGTTCTCCAAACTCTCCCCACGCACTGTCTTCCCGGACGAAGTGAGCGCACACCGTGCGCCTCACGCAGATCCGGGATCGCGTGTGTGAAACTCGGGCACACCGCTGGCGGCGAGATCCCGGATAGCCGCGCACACTTTTTGCTTGCGCCTTCGGATGCCTACTTGCGCATCCGGCGCGTGCTCTTTTCTTTGCGCCTTCGGTTGCCCAGTGCCAACCGGCGCGTGCGCGCGGCTTCCGGGAAGACAAGTGATGGGGTGGGCGTTTGCGGAACACCTTCATCTCCGCAGCGTTTCCGCTCGGAGGCACGCTCATTCTCTTGCGCCTTCGGATGCCGACTTCGCATCCGGCGCGTGCGCCTTCAGGTGCCCACAAGCATCCGGCGCGTATCAACCAGG
>JBJXDZ010000126.1:0-62038 GCA_046154645.1 Hyphomicrobiaceae bacterium
GCAAAGTTGAGCGCTCAAGCGCGTGGCTATCCGGGATCTCGCCGGCCGCGGTGAGCACGAGCCTGACCCACGCGATCCCGGATCTGCGCTTGCGCCCGCTGGGCGCAATGCTTCGTCCGGGAAGACAAGTGGCGGGATGTGAATGGGAGTGGGACAGGGGCCCGATTGCTTCCCGGAAGCCAAGTGTGCGCACCGGTTGGCACGGCCCGGTTGCGCCAGTGGGCAACCGAAGGGCCAAGAAGAGAGCGCATGCGCCGGTTGGCACTGGGCAATCGAAGGCGCGAAGAAAAGAGAACGCATGCGCCGGTTGGCACGGCCCGGTTGCGCCAGTGGGCAACCGAAGGGCCGAGAAGAGAGCGCATCCGAAGGCGCCAACAAAGAGCGCGCGCCGTTCGCCTATTCGGCGGCTTCGCTCTTCTTCGGAGCGTTGCCGCGATAGGCGGTGCGGCGGGTGTCCCATTCGTCGGCGCCGAAGCGGTTGAAATACTGCCGCACGGTGGTCTTGAAGCGGGTCTCAGGGTTCTTGCCGGTTTCCTTCAGATGCTTGAGCGCTTCGTCGCAGGCTTCAAGCACCGTGCGCACGAGCAGGCCCGGCACGATGGCCAGGGCATAGCCGAATTTCTCGGCGGTCTGCATGTCGATCGGCGGCGTCTTGCCGCCTTGCACAACGTTGAGCAGGCACGGTCCCTTGATCAGCTTCGGCACCTGCTCGATCTCGGCCATGGTCTGCGGCGCTTCGAGAAATACCATGTCGGCGCCGGCGGCGAGTGCCGCATTGCCACGCGTGACGGCCTGTTCGAAGCCTTTGACGGCGCGGCTGTCGGTGCGGGCAATGATCATGAAATCCTTGCTGCGGCGAGCCCCACTGGCGGCGCGGATTTTGGCCAGATAGTCATCGAGCGGGATGATTTCCTTGTCATCGAGATGGCCGCATTTTTTCGGGAAACCCTGGTCTTCCAGGTGAATGGCGGCGACGCCGGCGCGCTCGAACTCTTGCACGGTGCGAAAGACATTGAGTTCATTGCCATAGCCGGTGTCGGCGTCGGAGATCAAAGGGATGCCCAACGTGTCGACGATGCGCCGGGCGTTAGCCACCATCTCGCTCATAGTGACGAGGCCGAAGTCGGGATAACCGTGGGCGGCCGAGGTGCCGGCACCGGTCATGTAGACGGCGGTGAAGCCGGCTTGCTCGATCAGGCGCGCGGTGATGCAATCATAGGCGCCGGGAGCAAGCACCATTCTCTTCGACGCGATGAGCTGTCGGAGTTGGGCGGGGCCTGACATGCTGGTGGCGGGCATGGCGCTATCCTTGGCTGGTGGAGATGAGCCAGGAGTAGATACCAGCCGCGGCCCTTGGTCCAGCACGGCGCGGGCGGCCGGCAAAGCGCCTGCTGCACTTACGCCGCTTCGGTTCGCAGCTGCTTGAGCAGCGCCCGCATCGTGTCTTTCTCGGCCGGCGTCGCGCACGGGATCGAGAACTCGATATCCGAGACGATGCCGCCATAGCGCGCGATCAGCTTGCTGCCGATCTCGTCGTAGGTGCCGACGGTGGCGTAGGTGTGCAGGATCTCGTCGCTGATCCGACCGGGCATCTCCTCCCAGCGTTGCGCCTTCGAAAGCACCGCCATCTCATCGGCCAGGGCCCCCAGTCCATGCAACTCGAACGTGGCGCGGTAGGCCGGCGTCGAGCAGTAGAAGGCGACGCGCGCCCGCACATCCCGCAAGCGCTTTTCGAGTGTTGCCTTGTCAGGTGCTGTGCAGATCAGCGGCTTCATGGCGACGGCGAGCGACGAGATATCCCGCCCCGACCGGCGCGCACCGTCCGCCGCGGCCGGCAGCATCACCTCGCGAATGTAGCGTGGCGTGCACACCGGATGTGGCCGCAGTCCATCGGCCACTTCCCCTGCGACGCGGCACATCACCGGGTTCACGGCCGCCAGATGAATCGGAATGTTGGGATGCGCGATCGGCCCGGGATCGAACAGCGGCACCATCAGCGACAGCTTATAATGAGTGCCCTGGTGATCGAGCGGCACCTGCTCCTGCCAGCACCGCCACACCGCCCGCACCGCCAGCACATAATCCCGCATCCACGGCCCGATGGGGTGGAACTCGAGCCCGAACCGCCGAATGAGATGTCCGCGCACCTGGCTGCCGAGCCCAAGCACGAAGCGGCCTTTCGATAGCTTCGACATCGACCACGCCGACATTGCCGTCGTAGTGGGGCTGCGTGGGAAAGCCATCGCAATCGCCGTGGTCAGCCGGATTCGGCTCGTCGACGACGCGGCCAGAGCCATCACCTGATAGGGATCGTCCTTGGTCTCCTCCACCGCGACGCCATCGAAGCCGAGCTCCTCGACCAGCCGGCTGTCCTCGGCGACCCGCGTGATGTCGAACGGCACGTCCGCCGCTCGCAAGCCAGGATCCAGCTTGCCTAGAGGTAAGAGTGTTTCGACGCGCATGGATTACCCCTTCTTGGACTTGGCAGGCCGCAGGTCGCGGAGGTCGTAGAGCGCGCCGTATTTCGTCGTCAGGTACGCGATGTAAGGCTCGACCCGCATCGGCCCCCCGGTCGCACGTTTGACCAACTCGTGCACCCCGAACTTGCGCCCATGCGCATAGACGTGGGTCTTGAGCCATCGATGCAGCGTCTCGAACTGGCCGGCGGCGATTTCCCGCTCGATCTCGGGATGCGCCGCCAGGGCTGCCGCATAGAACTGCGCCGACAGGATATTGCCGATGGTATAGGACTGGAACGCGCCGCCGAGACCGCCGGCAAACCAGTGCACGTCCTGCAGCACGCCGTCGCGATGATCGGGCGCGGCGATGCCGAGATCGGCTTTGTAGCGGGCGTTCCACGCCTCCGGCAGATCCTTGATCGCCAGCCGGCCCTCGAGCAGATCGCACTCCAGATCAAAGCGGATCATGATGTGCAGGTTGTAGGTGACCTCGTCGGCATCGGTCCGGATCAGCGTCCGCTCCACCTTGTTGATGGCCCGATAGAAAGTGTCGAGCGGCACCGCGCCGAGCTGGCTCGGGAACACGCGCTGCAGCTCAGGATAAGTGTGCCCCCAGAAGCCGCGGCTGCGCGCCACCAGATTTTCCCACAGCCGAGATTGGCTTTCGTGCACACCGGACGACGTCCCCCCGTCCAGCGGCGGTCCGAGATCTGCCGACACACCGAGTTCGTAAAGCGCGTGCCCTGTCTCGTGCCAGGTCGAGAACATGGCGTCGGAAAGATCGTCTTCTTTCACCCGCGTCGTGATGCGGATGTCATCGCGCGCGAAGCCGGTCATGAACGGATGCGCCGTCTTGTCGAGACGACCGCGGTTGAGATCATAGCCGAAGGCCTTGGCGATACGCAGCGCGAACTCGAGCTGCGGCGCCTCCGGATAGGTCTTGCGCAGGCAACTGTCGTCGGCCGTGGTTTGTGCCGTGATGGTACGCACAAGCGGCACCAGATCCCGAGCGAGTCGCTTGAACAACGCCCGCGCCTCGGCCACCGTTACGCCCTCGTCGGGCCCGATGTGGGGATCCATGACGTGCGCGTAGCCGGGAAACAGCTCCGAATATTCTCTGGCGAGGTCCAAGGCCGTCTCGAGATGCGGCCGCATGGTGGCAAATCATTCGCGGGCCTTGCCGCCGTCCAGGCATTGTAGGACGCCGATGCGGCCGCACTCGCCCGCGCCACAAAGGCGGCTGGAACCCGGATGGCGCGCTCATAGTCACGCCGCAGCACGCGCAGCAGGCGGGCGTCGTCGGCATCTTCAGGCAAGCCGGCGGCATAGGGTTCCAGCTTGTCGAGCAGACGCCCGATCGCCGGATCGATGCGTTTCTGGTGTGCGATCTCCTGCAGCCGTGCCATCTGCCGCCCCCGCGCTGTGGCGCCTCCCGGTGGCATGTACGTCGACTGATCCCAGCTCAGGACGGACGCTGCGGAGCCGATGTCGGATATCTCCAGCAGCCGCTCCTTCAGCTGCCGCAATGGTGCTGCCGCCGGCGTTTTGCGTCGGTCCGGCGCTGCTGTTTGCGTTGCCATGCTGTTCCCTGTTGTTGTCACAGCGCCGCGAGAAGCGGAGGTGTCGGGCCGCAGCCCGACACCGGCTGCGCCTCAGAAGTTCACCTTGTCGCCGCCCTTGAGCTGCAGCAGGTCGCGCGCATCCTCCGGTGTCGCCACCTCGAGCCCGAGCGCTTCGATCATCTGTCGTGCCAGCCTCACCTGTTCCGCGTTGGTCTTGGCGAGGCGGCCCGGACCCGCCCACAAGCTGTCCTCCAGCCCGATGCGCACGTTGCCGCCAAGCGCGATGGCCTGTGCCGCAATCGGCAATTGGTTCCGCCCGGCACCCAGCACGCTCCACTGGTATTGATCGCCAAACAGGCGATCAGCCGTCCGCTTCATGTGCTGGACGTCTTCAGGGTGCGGGCCGATGCCGCCCAGAATGCCGAACACCGACTGAATGAAGAACGGCGGCTTGACGATGCCCCTGTCCGCGAAGTGGCGCAGTGTATAGAGGTGTCCGATATCGTAGCACTCGATCTCGAAGCGCGTGTTGTTTTGCGCGCAGCTGGTCAGAATGTTCTCGATATCGACGAACGTGTTCTTGAAGATGCGGTCGCGGCTGCCTTCGAGATAGGGCTTCTCCCAGTCGTACTTGAAGTCCTTGGTCCGCTCCAGCATGGGGTAAAGACCGAAGTTCATCGAGCCCATGTTGAGCGAGGCGACCTCGGGCTTCAGCACCGAGCAGGGGCGCAGCCGTTCCTCGATCCCCATCGTCGGCGCGCCACCTGTGGTAATGTTGAGCACGCAATTCGAGCGCTGCTTGATCACCTTCAGGAACGGCAGGAACGCCTCGGGACTCTGGTCGGGCAGCCCGTTCTTCGGATTGCGCGCATGCACATGGACCAGCGCCGCGCCGGCCTCGGCCGCACCGACCGCCGCATCGGCAATCTCTTCCGCCGTGATCGGCAGGTACGGCGACATCGACGGCGTGTGGATCGCGCCCGTCACGGCGCAGGTAATCATGACTTTGCGTTTCTTGGCCATCGTTGGCTCCTCAAGCTTTGAAGGGTTTCTGCGAAATCTTGTGTGCCACCAGCGCCGCTAGCCGTTCATCGCGCCAGCGGCTTTTCTTGGTCACGTCCTCCGGTGACGGGGTCTTGCCCCAGCTGGCCATGATCTTGGCGACATTAGCCGGCTCGAATTGATCGCCCGAGTAGGGTCGCGACGCCAGCCCCGCCATCGTCTTCGAGAATCGCGCGCAGTAGTCGGGAATACCGCCCGGTGCATTCATCTCGATGGTTTCGAATGGACCCATGAAGCTCCAGCGCAACCCGAGGCCGTGCGCAATGGTCTTGTCCAGATCCTCGGCAGTGCAGTAACCCTCGCTCACCAGCCGGAACGCCTCCGACAGCAACACCGCTTGCATCCGATTGAGAATGAAGCCGTCGATCTCCTTCTTCAGCTCCATCGGCACCTGACCGATGCTCTCATAGATGGCGCGGGCACGTTTTACGGCATCCGGCGACGTCCATGGCGCCGGCGAAAGCTCCACGATCGGCACCACATGCGGCGGGTTGACGGGATGCGCCACCAGGCATCGGTGCCGTCCCGTCAGGTGCTCGGTGAACCGCGACGCCACGATCGCCGACGACGATGACACCAGGATGGCCTCCGGTGGTGCCGCTGCATCGAGTTGCTTCCAGATCGCCAGCTTGGCGTCGATGGTTTCAGGCCCGGACTCCTGCACGAAGTCGACGCCGGCCACGGCGTCTTCCAGCGAGGCCGCTGCGCTCACGAGCTTGGCCGCCGCCTTCGGATCCTTGACGAGACCATGCCGCGCCAGGTCTTCGAGGCTTTCAGCCACCAGGCGTGGTGCGTCCTTGGTCGCTTGCGGATTGGCATCCCATGCCTTGACCGTCCATCCCGCCCGCGAGAACACGTTCGACCACGCGCGCCCGATCAGTCCCACGCCAATGATGCCAACGGTGGGCATGCAGTCCTCCGGTCAAATCTGTTGCCACGCTTGTTGCCGGGAGACTATCACGCAGGGCAGGGTATGCCACTGGCCGCCTTGGCAGAGGTGGCATCGCAAAAGGAAGGCACAGTCATGGATCTTGGCATCAAGGATTTGCGCGTTCTGGTGACCGCCGGGGCCGGAGGTATCGGGCTCAGGATCACCGAGGCCTTCCTGCGGGAAGGGGCCCGCCTGCACGTCTGTGATGTCGATGCCGAAGCGCTGGCCGCACTCAAAAAGTCAAATCCGAAAGTGACCGTATCCATCTGCGATGTCGCTGATCGGACCCAGGTCACGGCCCTGTTCAGGGACACCATCGCCGCGCTCGGCGGGCTCGATTGCCTGGTCAACAATGCCGGCATCGCCGGTCCCACGGGCCCAGTGCATGAGATCAATCCCGAGGATTGGGACCGCTGCCTCGAGGTGTGCATCACCAGTCAATTCAACTGCACCCGCCTCGCCGTTGAGCATCTGAAGGCGTCGCCGAACCCGTCGATCATCAACCTCTCCTCGGCCGCCGGCAAGTTCGGCTTCCCCAATCGCTCGCCCTATGCGGCGGCCAAGTGGGGCGTCGTCGGCTTCACCAAGACCATCGCCATGGAGCTTGGTCAATTCGGCATTCGGGCCAACGCCATTCTTCCCGGCACCGTTGAAGGTGATCGCATTCGCCGCGTCTTTGAAGCCAAGGCGCAGATCGCCGGCAAGTCGATGGTCGAGATCAAGAACGCGTCGCTCGCCAATGCCTCCATCAAGGAGATGATCAAGCCCGAGCAGATCGCCGACATGATCGTGTTCCTTGCCTCGCCGCGCGGTCGTACCATTTCGGGACAGGCCATCAGCGTCGACGGCGATCAGCAGGCGCTCGTGTAATGCAGTATTTGTCGGCGCTCGCGCGCGGTCGTCGTCGCGGCATGATGCAACGCGCGATGTGCGTGCGTGCTGCTGCAGACGTTGCGCATCACGACTTCGCATCGGCATCGCACGTGCAAGCCAACATCGCTTTTCTCGGTGACGATGTGCGTCGCGGTGATCGCGCAGCGCACGCGCGCTGATCGCGTTGCGTCACGTGCGCGAGTCCACGTGCGACGTTCGCGCACGCTGAAAGACGCAAAAATGAGGATTTGCAGCCACACAGACGAATGAACCAGACATAATCGCAAGGCAGATTCTAATTTAGTAGTCAACATTCTCCGAGAATTTGCGCATATATTTTTATGCGCGAGCTGATTCGCGCATATCCAAAATGAGGGAGACTAAAATGGCTAAGGCAGCAAAGAAGACCGCAGCGAAGAAGACCGCGAAGAAGGCCCCCGCCAAGAAGAAGACGGCAGCGAAGAAGCGCTGAAGGGCGCCGGGAGTAGCGGCGCCCCCGGACGGGCACCAGGGGCGCTACCTTTCTCCCGCACGATTCAAGCACCATCAAGGTGCATCGAGACCGGAGATGCCGCGAGGCTCTCCGGTCTTGTCGTTTTGCAAGCCTGACGACCTTGGCGTCATTGCCGCTGACGCAGGTTGCACCGCGATTGAATCCGAGCGGGTGCCGACGTCGCGCTCACACCATTGCGAAGCTGCCACCGGAAATCGTGATTCATCCAGGGCGTTAATAGGCGCGAATTGCCAGCCAGAGTCCGGTATCCGCCATTATCGATTGATCTGACACACGAAATGTGGGTTCAGCGTTCAAAAATTTACCTTTCATTAACCACGGACACGCAGCCTGATGAAGGCAAGTGCATGCGATTCGTCTGGGCAGACAGATCGACTTGCTTCTGGGAGCAACGAGGAGAAACAAGATGGCCAAGACCGTGAAAGCTGTGAAGAAGCCTGCCAAATCCGCTGTGAAGTCGAAGTCGAAGACTGTGGCGAAGCCGACGACCAGCGCCAAGCGCTCGGGCAGCGCCCGCCGCGCCAAGGCCAAGGCCGCCCCGGCCCCGGCCTCCGTCGTGAAGGCCCCGGTTGCCAAGGCGCCGGTCGCCAAGATCGCCAAGATCAAGGCTGTGAAGTAACGCGAAGAATTGGGTCGCCACAGGCAGCTCGCAAGAGTGGCCGGCGGCCCGTTGGACGGAAACGGCCGGCGCGCTGATCAGCTCAGCGCCCGGCCGTTTCGCTGTTTGCAGGCAGGCGCGCGTATCAGACGCGCCGCTCGACCATGAGCTTCTTCAGCTCGGCGATGGCCTTGGCGGGATTGAGTCCTTTGGGACACGCCTTGGCGCAATTCAGGATGGTGTGGCAGCGGTACAGCCGGAACGGATCCTCGAGATTGTCGAGCCGGTCGCCGGTTGCCTCGTCCCGGCTGTCGATCACCCAGCGATAGGCCTGCAGCAGGACGGCAGGTCCGAGATAGCGGTCGGAGTTCCACCAGTAGCTCGGGCACGAGGTCGAGCAGCAGGCGCACAGGATGCACTCATAAAGGCCATCCAGCTTTTCGCGATCGACCTTGGCCTGCTTCCATTCACCGGGCGGCGTTGGTGTCGTCGTCTTGAGCCACGGCTCGATCGAGGCATGCTGGGCATAGAAATTGGTCAGGTCCGGCACCAGATCCTTGACCACCTCCAGATGCGGCAGCGGATAGATCTTCACGGCGCCCGACACATCGCTGTTCGACTTCAGGCAGGCCAACGTATTGGTGCCATCGATATTCATCGAGCACGAGCCGCAGATGCCCTCGCGACAGGAGCGGCGGAAGGTCAGGGTTGGATCGATCTCGTTCTTGATCTTGATCAGCGCGTCGAGCACCATCGGCCCGCACTCGGCCTGATTGATGTAGTACGTGTCGAGCCGCGGATTGGCATCATCGTCCGGATTCCAGCGATAGATGCGGAACTCCTTCCAGTCGCCTTTACCCTCGGGCTTGTTCCAGGTCTTGCCGGTCTTGATCTTGGAGTTGCTGGGAAGCGTGAGCTGGACCATGGACGAGGTGCTTTCTGTGGCAGGTGGCCGTTCGGGCCGGACAATGTTAAACCCCGCCCGTCCTGTCAACGGTCGGAGCCCATGCGCGGACCACACATGCACCGATGAACGGGTCATCCAGGCGTGGTTTGGACCGCTCCCAAGGCCGCCCCCCACGCGCCGCGTCAGTTCAGCCCCGCCGCCGAACGGCTGGCCACGGCACCGGCCAGCGGCGCCACGGTCGCCATCGTCTGCGGCGGCGTATCGACGACGATCGGCCCGCCCTTCTGCACTTCGAGCACGGCAAGACCACGTTCGCTGCGGCCATGCGCCATGAAGCGCACGGGGCCATCGACACCCGTGAAGCCGGATGGCCGGGTCAGGTTCTGCGGCGTGAAGCGGGCGGCCTTGGGCTGGTTGGCGAAGGTGGATGCGATATCGACGGCATCGAACGCCAAGCTGGCGATGCGCGGCGGCAGGTGTCCGTAGGTCTGCGAGAACTTGACCGAGAAATCCCGCCAGCCCCTGGGATCCGGCGCGGCGAACCAGGCGCCATGCAGGCGTGCGTCGCGACCAATCGTCGGGAAATCCCAGCCGCTGGTGCCGATCAGCTTGACCCGTCCGGTATCGATCTTGGCTTGACCCAGGAGATAGGACAGTTGCGGCAGGGTGTCGGAGCCGCCGGGCATGAACAGCGCATCGATTTTCTGTCCGCCACTTTCTGCGGCTTGGAATGCGTCCTTGAGTTTCCGGCTCGGCTCGACGATGCCGCCTTGGTCGACATCATACCGTTCGATGAAGGCGATCCGGCCGCCGTGGCGCTCGACCGCAGCGCGCAGCACCGGTTCGGCAATCTTGCCCTCGGCATCGCCCGGCAACAGGGCGGCAAACGATGTGCGACCTTGGGCGCTGGCATAGGCGATCGCGCGATTGATCTCGCTTTCGGCCAGAAAACTCAGCAGGTGTGCGCCGCCAACCGCCGCTGCCGGGTCGTTCGAGAACGCAATCACCGGCACGTTGGCGGCGCGCCCGATTTGCGCCACCGCTGGCACCGAACGCGAGAACAGCGGTCCCGCGATCAGTTCGACCCCGGATTTGACAAGCTCTTCGGCTGCAGCCTTGGCGCCTTCAGGCGTTCCCTTGTCGTCTTTCACCACCAGCTGCAGGCCCGAGTTCGCGCGCTCGAAAATAGCGAGCTCAGCGGCCTGCTGCATGGCTTTGGCGATGGCCGCAGTCTGCGCACCGGCACCCAATGGCAGCAGCAACCCGATTTTTACGCTCGTGCCGTCACGCCCCCGCGGTCCGTCGCCGGCCGCGCCTGGCGTGATGGCCCCCGTCGCCCCGATGTCGCCATTTGAACCACCGGCGCAGCCGGCCAGCAGCATCCCGCTACCGGCCAAGGCCGTGCCGGTGAGAAGTGCCTTGGCGAAGTGCCGTCGGTCGAAGGGGCGCTGCATTTTGAGGGTGCGATCCGATCCAGTCCGTGACATTCGGTGTAGCATGCTGGCGCGCCCGTGCCACGGGCCGTTCGCCAACCCGCTTGCGATAGCGGTAACCCCTAACCGCGAACAGAGCAAGAAGGCCACACCATGCCGGAAAAGCCTCGCTATCCTCAGCTTGCGATTTCGCGCTTGCCATCGCACCAGTACGGCGCCGGGGCAGCGGCATGACGGAGGAGCCCCAGGCGACAGATGGCGAGCCGGCCCACTCTGACGGCCTGCCGGCGCGGGTTGCCGCTGAGTTGCGCCGCTGGACGATCGAACCGCTGGCCGCTGGCCTCCACATCGTCGCCACGCCAATTGGCAATCTGGGGGATATCACTGTTCGCGGATTGGCAACGCTGGCCCGCGCTGATCTGATCTGCTGCGAGGACACGCGCCACAGCCGCAGCTTGCTGTCGCACTATGGCATTTCGCGTCCCACCCGCGCCCTGCATGACCACAACGAGGACGCCGAATCCGCCCGTCTCGTATCAATGATTGGCCAGGGCCGCGCCATCGCGCTGATCTCGGACGCCGGCACGCCATTGATCTCCGATCCGGGCTACCGGCTCGCTCGCGCCGTCATCGTGGCGGGGCACGCGGTGCATGCGCTGCCGGGCGCGTCCGCCATTCTGGCCGGGTTGACGGTCTCCGGCCTCCCCACGGACAGTTTCCTGTTCGCGGGCTTCCTCCCCGTTAAGGACGGCGCCCGTCGCGAACGCCTGGCCTCACTTTTGGCCACGCCTGCCACTCTCGTTCTCTACGAGGCTCCAGGCCGCGTTGTCGATCTGCTGGGCGAGCTCGAACGCCTTGCTGGCGATCGCGCCGTCGTCCTCGCCCGCGAATTGACCAAGCGCTTCGAGGCCGTTCGCCGTGGCACACCGTCGGCACTTCTGGCCTCCCTGGGCGAGCACGACCACAAAGGCGAGTTCGTCGTCATGGTTGCCCCACCCGGCCCGCGCGAGATCACCGAGGACGTGATCCAGTCGGCCCTCGATACAGCCCTCGCCAGCATGTCGCTTCGCGATGCCGCCCGCGCCGTCGCCGATGCCTTGGGCGTGCCGCGCTCGCGCGTCTATGATCTGGGCCTCAAGCAGCGAGCGCGTGACGAATGAGCGAGCGAAGCCAGCGATCGGCGTCTCGCACCAGCCTTGACGAGCGCCGTGCTCGCCTCGGCCGCGGTGGTCGTGGCGAATTGTTGGCCGCGGCCCTGCTGCTGGCCAAAGGTTATCGCATCCTGGCTCGCCGCCATCGCACCCCCTATGGCGAGGTGGACATCATTGCCGTCCGCCGTGGACCATCCGGCCGCGTCGCCTTCGTCGAGGTCAAGCGCCGACCGACCTTCGCGGACGCCGAAGCCGGCCTCACGCCGCATCAGGCCCGCCGCATCGCCGACGCTGCTGACTATTGGTTGGCCCGCAGTCCTCGCTACCAGGATCGCGAGGTCGGTCTTGACGCCATCCTCGTGGTGCCGTGGCGGCTGCCCCGCCACATCCCCAATGCTCTCGATAGGTTCTGACCATGACCGATGCGACCCCATCGCAAGCCCGCCTGCGCATCTACCTGGCCGGCCCAGAAGTGTTCCTGCCCAATGCCTTGGAGGCCGGCCGCCGCAAGGTGGAGCTTTGCGCCGAGGCTGGCTTCGAAGGTGTCTTCCCACTCGACGCCAGCCTCGACCTCGCAGGCCTGGACAAGCTCGAGCAGGCGCGCCGCATATCGCTCGCGAACGAGGCGCTGATGCGCTCGTGTGACCTGCTGATCGCCAACATGACGCCCTTCCGCGGCGTCTCCATGGATGCAGGCACCGCCTTCGAGATCGGCTTCATGCGCGCGTTGGGCCGCCCGGTGCTCGGCTACTCCAACGTCACGCCCGACCTGCACCAGCGCTCGGTGGCCTTTCGCGCCCGCGGTATCCCGCCCGGTGACAGCGACCGGCCCGATACTGAGATCGAGAACTTCGGCCTGGCCGAGAATCTGATGCTGGCCATTGCCATCGTCGAGACGGGCTCCAACGTTGTCACGCACTCGGTCACGCCAGGCAAAGAAATGACCGATCTCACCGCTTTCACATTCTGCCTTGATGACGCCCGCCACCTCATCCCCAGCGATAGTTGAAGCTCAGCGAAATCCGCGCCCGCCGCGCATTGTTCACCGGCACCTCATGCCGCAGCCAGCTCTCCCACAGCAGCAGCGTCCCAACCTTGGGCTCGACCGAGACGAACGTGCGATTGGCCATCCGGGCTTGGGCCTTTCGCGGTGGCGCGGCCATCATCTGCGTCAGCCGTGGATCCTCGAATCGGATCGCGCTCGCCCCTTTCGGCACGTCGACATAGAAGGTGCCGCTGACCACGGCATGGGGGTGAATGTGCGCCGTGTGATGCCCGCCGGGCTCCAGCACGTTGATCCACAGGCTGTCGAGCACCAGCCGCCGCCCGCCGAGATCGAGATCCAGCGTGCGCGCAAACGCCGCCACCTTCGGATCGATGCGCCGCACCAGATCGTCGAACACCGAGGCCCGCCGCACCAGGTCGTCCAGCGACGCATATGACGTGTAGCCGCGATAGCCGTGCTCCCGGCACCACGCCTGTCCCGCGCGATCCTCCTCGGCGATGGCAAGACACGTCGTGCGCACGCCATCAATGAGGTCGCGCGCCCGCGCGCCGAGTTCAGCACGCTTGATGCGGGTGACAAAAAGAGTATCGAGACGGGGCATGGCCGAGGCCTTCTGGCCGCGCCACTGTCATCCCAGGGCTCGTCCCTGGGACCCAACGGCCAGCGAGTTCGATGCGCAGAAAGTGAACGCCACAAAAGGCCGCGATTGCGGCTATGCCGGCGGCTCAGCGCCCGCGTTCACGTGCCCCCAGGCGTATCCCAGCCGACCTTCGCCGTCTTCTGGTCGAAGAACTTGTTCGGCTTCAGGAACATCGACAGCACGAGGCAGCCCTTGGGCGAATAGGCGTTGTGCCGGTTGCCGGCAGGGCGCCAGACGAAGTTGCCAGCCGTTGCCTCGCCTTCCTCGTCGGCGAGCGATCCCTCGAGAATCCACGACTGCTCGATCTCGACGTGCTCGTGGTCCGGCAGCTTGGCACCGGGCTCGAACTTGAACAGACCCGTCGTCAGACCCGACTCTTTGTCCTCCACCAGCACCTTCATCTTGACGCCGGGAAAGCGCGTCTCCTGCCACGGCAACTCCGCCACGTTGAGATAGCGCGAGGCTAGCGGCCCGAGCTTGTCGTCGCCTTTCAGGAAGGGTGTCATTGCCGGCATGGGGAGGCTCCTTGGTCAACTCCAGAACGCGTGCCGGCGAACGTTTCACCCCCCGCAGGCTCTGTCAATTGCATCGGCTCTCACGACCGTCAATGGCTGTTCCAATGGCAGGAGATCATGTCAAATGCGCCGCAACGATTGTCCCAAGCGAAAGGTCTGCCCATGCTCCCCCTGCAAGGCATCAAGGTCATCGAGCTGGCGCAGAATCTGGCCGGACCCTATGCCGCCGACATCCTGGGTCAGCTCGGCGCCGAGGTGATCAAGATCGAGCGGCCAGGCGGCGGCGATGATGCGCGCGGCTGGGGACCGCCGATGCAGGCCGATACGGCAACCACCTTTATGGCCGTCAATCGCGGCAAGCGCTCGATCACGCTCGACCTCAAGAACGAAGAGGAAATCGCCTTATTGAAGGAGCTGATCGCCGACGCCGACGTGCTGGTGCAGAACCTGCGGCCCGGCGCCCTCGATGAGATTGGTCTCGGTGCCAAGGCGATGACCAAGCTCAACCCGCAACTGGTGTACTGCTCGCTATGGGCCTACGGCGCCAAGGGGCCGAAGCGCCTCGATCCGGGCTATGAGCCCATCCTGCAAGGCTTCTCCGGCATGATGATGATGAATGGCCAGGAGGGCGGCCCGCCGACGCGCGTCGGCATGCAGGTGCTGGATCTGGGCACCGGTCTCTGGTCGGCGCTCGGCATCGTCGCCGCCATTCACAGGCGCACGGCCACCGGCAAGGGCGGCATCGTCGACACCTCATTGCTGGAAACGGCGCTCGGCTGGATGGGCTGCCACTTCGCCGGCTACAGCGTCACCGGCAAGCGGCCCCGGCGCGATCTCTCCGGCAATCCCAACACGGTGGTGTTCCAGTCCTTCGACACAGCCACGCTGCCGATCATGATCGCGGCTGCCAACAACCGCCTGTTTGCCACCCTATGCAAGGTGCTGGGGCGTCCCGAGGTCGGCACCGATCCGCGCTTTGCCACCAATCGCCTGCGCGTCGAGAACAAGCCGGCGCTGCTCGAGATCATCGTGCCGATCCTGAAGTCGAAATCGTGCGAGCATTGGATCGCGGCCCTGGAAGCAGCTCGCGTCCCTTGCGGCCCGATCAACGACATGGTGAGCATGGATCAGGAGCCGCAGGTCGCAGCCCTCGGCATCATCCAGCAACTGCCGGATCGCCCCGTTCGCACCGTGCACATTCCCATCAGCATCGACGGCGAGCGCATGCGCCCGCGCCGCACAGTTCCCTCAGCCGGCGAACACACCGCCGAGGTCAAAGCCGAGGCAGCCAAGCGGCGCGGCAAGTCCGAAAAGAGGACCTGATGAAGCAACGAAAAGCTCACGGCTTGGTATTGTCGTTCGTTATCGGCGCGCCGGCCGCGAGCCACCCCTCGATCGCCTCGGGCAGGCCTTCGAGCGTGCGGAACCCGTGCGCCACCAGCGCATAACCACCGGCCTCGCTCCCGGCAGCCAGCAGCGGAAAACCTTCGACGCCGGCCTGCTTCGCCGTCAGGAAATCGCGGAACGTCTCGTTGCGCGCGTCGGAGGATGTCAGCTCGGCCAGGAACGGCGCGCGCTCGAAGCCAAACTCCGATGCCACGTCGGCAAGTACGCTGTCCTGGGTGACATCGCGGTTGTGCGCGTAGAAAGCGCTCGACACCGCCGCCTTGAAATCCAGCACGCTCTCGGGCTTCAGGCGACGGGCCGTCACCACCGCCCGACAGGCAGGCTCCGTGTCGTAGACGAAATGCGCGCGCTCGAAAAAGGCGGTATCAAACGGCTGTCCCGAGGCTTCTCCGACGCGCTTCCAGGCGTCGCGAATGTACTGCCGGTCCTGCTCGCGCATGGCCTGGGTGTTGCCCGCGCGCAGCCCGCCCATCACCACGCGCACCGGCAGCCGCCCCGCAAACTGCGTGGCCAGCGCCCCGATCACGGGCCCGAAGCCATAGCACCACGAGCACATGGGATCGGCGAAGTAGAGGAACTCACGCCGTGAGGATGCGGTCTCGGCCATAGCGTGTCCTTTCGCAATGATGGCGGCATGCAAGCCTTACTTGTCCGCCAGGAAGCCCACCTTGGCGAGACTGGCACGCACCTCCGACGACTTGAGATGCTCGAGGAACTTGCGCGCCGTGGCAGGGTCCTTCGCCTTGGCTCCCAGCACCGCGATGTACGTCGTCACCTTCTGCAGCGGCGCCGGCAGCGGCCCGACGAGCTTCACGCCCTTGACCGGCAGAATCTCGGTGATCTGATGCAGGCCAAGCTCGATCTCGCCGCGGCCGACCGGCTCCACCACATAGCCGCCAGCGCCGAATGTCAGCTTCGGCTTTAGCGCGTCGGCAATGCCGAGATCGGCGAACACTTTGGCCAGATGCTTGCCGCTGGTGCCCGTGTTGGGATCGATCATCACGATCGACTTTGCGGCCAGCAGGGTGGCCTTGAACGCAGCCGGCGTCGAAATGTCCGGGCTTGGCGCCGCCTCGTTCACCGCGACGCCGACGCCAACCTTGCCGACCAGCGTTGCCGTGTCCGGCAGCAGCCAGCCCTTGGCCCCGATCTCGGCCAGCACCTCCTCGGTGACGACAATGACGTCGGGCGTCGCCCCATCGCCGAGCGACTTGGTCAACCGCCCCATGGGCGCGAAATCGGCGGCGATTTTCACCTTCGCTGCCGACTCGAACGACGGGATGGCGGCCAGCAATCCAGCCTTCGCAGCCCCTCCCGACAGGATCGAGATCTCGCCGGCCGCCATGGCGCGCCCGAACAAGGTCGTGCTGGCAGCCGTTGCAGCAAGGGCGCTGAGCATGGCGCGTCGGGTCAGCGACGACATGGTAAAATCTCCATTCGTAGACGTGATGGCGCACCTATAGCTGGCGCTCATGACAGTTACTTTTTCCCCTTGCCACCGTCGCGCAGTCCTTTCGCGACGGCGCCGGACGTGAGTAGCGCCGCGATCTCGCCCGGCGAATAACCAGCCTCCCCCAGCACGACATCTGTGTGCTCGCCCGGCATAGCCGGAAAGCTCTCGATCGAGCCACCACCGTGCGCCAACGCGAAGCCGGACCCGACCATGCGGAACGTGCCATGCGGCGTGTCGACGGTCTGCAGCACGGGCCGCTCCTTCAGCTGCGGATGCTCGACCACCTCTCCCAGCGTCCACACGCGCGAGCACGGCACGTCGCGTTCGGTGAGATAGCCGTCCCAGTAGGCCGCATCGTTGGCCGCGAACACGTCCTCGATGATCCCGCGCAGCGCCACCTCGTTGTCGATCCGTGTCGGCCAGTCGATGAAGCGAGGATCCTGCGGCAGATCCGGCTTGCCGATCGCTTTGGCCAGCGCCAGGAACTGCTTCTCGTTATTGACCGCCAGCAGGATGTGCCCGCCCTTCACCTTGAACAGATCCGCGGTCGGCAATCGGCTCTGAGCCCGGTTACCCGATGGCCCCTGCATGTGCCCGCCGACCGTGTAGTCGACCACGAACGACGACATGAAGGTCAGTGCCGCGTCCAGCATGGCCACGTCCACCATCTGGCCCTTACCGGTGTGCGTACGCTGGAACAGCGCGCTCGACACCGCGAACGCCAAGGTCATGCCGCCGATGGCGTCGCACACCGCGAATCCCGCCCGCGTCGGCCCGGATTCTTTGCTGCCGGTGATCGACATCAGCCCGCTCATTGCCTGGATCTTGCCATCGTAGGCAGCGGTTGCGCGCTCCGGTCCGTTCTGCCCGAAGCCCGACACCGCCGCGTAGATCAGCCGTGGATTGACCGCGGACAGTTGCTTCCAGCCGATGCCGAGCTTCTCCATGACGCCGGGGCGATAGTTCTCCATCACCACGTCAGCCTTTTCGGCGAGGCGCTTCACCACGGCGATGGCTTCGGGCTTGGTCAGGTCCAGCGCGATGTTGCGCTTGTTGGAGTTGATCGCCAGCCAGCCTGTGCCGAGGCCCTTCGCCGCCCAGTCCTTGTTGGGTGGCCCATAGCGCATGTCATCGCCGCCGGGGCGCTCGATCTTGACCACATCGGCGCCGAGCAGCGCCAATTGATAGCTGCCGAACGGTCCCGCAAAAACCTGCGTGAAATCGAGGATGCGAACACCCGTGAAGGGCTTGGACATGCTGGTTCCAGTCTGACGCTTGAGTGTTCGCGTGCCCCGCCGTGGCAGGCTAGAGCTTACTTCGCCTTCGCGGCATCTTTCATGGCGGCCTTCTTGATCTTGCCGCCGCTCTTGGGATGCCACCATTTGCCGCCGACCACCGTCGCCTCGGCGATGATCTTCTTGCCGCCGGTCATGTGCTCGCCGAGCACGTCCTCGTAGTCGAACTTGCCCTCCTTGACGGAAAGAATGCTCGCATCACCCACCGACCCGGGCTTGAGGCTGCCAAGCTCCATGCGCTTCAGCGCGATGGCCGCATTCAGCGTCGATTCCTTGATCACCTCGGCGAGTGGCATGCCGAGACACAGGAACTTCGACATCGTCGTCACCTGATCATAGGCGGGTCCATTGATGCACAGGGTGTGCACGTCCGACGAGATGGTGTCGGGATAGAATCCGTTGGCCAACATCGCCCGCGCGGTCTTGAACGAGAACGAGCCCTTGCCATGGCCGATGTCGAACAGCACGCCCTTCTTGCGCGCCGCTACAACCTCGGGCTTCACCTTGCCCTGCGCGTTAACCGGCGCATTCGGAAATGGCCGGAACGCATGCGTGAGCACATCGCCCGGACGCAGCATGTCGAGCACGGCCTCGTACGACGGCGGCGGATGGTCGATGTGGCACATCAGCGGAACGCCAAGCTCGTCTGCCACCTGTAGCGCCACGTTGAGCGGATGCGTGCCTTGGTCGCCTGAAGCGTGCAGACCCACGCGCACCTTGATGCCGACCAGAACATCTCGGTTTTTCTCATACACCTCGACGGCATCCCGCGGCGCCATCAGGCGCATGTCCTGGCTCTCGCCATACATGATGGTATTCGAGAACGCATAGATGCCGGCGAACGAGACGTGCAGATAGGCCAGAATGCGGACCTCGGAGCGCTCGATCACGTGCTTGCGAAAGCCGAGGAAGTTGCCGGGGCCGGCGCTGCCGGTATCGATCGCGGTGGTGACGCCCGATGTTCGGCAGAACTCCTCGGCGTCGATGCCGAGCGACGTGCCGCCCCAATAGACGTGCGTGTGCAGGTCGATGAGCCCCGGCGAGACGATATAGCCGCTGACGTCGCGCACCTCGGTGCCCGGACCAGCCGCCAGATTGCGCCCGACCGCCGCCACCTTGCCGCCGGCGAAGGCCACATCCGAAATGCCGTCGAGTTTCTGCGAGGCGTCGATGACGTGCCCGCCCTTCAGGATCAGATCATAGGTCGCCATGCTGCCAGCCCGTTGCTCTCGTGTGCCTGTCATGATGTGGCGCCAACGTGCCGCGCCCGCCTGCCATTGGCAAGCAGCGATCGTGCGCTGCGGGCTCGGCGGTCTCAAACGTGTGCTGGCAGATCCGTTTGCTCAGCAATTGGGCTGCGACGGGTTACAGTTCCCCGGGCACCACGTGTAGCGATAGGTGTAGCGTTGTCCGTTCTGCAGCCAGAGCCCGTACTGTGAGGTGCTGCCGGGAGCCGTCACGCCTCGCGGGAAATCACGGGCCACGCGACCGGAAACGTTGATGCACATGCTCCACACGATGCTGCCGCGGCAACTGTTGATGATCTGAATGGTCTGACTGTTGCCTTGGCCGACAATGCGATCCGAAACGCACGCTTGCGCCGGTGCGGTTACCGCGACGAGAGTGCAAATCCCGATGAGCCAGGCAATGCCCAAAGTCATTGTTCGAGCCGTCATGCCGTCCAACCCTTAAGCCATGGGCCCACTACATCCGTTCAGCGTCCAATGAATCTGCGTTCTTGTAAAGATCCTCATAGGCCCCGGCTGAACTGGAAGCGCTGCAGACATCAGCCTCACTTCCACGCGAACTTCGGTTGGTCGAAATGGGCGACGCGGGTGTCGGCGCCGCGCAGCGCCACCTCGCGAAACTGGTACAGCAGGGCCGCGGTTGGCGCATAGACCCGGTGGCCGATCGTGGCCAGGGGCGCCGACATGACGGGATGATCACTGGCCGTCGACGTCTCGAGAAACGGGATTTGCGAGCTTTCGAGATCCGACAGCGGGATGCGGAACACCTTCGCAACCTCGGTCGGGTCCGGTTTCAGCAACGAAATATCATCGGCCCAGGCCACGATCGGCGTGATGCGAAAGCCGGACCGGGTGGGAAAATCATCGAGCTGGCCGAGGATCGCTGACTGATCGAGCGACAATCCCAATTCCTCCTGCAGCTCCCGCAACGCCGCCTCGGCGTCCGTCTCGCCGTCGTCCAGGCGCCCGCCAGGCAGCGCGAACTGGCCGCCATGCCGTCGCAAGGTTTCCGGCCGCTTGGTCAGCAGCACCGCGGCATCGCCAGCGATTTCGCCCGGCACCACCACCAGCGCCACCGCCGCCTTGCGCATGGCGGTGTCCACGATCGGCCGCCGCTCGAACCGATCGAGATTGGCCACGATGCGGCGCCTGAGCCCATGATCGAACCGATGCTGCATGTCCCGCCCCATTCCCCCTGGCGATTCCGAACCGCCCCTGCCCGATGCGTCAACGAAGGCAGTTGTTCCGGCCGCCGTCAGCCCCAATATAACAGGTCAAACCGCGCAAGAGGAGCCAGCGATGCCGAGCACAATCGACATGGGGCTGCATGCAGGCGCCCAGGCGCTGCGCTTTGGCCTCTATTACGGCTTGAGCCAGGCCATGTCCTGGCAGGTGGATCGCTTGGGGTTGAGCCCCCGTGGTTCAAAGCGGCGGGTTACGCCGCAAGTCACTGAGATCCTGACCGAGCTCGGCCAGCTGGTGCTCCGCGATGCGGCGGGCGTTCGAGAAGGCATCCTGCCGCCGTCGATCAGCGAGCCGGGACCCACCGAAACCATCGCCCGCATTCGCGCAATGTTCGCGGACCTGCCGGAATCGGCCCGCCGGCGCGCCGACTCCGATGCCGGCAGCGTCAAGGCCGAGGCCGACGCCGATGCTGTCCCGGACTATTACGCCCAGGACTTCCATTTCCAGACCGGCGGCTATCTGTCCGCGGAGTCGGCCCGCCTTTATGATATCCAGGTCGAGACCTTGTTCCTTGGCGGCGCAGCCCTCATGCGACGCGAGGCGCTGCGGCCCATCGCCGAGTTCATGCGCGGCCGTGACCAGCGCCAAATCCGCCTGCTGGACGTGGCCTGCGGGACCGGTCGCCTGCTCCGCGATCTGCGCCTCGCCTGGCCGGCCATGCAACTGACTGGTCTCGATCTGTCGCCGAGCTATCTCGACGAGGCCCGCCGCCATCTGGGCGATTTGCGGCCGGCAACCTGGACGCACGCCAATGCCGAGGCGATTCCCTTGGCCGACGCCAGCCAGGATATCGTCACCACCGTCTTCATGTTCCATGAGTTGCCGCCCATCGTTCGCCGCCGCATCGCCGCTGAAATGGCCCGCGTCCTCAAGCCCGGCGGCCTGCTCGTCTTCATCGACAGCCTGCAGATCGGCGATCGGCCTGGCTGGGATGGCCTCCTCGAAGGCTTCCCCGAGCGCTTCCATGAGCCCTACTATCGCCACTACGCCATCGATGATCTCGACGCCGTGTTTTCCGATGCCGGGCTTGCCGCGGCCAGCCGTTGGACGTCATACTTCGCCAAGGTGATGGTGCGCACGCGGGTTTGAGCTGCGCTGAGGTAAGGCTTAAACCATGCGCAGCGCGGCCGATGACAAGGACGAGATCCGCGAGCTGATGGCAGCCTATTGCCACGCACTGGATGCCTGCCGTTTTGCCGATGTGGCGGCGCTCTTCAGCGAGGATGGCGAATGGACCTCGAGCTACGCCACCGCCCACGGCCATGCCGCAATCGCAGGCCAATTCGAGGCCGCCGTGCCGAAGCCCGGCGAAGGACCGCAACGCAAGCACTATGTTACTAATACGATCATCAAGCTCCACGGTGACACGGCCGACGCGATATCCGACTATCTCGTCGTGCGCGAGTCGGAGTCGGGCTTGCTGCCGGTCATGGGCGGCACCTATCGCGATCGCTTCGTGAGAACCAACGGCCGCTGGCTCTTCAGTCGCAAGGAGCTCGTGCATCACATCCGCGGCGACATGGCATTGAAGCGCAAGGTTTGACCCCTATGGCCACGATCACCACCAGCGACAGCGTCAAGCTCTACTATGAAGAAGCCGGCCAGGGTGACCCGATCGTATTCGTGCACGAGTTCGGCGGTCATCATCTCTCTTGGGAGCAGCAGATGCGCTATTTCTCCCGGCGCTACCGCTGCATCTCCTATCAAGCCCGCGGCTGGCCCCCGTCCGATGTGCCGCAGAACTTCGAGTCCTACAGCCAGGCCCGCGCCGCCGACGATATCGCCGACGTCATCAAGGGGCTGGGTCTTGCCAAGGCACACGTTGTCGGCCTGTCGATGGGCGCGACCGCCGGCATCGAGTTCGCCATTCGTCATCCGGGCATGGGCCTCTCGATCACGGCGGCCGGCGCCGGCACCGGTTCGAGCCGCGATGCCGAGTTGAAAAAGCGCTTCGTCGGCGAGTCACTCTCTGTCGCCAAGCTGATCGAGGACAACAGCATTGCCGCGCTGGGCTCGGTCTACATGAATGCTGCCTCCCGCCAGCAGCTGAAAGCCAAGGACCCGCGCGGCTTCGCGGAGTTCTACAAGGGCTTCGTCGAAGGCCCCTCGCAAGGCCGCGCGCTCACCATGCGCGGAGTGCAGGCCCGTCGCGTCCCCTTCTTTGAGCGCGAGGCTGAGCTGAAAGCCATCGTTGATCCCGTGTTGATCGTCGCTGGCGACGAGGATGATGCAACTCTGGAAGCGTCGCTGCATTTCAAGCGCACCATCCCGCGCTGCGGCCTCATGGTGTTCCCGCGCACCGGGCACGGCATCAACCTTGAGGAACCGGCGGGCTTCAACGCCGTCGTGCAGGATTTCATCCACGCCGTCGAGCGCGGCCGTTGGGGCGTTACCGTCTCCACCGCCGGCAAGGGTTACGCCATGCTGCCCAAGACTTGACCCTTGCGGCAGCAATTCACAATGCGAACCCTTTGGCCGCTCGGTGTAGGGTGCAATAGCGCTTTCACGCATATTGCACCATGTGGCCGCGGGCACGGGGAAGGCGGGGACAGAGTCCGGTGTCGGTGCAATACGCCGAGTCTCTATCTGTCGTCAGGCCCTAGACTTGACCTCGCAGCAAAGGCCGCTTACCCGGAGCGCCTTCCTCTAACCGAGCCAGCCCTATGACCACGACGGCCAAGTCCAAGACCTCTGACAATCTCATCCGCGGCGCCACCGGCGACTGGGAGATCGTCATCGGCCTCGAGGTGCATGCCCAGGTGGCGTCCAAGGCCAAGCTGTTCTCAGGCGCATCGACGGCCTTTGGCGCCGCACCCAACAGCCACGTCTCCCTGGTCGACGCCGCCATGCCCGGCATGTTGCCCGTCATCAACGAGGAGTGCGTCGCCCAGGCCGTGCGCACCGGACTCGGCCTCAAGTCGCAGATCAATCTCACCAGCGTTTTCGATCGCAAGAACTACTTCTATCCGGATCTGCCGCAGGGCTACCAGATCAGCCAGTACAAGCAGCCCATCGTCGGCGAAGGCCAAGTCGAGATCAGCGTCGACGGCGACACGATGACGGTCGGCATCGAGCGGCTGCATCTGGAACAGGACGCCGGCAAATCGATCCACGACCAGCATCCGGACTCCTCCTACGTCGATCTCAATCGATCGGGCGTAGCGCTGATGGAAATCGTGTCGAAACCGGATCTGCGTTCGGCGAAACAGGCCCAGGCCTATGTCTCCAAGCTGCGCACCATCCTGCGCTATCTCGGCACCTGCGACGGCGACATGGAAAAGGGCAACTTGCGCGCCGACGTCAACGTCTCCGTGAGGAAGCCCGGCGACAAGCTCGGCACGCGCTGCGAGATCAAGAACGTCAACTCCATCCGCTTCATCGGCCAGGCCGTCGAGGTCGAGGCCCGCCGCCAGATCGAGATCATCGAGGATGGCGGCAGCATCGAGCAGGAGACGCGCCTGTTCGATCCGAACAAGGGCGAGACGCGCTCTATGCGTTCCAAGGAAGAAGCGCACGATTATCGCTACTTCCCCGATCCTGATCTGCTGCCGCTGGAGCTGGAACAGGCCTACGTCGACAAACTCAAGGCCGCGCTGCCGGAGCTGCCAGAGGCCAAGCGCACCCGCTTCATGACGGATTACGGCCTCTCCGCCTATGACGCCGATGTGCTCACCGCCGAAAAGGAGAACGCGGACTTCTTCGAGACGGTCGCTAAGGGCCGCGACGGCAAGCTTGCCGCCAACTGGGTCATCAACGAGCTGTTCGGCCGCCTCAACAAGGAAGGCAAGGACGTCGCCGCATCGCCCATGACAGCTAGGCAACTCGGCGCCATCATAGGCCTTATCACGGACGGCACCATCTCCGGCAAAATCGCCAAGGACCTGTTCGAGATCGTCTGGACCGAGGGCGGCGACCCCGCTGAGATCGTAGAAAAGCGCGGCTTGCGCCAGGTCACCGACACCGGCGCCATCGAAAAGTCCATCGACGACATCATCGCCAGGAATCCCGACAAGGTGGCGCAAGTTCAGGCCAAGCCAGCCATGCTCGGCTGGTTCGTCGGCCAGGTCATGAAAGCCTCCGGCGGCAAGGCCAGCCCCGCCGTCGTCAACGACATCCTCAAGGCCAAGCTCGGGATTTGAGGCATGCGCTGGCGGGTTGTGGCAGGCGACACCGTTGCCGTGATGCTCGCTGCGGCCGGCACGGCTCTGTGGGCATGGCTGACGACGAGCGGATCAAAATCGAGCGTCTGTTTCGGTTCGGCGGTGCAAGGGTTACTCAGCGACGCAAGGCGATTGCCGGCGCAGGGAGCAAACTTCCGTGCCAGCAGTCTGCTGCTCTGGCATTCCGGACGAATGTCGATGCACGGCAGCGTTCGCGAAGTAGTTGCAGCAGCCTACGCCGACGTTGCCTCATCAAGACCCGAGCTGCGCTTTGTCTACGGAGAAGCGTCATGGCCGCATGGCGGGCGTTTCCCACCCCACAAAACCCATCGCAACGGCATCTCGGTCGACTTCATGATGCCAGTGCGGGACGCCGACGCAAAGGTGAGCGAGATCCCGACGTCGTTGGCTAATCACTTTGGCTATGAGGTTCGCTTCGATGCAGCCGGTCGCAGCGGCCGCCTGATCATCGACTTCGATGCGATGGCGGTCCATCTCGCCGCGCTCAACAAGGCCGCCAGTCGATCCGGCATCGCCATCAAGGTCGTTGTGCTCGATCTCGAACTGCAGCCGGCGCTGAGGGCGAGCTTCGCCCGGGCCGCACCGGGCGTCATCGTTCCGCTCTCCACGTCGAGGCCGTCATCGCGCCATGACAATCACTACCACATCGACTTCGACGTCCCCTGCCGACCATTGCCAGAAAAATGAACCCGCCAGCGATAATTTCGCCGGCGGGCTTGAGGTTTGTCTTACAGATCAGGCGAAGATGAAGTCCGAAGCGGTCACCTGGCTGCTCCAGATGTTATTCAGATAGATCTTGTCCTCACCGATGGCGACCGTCGTCTGCGGATAGTTGCCGCCATAGACATTCTGCGTGATCGTCAGGTCGGCCAACGAATGCACGCCTTGTCCGGCGAGGCTGCGCAGGTCGATCTTGTCGATGCCATCCTGGAAGTCGCCGATGCCATCCTGGCCCCAGCCCTTGGCGCGGAACATGAAGTAGTCGGTGCCGCCACCGCCGAACAGCGAGTCGGCTCCGGCATCGCCGTACAGATAGTCGATGCCCTCGCCACCGTGGAGAATGTCGTTGCCGTCGCCACCATACAGCACATCATTGCCGCCATCGCCGTAGAGGATGTCTCCGCCCCCATTGCCGATCAGGCGGTCGACCCCGTCGCGGCCATATACGGTATCGCCGGCAGCGCCACCAACAAACGTGTCGTTGAATTGCGACATCTCGAAGTATTCGATCGAGACGAACGTGTCTCCGGCGGCGTCCCCCGTTGACTGGCTGGGCCGCGCCAGATCGAGCGTGAGACCCGACGTCGACGTGATGTAGGAGGCCGTGTCCAGGTTCTCGCCACCATCGAGCAGGTCGGCACCAGAACCACCAATCAGCTTGTCATAGCCAACGCCGCCGTAGAGCGTGTCATTGCCGGCGCGACCGTCGATATAGTCGTCGCCGCGCTCGCCCCAGAGAATGTTGGCGCCGGCATCACCGAGCAGGTAGTCGCTGCCCGCGGTGCCAAACGCATTTTCGATCGAGACCAGCGTCTGACTCATGTTGACCACGGTGCCGGCGTAGTCGACGTTGATTGTGGCTTTGCCGGCCGCCAGATCGACATAGGTCCAGCCGCGATTTGGTATGAGCTCGTTATGGTCCAAGATGTTGGCAGCGAAGGTGTCCGAGCCGTTGCCGCCGTTGACCGTGGCATTGCCGAATACGGCAATCGTGTCGTCGCCCTCGCCGGCATAGGCGATATCGCCGTTGCCGATCGTGAAAATGTCATTGCCGCCGAGCGCATAGATCTCCTGCGCCGTCGAGCCGCCGAAGTAATTGTAGGTGTCGGCCTGTTCCGTCAGGACGATGCGCGGCAGCGGCAGCTGTGACCCGAGGCCAAGTGTGCCCGTGACGCCGATGGGTTTGGTCGCAATGGTCGCCATTGTGATGTCTCCTGCTTGATCTTGGCGGTCGGCCCGATGCCGGCGCCGTCGAGCAGGAAAATGCCGTTAATCACCTCACATGGCTGTGAGTGTGCGCACACGTCGTTGTTTTCTGTGGCCACGCCCCCATGGCGCCCCGCGCCGACCCGTCGTATATCTCCCCTCCATGAGCAAGACGCCCGACACGCCCGACATCCTGGCCAAGATCACCCGCTACAAGCTGGCGGAGATTGCCGCCGCCAAAGCGGCCCGCCCGCAAGCCACGATCGAGGTGGCGGCCCGCGCTGCGCCGCCTGTGCGCTCGTTTGCCGACGCCATCGCGCAGGCAACGGCCAAAGGTTTCGCGCTGATCGCCGAGATCAAGAAAGCCAGCCCATCCAAGGGCCTCATCCGCCCAGACTTTGACCCGCCAGCCCTGGCCCGCGCCTACAAGGCTGGCGGCGCCCATTGCCTTTCTGTGCTGACTGACGCGCCGTCGTTTCAGGGTGCGCCGGAATTCCTCACCGCCGCC
This sequence comes from Hyphomicrobiaceae bacterium, assembly GCA_046154645.1. Classification (GTDB taxonomy): domain Bacteria; phylum Pseudomonadota; class Alphaproteobacteria; order Rhizobiales; family Hyphomicrobiaceae. The sequence goes on from JBJXDZ010000126.1 coordinate 26,914, forward strand.
CGCGCCGCCTCCGGATTGCCGGCGCTGCGCAAGGATTTCATGCTGGACACCTATCAGGTTGCCGAAGCCCGCGCTTGGGGTGCCGATAGCATCCTCATCATCATGGCTCAGATCGATGATCGCACCGCCATGGCGCTGGCCAGATCCGCGGCCGAATGGGGCATGGACGCCATCGTCGAGGTACACGATGACCGCGAGTTGGAACGCGCGCTGGCCTTGCCATGCCGCCTGATCGGCATCAACAACCGCGACCTGCGCACGTTCAACACGTCCTTGGAAACGACGGAACGATTGGCGCCACAGGTGCCCAAGGACCGCATCGTCATCGGCGAAAGCGGCATCGCCACCCATGCCGATCTCGAACGCTTGGCCGCCGTTGGCGTCAAGACCTTCCTCGTCGGCGAAAGTCTGATGCGCCAGGCCGACGTCGCCGCCGCCACGCGGAAGCTGCTCACGGGGCACGCGCCATGAGCAAGCTCTCCCATCTCGACGCGCAGGGCGCCGCCCACATGGTCGACGTCTCGGACAAGGCCGTCACCAGCCGCACCGCCGTTGCCCAGGGCTTCGTGCGCATGGCGCCGGAAACCCTGGCGCTCGTCGAGACCGGCGAAGCCAAGAAGGGCGACGTGCTGGCCACGGCCCGCATCGCCGGCATCATGGCCGCCAAGAAAACCCACGAGCTCATTCCGCTCTGTCATCCCCTGCTCATCACCAAGGTGGCGATGACGCTGACTCCCTCGCACGCGCCTGTCGGCATCGCGGTGACGGCGGAGGTCAAAGTAGGCGGCCAGACTGGTGTCGAGATGGAGGCGCTGACCGCGGTCTCTGTGGCCTGCCTCACCCTCTACGACATGCTGAAAGCCGCCGACAAAGCCATGGTCATCGAGGCGGTGCATCTGGTGGAGAAAACCGGTGGCCGCTCCGGCACCTATCGTTCTGCGCCATTGCCCCAGACAGCAGCCAAGCCCTCAGGTTGACCCGCCATGTCGAAGAACGCGGCCCTGACGGTCGAAGCGGCCTTGGCGCGCATCCTCGCCGACGCGCGCACGACCACGTCCCTCGACAACCGCAACCTGCTTGACGCGGCCGGTTGCGTGCTGGCCGCGCCGCTGGTCGCGAGACTGACACAGCCGCCCTTCAATGCCTCGGCCATGGACGGTTATGCCGTTCGCGCCGCTGATGTCGCGAGCCTTCCCGCCGTTCTCAACGTCATCGGTGAAGCCGCGGCAGGACACGGCTTTCGCGGCCGTGTCGAGGCCGGCGAGGCCGTGCGCATTTTCACCGGCGCCCCCGTGCCCGATGGCGCCGACGCCATCATCATCCAGGAAAATACCCGGCGCGACGGCACCCGGGTGACCGTCACCGAAGGCCAGATCGATCCTGAATTTGTACGCCCACGCGGCGGGGACTTTGCCGCCGGCCAAACCCTGATCCCTAGCGACCGCCGCCTCACCGCGCGCGATCTCACGCTGGCCGCCGCTATGGGCCACGGCGCCCTGACCGTGCGCCGTCCGCCGGCGGTCGCCATTCTCGCCACCGGCGATGAACTGGTCCCGCCCGGCATCATCCCCGGTCCCGACCAGATCGTTTGCTCCAACACCTTTGGCCTGGCCGCCCTCGTCAAGGCCGCCGGCGGCGAGCCGCGCCTGCTCGGCATCGCCGGTGACACGCGAGCAAGTCTCGAGGCCCACGTCGCCCAGGCAGCCGGCGCCGACATCCTGTTGACCGCGGGCGGCGCCAGCGTCGGCGATCACGACCTTGTCGCCCCGGTGCTCACCGCGCAGGGCATGACGCTCGACTTCTGGAAGATCGCCATGCGCCCGGGCAAGCCGTTGATGTTTGGTCGCCTCGGCCCACAGATGGTGCTGGGCCTCCCCGGCAATCCGGTGTCATCCCTCATCTGCGCGCGGCTGTTCCTGGTGCCCCTGATTCGCGCCTTGCTGGGCCTGCAACCTGAACCGCATCGTCCGCTCAGCGCTCGCGCCGCCGTCAAACTCGGCGCCAACGGCCCCCGCACCCACTACATGCGGGCAACCTCGCGTTTGGCCCTGGATGGCGCGCGTGAGGTAACGCCTGTTCGTTCGCAGGACTCTTCTCTCATGAGCCCGCTGGCCGAAGCCGATTGCCTGATCGTCCGCCCCATCGCCGCGCCCGCCATACCTGCCGGGAGCGAGGTACCGGTGCTGCTGCTCGATTTCTGAGCCGGCCGCCAAGAAAACACTTGCGGAACACCCGGGGAACATATAGCGTGTTCTTGCTTTGTGCAGAACCGTTTCAGGCGCCTCCCGTGTTGGTCGCGCTGTCGGTCTGCAAACAAGCTTTGAACGACCCAAAGGAGGGCGGGATGCTGACCGCGAAGCAGAAAGAACTGCTGCTGTTCATTCATACGCGTGTGCAGGAGTCGGGCGTGCCGCCGTCCTTCGACGAGATGAAGGAGGCGCTGGATCTGCGCTCCAAGTCAGGCATCCATCGCCTGATCACGGCGCTGGAGGAGCGCGGCTTCATCCGCCGCCTGCCGCATCGCGCCCGGGCCCTGGAAATCATCAAGCTGCCGGACGCCATGAGCGAGCCCGGCTCGCGTCGTGGCGCCGCACCAGGTAGCGAGAAGCCTGAGTTGCGGCCACCGGCCGAAGTCGCACCGCCGCCGGCTTACATGGCGGCTCAGATGGTGACCGTGCCGTTGATGGGCCGCATCGCTGCCGGCGTCCCCATCAGCGCCATTCAGGACCATGCCCGCGATGTGGCCTGTCCGCCCGACATGATCGGCAAGGGTGAGCACTTCGCGCTGGAAGTGCGCGGCGACTCGATGATCGATGCCGGCATCCATGAAGGCGACATTGTCATCATCAGACGCACCGCCTCCGCCGACAACGGCGACATCGTCGTAGCTCTGGTCGAGAAGGAGGAGGCGACGCTGAAACGGATCCGCAAGAAGGCGGGCACAGTTGCGCTCGAAGCCGCCAATCCCAACTACGAGACACGCGTTTTCGGCCCCGATCAGGTCGAGGTGCAAGGCCGCCTCGTAGGTCTCATCCGCCGCTACTGAGGCCACCGCGGACGACGGCGGACGGGACAAGTTCTCCTACGGCTCGTCATCGCGCAACTGCGGCTCCACGGGCGGCGCAGGCGGACGATCTGACGGTGGAGCGACGGGCTCGCTGGCGATCGGCGGCCCACCGGATGGTGTTCGCCGGCGTGTCGGTCGGCCCGTTCCGTCACTCGGCGCCGACCACGGGCGCACGCCCCGCCAATCGGCGACGGTGGACGTGGTGATCTGTCCGCCACGGTCGATGTGCAGCACGTGCGCACCGTTCCGAGCGAGCGCGGTGACGTCGATGGTGGGCCTCGCCGCACCACGTTCGCAGCGCATCGTCTCGGGCAGCGCCAGGCCAGTAATCAAGATGTCGGCGCTCCGGCAATCGTCGGCAAGCGCGGCGGGATGCCAGGCCATGGCGACACGGCGGCCCTTGATCAGCGCCGTGCAACCGGACCAGTCACAGGCGAGGCCACGCGGTCGCACCGCGAGGATGTCCTGGGCACGGCGATCGTCACCATCGTGCTCGAGCCAGCGCGTCAGATCGAATTGCGCCTGTCGATCCCCGATGGCCACGAGGCGCCGGTCTTCGCCGCGCCAGGCAATGACGGCGCCGTCGCGCCCGGCGATCAGGTCGGGCGCCGTCCGCATCGGTGCCAGGGCGAGCCCGGCCAGCATCGGGATCAGGCCGAGCCAGCGCGGACGCTGCCGCCACAGCGCCAGCCACAGCCCGCCCGCCACTATAAGCCCGAACGCGAGGGCCGGAATAGCCGGGATCCGCGTCACGGCACCAGGAAGGCCGGCCACAGCGTAGGCGCACCACACCATGGCCTGGATGCCCGCGCCCATGATGCTGAGCGGCCACGTCTCGAGACCAAGCGGCATGGCGACGAGGGCGGCGAGCGCCGCCGGCATCACCAGCAGATTGCACACCGGAATGGCCATCAGATTTGCCAGCATCGCGTACTGCTGGCTCTTGTGGAAGTGGTAGGCCGCGAAGGGCGCCACGGCGATGCTGGCGATCAGCGTCGAGCCAAGAATGCCGCCGAGCAAGCGCAACATCTGCCGCAGCACCCCGCCATCGCCCTGCCGCTCGGCCCTGGCCTGCTCGCGCTCGCGCAGCATTTCGTAGGCTGCAACCAGCCCGATCACGGCGGCGAACGACATCTGGAACGAGACGTCGATCAGGCTCTCGGGCCAGATCACCAGGATGATCAGCGCCGCCACCGCGATGTTGCGCAGCGCCACCGCCGGCCGGTCTAGCAGCAGCGCCAGATACATGATGGAGATCATGATGTACGAGCGGACCGTCGGGAACGATGCACCCGAGATCAACAGATAGCCGAGAGCTGCCAAGGCCGCGGCCGTCGCCGCCCACTTCTTGATGGGATAGCGCAGCGCCAACTCGGGCACCAGCGTGAGCAGGCCGCGCACGGCGAAGAACACGGCGCCGCCCATGATCACCATATGCAATCCGGAAATCGACAGGATGTGCAGCAGCCCCGAATCGCGGAAGGCATCGTTGGTCGCGTCCGAGATGCCGCCACGCTCGCCTGTGATCAGCGCCGTTGCGATCGCGCCCGTTTCGCCGGGCAGCGCTGCGGCAATGCGCGCCCCGATGATCTGCCGCAGCCGCTCGATCGGCGCCCGCCATCGGATCGAGAGCGGCACCGGGCCGAGGTCGGCCTTCACCAGCGGCTCGCGCGTGTAGCCGACGGCGCCGAGGCGCTGGAACCAGGCGGCACGGCCGAAATCGTAGTCGCCGGGCAGCGCCGGCCCGCCGGGTGGATTGAGGAAGGCATTGATGCGAATGCCATCGCCGGGGCGCAAGGACGGATCCGCCGCCAGCGTGCGCACCCGCACCCGCACCGGCGTCGCTTCAGCAGCCAGATTGGTGATCCGCACCACCCGCACCGTGATCCGTTCGCCCCGCTGCGGCCGCGCCTCGATCAGCTCGATCCAGCCTTCCACCAGGGCCGGTCCGATGGCGCGCTGCAGGATGGGCGCCCGCGTCGTCTCAGTGCGCACCTTGATGATTGTAAAGCCGGCAATCAGCGGCAACACCAGTCCGCCGAGCAGGATCAACAGGCCATGATTGCGCGTCAGCAGATACAGGCTTGCAGCCACCAGGCTGAGCGGCAACAGCGGCCATAAGGCCGGTTCCGCGGCGAGCGAGAAATAGCCGGCAATGCCCAGTCCGAACAGCACCGGCACCCACAGGAACCAGCGGTCCTGCTCGGCTTCCAGGGCGCCGAAGCCGCGTTGCAGCAGCCGTCTCGCGAGCCCGAAGCGCGCCTGCCCCATCCCCGTCGTCGTCGTCATGACGGCTCCCCCCGCCCACGATACTGCCACCGGACGGGTGCGGAGGGTAGTGCAGGGCGCCCCCAGTGCAGGGCGCCCCGTCGACGCCAGATGTTGTTGCTCACCAATAACGGCTCGTGCTGCCGCTTCAAGATGCTTGCAACCGCGACACCGCCATCGTCGTGTTTGCTTGATCAACGGCTTCAAGTTTCGCCAGACGGCTTTCCAGATCTGCCAGCATCTCGGCAGTCTTTGACCAAACAAGTCCCAGTTCCATATCGCCGATGCGGCTGTTGCGAACCTCGACGCCGAACTCCAGATTGGAGTAGCCCGCCCTCTGGGTCACTTTCTTGCTGATCAGCGTCTTCGAGCTGACGGATACTGTGCAGTCTGATCGCCACAAACTATGTGCGACAGATCGAGAGACGCACGGCAAAATCTCAAACAGCCCAAGGCCTCTCGCAGTCGGATGGTACCAGGCGGCGCCGGAGTACACGACCTCGCCGGCGATGCCCTTGCCTGCACTTGCAGTGACCTTGCACTGCTCATTCGGCAAGGCATGCTTCTCCGGCGCTGCATACATGAGGCGAAGGGCTTCAGCCTCAGTTGTGAAGTTGCTGTCGGGCCAATTGAACCGCCGTGCTGCCATGGTCGCGACGATCTGCCCCGAGCTCGTCTCCCCAACGATCGCGAAGGACGGTGTCGCATCGCCATGAAACTGGGGGTCAAAAATCGGCAAATAGGATGACCAGGAATCCCGGTTGAGTTGATTGACGCGCGCAATCTCGTCAAGCGAAGACACCCGCAGGCTAATTCCGTGCGAGGTCAGCACGCGTTCGACGCAGTGAAGATATCGGCCGATCGTGGCAACAGGCCCGAACTTCAGGTTGAGATCAGACCGAACGGTTCTTGTCATGCTTCCCTCGCCCAAGCTGGACACGAGATTTCAAAATCAAGCCGTCTACGTCAGTTATGGTATGGTGAAATTCCATCATCAACAATTTGTTTCTGGCGCAGTGGGCACCATCGCGACCGCAGAACACGACGAAGGTTCAGCATGAATCCGATATGCGCATGCCTGCAGGGGGCTAGTCAGGGATTTCGCATGGGCGGTCCGACGGTGCGAAGATTCCTTCGAACCGTTCAGTGACGCTCAAGTCCACGACGAGTGGCTCCAGCTGTCGGAGATCAGCCCGGTCAGACCGAAGACGAGATCCTGCTCAAACTATCGGTGCGTTGATCGACAGGGCGCCGATGTCGGTGCCAAACCGCCTTAGGTCTTGCCGCCGCCGGCCATTTTGGCCCAGGTGTCGCGCAGGCCGACGGTTCGGTTGAGCACGAGCTTGCCGGGCTTCGAGTCCTGATCGCGGCAGAAATAGCCGAGCCGCTCGAGCTGCATCGGCGCCGTGAAGTTGTCGGCGGCAATGGCCGGCTCCAGCTTGGCGGCCGCAACAACCTCGACCGAATGGGGATTGAGGTCGGCCGCGAAGTTGGCCGCGTTCGGTTCGGGCTTGGCGAACAAGTGATCATAGAGGCGCACCTCGGCCGTGACCGCATGCGCCGCCGAGACCCAATGGATTGTCGCCTGCACCTTGCGGCCATCGGGTGCATTGCCACCGCGCGTGGCGGGATCGTAGGTGCAGCGGAGTTCCACCACGGCGCCGCTGGCATCCTTGATCACTTCTTTGCAGGTGATGAAGTAAGCATAGCGCAGGCGCACCTCTTTGCCGGGCGACAGGCGAAAGAACTTCTTTGGCGGGTTCTCCATGAAGTCGTCGGCCTCGATGAAGAGCTCGCGTCCGAACGGCACCAGACGCGTGCCCGCCGCTGCATCGTCCGGATGGTTGATGGCCGTCAGCTCCTCGCTCTGCCCTTCCGGATAGTTCTCGATCACTACCTTGAGGGGCTTCAGCACGCCCATGCGGCGCGGTGCCGAACTGTTCAGCACCTCGCGGATCGAAAAATCCAGGGTGCCGACATCGACCAGGCTATTGGCCTTGGCGACGCCAACCCGCTTGACGAAGGCGCGGATGGCGGCCGGTGGCACACCGCGACGGCGCATGCCGGCCAGGGTCGGCATGCGTGGATCGTCCCAGCCGCTGACATGCTTGCCGCGCACCAGCTCGGTCAGCACGCGCTTGGAGAGCACCGTGTACGTGAGATTGAGTCGGGCAAATTCGTACTGCCGCGGCCGCGATGGCACCGGCAGATTGTCCAGGCACCAGTCGTACAGCGGCCGGTGATCTTCGAACTCGAGCGTGCAGATCGAATGCGTCACGCCTTCCAGCGCATCCGACTGCCCATGTGCGTAGTCATAGCTGGGATAGATGCACCAAGTGGTGCCCGTGCGCGGATGGCTCGCATGCAGGATGCGGTAGAGCACCGGATCGCGCAGGTTGATGTTGCCGGAGGCCATGTCGATCTTGGCGCGCAGCACGCGGGCGCCGTTCGGGAACTCTCCCGCCCGCATGCGCGTGAACAGGTCGAGATTCTCCGCGACGCTGCGGTCGCGGAACGGGCTGTTGCGGCCGGGCTCTGTCAGCGTGCCGCGAGCGAGCCGCATCTCCTCCTGGCCCTGGTCATCGACGTAGGCCTTGCCGGTCCGGATCAGGTGCACGGCCCAGTCGTAGAGCTGCTCGAAATAGTCCGACGCATGATAGAAATGCTGCCCCCAGGTGAAACCCAGCCAGGCGACGTCCGTCTTGATGGCGTCGATGTAGGCCTGCTCCTCCTTGGTCGGGTTGGTGTCGTCCATGCGCAGATGGCAGCGTCCCCCGAATTCCTCGGCGATGCCGAAGTTGAGGCAGATCGACTTGGCGTGTCCCATGTGCAGGAAGCCGTTCGGCTCCGGCGGAAAGCGGGTGACCACGGTCTTGGTCGTGCCTCCGGCCAGATCGGCCTGGACGATATCGCGGATGAAGTCCTGCCCCGCCGTGCGTTCCGCTGCTGCGTCTACCGTCATGGCTCTTGATCTCCGGGGCCCGATTGGCGCCTCACGCCACGCTCGCCACCGCGACATGGCGGCCGGAGGGGGCGGATCTTGGGCGCGAGTGATGGGGCCGTAGCAAATTATGCCCGGTGCGCCAAGCCTATGGTCGCAGTCGCATGGCCTGCAGGCAGTCGCCGGTGCCGCACGGGAAGGCTTCTCGCGGCAGCGAACTGTGCTACATCCGGCCGAAAATGCCACCCACACCAAAGCATTGGCTCACCATCCCATGACCAAGCCTGTCGTCACCCGCTTTGCGCCCTCGCCCACCGGCTACCTGCATATCGGCGGCGCCCGCACGGCGCTGTTCAACTGGCTGTATGCCAAGCATACCGGCGGCCAATTCCGCCTGCGCATCGAGGATACCGACCGCGAGCGCTCGACCGAGGCGGCAACCAAGGCCATCATTGATGGGCTGACCTGGATCGGTCTGCCCTGGGACGGCGAGGTCGTGCACCAGTATGCCCGCGCCGCCCGCCATGCCGCCGTGGCACAGGAGCTGCTGGCCAAGGGGAAGGCCTATCACTGCTATCTGTCGCCGGCCGAGCTCGAGGAGATGCGCAAGCAGTCCGAGGCCCGCAAGGATGCCGTTCCCGTGCGTAGCCCCTGGCGGGATCGCGATCTCAAGGAGGCGCCAGCCGGCATCAAGCCGGTCATTCGCCTGAAGCTGCCGCGTGATGGCGAGACCGTGGTCGACGACAAGGTGCTGGGCCGCGTGGTCCTGCAAAATGCCACGCTCGACGACTTCATCATCCTGCGCAGCGACGGCACGCCGATCTATAACCTGGCTGTGGTCGTCGATGATCATGACATGGGCGTCACCCACGTCATTCGCGGCGTCGAGCACCTGACCAACGCCGCCCGCCAGCAGCTGATCTACCTTGGCATGGGCTGGGACGTGCCGGTGTTCGCCCATCTGCCGCTCATTCATGGCGAAGACGGCGCCAAGCTGTCGAAGCGCCACGGCGCCCAGGGCGTCGAGGAATATCGTGCCATGGGTTATCTGCCGGCCGCATTGCGCAACTACCTTGTGCGGCTCGGCTGGAGCCACGGCGACGACGAGATTTTCTCCACCGAGCAGGCCATTGCCTGGTTCGACATCGACAGCATCGGGAAATCGCCTTCCCGTTTCGATTTCAAGAAGTTAGCTGACGTCAACGGGCACTATATCCGCGGTCTCGACGATGCCCGGTTACTGGCCACCGTACGCGAGTTCCTCCCCCATGCCGCGGATGGCGCCAAGCTCGAGCAACGCTTTGCCACGATCGGCTGGGAGCGCCTCGCCGCGGCCCTGCCGACCTTGAAGGAGCGCGCCAAGACGTTGCCGGAACTGGTGGAGGGTGCCGCCTATCTGATCGCGGTACGTCCCTTGGCCCTTGATGAGAAGGCGAAGAAGGTCTTGGACGCGCCGGCCAAGGCCACCCTGAACGGCCTGGCAGCGGTGCTCCGTCGTGTCCCGGAGTGGACGGCCGCGTCTTTGGAAGCGGCGGTCCGCGCCCATGCCGAGGCGACGGGGGCCAAGCTCGGGGCACTGGCGCAGCCGCTGCGCGCGGCGCTTACCGGCAAGACGGTATCGCCGCCGGTGTTCGATGTCATGGCTGTTCTCGGCCGCGATGAGGCCTTGGCACGGCTTGCGGATCATGCCGGGTAAGAATCATTGCACTTATGCAGGAACGCTCTTTGCTGCTGTGCGGTATAGGGTATGATGACGCGGGGACGGCCGCGGGGCTTGCGGCGTGATGAACTGCCGATCGTGGCGGTCAGCCGCTGGTCCCGAGGGTGGCTTGGATCGAAGGAACGGATCGATGAACGCAAAAGACGGCGCGAAAAAGGGCGATGCCGCCCGCTCGGCCACGATGATCATAAACAACAAGCAGATCGAGATGCCGGTCCGCTCCGGCACCATCGGGCCCGATGTGGTCGACGTGGCGCGGCTCTACCGCGAGTCCGGCTGCTTCACCTATGACCCAGGCTTCACATCGACAGCCAACTGCTCGTCCAAGATCACCTACATCGACGGCGAGGAGGGCGTTCTTCTCTATCGCGGCTATCCGATCGAGCAATTGGCACAATCGTCGAATTTCATCGAGACCTGCTATCTGCTGCTGAATGGCGAGCTGCCCAAGAAGTCGGAATTCGACGTCTTCCGCAACACCATCACGCACCACACCATGGTGCACGAGCAGATGACCCGCTTCTTTACCGGCTTCCGCCGCGATGCCCACCCGATGGCCGTGATGTGTGGCGTCGTCGGGGCGCTTTCGGCCTTCTATCATGACTCGACCGACATCAATGATCCGACGCACCGCATGATCGCGTCGCATCGCATGATCGCCAAGATGCCGACCATTGCGGCGATGGCCTACAAGTACTCGGTCGGCCAGCCCTTCATCTATCCGCGCAATGATCTCGACTACGCCTCGAATTTCCTGCAGATGTGCTTTGCCGTGCCCTGCGAGCCCTACGTGGTCAATCCGGTCATTGCCCGCGCCCTTGATCGCATCATGATTTTGCACGCCGACCATGAGCAGAACGCGTCGACCTCAACGGTGCGGCTCGCCGGTTCGTCGGGCGCCAATCCCTTCGCCTGCATCGCCGCCGGCATCGCCTGTCTCTGGGGCCCCTCGCACGGCGGCGCCAACGAAGCCGTGCTGAACATGCTGCAGGAGATCGGCTCGGTCGACAAGGTCGCCGAGTTCGTCAAGAAGGTGAAGGACAAGCACGAGGGCGTCCGCCTGATGGGCTTCGGCCATCGCGTGTACAAGAACTACGACCCGCGCGCCAAGATCATGCAGCAGACTTGCCACGAGGTGCTCGATCTGCTCGGCATCAAGAACGAGCCGCTGCTGAAGCTCGCCATGGAGCTGGAGCGGATTGCGCTGAGCGACGATTACTTCATCGAGAAGAAGCTCTATCCGAATGTCGATTTCTATTCCGGCATCGTGCTTCGCGCCATCGGCTTCCCGGTGTCGATGTTCACGCCGCTGTTCGCCGTCTCGCGCACCGTCGGCTGGATCGCCCAGTGGAAAGAGATGATCGAGGATCCCGAACAGAAGATCGGCCGTCCGCGCCAGCTCTACATTGGCCCGGCACAGCGCAGCTACACCGCCGTCGAGCGGCGTGGCTGAAGGCGGCAGGTAACCGGCAACAGACAGCAGGTCTCTGGTTTGGCAGCAGCGTGGCTTCGGTCGCGCTGTTGTCATTTGTGTGCTCTGCATCACAGCGGCGGTCGGTGAGGTATGGTTTGATCGTGCCACGCCAATCGTTTAATCAGGTAGCGGGCACGGGTCTTTGAGGGCCTGCAGGTGTTGCTCGTCGAATTTGTCGACGCTCTTGCGACACCGGAGCTGACATTTTTCAGAAGTCCAAGTGAATTGCGTTGAGGTGCACCATGTCTGGTCGACACACGCTCACCCTCACGTTGAGTGCCGCCCTGCTCTGGGTCTGGCTCGCCGCACCGGTCATGGCGCAAGGTGCGCCGACCGGCGATGCTGTCGCCAGGCAACTGTCGTTCGATCCCGTGGCCACCGGACGCTCGTTCGCGCTCATCGTCGGCAACAGCGACTACATCCATCACGACAAGCTGCCACAGGTTGCTGAGGATGCGCGGCTGGTCAAGGCCGCGCTGGAACAGCATCACGGTTTCAAGGTGCAGCTGCGCCTGAACCTCACCAGCGACAAGCTCGAGCCGGCACTGCGCGAGTTTCTATTCGACAAGGGCGACGATCCGAACGCCCGCCTTTTGATCTGGTTTGCCGGTCACGGCTTCACCAGCCAGTTGGGCGGGGACAAGGTGGGCTTCATTGTTCCCGTCGATGCGCCTGCCGGCAATCTGGCGACCAACAACCGCGAGCTGCGACTCAAGTCGATGGACGTGACGCCGATCCGCCGCTGGTTGCGCCAGATCGAAGCGCGTCATGTCCTGCTCGTCTTCGACAGTTGCTTTTCGGGTGCGTTGCTCGGCAGCCGCAGCGTGACCAGCGGTGGCGTCGAGCCGTCGCCCCCGACCTGGTGGGAAGGCAAGGTTCGCCATATCGTCGCGTCGGGCTCGGTCGACGATCGCGTGCCGGAGGACGGTGCGTTCGCCCGGGCTTTCGTCAACGCCATCACTAAGCCGGTCAGTGGCTTGCAGATCAGCTACGATCGCTACGTCACCATCACCAATCTCGTCCAGCACGTGAAGACCGAGCTGGCTTTGCTCCGGCCGCAGGGTCCATCCCCGCGCGACGGCAAGGTGCACATCAGCGCCGATCTGAGGGAAGGCGAATTCGTCTTCGCGCTGCCGGACAAAGCCATCAAGCGGCCCGACCCGCCGGCTGCCACCTCCCCGGTTCCGTCGGCACCGGCCGCCACCGCCGCTGTGCCATCCAGCCAGTGTGTGCGCCCGGTCGGCCCCTGGGGCTTGGCCCGCGCGAAAAATGATCCGAGCGCATTCGACAATTTCGTCAATTGCTGTGCTGTCAGCGGACGCCATCCGGACGCGGTCCGCAGCGCCGCGCGCATTGTGCAAGCCGTCGACCCGGCGCGCAATTCTGTGATCCTGCGCTTCGATACCGGCCAGAACGTCAAGTCCGGCATTGCCGATCTCCTGCCGACGGGGCTCGCCATCTCGACGGACCAGAGCGTTCGCACCGTTCGCGTCGAGCACGAGCGCCTGATCGTCAACTATGGCGAAGGCGGTCGCGCCGTCCTGGTGCCGGTCGATGTGCCGGGAGCCGGTGGGCCCGACATGACCGGCGGTTTCATCCTGCAGGGCGCCTGGCAGCGTGCGGGCGCCTACGGCTGCGCTGAGATCCGGCTCAACATGCAGACGGGCATTGGCACGGTCTTGAAATGGACCGGGATGCGCAATCGCTTAGGGATGGCAGTCCCTGGCGTCACCCAGACCCCTTTGCGTGGTCAATTGCGCATCGAGCCGCGCAGCAAGTGACGACGGCCAGAAGCTGTGCGAAGCATGGCCCTAGCGATCTGGACTTGCCGCGAATGGGCTGTACCCATCACGCCCCCTTCCCACGGCCTGCAGTCGCGGTATAGTCACATGATGCTTCAGTCGAGGGCCGAGGTACGGGTGAGGAAGGGGGCGCAGCGCGATGCTGCAGCTCTCGCCGACTTGTTCCGTCAATCCTGGGAACTGGCCTACCGCGGTATCATTCCGCATCTCCACCTCGAGAGCATCATCCGCCGTCGCGACAAGACGTGGTGGCAGAATGCGGCCGGTGGCGCCTCGGGCCTGTTGGTGCTCGAGGTTGCGGGCAAGGTGGCAGGCTATGTCACGTTCGGTCGCACGCGCGGCCGTTCGAAACAGCAGGGCGAGATCTACGAGCTGTATTTGTCGCCGAACTATCAGGGGCTGGGCTTCGGCGAGCACTTGTTTGAAGCGGCCCGCTACGCCCTCGATCAGCGCAGTCTCAACGGCCTTGTCGTGTGGGCGCTCGCCGACAATGAGGTGGCCCACGCCTTCTATTGGCGTCGCGGCGGCCGGCCGATTACCAAGACCACGGACCGCGTCGGTGGCGTCAAGCTAGCCAAGATCGCTTACGCCTGGAATTGACAGCGGCTGTCTGCAAGGTCACTGCTGCGGCGTCCTGATCTCGAGCGGAGTCCGCACATGCGCATCGACGCCATTCCCATCGGCAAGTCGCCGCCCGACGATATCAACGTCATCATCGAGGTGCCGGTCGGCGGCGAGCCCATCAAGTACGAGCTCGACAAGGCCTCCGGTACGCTGTTCGTCGATCGCTTTCTCTATACGCCGATGCGTTATCCCGGCAACTACGGCTTCATCCCGCATACGCTCTCCGCCGATGGCGACCCCATCGACGTACTCGTGTGCAACACACGCGCCATCGTGCCCGGTGCCGTCATGAATTGCCGCCCCGTCGGTGTCCTGGTGATGGAGGACGATGGCGGCGGCGACGAGAAGATCGTGGCAGTGCCGGCGCCGAAGATCACGCAGCGCTATGCCAAGGTGCACAACTACAAGGACCTGCCCGAGATCACGCTGCAGCAGATCGAGCACTTCTTTTCCCACTACAAGGATCTGGAGCCCGGCAAGTGGGTCAAGATCCACCACTGGGGCGATGCCGCCGAGGCACGCCGCATGATCGTCGAGGCCATGCAGCGCTATAAGGAAAAAGGAGCAGCCAAGTGAGACGTCTCATTTCATCCGGGTCCCGTTTCGAGGCCGAGGTCGGCTATTCGCGTGCCGTGGTGGACGGCGACTGGATCTTCGTTTCGGGCACGACGGGCTACGACTACGCCACCATGACCATTGCCGACGACGTCGTCGCCCAGTGCCGCCAGACGCTGCGCAACATCGAGGCGGCATTGCAGGACGCCGGTGGCTCCATGGCCGATGTGGTGCGCGTCACCTACATCCTGCCGCGGCGTGAGGACTTTCCCCTCTGCTGGCCCGTGCTCAAGGAGTACTTCGGCGACGTCCGCCCCACCTCGACCATGATCATGGCCGGTCTGGCTGGGCCTGAGATGAAGATCGAGATCGAGGTGACGGCGCGGCGCCGGTCGGCGTAGTGTTCGCGGCGAAGCGTGCAGGGCGATTGCCGAAACTCGAGGGAGCGTGACATGGCCGATATGAAGCTGGCGATCATGGGGGCTGCGGGCCGCATGGGCCGTGAGCTGGCCAAGGCGATCCACGATATCGAAGGCTGCACCATCGCCGGCGCCATCGAGCCGCCGGGATCGCTGGCCATCGGCCAGGACGTTGGCCTGCTGGCGGGATTGGGCAAGCTTGGCACCCTGATCACCGACGATCCGCTCGAGATCATCGCCAAGGTCGACGGCATTCTTGATTTCACCGTGCCGAAGGCCAGCGTCGAGCTGGCCGGCCTCTCCGCCAATGCCCGCATTGTGCATGTCATCGGCACTACGGGCCACACCGAGGAGCAGATGGCCGCCATCAAGGCGGCGGCCCGCCACGCCACCATCGTCAAGGCCGGCAACATGAGCCTCGGTGTCAATCTGCTGGCAGCCGTCACGCGCAAGGTCGCCGAAGCGCTCGACATCGACTTCGATATCGAGGTCTTGGAAATGCACCACAAGCACAAGATCGACGCGCCTTCCGGCACTGCGCTGATGCTGGGGGAGGCAGCTGCGCAAGGTCGCAAGATCTCCCTGAAGGACCGCAGCGTCCGCGTCCGCGATGGCCACACCGGTGCCCGCACGCCCGGCGACATCGGCTTCGCCACGCTGCGCGGCGGCAACGTCGTCGGCGAGCACAGCGTGATTTTCGCGGCCGAGGGCGAACGCGTTGTCCTCTCCCACATCGCCACCGATCGTGGCATTTTCGCCCGTGGCGCCGTCAAGGCTGCCTTGTGGGGCCGCGGCAAGGGTCCGGGTCTGTTCTCCATGGCCGACGTGCTGGGGATCTAGAGTTCAGGGGCTAGGTACCAGGTACCAGGTACCAGGAACCAGGTACCAGGAACTAGGGGAAAAGGCGTGCGCGCCGGGCCGCCTGGCCGTTTGCGTTAACGATCGGCGTGGGCGGGACAAATTGGCGATTTCCCTTGTCCCTCGTCCCTGCTACCTCGTCCCTCACACACCCATCGGCTTCTATCGCGGGCATCGCCATGAACAACGTCCTCGTCCTCGTGCGCCACGGCGAAAGCGAGTGGAACAAGCTCAATCTGTTCACCGGTTGGAAAGACCCAGACCTCACCGAGAAGGGCGTGGCCGAAGCCAAGCGTGCGGGTATCCAGCTGAAGGCCGAGGGCTTCAAGTTCGATATCGCCTACACGAGTGAATTGATCCGCGCCCAGCACACCCTGAAGCTCATTCTGGCCGAGCTTGGCCAATCGAGCCTCGAGACCATTCGCGACCAGAAGCTCAACGAGCGCGACTACGGCGATCTCTCCGGACTGAACAAGGATGACGCGCGCAAGCGCTGGGGCGAGGAGCAGGTGCTGATCTGGCGCCGCAGCTTCGACGTACCCCCGCCGGGCGGCGAGAGCCTGAAGGATACGCTGGCGCGCGTATTGCCCTACTACGAGGCCAAGATCTGGCCGGCCGTGAAGTCCGGCAAGAATGTGCTCGTGGCAGCCCATGGCAACTCGTTGCGCGCGCTCATCATGAAGCTCGAGAACTTGTCGGGCGAAGAGATTCTCAAGCGCGAGCTCGGCACCGGCATCCCGATCGTTTATCGCCTCAAGGCCGACGGTTCGGTTGCCAGCCGCAAAGACCTCATCGCTTAAACGCAGGAAGATTGGGATAGCGCAATGGGAATGCCTGACGTCGCAGAAACCAAGCCGGCCGAGGACAATCGCTCGAAGTGGATCGGCATCTACGTCGGCATTCTGGCAACATTGTTGGCCATTTGTACCATGGGCGGCGGCAATGCCGCCAAGGATGCCGCGCGCGCCAATCTCGACGCGGCCAATATCTGGAACTTTTTTCAGGCCAAGAACACGCGGCGCACATCCTTCACCCTTGCCGCTGACGATCTCGAACTGACGTTGACATCCAACCCCGCTATGCCGCCTCAGGCTCGGGCCGCAATAGAAGCCAAAATCAAGGCCTACCGGGAAACGGCGCAGCGCTTCACCACCGACAAGGCCACAGGCGAAGGTCTTGACGAGCTTTGGGCCAAAGCGAAGGCGATCGAAGCGGATCGCGATATTGCCGCGCGCAAAGATCCCTACTTCGATGTGTCGCAAGCTCTGCTGCAGATCGCCATTGTGCTTGCGTCGGTGGCACTGATCGCGGGCACCAATGTGTTGCTCTATTTCAGTTTCGTCCTGGGCGGCCTTGGCACATTGCTGATGCTCAACGGCTTCACGCTGGTGCTGAAGCTTCCCTTCTTCGGCTAGCGGACCTTCACGCGGGTTGAGTCACGTTGGGTCCAGCGCAGCGCGACCCAACAGCAACGGTGCGGGAACTCACGTTGGGTCGCGCAAGTGCAGGGCTTGACCCAACTTACGGCGCCGCTCGCAGCACGCGCCAGTCGCCGTCGGGATCGTCGGCGCTGCTGGTGATAGCTTTGGCAAGATCGCTGACGATGCGGGTCGCGATGGGCACGCGATAATGCACGGAATCCCAGTAGTTGCTGTCCTCGCGTGTGATCGGTGACGGGATCCGGAAGTCAATGATCGCGTTGCCGTGGCGGCCGGCGATGCGCGCCAGTTCCATCTTGCAGCGCTGCTCGCGGACGTAGGCCGGTTGCCCAGGCTTCGGCTGCGCGGCGACATGGACCGGCGTGATCAACAGCACCACACGCTCGAAGCCGCGCGCTGCCAAAAGATCCTCGATCCACGGGAGGGCCGGAAAACCGTCGGATGGAATGGGCGGAGCGGGACGCCGCGCGCGAAGGTTTGCCGGTGGCGGCACAGCCGTGCCGTAGATGTGGCCGCGCGCTCGCGCCAGATCGTAATCGTGCTCCGGCGGCACGAACACCTCATAGCCGTTGTGCGGCCAGCGTTCCTTCACCCGGTCCAACGCATGCCCGATGCGCCGACCGGCGATTTCCAGCGTGCGCGCGTTCAGCATGTAGGCAATGTCGTTCCACGGGTTCGAGTCGAACATCCAGTCCGGAAAGCCCCGCGCGGTGATCCGCTTTTCGTCGGCATCGTGCGTGCACCAGACATGATCGAGGCCGACGACCAACGTCTTTGGCGCCGCGATCTCACGCGCGAAGAGACGCGCCACCTGCCATTGCTCCCACGGCGTGCCGGAGTTGAGCGCCAGATTGGCGAAGCGGCCACCGAAGACACGTTCGAGCTGTGTCGGCTCCAGCAACCGTGACGTCGAGGTGCCGATCACGAGCGAGTCGTATCGCTGGCTGCGTATGATCGCCGGATATTGGAAGCGCTGGTTGTCGTCCATCAGCACGTGCCGCAGCGGCGCCCAGGGCAGATTGCCGTAGGGGTTGGCGATCAACACCAGTGTCGCCGCGATCAGCAGCAGCGCCGCCAGCGTCCCGAGCATGATCTTGAGATGCCGTGACCAACTGTATGGAGTGAGGTCCATGGCTGCCTCAGAACTGAAAGTAGATGAAGCTGGCCGGTTGCCCGCGTCCGACCTCGACAATGCCCCAGAAAGCCAGCACGGCGAATGCCACGGCGAGGGCGGGATGCGGCTTCAGATACCGCGTGACCAGCTCCGGATTTGGTTTCGGCAGCAACGCCAGCGCAAAGGCCAAGTTGAGCAGCAGCAGCACGCGGGCCGCGGGCATTTCGCCAAGTCCCGCCGTCCCGGTCATGCCCGTCAGCATGTGCAGCGTCGTTGCGACATCCGGCGCACGGAACGGCACGAACGCTGCGACCGCGAACACGAACGTCAGCGCCCAGCCCAGAATGTCGGGCAACACGACGCCACGCTGTTGCCACGCCCGGCACACCACCAAGCCGGCGCCATGCACGAGGCCCCACACGATGAACGGCCAACCCGCGCCATGCCACAACCCGCACAGGCCCATCGTGGTCATGGTGGCCAGCATGAAGCGGCCAAAACCGTCGCGGCTGCCGCCAAGCGGAATGTAGAGATAATCGCGCAGGAAACGGGACAGCGACATGTGCCAGCGCCGCCAGAACTCGCGCAGACTGGTGGCGCGGTACGGCATGGCGAAATTGAGCGGGAATGTCAGCCCGAGCATCAGGGCCAGACCCATCGCCATCTCCGAGTAGGCGGCAAAATCAAAGTAGATCTGCAGCGCGAAGCCGAGTGCGCCGGTCCAGGCCTCGAATAAGGGCGGTGCGGAATAACCAGCGTCGAGAAAGATCTGGTCGACCGGCGGCGCCAGCTTGTCGGCGATGAACACCTTGGTCAGGAATCCCACCAGGAACAGCGCCATGCCCCGTGACAGGCGCTCGGCCAAACCGTGGCGACGCGGGTTGGCATCGAACTGCGGCACCAGCTCCACATGCCGCACGATCGGCCCCGCGATGAGATGCGGAAACAACAGGATGACCAGCGCATAGCGGCGGAAGCTGTAGCGGGGCGCCTCGCCCCGGCCGGCATCGATGAAGTAGGACACGATCTGGAACGTGAAAAAACTGATGCCGATCGGCAGCACGATGCCCGACGGCTTGATGGGATGCCCGATCAGCCGCATCAGCGCACCGGCAAAGAAAACCAGGTACTTGAACAGTCCCAGCACCGCCAGACACGCAACGATACCAAACGTCAGCAGGCCTCGCCGACCGGTGCGAAAGTAGGCCTCCGCGATCAACCACGCGATCACCACTTCGCCGACCAGCAGCGGCACGAAGCGCACGTCCCACCACGCATAGAACACGGCCGAGGCGGCAATGATCAGCCACTCCCGCAATGCCACCCGCGCCGACAGCACGTAGTAGAGCAGCAGGACCGCGGGCAAAAAAACGAGGAGGAAGGCCTGGGAGTGGAACAGCATGTGCGCGTTCTAACGAGTTTCCCGGGATCGATCCAGGGCATCAGGGCAACATCCCACGTTTGCAGGGCCGGCCTGTCGAAATCCCACTCGCCAGCCGTCCCTGCCGCGCTATCATCAGCGCGATCGAGCAATCGCAGTTCGCCAATAAACAAGGACACGCAGCCATGGCCAGCCCCATCAAGACGCCCGCCTCCCAGATCCCCGGCGTCTATCACCGCCGCGTTGGTGACATCACGGTCACGGCTATCAGCGACGGCTTCCTCGATGGCAATCTCGAGGTCCTCAAGAACATCACGCAGGACGATGCGCGCCAGATCCTGACCGACAACTTTCGTCCCGCCCGTCGCACCGCCGTGAACTGCTTCCTGATCTATTCGGCTGGCCGCCTGGCCCTCGTCGAAACCGGTTGCGGCAGCTACATGGCGCCAACCAGCGGTCAACTTCTGAAGAACCTCGCTGCGGCCGGTGTCGACACCGCGTCGATCGACACCGTCATCCTCACCCACATGCATCCCGATCATTCCGCGGGCCTCACCAACATGACGACGGGCAAGATCAATTTTCCGAACGCCGAGCTGGTCATGCATGAGAACGAGCCGAAGCACTGGTTCGACGATGCGGCCATGTTAAAAGGCAACGAGCGCGAAAAGAAAATGTTCTTCCAGGCCGGTCGTGAGCAGGTCGAGCCCTATCGCAAGCAGTGGCGCTTGTTTCAGAAGGGCGAGGTATTCCCCGGCGTCACCGCGATGCCCTTCCACGGTCACACGCCGGGTCACACCGGCTACATGATTGCTTCAGGCGGCGAGCAGCTCCTCATTTGGGGCGACATCGTGCATGTGCCCGAAGTGCAGACCGCACGTCCCGAAGTGTGCATGGCCTTCGACACCGATACGGCCCAGGCCGAAGCAACGCGCCGCCGCGTCTTCGATATGGTGGTCGCCGATAAGCTCATGTTCACCGGCATGCATCTGCATTTCCCGGGCTTCACCCGCCTCGTCAAGCGCGGCACCGGCTACCAGTTGATTCCGGCCGCCTGGGAGCAGGCGCTGTAAGGACACGCGCCGCCATGTCAGCAGCCGATTAATGTTCCGCGGGAGCGCCCCATGACGACACCGGTGACCTACGAAATCTTCGCCATACGCTATGCCAAGCAGGACAAGCGCGATGAGAGCCACATGTTTCTCGGCGGCCAGCACGGCAAGATGATCCAGGGCCTCGACTTCTTCACCTATGCGCTGCGCGGCGGCGGCCGCACGTGGATCATCGACACCGGCATGACGGCGAAGCAGGCCGAGCGCATGGGCCGCAAGTATGATTTCCTCTGCCGCCCGAGCGAGGCGCTGGCCGAGATCGGCATTGACGCCAGAACGGCGACCGATGTCATTCTCACGCACGCCCACTTCGATCACGTGGGCACCCTGGAGGACTATCCTCAGGCTCGCTTCCACATCCAGGACGAGGAGATGCTGCACGTCACCGGCCGTGACATGACGCACGCGCCGTTTCGCCTCGCCTATCACGCCGAAGATGTGAAGGCGTTGATCGATCTCGTCTACGCCGGCCGCATGACGTTCCATAAGGGCGATGTGACGATGGCGCCGGGCCTCGAGTTCATTCTCATCGGCGGCCATGCGCGCGGTCAGGCCATTCTGCGTGTGGCGACCGAGCGCGGGCCGGTCATCCTGGCCTCCGACGCCGTGCATGTCTTCGAGGAAACCGACGCGGAGCGCCCCTTCGCGATCTTCTACGATTTGCCTGGCATGCTCGAAGGCTATCGCCGCATCAATCAGCTGGCGGGCCATCGTGATCGCGTTGTCCCGGGTCACGATGCCCGCGTCACGCGCGCCTACCCTGCGGTCAAGCCGGGCTCCGAAGGCCGCATCCTGCGCCTCGACAAACCACCGAAGTGGTGAGGAGCAGCGGGCTTATCCGGCGATACGAGCCGTTGCCGGATGCCCGTCTCCAAGCCTAAGCTGCTGCGGCAGAGGCGCGGATCAACCGCCCCGGCCGCATGGCGGGCAGCGCAGCCCGGCGTGCGAATGTCGAACCAGGGAAGGGAAACGGCTCATGTTCACGCGCATCCTCGCTGCACTTGTTCTCACGCTGTGCGTCGCCGGCAGTGCCGAGGCGGCATGGCCCGAGAAGCCGGTCAAACTGATCGTGCCCTATCCCGCTGGTGGCGCCGCCGATCTCCCCGCCCGTGTCGTTGCCGAAGGCCTGCAGCGCAAACTTGGCCAACCCTTCATCGTCGAGAACCGCGCCGGCGCGGCCGGCCAGATCGGCACCGAGCAGGCGGTCCGTTCGCCGCCTGATGGCTACACGATTTACTGCGGCCCGAACGCACCCCACGTGTTGCTGCCGTTGCTGCGCAAGACCAACTACAAAACGTCAGATTTGGTGCCCATCGCCCCCTTCGGCGAGCTGGTCTATGCCATCGGCGTGCTGAAAACGATGGCACCGAACAACCTCAAGGAACTGGTCGAGTTCGCCAAGGCCAATCCTGGCAAGCTGTCCTACTCCTCGCCCGGTATCGGTTCGGCGACGCATCTGCGCAGCGAAGTTTTCAATCTGATGGCGGGCATGCAGATCACGCACATTCCCTATCGCACCGGCGCCGAAGCACTGCCCGATCTACTCGCCGGTCGCTTGGACATGATGCAGGACAATATTTTCTTCCCGCAGGTCCGCCTCGGCAACGTGAAGATGCTGGGCGTGTTGAGTTCCCGCCGCCATCCCGAATTCCCGGACGTGCCGACGTTCGCCGAACAGGGCTTTGATATTGATTTGCCGGTGTGGGGTGGCTTGCTCGCGCCCGTCGGCACGCCGCAGTCCATCATCGACGCGCTGGCGAAGGCGCAGAATGAGCTCAACGTCGATCCCCAGGTCATCGAGCGCATGTTGAAGATCGGCTGGGTGCCCTACGTCGCCAACCAGGCCGACCTCTTAAAGCAAGTCGCCGCCGAAGCCAAAGCCTATCAGACCTGGGTCGATCGCACGCAGTTGAAATTGGAATAGGGAATAGGGAATAGGGAATAGGGAATAGGGAATAGGGAGTGGAGGCGGCGGACGCTTCTGCAGCCGAGGCCGCACAGCGAGTGCAGCGCTCGAGGCGACTGCATGCGATGCCACAAACTCGTCCCCTCTCCCCATCAAGCGCAACGATGGGGAGAGGGGACGAGTGCTGCAGCGCCGCTTCTGGTCGTGGCCTATGACGTCGCGGTCCGTACGCGTTCCGTGCTCGCTCGATGCCGGAGCCTTTGTGCACATGGCCAGCCCTGACCGCTCTACCTGTGGCCACCCCTCCCCGGGATCAAGTGTCCGGGGCTAACCCTCTCCCCGTTGCGTGCAGTATCGGGGAGAGGGGACGCGATTGGCATCTCGGCTGCGCCTACTTCAGGCCGCCACGCGCCCATCACCCCGGCGTTGGCACGTGCGCGTCGAGGAGCTTCTCGGCTTTGAGATCGGCCCACAGTGCTGCCGGAACCTTGGTCGCAATAGCCGCGATGTTGCCGCGGACTTCGTCGGGCTTGACCGCGCCGAGCGCCAGCGACGACACCGCCTTGTGGCCAAGCGGAAAATGCATCGCCACGGTCGCCAGGGGCACGCCGTGCGCCAGGCACACGCGCTCCATCTTGCGCACCTTGTCGAGAATCTCGGGCGGCGCCGGCGTGTAGTTGTAACGCGCGTCGGCAATCGGCCCCGTCGCCAGAATGCCAGAGTTGAACACGCCGCCGAGAATGACGCCCAGGTTCTTTTTCTCCGCAATCGGCAGCACTTCAGCCAGCGCCGGCTGCTCCAGCAGCGAGTAGCGGCCCGCGATCAGGAAGCAGTCGAAATCACCTTCTGTCAGATAGCGCGCGGCGTAGGCCGGATCGTTGACGCCGATGCCGATACCCTTGATCACGCCCTGCTCGCGCAGCTTCACCAACGCCTTGTAGGCCCCCGCCATCGCTTCCGCGAAGCGCTTCGGCCCCTCGACCGGTCCGTGCGTCCACGCATCCGCATCGTGGATCAGCATCACGTCGACTTTCGGCAAGCCAAGCCGCTGCAGCGACGCTTCGTGCGAGCGCATCGCCGCGTCGTAGCTGTAATCATTCGTGACGTTGAACTGCAGCCCGCCAACGAAGCGCGAGGTCTTGGTGCGTCCAGCCGGGGCCGGCGTGAGAATGCGCCCTACCTTCGTCGACAGCACGAACGATCCCGGTGGTTGCCGCCGCAAGGCCGTGCCGATGCGATGCTCGGCGCTGCCCTGCCCGTACAGTGGCGCCGTATCGAACAGCGTCACGCCGCCCTGCGCCGCGGCTTCGACGGCACCAATCGCGGTCGCATCGTCCAGCACCTCGTAGATGTCGCCGAGCGGCGCACTGCCGAAGCCGAGCACGGTGACGTCGAGGCCGGTGCGCCCAAGCTTGCGGCGCGGCAGGTGTGATGCGGTGGTCATGGCAAAACCTCACGTGTCCAGGTGCTGAAAGCAGTCAGATCGTGGCACTCGCAGCATGCCCGGCCTCGCCCGGCAGCGGCACCCGCGACAAGATCGACACGCCGGTGTTGAGCAGCAGTTTCGACCGCTCGCGAAAGCGGTTGAACGACTCGTCGGAGCCGTCGCGCGCCTTCGGGTTCCACCAGCGCGAGCGCTCCCAGGCGTCCAGGCTCTCGTACCAGGCCATCAGGCGCACGCGCAGTTGCCCCGCCACCGGCGGCGTACGCGCTTTCCAGAACCCGGTGACCTTCGAAGCGTGCGCGCCTTCGAAATTGCCCCACGCGGTCTCCGACAATTCGAGAAACCGCGGCCAATCCGCCGGCTGGATGTCGAAGGCGCGATGCGAATAGTAGCCGCCGGTCTCAGTCGGGCTCACCCCCGGTGTCGGTCGCACCGTGCCCTCCCACAGATCATGCTCCGACAGCACCACACCGGCGAGGCCCCGCAGTACGTCGCCGCCATGCTGCAGCGCCGCCGTTTCGCTCGCCCATTCAGTCAGCACAATGGCTTGATTGCTTGAGAGCCCGATCACCGGCTTGAACACCGCGAACAGTCGCCCGCCCTCAGCCGCGACGGCCTGGGCGCCCGCGTTAACGATGTGGCCGGTGACGGCGTCGGCCTGGCCGGTGCCGAAGGCGATGATGCGATGATCGTAGATTGACATGGGGTTATGCCAAGCCTCGCGCGTTCGAGTGTCAGCTGTGGGAGTATGCCCGAAATATAGCATACCAGCGCAACGCGGGGATAAGTTCGTTCTTGAACCTGGGCCAGGTGAAAGCTACGCCACAGGCCATGCCGAGTTCCGCTCCGAAATTCGCCAAGCTGCCCATCGACGACGTGCTGCTCGCGGTCTGCACGGCCTTGTGCAGTGGTGGCCAGGCCGTGCTTGTCGCCCCGCCCGGTGCCGGCAAGACGACGCGTGTGCCGCTCGAGTTGCTGGGCCAAGCCTGGCGCGGCGATGGCCGCATTCTGCTGTTGGAACCCCGCCGTTTGGCCGCCCGAGCCGCCGCCGAGCGCATGGCCTCGCTGCTGGGTGAACGCGTTGGCGATACCGTTGGCATCCGCGCCAGGCTTGACACGCGCGTCGGGCCGAAAACCCGCATCGAGGTCATCACCGAAGGCGTCTTCACACGCCTGATCCTTGATGACCCCTCATTGGAGGGCGTCAGCGCCGTGCTGTTCGACGAGTTCCATGAGCGTTCGCTCGACGCCGATTTAGGGTTGGCCCTGGCCCTCGACTGCCGCAGCGGCCTGCGCGACGACCTTCGCCTCCTGGTCATGTCCGCCACCCTCGATGGCGCTCGCGTCGCGGGCTTGCTCGGCGATGCGCCCGTCATCCGCTCCGAAGGCCGCGCCTTTCCGGTCACCACGCGTTATCTCGGCAAACCCATCGGCCGCCGCATCGAGGACGCCATCGTGCCCGCCATTCTGCGTGCGCTCGATGATGATGCGGGCTCGCTGCTGGCGTTTCTGCCCGGACAAGCCGAGATCCGCCGTACAGCCGAACGCCTGCGCGAACGCATCAGCGATCCCGCCATCGACATCGTCGAGCTCTATGGTGGCCTCGACGCCCGCGATCAGCGCCGCGCCATCGAGCCCCCGAAAGCGGGTCGCCGCAAGATCGTGCTCGCCACGGCGATCGCGCAAACCTCGATCACCATCGACGGCGTCCGCGTCGTCATCGACAGCGGCCTCGAACGTGTGCCGCGCTACGAGCCCGACATCGGCGTCACGCGCCTCGAAACACAACGCGTGTCGCGGGCCACAGCCGATCAGCGCCAGGGCCGCGCTGGCCGCACCGAGCCGGGTGTGTGCTATCGCCTGTGGGACGAGCCCGAAACGGCGGGATTGCGGCCCTACACGGAGCCCGAAATCCGCGCCGCCGATCTCGCCGGCCTCGTCATGGATTGCGCCGCCTGGGGCGTCGCCGATCCCGCGCGCGTGCAATGGTTGGATCCGCCGCCGCCGGGCGCGCTCGCCGCCGCCCGCGCGGAGCTGGTAACGCTCGGCGCGCTCGATGGCGACGGCCGCTTGACCAGCCGTGGCCGCGCCATGCGCGATCTGCCCTTGCCGCCGCGCCTTGCCGCCATGATCGTCGAGGCAGCCGCACTGGGTGCCGCCAATGCTGCGGCCGACATCGCTGCCATCATCGTCGAACGCGGACTTGGCCTGCCGAGCGTCGATCTCGACGAGCGCCTGCGAACGTTCCGTCGCGATCGTTCGCCCCGTGCCGAAAGCATGGCCAATCTCGCCCGCAGCTGGGCCAAGGCAGCGTCAGCCAAAGTCCCGCGCGCCGCTAAGCCAGAAGCCCGTCCATCGACCGCTGCGCTCCTGGCTCTGGCCTTCCCCGATCGCATCGCCAAGGCGCGTGGCGCCGCCGGCCAATTCCTGCTCGCCAACGGTCGCGGTGCCATGCTCGAAGGCAAGGAAGCCCTGTCCAAGTCGGGGTTTCTCGTCGTCGCCGAATTGACCGGCATCGCGGCTGCGTCGCGCATCCAGCTGGCTGCGACCCTCGACGAAGCGGAACTCGAAGCCATCGCCGCGGATCGCATCACCTCGCGCATTGACCTCACGTTCGACCCCGGATCGGCCTCAATCCGGGCGCGCCGCGTGCGCAGCCTCGGCGCCATCGTCCTCGCCAGCGAGCCATTGCCGCCGCCAGCGGATCTCGAAGCCGCCGAAACCCTCGCCCGTGGCATTGCCGCCCTCGGTATTCATCGCCTCGCCTGGAGCAAGTCGCAGAACCAGCTCCGCGATCGCGTCGGTTTCATCGCCCGCGCCATCGCGACGAGCAACGCCGTCAATGACCAAGCCTGGCCCGACCTCTCGGACGCGGGCCTCGCCGCCACCGCGCCGCAGTGGCTCGCCCCCTACATCGTCGGCGTCTCCCGCCTCTCCGACATCACAGCCGAGCATCTGGGTCAGGCCCTTGACGCACTCGTGCCGTGGTCGCTGAAGCAGCGCCTCGAAACGGAAACGCCAACGCACTTCGAAGCCCCAACCGGCAATCGCCATCCCATCGATTATGAAAGCGACGGCGCGCCGATCCTCGCCATTCGCGTGCAGGAATTGTTCGGCCTCAAAGCGCACCCGGCACTTGCCGGTGGAAAATTGCCGTTGACCTTGCATCTGCTCTCGCCCGCCGGCCGCCCCGTTCAGATCACGCGCGACCTGCCCGGTTTCTGGTCCGGTTCCTGGCGCGACGTCAAAACCGAGATGAAGGGCCGCTATCCCAAGCACGTTTGGCCCGACGACCCCGCCAACGCCACACCCACCGCCCGTGCCAAACCGCGGGGCACGTGAAGCACCGTTTGACGCCGGGCTGACGTGAGGCGCACAGG
This sequence comes from Hyphomicrobiaceae bacterium, assembly GCA_046154645.1. GTDB lineage: Bacteria > Pseudomonadota > Alphaproteobacteria > Rhizobiales > Hyphomicrobiaceae. The sequence continues at coordinate 54,418 of JBJXDZ010000126.1, forward strand.
CCGAGGCCTGGCATCCGGCCGCGAATATCGAACAGAGCAGATAGGAACAACTTTATCGATTGCGGCGCCGCAATTTTAAAGGAACGTCGCCACACTATCGAGATCGGGAAGGATATCGCCACCAAAGCGTGGCGTCTTCCCGGCGGTCCCATGATGAGACCAGGGCGGCTCCAACAAAGCGATCGAAGCCGCACGCACCAGCAATGCGTGCATGACCGTCTCATTTCAATCCACATCGCCGACTGCGGCAGTAAACAATGATGGGGAACCCGAGCAATGGCGCTTGCAACGTGGACCGACAGTCAAATCATCGCTCAGCTCGACTCCGGGAGCAAATGGGTCGGCAGCAGGATAACCTACTCATTCGCGACCAACAGTTCCGCCATCTATACCGGCAGCGGCGAGGGATCAGGGTTCACAGCCTTGAACGCCGCGCAACAAGCCGCCGCCACGCGCGCACTGTTGCTGTGGGATGACGTGATCGCGCCCGATATGGTGCGGGCGGCGTCCGGCACGAACTATGCTAGCAGCAACCTGGAGTTCGGGACGAGTACGACAGGCATCGGCTATGCCCACGCCTATTACCCCGGCGTCGGCAGCGTCTGGTTCAATTCCAGTTACGGCGCTGGTTCCGGCACCAATGATCTCGTGTCGCCCAAGATCGGAAATCATGGCTTTCTGACGTACATCCACGAGATCGGGCATGCCCTGGGCCTCGACCATATGGGCGCGTACAACGGTTCGCAAACGTCTGGACCGTCCAGCTATCAGGACAGCACCGTCTATTCGGTCATGTCGTACTATGGACCGAGCTGGGGCGGTGGATCGTCGGCAGGCGAAGGCTTGGTCGCCTGGGCGGACTGGGTCGGCACCGACGGTCGGCTGTACGCGCCGCAAACGCCGATGCTGAATGACATCATGGCGATGCAGGCGATGTATGGCGTCGAGACGACGACCCGGATCGACAATACCGTCTACGGGTTTTCCAGTACGGTCACGGGAACGCAGGAATCGATCTTCAACTTCACGCTCAACAAGAATCCCATTATCTGCATCTTCGACTCGGCCGGGATCGATACGCTAAATCTGAGTGGTTGGAGCACGTCAAGCATCATCGATCTGGCGCCAGGCGGCTTCTCGTCAGGCAACGGCATGACCATGAATATCTCGATCGCCTATACCTGCAATATCGAAAACGCCGTTGGTGGCGCGGGCGCCGACACCATTTCAGGCAATTCTTTGGCCAACAGACTTTCGGGTGGCGCCGGAAATGACAGGATCTACGGTCTGCTCGGCAATGACGTCCTCAACGGGCAAGACGGAGATGACCTGCTCGACGGCGGTGTCGGCGCCGATACGATGTCCGGTGGCGCCGGCAACGACACGTATGTCGTCGACAATGTCAGCGATCGCGTCAATGAGGGCTTGGGGGGCGGCATAGATACAGTCCGGACAACGCTGACAACCTACACGCTGGCGGTCAACGTCGAGAATCTGGAGTACACGGGTGCCGGTGCAGCGGGCATCAAGGTTGTCGGCAACAGTCTGGCCAATGTGATCAAAGCCGGAGCGGGGAATGACTACCTCAACGGTGGCCTCGGCGCCGACGATTTGCGCGGCAACGCAGGCACAGACTACTTTCAGATGACGACGGCGCTGGGCACCAGCAACGTCGATCTGATCAGGGATTTCAACTGCGCCGATGACACCATTCTTCTCGAGAACGCGATCTTCCGTGCGTTCGGCGCGGCCACGGGTACGCTCGCAGCTGGCGCATTTAACACCGGGTCAGCGGCACGCGAAGCCGATGACCGCATCATCTTCAATACCGGCACGGGGGGCCTCGCTTATGATTCCGACGGCACGGGTGCGGCGGCAGCTGTCCAGTTCGCCATCCTCGATCTCGCTGGATTGAATGGGACGGTTTCCGCGGCGGATTTTTTCCTCATCTAAGGCGCGACAGGCCAACGCCGACGGCCACGACACGACAGGTGGCGTCCCTCCGCTGTGACACCGGAGTGAGGCCACGGCGGCCGGATTGCGGCCAGGGCGCGCAAATTGCGCCTCGCTTAACGCAACGCTGCCAGCTCTGCAGCGGCAGGTCATTGGGCTTGCGGCAGGCATGCCTTCGTTGCAGTCTCGGTCCCCAGCCATCATCGTCACGCCGTTCGGGGGCCACACATGAGCAAGCGCATCGTCGTCGTTGGAATTGGCGCCGTCGGCGGCTACATCGCGGCCCACCTCGCCAAGGCGGGCCACAATGTCACCGCCGTCGATCCCTGGCCCGAGCATGTCGAGACCATCCGCAAGCGGGGCCTCGAAATCTCTGGCATGACCGATGCCGAGCATTTTATCCAACCCGTCAAGACGCTGCACCTCACGGATCTGCAGCAGCTTTCGAAGGAAGCACCGGTCGATATCGCCATCGTCTCCATGAAATCCTACGATACCAAATGGGCGACGGCGATGATCGCGCCCTATCTGTCGGCGCAGGGCTACGTTGTCTCGGCGCAGAATTCCATCAACGAGGAGGCCATCGCCAGCGTCGTCGGCTTTGATCGCACCGTTGGCTGCATCGTCGGCAACAACTACGCCGTCGATCTCTATGAGCCCGGACGCATTCGCCGCACCATGCCGAAGGGTGGCGCCTATGCCTGCCTGCAGGTTGGCGAGGTCACGGGCCTCATTACGCCGCGCGTCGAGGAATTGGCGCAAATTCTTTCATCCGTCGACAAGTCGGAAGCCACACGCAATCTGTGGGGCGTGCGCTGGTCGAAACTCGTGGTCAACGGCATGCGCAATGGTGTCTCCGCCGCCACCGGCCTCGGCGGCAACGAGCGTGACAGCCACGAGCGCATTCGCAAGGTGGTCATCAAGCTCGCTGGCGAAGCCGTGCGCGTCGGCCAGGGCTTGGGATTGGTCCTGGAAAAGATCGCTGGCCTCGAACCCAATCTTTACGCTGGCGCCGCCGAAGGTGATGCAGAAGCCCTGGCCACAGTCGAAAAGGCCATGCTGGACGGCACCAAAGGAACCGCGCGCTCGAATCTGCAGCGCCCCTCCATGGCACAGGACATGGCCAAGGGCCGCCGCACGGAGATCGACTTCATGAATGGCATGATCGCCGCCAAGGGTCGCTCAGTCGGACGCCACGCACCAACGCACGAAGGCCTCACCGAGGCGGTCAAGAAGGTCGAGCGCGGCGAGCTGCCGGCAAAACCAGAGAACCTGTATCACCTCATCCCGAACCGCTGAGCGAGGCGCGGCCGATGCTGACCCAGATCATCGACTTCAAGGCCGAGTTTGACGAGTTGGACGGCGTGCTCGCCCGCATTGCCAACAGCGACTTCGAGCGCACCACCGCTTTCAAGGCCTGGACCATCAACGACGTGCTGCGCCATCTGCACTTCGGCGACATGATGGCCATGGCCGCGCTGCGCAGTACCGAGGAATTCCGCGCCCTGCGGGCAACCGTGCAGGCGCGCAAGGCTGCCGGCCTCAGCACCCGCGACGAGGCGCGCGAGCGCTTGGGCCATCTGGGCGGTCACGCCTTGCGCCAGCACTGGCAAAGGCATGTCGACATGCTTTGCGAGCAATTGGCCGTTCGCGATCCTGAGGACCGCATTGCCTGGGCCGGCCCGGACATGGGGCTGCGCATGTTCACGACGGCACGGCAAATGGAAACCTGGTCGCACGGCCAGGAGGTGTTCGACGTGCTGGGCCTCGATCGCGTCCCCACGCCACGCCTGAGGAACATCGCCACCATCGGCGTGCGCACCTACGGCTGGACCTTCGCCAACCGCCAACTGTCGCCACCGGGCGATCCTCCGCATGTGCGCCTGCAAGGGCCAGCTGGCGACATCTGGGAATGGAACCCGCCACAGCCGGGCAACAGCGTCACCGGCAGCGCCCTCGAATTCTGTCAGGTCGTCACGCAGGTGCGCAACATCGCCGATACGCAGCTTGTCGTGCTGGGCGCACCAGCCACCGCCTGGATGCAGATCGCCCAATGTTTCGCTGGCCCGCCGGAGTCGCCGCCCGCCCCCGGCACCCGCAAGCGCGCCGCCACGCCTGTCGTTTGAACGTTTGCGGACTTGCTTACCGCTGTCCCGCGATGGCGGTGCTCACGGGTACAAGACGACGCAACTTGTTTCCCCTCCCCAGCGGGGAGGGGTAGGGGTGGGGAGGAGCCAAAATGGAAGTCCTATCTGATTGCTCAAACATCGACAATCGATCGCAGGAACCGAGCGCATGACCGCCACATCACCGAAGGACGCCCAGCCCACCACGGTGCGCCTGCAGAATATCGCCCAATCCTATGGCCAGTCGGCAGCCCTCATGGCCGCCGTCGAGATCGGTCTCTTCACCGCTATCGCCAAAGGCGCCACCACCTTCGACACCATCGCCACGGCCCTCGACATCCATCCCGTCAACGCCGAACGCTTGACCGTCATGCTCTGCGCCGCCGGTCTCGTCGAGCGCCGCGACGGCCGCCTCGTCAACGCACCCGATGTCGAGCGCTTCCTGGTCCAAGGCTCACCTTCTTACATGGGGCCATGGATCACCTTTACGAAGCCACAATGGAACGAGTGGGGCCGCTTGGCCGAGCATATGCGCACGAAGGAGTTGCGCCTGATTGGTGCCATCGGCGATTTCACGGTGGAGGATGCACAGCGCTATCACGACGCCACCTATTCCATCGGCCTCGGTGCCGGCCGCCGCTTCGTGCGTCAGGTGGATTTGTCACAACGCCACAAAATCATGGATATCGGCGGCGGCTCCGGTGCCTATTGCATCGCGGCCGCCAAGGCCCACGCGCACATCAAGGGCGTCGTGCTCGACTTGGCCCCCGTTTGCGTCGTCGCCAACAAATTCCTCGCCGCCAACGGCGTCGGCGACCGCGTCGTCGCCACCCCGTGCGATTTCACCCGCGATCCGTTCCCGAGGGACTGCGACGTCGCCATCATGGCCTCGAACCTGCCCATGTATGGCCGCGACATGATCCAGGCCGTGGTCAGCAAGGCGTTCGACGCGCTCGTGCCCGGCGGCCAGATGCACCTCATCGGCGAGACCACCAACGACGACCGCACCGGCCCCTGGGGTCCGGCCTATTGGGGCCTGGGCCAGGCCGTCGTCGATAGCCAAGGCCTCGCCCACAGCGAAAGCGATGTCACGGGTTATTTCGCCACGGCTGGCTTCAGGGACATCAAGCTCGAACCCTTCATCGAAGGCTCCCTCAGCCGCATCGTCGGGACGAAGGCAGGTTAGGCTAGGTTGCTGGTAGGCAGCCAATGGGCCAGGTCGTCACGCTTCAAGAAGTGGCAACGCGCGGATCTTGGCAGCAAGCCACGCCCGCAGCGCCTCCGACATCAAACATCGCCGAAACAAAGAAAATCGGACCGCAGCGGAATGGACCAAAACCCGAAGCAGTGCGGTCGAACTCGTCCCTTTTTCACGTTTCCTGCACGCGAAAGGGGAGAAGGTTAGCCCCGGACACTTGATCCGGGGGAGGGGCGGCCGCTTGCTCTGGCCTCGGGATGGACGACGGCAGCTTTCCGAGGTCAAGCTGTCGAGAAATCGGATCGGTACAAGCGGTCGGAAGTCGGCGCTGTTGACCCCGAGCTGCCCTGAGCAGTTGCAGCGTGCTGAACCATACATCTGGCGTCGCGTGAAGAAGCGGACATCGACGCCGCTGTCACCCCGATGCCCCGGACGGATCGCGCCGATACTTGTCTGGTGGTCGATGTTTGCTCATGATCCGCGGTTAAATGTCCGGGAAAGCCGGCACCAGCCGAGCGAACCTGAGACTTTCGATGTCCCTATCGGGGACAGTCCGAGGGGAACATCATGAAGCAGCCAACCCGCCGCGATGTCAGTGTGGGCATGGTCGCTGTTGGCGTCGCCGCCGCCGCGCCGACCAATGCGCAAATCACGGTGGACCTCGAACACACGCCAATGAGCGATATCATCGATGCATTGGCCAGTAGACGGGTTACGGCCACGGCGCTCACCAAAGTCTATCTCGCCCGCATCGAGGCTTTTGATCGCGGCGGCCCCATGCTCAACGCCGTCCGCGCGCTCAATCCTGATGCACTCACGATTGCTGGCAAGCTCGACGACATCAAGCCATCGGTCAAGCGGCCGCTTGCTGGCGTCCCGATTTTGCTGAAAGACAACATTGCGACTGGCGACAAACAACCGACCACGGCAGGATCGGTCGCGCTTGAGGGCTCCCGCGCCGTCGGCGATGCCACTGTCGTCAAACTGCTACGAGACGCCGGTGCTGTGATCCTGGGCAAGACGAACCTGACCGAGTTCGCCAACATGCTCGCGATCGATATGCCCTCGGGATACTCATCGATAGGCGGCCAAGTGAAGAACCCCTACGCGCCGACTATGGTTGATGATCGTGGCATTCCCATCGTGTCGCCCGGAGGCTCGAGTTCAGGCTCAGCCGTTGCAGTTGCGGCCGGCATGTGCGCCGCCGCGATCGGCTCCGAGACCTCGGGCTCGCTGCTTTTCCCCGCCAGCCAGAATGGTCTCGTAGCGGTGAAGCCGACCGTGGGGCTGGTCAGCCGTGCCGGCATTCTGCCTATCTCGCATAGTCAGGACACCGCCGGGCCTATGACGCGCACTGTGCGCGATGCAGCGATGCTGTTGAACGTACTTGCTGCGAAGGATCCACTGGACCCGTCGACGCAACGACAGCGGCGGCCGGTCGACTACACAGCCGATCTCGTTCGTGACGCGATGAAGGGCGCGCGCGTCGGCGTACCGAACGATCCCACCGACCCATTGAACGACATCTACTACGGCAAGTTGCCGCCCCGGTGGGTCGAGGTCTTGACCACCGTAATCAAGGTGATGGAGGACTTGGGAGCAGTCATCGTGCGCGTTAACATGCCGACGCTTGGCTGGATTGCCGGACCAGGCACGACCATGGCTGTGCTCAATCGCAATCCGCTGAGTCGCAACAAGGGCAATCCGACGATGCAATGGATCGTCCTCCTTTACGAGCTAAAGCGCGATCTCAACCTGTATCTGGCGGATTGGGCGATCAACACGCCGGTCAAAACTATTGCCGACATCGTGGCCTTCAACGATGCTAATGCTGATAGGGCTCTGCGTTTCGGCCAAGACCTGTTTCTTGCTGCCGATCGCACCAAGGGCGATCTGAGCGAGCGCGAGTATAAGTCCGCGCGTGCGATGGACCTACTTGCCGCCAAGACGCGCGGCATGGATGCCTACATGACTCAGTACAAGCTCGACGCCGTGCTGTTTCCGGGCAGCGTAGGTGCATCGATCGCAGCAAAAGCTGGCTATCCCAGCGTGATGGTGCCGGGCGGCTTCATCTCGGGGGTCGACGGCAAGGACACGCCCGACTATCCGCTTGGCATCGCCTTTGCCGGCCGCGCCTGGAGCGAGCACAAGCTTCTTCGACTGGCTTACGCCTTCGAGCAGGCCACCAACATCCGCAAGCCACCGCCTGGGATGCTCGCCCATTAGATGCATTCCGCCTCTCACCGTTGATGCCTTCGGTGAGCTCCGCGATGTCCGCATTCGGGTTTTCGAATAATTGTGCGGTGCACCGTCCAAGTCGTTGATTGCGGTAGCTTATGGCCCA
>JBJXDZ010000127.1:0-7841 GCA_046154645.1 Hyphomicrobiaceae bacterium
ATGAATGGTCGCACGCTCGCTCGTTGGGGTCCAGCGGAAGTGGATGCTGGTTCGTTCGCCGACTGGCCGGTTCCGGAGGTTGACCGACCGTCGGCGTCAAGGCATGTTCAATCGTGCACGTGACCCAAACCTGCCCTGAGCAGTTGCAGCATGTTCCGCTGGCAGCAGAACGCCTGCGCAGGTGAAGCAGACAGGGCTCGGCTGACGAGCGGCGGCAAATCCACCCGAGTGCACCGTGCCTGCTATTCACCTAGAAGCAGCCGAAATGCAATTCCAGAACCGCCGAGGCACACGAGAGGCAAGCGGGCGGCCGGGCTGGCGCACTCGATTTGAATGGTCTTGTGACAAGCAAGCTGACCCTACTGCGCTCCACGGGGCGCCTTCGCAGTGCCTGTGAATTCGTGCATCGGACCGACGGTGGACTCGATCGGCAACAATTGGCAGGATCGGAGCCGCAGTGATCCCGATGGCATCAAGCCGATCGCGAAGCGGAGGATCAATGATGCCGGCAAGCCTCGACGATGCAGTTCGGATCGACGGGCTGGTGATCGCCCGCTTCTCGCGCCAAGTGTTCGAGGATATGCGCAAGGGCGGCATCACCGCCGCGAATTGTACGTGCTGCGTATGGCACGATTTCCGCACGACGATGGCCAACATCGCTCAGTGGAAAAGCTGGTTCGATGAGCATGCCGACCTGATCACGCAAGTTCAATCGGCCGCCGACATTCGCCGCGCAAAGAAGGAGGGCCGAGTTGGTATTATTCTAGGCTGGCAGAACACCAGCGGCATCGACGACGACATTTCGAATCTCGTTCTTTTCCGTGATCTCGGCGTGAAGGTCATGCAGCTGACCTATAATACCCAGAACCTGGTCGGCTCGGGTTGCTGGGAGAGCCGCGATGGGGGCCTCAGCGACTTCGGGCGCGACGTGGTCGACGAGATGAACCGGCTGCGGATACTTATAGATCTCTCCCACGTCGGGCCGCGGACGAGCGACGATGCCATTCGCCACTCGAAGGTACCGGTCGCCTACACGCACTGCTGCCCGATGCTGAAGGAGCACCCGCGCAACAAGACCGACGATCAGTTGCGCACGATTGCCGCTGCCAGCGGCTTCGTCGGCTTCGCGAGCTACACGCCGTTTCTCCCCAACGGGGACGGGACCACGCTCGACGACTGCATCGCGGCGATGGACTACCTGATCAATCTAGTCGGCGAGGAAAGCGTTGGCATCGGAACCGACTGGGTGCAGGATCAGGACATCGGGTTCTTCCGGTATCTTTCGGCCGACAAGGGGCGCGGGCGGCCGACGACGAGGCCTTACACGAAGGTGCCCCCGATGCCGAAGGGCCTCGAGACGCTCGGTGATTTCGGCAACTTCATTCCGGCCATGGAGCGAGCGGGCTGGTCAGAGACGCGTATTCGCCGCGTGCTCGGCGAGAATTGGCTTCGCTTCCTCGGCGACGTATGGGGGCACTGACGTGAGCGATTCTATCGCGGAGGCGGCTGCACAGGCGACCCGCCATGCTCGGACGCTCGAGGCGCTCGGTGCCTCATTGGTGGCGTCACTCACCGGCCGCATCGCATTCGATCGATTGAACATTGGAATGATCGACACGGCGTGCGGCGTGTTCCACGACGCGTACGTGCACGGAAGCAACGTGCCTGGGCGAGCCACAGGTCATCGACGGCCGCTCGGCGGATCTGTCGTCGAAGCGGCCGATCGCGCCGGCGACGGTTTCAGTTTCGGCTCCGAGGATCGCGCGCAATGGGTGGCGCGATTCCCGCGCTTCGGGCCGGTGTTCGACTCAGGCATCCGCGCCATGCTCGCCGTACCGCTGCGGGAAGGCGGCACCTTGACCGCTGCCCTGGTGCTGGCGTCGCGCGATCCTCACGCTTACGGGGAAAATGAGCTCGCGCAGGCGATTTCCGTCGGCCGCGGCATAGGACCGGCGATCTTCGCGCTGCGGGAGGCGGCGGTGCCAGGGCAAGGGACCGGCGCCACGCCGCCGTCCGATACGAGGCCCAACGTGATGCAGATCGACCTTGGGGCGATCGATCACAACCTGGCGCTGGTTCGGCGACTGTCGCAACCAGGGAAGGCCATCATCGCCTCGGTGAAGGCCAATGCCTACGGTCACGGCATCGTATCTGTGGCCCGGCGATTGTCAGCGGCCGGCGTCGAGGTGCTGGCGACAGGCTCGTTCGCCGATGCGATCGCCATGCGCAATGCCGGCATCGAGACGCCGATCCTGATGATGGGCGGCGCATTGCCATCAGCCGTTCCCGAGTTGCTGCGCCACGGCCTCATGCCGACCGTGCATTGCCAGCAGCTGGCTGAGGCCGTCTCCGCTTTAAGTTCGGCATATCGCGCGCGCATCTACATCAAAGTGGATTGTGGTTTCGGGCGGCTTGGCGTCCCGCTTCGCGATGCGCATCGTTTCGTCATGGCTCTCGCCCGCATGCAAGGAATCGAGATTGCGGGCCTCTACACGCATCTGCCCTTCTCCGATCCGGCCGGGCGCGAATGGGCACGCGAGCGCATCGCACGCTTCGATGATCTCGTGGCTGCGCTTGCGAGGGACGGGCTCGCAATTCCGGTGACGCAAGCGAGCGCCAGCGCCTCTCTTCTAACCGGGATTGCCGATCGCTGTACGGCCGTATCCCCTGGCGCGCTGCTTTATGGGTTGGCACCGATCGATCAGGGACTTGTCGATCTCCCAGACTTGCGGCCTGTCATGGCGAGCGTTCGCACACGCCTCATCCAGGTGTCACCAACGGCAGCCGATCGGACACGGGGCTTCGAGGGGCGCTATGCGTCACGCGTGCGCAGCACGACGGGCGTCGTGCCGTTCGGTCGTGTCGATGGTCATCGCGCGCCGCTTCCGGACAGCGGCGCACACATGCTTATCGGCGGTGTCAAGGCTCCGATCCTGGGCGTCTCGCTCGAGCATACCGTGCTCGATCTGTCCGACGTGCCCGATCCCGAGGTCGGCCGGGAGGTCATTGTCCTCGGGCACAGCATTGGCGCGCGCATCACACTCGAGGATGTCGCGCGCTGGCAAGGCATCGGCGTCAACGACATCCTGATGTCGCTCAATGGCCGCATACCGCAGGTGGTCCAGGAAGCCTGAGCCACAAGCCTGTCGATGGATCGGATCTGGCGTCCGAAGTCGTCCAGAAAGACATCGGAGAGGCTTCGAACTTCGTCCAGCATCACCATCTTGCGGGCCAGCGTAGCCAACCTCGCGAAAACGATCGCCATCGCCAATCAGGATGCGCGCCCATCCTCGAGCACCATCGCTGCGCACTTTTCGCCGATCATGATCGAGGGCGCATTGGTATTGCCGCCGACCACTTGCGGCATGATCGAGGCATCGGCGACGCGCAGCCCTTTGATGCCATTGACGCGCAACCGCGGATCGACGACCGCGTCGGCACCCGTGCCCATGCGGCAGGTGCCGACGGGATGTAGGTTGGAAACGCCGCGGTTGCGCAGATCCTCGATCAGATCCGCCTCGCTGCTGACGGAAGCGCCCGGCACCGCCTCCTCTGCGATGTAGGGCTTGAGCGCCGGCTGCTCGGCAAGCTTCCGGCAAAGGCGAAAACCGAACAGCATCGCTTCGACATCGTAAGCGGTTTCCAGAAACTTGAACTCGATCTTCGGCGCCGCCAGCGGATCGGGAGACTTGAGGCTAACCTTGCCGCGACCCTCGGGGCGCAGGTGCACCGGCGTGATCATGAAGCCCGGCCAAGCGTGCGGAATGATGCCGTCACGGTCGCGCCGGTCAATCGAGTAGAGCGTGATGTTGAACTGCATATCGGGCCGGTCGAAGCGTGGGTCCGATTTCGTGAGAATTCCAGCTAGCGTACTGCTGCCCGCGAGCAGGCCGCGCCGTCGAAAAATGTACTCCATCCCGGCCATGACTTTCTGCACCGGCGAGCGGGCTAGATCGTTGAGTGTTGCGCGCTTCGTCGCCTTCCACGCGACGAACGAGTTGAAGTGATCGTGCAGGTTGGCGCCGACGGGGAGTTCGCGCTCGACCTTGATCCCCATTTCCCGCAGGTGTGCGCCCGGTCCGATGCCCGAGAGAAGCAGGAGCTGCGGCGAGCCGTAGACGCCGCCCGAAGCAACGATCTCGCCACGGCAGCGCGCCGTCCGCTTGCCGCCCGGCGTCTGATACTCGACCCCTGCTGCGCGACCGTTCTCGATCAGGATGCGGGTAGCGTGGGCTTCGGGCTCGACAACGAGGTTCCGGCGATTGCGCGCCGGCTTCAGATAGGCCGTCGCAGCACTCCAGCGTTTGCCGTCGCCGATGGTGGCTTGGTAGTAGCCGACGCCTTCCTGCATCGCGCTGTTGAAGTCGTTGTTGCGCGGGACGCCGGCCTGCACGGCTGCCTCGATGACAGCGTCAATGATCTCGTTGCGCACGCGCTGATCGCTCACACGCAACGGACCGCCTGTGCCGTGGAATTCGTCCTCGCCGCGTTCCTGGTCTTCGGCCTTGCGGAAATAGGAGAGCACGCTCGTGTAGTCCCACCCCGTGCAACCCATTTGGCGCCAGCCGTCGTAATCGGCCGATGTGCCGCGCATGTAGACCATGCCGTTGAGCGAGGAGGTGCCACCGAGCATCTTGCCGCGCGGCTGGTAGGACGTGCGTCCGTTGAGGCCGGCGACCGGCTCGCTCTCGAAGCGCCAGTTGTAGGTGTCGTGCGTATAGAGCTTGTGATAGCCGATCGGGATGTGGATCCATGGGTCACTGTCGCGCTTGCCTGCTTCGAGCAGCAGCACACGAAAGCGCCCACTCTCGGAGAGCCTGGCGGCCACGGCGCAGCCCGCCGAGCCGGCGCCGGTGACGATGTAGTCAAAGATATCCTGGTCCATTGCTCGCCTTTGGTGTCTGCGGATGCTGACTCACCGGGAAGCCTAGCCTGCCGACATAATTCCCCACAATCCGGACATGTCCGAAGCCACCCCGAGGATGGTGAGCGCGAGCCAGTCGAAAGGCTCCTTATCGCGCACCGGCGCAATGACCTGACCCACCATCGGCTCGCCAAGCCTGCATCGAAATCCTCGGCGACGCGCTCAAGAAAACATTGAAGCAGCGGTGAAACCGTTCACAAAGCCCAGTCCCGAAAGTGGGTCGAAATTGCATGCCGAGCCATGCGTCGTCGGGATGTAAACAACATCGACGGGCCAGGCCGGGGCTGGCGTGAGGCGTCGCCGAGATGTGGAAGCACTGCTGACATCAATGCCCGGGCGGCCGAGCCCTTCCGGTCGCGCGCCGCGTTCCCATGGTGATCCGCGACGGGATGGCTCTCGACGGGCAGGGCCCGGCTCGACCTGGCCGGCACTCAATAGCTGCGCGGCATCCCCAGGATGTTCTGCCCGACGAACGCCAGGATCATGTTGGTCGAGATCGGCGCGGTCTGGTAGAGGCGGCTCTCGCGCCACTTCCGCTCGATGCCGTACTCGCGCGCAAAGGCAAAGCCGCCGAAGGTCTGCATGCAGGCCTCGCCGGCATGCCAGGCAGCCTCCGCCGCCAGCATCTTGCCCATGTTGGCCTCGGCGCCGCAGTCGCGGCCGGCCTCGAACAGGGCTGCCCCCTTCTGCACCAGCAGCTCGGCGGCGCACAGTTCCGCGTAGGCGCGGGCGATCGGGAACTGGACGCCCTGGTTCTTGCCGATCGGGTTGCCGAACACCACCCGCTCCTTGGCGTACTCGGTGGCCTTGCCGATGAAGAAGCGGGCGTCGCCCAGGCACTCGGCCGAGATCAGCAGGCGCTCGGCGTTCATGCTGGAGAGGATGTACTTGAAGCCCTGCCCCTCCTCGCCGATCAGCGCGTCCGGCGGCACCTCGAGGTTGTCGAAGAACACCTCGCAGGTGTTGTGGTTGATCATGGCGTCGATCTTCTTCATCTCGACGCCGCGGCCCTTGGCCTCACGCAGGTCGACCAGGAACACCGAGAGGCCATCCGTCCGCCGCTTGACCTGATCGACCGGCGTGGTGCGCGCCAGCAGCAGCATCAGGTCGGACTGCATGACGCGGCTGGTCCACACCTTCTGGCCGTTGACGATGTATTTGTTGCCCTTTTTCTCGGCCCGCGTCTTGAGCTGGGTGGTGTCGGAGCCCGTCGTCGGCTCGGTGACGCCGAACGCCTGTAGCCTCAGCTTGCCAGAGGCGATCTCCGGCAGGTACTTGCGCTTCTGCTCCTCGCTGCCGTGTTTGAGGACCGTGCCCATGGTGTACATCTGGGCGTGGCAGGCGGCCGCGTTGCAGCCCGTCTCGTGGATCGTATCGAGCACCGCACAACCCGCCGACAGCGGCAGCCCCGAGCCGCCATAGGCCTCGGGAATGAGACAGCCGAGATAGCCAGCCTCGGTCAGCGCATTGACGAAGGCGGTCGGGTATTCGGCGGCGTGGTCGAGGCGCATCCAGTAGTCGTTGGGGAACTGCGCACAGATGGCGCGGACGCCATCGCGGATCTCGGTCCACTGCGACTCGATGGGCATCGAAAGGGTCGTGTCAGTCATGGGACGGCTCCACGGATGCACTGCCTTCCAGCAGGCGAGTTGGCAAGGTTGTCTCTGAATCTCCAGTTTTCTTTACGCTGCTCGTTGTCACATGGTCCAGCCTTCAAAGGCGAGACGCCGCGGCAACGGAGCCGCCTCGTGCTCTGCTTCCGCACAGGCCCGCCCTGCCGCTCTTGCAGCAGTCCCTCTCGATCGCCAAGTCTGGTGTCGAAGCAATGGGGAGTACAACGATGCAGATCGAGATCGAGTACTGCGGCCAGTGAGGCTACGAGCCACGCGCCCGTGAGGCGCAAAAACTGATCCAGACGCGCAATCCCGGCGCTAGCGTCCGTTTGCGCAAGTCCGGCGGCGGCGTGTTCGAGATCCGGGTCGACGGCCGGCTCGCCTACTCCAAGGCGGCTTCGGGCCAATTCCCGAGCGACGCGGAGGTACTGGCCGGGATCGGCTGAGATGACACGACCCGCGTCATGTGTGGACGGCACCGGGAGGCAGCCGCCTCACACGTGTGCAAACGGTGTCGCCCGATAGATCAAGCCGAGGGGCAGCGTCACGCCCAGTGTCGACAGGTCAAGCATACCCGAGAGCTTGCGGATCGAGCGCTCGCGCCACCGGCGACTGCGGTCGTGGACGGTGACTTCGAGGCTCCGGGACGCAATCATGGCGTAGTGCTGGCAGTTCGGCACATTCGGATAGACGCGGCGCCGCCAAGCCCGGTCGGCGGGCGTATTCGATCGCGACAGCACTTCGATGATGACCCATGCCTCGTCGCTGACGGGTGTGCCAGTCGGCAGCCGCTCTTTCACGGACACGTCGGGTTGCGGCAGGCTACGTTTGGAGGCAGGCACGCGGGTGCCGGTTCCCGGCATGACCAGCCAGCTTGCATCACTGTCGAAGGCGGCCCGTCAGAGACAGGCAATGACGTTGCCGACGATCAGCTGGTGCATGTCGGTCGGCGAAGGGCTCAAGTCGGGCGCTCCTTCGATCAGCTCCCATTTCTCGTTGTCCGGGCGCGACTCGGTGAACTCGAGAAACTCCTCGATTGCCATGCTGTCGTCGGGAATGGGTTTCGGGCGCAGGGGCATAGGGCCTCCACAAAGGAATTTCTCGACACGATCATGAGTGGTCCGATGCCGTCGTCGGGCGTCGTCGGCCGGCCTCACCGCACCTTGGGCCCGACCTCGCTGCACAGCAGCCGGATCGAGTTCATGACCCGGTCGTGCGGGATCAGGCCGCCGCAGTTCATTTCCGCCAGGATGCCGTCGAGGCCGAGCGTAGCCTTCAGCTCGTTGATGCGGGTCGCCACCTCG
>JBJXDZ010000128.1:0-42285 GCA_046154645.1 Hyphomicrobiaceae bacterium
CCCTTCCCGGCGTAGCGGCCGGCTTCAATCAGGCGATGATGGAGGTCGGTGGCCTTCTTGACGTCGGAGCCGGAGAGCTTGGCCGGTGTAATGGTCAAGTGCGCGATGGTGGCGGCCTGGATCATGACGTCGGTAAGGACGCCGGCGACGTCAACGAGAATGAAGCCGGTGCGCTGGTGGTAAAGCGTCTTGAGCCGCGCCATGAAATCCGCCTCGGCTGTGCGTTCGACGGTGAGATTGGCAATCGGCGGACGGTGCTCGTCGTACCAGTCGGCGATCGTGCAATTCTGGTCGAGATCCATGATGTGGACGGGATACTGGCGGGCAGCCAGAGCACCGGCGATGGCGAGGCAGGCGCTTGATTTTCCGACGCCACCCTTGGGCGATGCGAACGAGATAATAAGTGGTGACTGATCAAAACTCATAGGATGAACACTGACGGAGAGTTGCAGCACCGTCAAGCAAACGGCCAATTGGCCTGATGCCCAATTGGGCAATTGGCCAAGGGGGTGTGATAACAATGCAAAAAATGCGCAAACCCGTTGGCCAATTGGGCACGTGGCCAAGAGGCCAAATGGGCGAGTGGGCAAGCGGGCAGTTGGTCAGGTTGACGTGGTACCGGTTGGTTCAGGGGGCCGGACAGCGGCCAACACGCGCGCTTCCTCGGCCCGGTCATCCTCGAGCACAGAGGCAAACGGGTCTTTGCCAGCCATGATCAGCCGGAGCGCGGCTTCCCACTGCAAGAGCGCGGTGCGCTTGAGCTTCAGAAGCTCGGCCGCACTGTAGTGCTTGGCGGTGACGTTGCGGCGCTGCGAATGGTTGAGGATCGCGCCACGCACAAAATCGCCGAACCCCAGTAGCTCCAGATACGACGAGCAGGTGCGCCGGAGATCATGCGGCGAGATCGGATGGGAATGGCCGTTCCGGTCCCGGAAGTCGAACACCCAGACATCCTCCTTGGTTCGGGGGAGCGGCTTGCCCTTGTCATCGACATTACGTTGGGCACGGCGCAACGCCGTCGCCAGTGCATGGGCCGCTACGGAGGTGGCATCAGCAGCGGTCGGGTCACCGACAGGGGATGGGAACACGACCGGTCCCTTGGCATCGGTGATGGCGGCTTCAATCAGCTCGCGGGACCACGGCGGCAACGGCACGATGTGGGGCCGGTCGCTCTTGTTGAGAGCAAAGGACCAGGTGGCTGCGACAAGATCCACGTCAGCCTTGCGCATGCCGGCGATCTCACCGGAGCGTTGCGCGAGCAGCAGCTCGAGGAGGAGCATCCGCCGGGTGTTCTCGTCCATCGCGGCCTTGGGCAGCTCGGTGATGAAGGCGCGGATTTCCGCGACGGAGAGGATTCGATCGGAGGGCTTCTCCTTGTAGAGCCGATGGCCGCGTGCGGGGTTGCCGGCTTTCCAGGTGATGAGGCGGGCATCGGCGGCCCAGGAGAGCATGGCGCGCAAAGTGCGGAGCATGTGGTTGGCGGCAACGGGCGTCGCCTTCAGGGCCTCATGGGCCTCGCGGACAGTGGCATAGTCGAGCTTCGAAGGAGCGATGTGACCGAACCGGGCGCGGCAGTGCTTGTCGAACGACTCGCGGTAGGCCCGTGCGGTGTTGGGCTTCAGGTTGACGGCCACATGTCGGCCCATCCATGCCTCGAACAGCTCGGCGACCGTGGCATAGTGCCGGTGGCTATCGGCGAGGGGGTCTTCGCCCGTGGTGGCCGTAGCTAGGTGGGCGAGGGCTGCCTTGCGGGCCTGATCGACGGTCATGGGGCCGAAGCGGCCGATGACACGCCGCAGCGACTTGGTGCCGACCGTGTAGGTGATGCAAAAGCTGATGCCGCCCGTCGGGGTGACCTGGACGCCAAAACCGGTGAGCTGGTCATCACGGATGATGCGGAGCTTGCCATCGGCCTTGATGGCGTCGAGCAGGCGTTTGGTGATGATGGGCATCGAGACCCTCAGACGCGATTCCTGGCCAAGTCTTGGGGTCCCACATATACGTCAAATATACGTGCGAAACATCAGTTCAATAGGGGCGGGTGCAGAATGATGAGGGTTCGTAACGGGCGTCATGTGATTGATCAAGATGGATTTTTTTGCGCTTCCAAGCCCGATCAAAAAGTTAGCGGATATCAATAAAATAATTCCTAATCTGGGGGTCGCAGGTTCGAATCCTGCTGGGGTCGCCAAATTCTTAAAGAAAACCAAGTTCTTAGCTGGTGTGGTTGCAAATTACCTCAGAAGAAATTGCCCCGGGGTAGCGTAGGGGTAGCAGCGTAGGGGGTCGACCTGGAGCCGAAACATCCGGCAGGTGTGGCCGGATCTCCCGCAATCTCACCTTGATCGCTGCGTTGGCGACTTCGAAGACGTGGGTGGATTGGTTGCTGTTCGGGTTGGGCGCACAGCGCGTTCTACGCGCCGTCGGGCCGTCGTGAACCGAGCCCGACACACGTCGGTCTCGGCCATCCGGCTTCCGTCCCTTGCGCGAATGCGATCCCAAGGCAGGGACTTTTTTGCCTGCTGTTCAGTTTTTTCTCTCAACCGCCCAAGGCGCAGTCTGTGTTCGACAGTAAGCTTGAGTGGTCAGTCCGGTCATCGATGTTCGGGCCTTTACCCACGTGCATTCGCTGTTAGCAACGCAGGCCCCTTCTTCAATGCCCGCACATGCTGAAGGCCTGCCTCGCAACTGTGTCGGCGAAGATCCTAGTGTTGGTAATGGCCCAAAGCTCAACGCCATGAATTGCCGGCCTGACGCACCTTTCCACAATGCGGCCTCTGGCAGCTGCGCAAGCTCAAGATTGATTTCCCGGGTGATCTGGGTCGGAACCGGCGTTGCCAACGTTTTCGCATTGACCAGTTCTCTGGCACCTAACGTCACACCGCCTGTAACGCCGCGGCCAAACGATCCTACAAACTTCCTCTGGTCACCAGACCGATACACATAGTTGACAATCGTGAAGGTCAACTCACTTTGATGAAAGGCTGGCGTTGGCGACTCCGTTCGCTCGCTTGCCAGAAGCTCGGGTGGCAATTGCTTGCAGATGCGCTGCTCTTGTTTTACCAGATGCACAGCTGCCACATACGCTCTCACTGCGCCTACAAGTTCTTCTAATTCTGGATAAGCTGCTGCATACTGCGTAATTCGCCGATTTATATCCGCAGAGAGAGCATTGGCAGCCGGGTCGCTGCCCGGCAAATCGCGCCCCGCCGCACCATCAAATACGCGGATGAACATCTTCGGATAGATTTGCGAAAGATCAATGCTTTCCCGATCAACCCAAACATCCGATAACCCTAGGTCCGGCGTCGAGCGCAATTCAAAGCCCCGGTCTCGAAGCAAGCCTTCTAGGCGATCAGCATCCTTACTTGGCTTCCGCACGACGGCTATTTGCTGTGGATGTTTCATCAACAACCCATCTGCTGGATTGCTGCTTCCCGGCACGACATCAAACCAAAGCCGGAAGCCAGTCCATTCCAACTCGGGTTTGGCTAGTATGCCGTCTCTTAGGCCAGAAGCCAGGCTGGCACCTGATCTGCGCACGGAGGCAGACATATAACGCTCAATCTGCGTTGCCTTCACCACAGATTCTGCTTGAAGCATAGGTCCGCCGCTCGATAACTCTTTCAATAGTAGGTCGCCTCGGTATAAGATGTTTCCGTAGCGCGTATCCCGTAGCCAATTCGGCTTAAACACGAGCTGTGTTCTGAAATTTGGATACTGTTTTGAATGCCGATCCCACAGCTTTGGAAAGTCTCTTTTTGCAGAAATAATTCTGATATCTAAGCCATCCCGAACATGATCCCAATTCGGCTTTGCTGGGGCCACCTCCTCTTTGATCTGTTGAAAGATCTTTTCCGCAAGTTGGGCGCCTTCTTCATTCCAGAGCTGGCCATTCTCTGGATCTAAGCTGAAGTAAGGGTCTAAGCGTTCACACGCGAGACGCAGTGTTGTGAGCAACAAGGCTGCATTGAGTGAACTCTTGCGCTGCTGTCCTACCAGTACGATCGTACCATCTTTGATCGCCGCACCTTGGAGATCTAGGTTTATAGGTAACCGTTCAGCAGCCGCCGCACTGAGCGTGATGCCACCTGGGCGCGATGCCCCCACAGGCAATCGACCCGGAACAGATGGCGGAACAGTCTGCGGTGCGGCCAGAGCCAGGAGTAAATTTGTTCTTCCTGGCGTTTCTACCGTCCTGGGTTCTACACCACCGGATCCTCGCGCGGCGATGGTTGCGATGTTTTGAACGATCCTACTTCTGTCATGTGATCCTTTCACTACAGGCAGCCGCCCCACGCTGACCGTTTTTCCCGGCAATCGGTCGACACTCTCCAACAAGTTACCGGCTGCGGACTTCGGATCGGAAACCCAGTCGCCTTTTGTTATCACATTCACTTGTCGCGGGTTGTCGCCAGCTCCAGCTAGGACATTCCTAGCGGGTTCAAACGTATAAACATCTGCACGGGAGAATTGTCCCGCATACGAAGCTAAAGCGCCCCCCAAGGAATGACCTGTAAGCGTTAGCTTGTAATCCTTAAACTGCGAAGTTGCATAAATTTCCGGTATTCGAGATGCTAGTGATCTTGCTGCCACATACTGAGCTTCAAGACGTTCTGTCTGCGTAGTCAGATGCTTGGCTCGACTGTCCGCAGCCCAATCGCCCTCCGCTCGGAGATTGCCGACACTCATCGGCGTGACAATTGCTTTCAAAAAATCTTCGCTACCTCTGTAGGCGACCACAATCTCTTTTGAGCGATCATTCACGTATATAGTCGCACTGAACCCAGCGCGCTCATACATTGAAACAATATTCTCTCCCACTTTCGCCTTTTGCATTGCAGCCTTCCAATCGAGGTCTCGACGGAAGCCGATGCCTCCAAGATCGATATGGTCGCAGCTCTTATACGCGTCGCACGCTATCTGCGAGTATGGCAGGACTCTCGCTCCAAGCGGCCCATCTAGCTCTGGTACTGCGTAAATGTTGGTTCCGCTCTGCGCGACAACCTGGCTAACGCCAATTATTCCGAATCCCATCAATCCCAGCAGTAGAAGCAACCTTTGAGCAAAAGCGCGGCCCTTTACACAGCTCGAAGCATTGAGCCAACGGCACTCTTCGCCACGTAGTTGTGCAGTAAGATGCGTCGACATCTGACTCTCCTGCTGGTCAGCCAAATTTGTAAACCGTGCGCCACCTTGACGCTACCAGCAACATCACAAGCGCAGGTTGCTCCATTCGAAATACGCCATCTACGCTTGCGAATCCCTGTGTGTTGAACCGCGTTTCGCATGTTGGGCTACACTGGTACAGCCCAGCGAGAGCCACGGGCGGAAAGCTAGGCTCTCGTGGCTTTAGACAGTAAGAATTTGTTTGCGCCGTTTGGGTTTGCCGACACTTTTAACTGAAGAACTGCCAAGGTCCTCCACCTACAGTGGCTTCGGCGATATCGAATTGCAGCCCCCAAACCGAAACCACGCCTACCGCGTGAAGCAGAAATCCAACCGCCACAATCCTGATAAATCCAGTAGTGAAAAACCCAATAAACAGCCAGCCCATGCCTTCGCTCATGTCGGGAAAAATCACGGATATCAAGAAGATCTCGGCAAAGAACGAAATCGCATAGAACGCGAGATAAACCAGGAACAACTTTAAAAGTGCTGGGATTCCGATAATGAGTGGATTTCGGCCGTAGTTCAATATCACCAGCGCCGAAGCGAACATTGCAGGTACGATGAATGGCCACGCACTTATGACATAAGATAGTTGCTCCATAGATTCAGCATATCACGACCGGCATAATGTTTTTACATAGCCGTGCGTGAAAGCTCTGGCGTGCCGAGGTTGTCTGTCTTTATGAACGCTATTTGCGAGTGTTTAGAATAGCGGCAGAATTATTTGTTAGCTCGGCCGCTTCTTTGAAGCGCCCTTGCGATCGAAGAATATCAGCAAGACCGCTCATACACTCCGCCACCAATTTATGGTTTGACCCCAACGCCTCGATCGACATGGCCAAGGCGCGCCTCATCATTTCCTCTGCATCTTTCGCTCGCCCTTGCTTCCGGTATAGATATCCAAATAGCGCCAAACTTCTGGCTACGTCTTCATGGACTGGACCGCTGTCGTTTTCGACAATACTATGAGCGCGCTGTAGGGGCGGTTCGGCTTCACCGAAGCGTCCTTGGAGGAGGTAAAGATCGGATAGTGCATACAGGCTGCGCGCCAGTTCGCGCTTAACGCCGGGTGGGCCTTTCTCAAAAATTTCTATACTTTGCTTGAGCATGGGCTCGACGCCGGCCAGTTTTCCATCACGTATCCGGGAGCTGGCTAGTTGTCCCTCATGTATCCGGGAAATCGCTTCGCTTTGGAGCAAGCGGCCCTGATCGGTTTGTCTCCACCAATCCAGTCCATCTCCAGTCGATTGCGCCAGTGCAAATGGCGTGCAAATGGCACATGCTGTCGTCGCCAGAAGAATTGTCACAAGCCGGAATGAATAGCATCGAGCCATGCGCTCACCGCTGTTGGAGTGTGGGTCAGCAATCACCGTACCGATCGGCTCGAATGTTTTCAAGTTGACGCCCATGCACATCCTTGTCGCCCCGGTCGCCGGACTCCGGAATGCGCGGCCAGAAAGCAGATCTATCAATTTGGTCGCTGTGGGGATAACGCACCGGCCGCCTCGCATCGCCTTGCTACCATGACCTTATGCAGCCTTACGAGACCCCTGCCTCGCCCGAGGCCTCTACGGTCGAGGTCGAGATTCCCCAGGGTGATGCAATCACTGTTGCCGAAGCTCTCGCGTTGTCTGAGGCCGTTGCCTACCGCCTCGGCAAGAGCACCTTACAGCGATGGGCCAAGCATTGGGCCAACCTCGGCACATCGAGCCCCGTCAAATGTGTGCTCGTGACAAATCGGCTCGGCGTCGCCTACCGCATCAGCCGTAGTGATCTTGAAGCGTGGGTCAGTGAGCAGGCTACGAACACCAGACCTCCAGAGGCCCCGCAAGATCTCGTGCGACTTCACGAGACCCAGCGAGACCTACTCAGACCTCGTGAGGCATCCCAAGACCCCGAAAGACATCGAGAGACCTCGCGAGGCGAGGTAGTCGAAGAAAGACTTCGCAACCTCGAAGAGGAAAACATGCAGTTGAAAATCGATCTCGGTGTGCGGAAAGAATTATTGAGTAGGGCACGCGAAGAGATGCAGATGATCCAGTCAAGAACCGATGGACTACTGCGGGAAAATGGCGCGCTACAATATCAGCTCGCGCAACTCCCAGCTCCCAATGCAGGACGTTTGATGGAGATGTTCGCAATCGACGAAGTGAATGAGGACAGTGCCACGCCGGCGGATGGGCAGGGACGCCCATTTGTTGACACCACACCGGAGCAGCCGGAAGCACGTGTATAATTCAACCATGCAGCAGATCGGCCAACACCTCGCGAACGTGGCCCAGAACATCCGAATCAAAAACGGCGACAGCTTTACGCGCGGCGGATTCACGATGGTGCCCAATGCAGCTCTAAAATCAAGTGACATCTCCCCAGGGGCGAAACTCGCATACTCCATGCTCCTCCATTACGCATGGCAGAACGACTACTGCTTTCCAGGGCAGGACCGACTCGCTGAGGATATAGGTGTCGTCAAACGCAGCGTCGTGACATACCTGCAGGAGCTTGAACGCGCCGGCTACATAACTGTCGAACGGCGAGGGCAGGGAAAGTCCAATATCTACGAGCTGATTCTGAAGCCCGCACGGCGTAAAAAGGGGTAGTGCAAATTTTGCACTTCTGGAAGTGCAACGGTTGCACTTCCAGAGATGCAGATTTTGCACTTCACTCTATATAAGAAGACGCATTTAAAAAGATACAAAGAAGAATACTCAGATTAGTATAAATTCATGCCTTTTAGGCTTGTAGAAATCCAGAGCCCAACAAGGATTGAATACCTGGGATGTTTCGCGGAATTGTGCAACGAGAAATAGGGAATGGAGAAAAGTGGCTCAACAGAGCCGTGGTATAAGCGTCGCACAATATCTGATTCGCGCCTCTTGGGTTCGAACTGAGGTTTCCAGGACGTGGCGCGCAAACTTGTGCGGGTGTAGAATGTCAGAATGAAGCCGTTAGCCGCTGCTATTGCTCACACGACCAATCGCCTTCCGCCCGAGCATCAGGTTATGGTTCTGACGGTGGCTCAGATTTTAGTGGATCAGGTTGTTGCCTCTGCGCTGCCGGCGATCGATTGGTAGCGCTCCCCTGCTGCTCAGCAGGCCATGCCAATTGGAATAGTCAAGTCGGCCTCATTCAAAGTTGCATTTCTCTTCTCATCCGGATGCTAGGGGATTGACTGCTATAATTTGACGTATGTCTCGGCATGCATGGTACGTAGACCGGATTCTTCGAAGAAGTCTCGCCCTTCCCATTATATTACTCGCTATCATGATGGCATCCGGGGCGCTCTACCGCATTGCGACAGCAGCGAGTCCCGAGACCGAGACATACAGAACAACACACTCTTGCGACCGCACCGCGCAGACGTACCGCCTTGAAGACGGCTCAACAATTCGTGGCCAATCTGGAACCTCGGACACCCTTGTTATGGGTTCTGACGGAACGATCACGGTAACATGCATTCCTACTAAACCGGGCGAGAAAGAGATGGTTACACTATGTGACCCTGCAATTGCAGGCTCGTGCGTCATCATGCCAAAAGACGATCCTTCGGCCAGCAATTTGGTCGCGGCTTCTGAGGCTGCAAAAACGACCCCGTCAATTGATAACCCATTTCTTCAAGCAGTGCCGAAAAATGCAGATGAATATCGTGTTCGCACCGCCGACGTGTACGCCACCCTTAGTGGCATGGATCCGGACAATATGTATCGATTGGATGTTGTGAAATTCATACCGATATCAGAAGAAGAACGAGACGCTGCCTTCAGTAGGATCATAAGAGATATAGCATTCGACCAAACCATCTCAACTGCCCCAGAGTCGCTCTCGACGCTATTCGGAACAGATGCCCAGATTGGCGCGACATTCGCAATGCGAGATGCAAGCGGTATCGTGCGCAGCCTGACATCAAATATTGAGGACCATCCTTTCTTCGACACAGGAGAGCCACGTCTTTCCCGGCTTGCGCCTGAATATGAATCATACCCTCGTCGATTGCCGACTGAGACGTTTGGAGCGTACCTCAGACGAATTGACGCTCCCGAGTCGAGGAATATGATCGACACTACAACGTGGGGCCACATGTTGTCGCGCGCCCGCAGTGATGGCGTATGGTCAGCGTTGAATGAACAGTACCCAGCCTTGGAAGAATGGCAGAATTCATTCCGAGGATGGTTCCGGAGGTGGACAGAGTTCTAAATCCGCAGTGATGCAGAACTATCTCTTGTAGCGGTTATTCGGATCGTCCGGCACGTTATGTCTATGAATGTCGTGAAGCTGATCCTTGATAGGCTGCACCGTTTGTTTTTGCTCCTCAGCCAACCGTTCTGCTGCTTCGCTCATGGCAAGGATCTGCTGTTCGGCGTTCACTTGATCAGAGAGAAGTTGATCCTCGTGCCGACGTTCCGCATCGGCCGCCATTTGATCATAACGTTCCAATGTCTCGCCTCTAAAGCGCTCCGCAGCATCCAATTCTTGTTCAGCTCTATATGCAGCGTCAGTATGAAATTGCTTTTCCGCCCTGTTCGCCTCCATCTGCAATCGGATCTGCACGAACTGCGGGAGACGCTCGGCGGTTTCGTACAACATTATAGCGCGCTTGTAGAGCACCTTCATAGTGCCCTCATTGATCGACAAGTTTGCCGGCCCAATGGGATGCGCTGCCATTCCATACCCTATCCGTCCTTGGTTGTACGACTCGAGCGTTCGCGCGGTTCTGCTCCGTTCCTCCCGCGCATCACTGATGCTTTCCAACGCCGTCCAAAGGTTTTCATAGAAGCCCGCGATTCGGTTATCCTTGAATGCTTGTTCCGCTTTGCTGAGGGCGGCATTTGCATTTTTTTGATTCCCTTCAATGCGCGACCAAGACGTGTCGATTTGTTTGGTCATGGATACAATGGCTTGTTTTGCCTTGGCTGCCTCTTCGGCAATTGCAGCGGCCGCGCGTGCTTGTCGATCGCGCTCCGCTTGAATTAAGCGCGCCGCCTCATCAGCCTTACTTCTTCTGACTGATTGCACGATGGTGCCGACGATCAATGCGATGAAGCCCAAAATGGCGTACATGATGATTGAAAAGATCGAGACGCCCGACTTCTCGCTTTGCGCTGGCTCGGGGGCTTTGACGGACTCGACCTTTTTCCGAGTTTCTACGCCTCGATCTACCTGGGTCTCGACGGTTCTTGGGATGACCGTTTCGATTCTTGTAGATGGGCTGATCGGTGCAGTGCCGGCCGGCAGAGTTAGCCAACCCGTTCGCTCTCCGGCGATGACGTCCTTGAATGCAACCAATGTCGAAGCACTGCCGTTGACGATGCGAAACTTGGCTGTATTGCGGCTTCCGTACGCGGCCCACCAGACGTCAACGCCACTTAATTGCTTGCCAGCATTCGTTCCACCATCGCAGCGGATGGTGTAATTTCGGACGGACATGGGTTGGCAGTAGTTAGAGTTCGGCACGCACGGGGAGACTTGCTGCGCGGAACTCATTTGGGCGACCGTAGCCGTCAGGCCTGACCCACCACACGCAACATCGATATCGGGGCCGCTCATAATCTGCACCGACTGTGCATGAGCTGCCATAGAAGGCAGCATCATCACAGATATCCAAACGAGCAGGCGCACCCATGACCGCATCATGATCCCCCAATGATGATCAACCAAGTTACTCTCGTCACAGCGTAGCGACTGGCCCGGCGTTGTGGTAGGTTGAATCTATGACGAAAATCGAGCAATTGACCAGTACCGCCGCCGCCCTTCCCGACGAGCAGATCGATGGGCTGACTGCGTACGCCCGCTACCTCCAGGCCGAGCCGTTCTTCTATTCCGCATCGCCCGAAGCGCTCGCCTCGCTTGAGCGCGGCATTGCTGAGGCAGATGCCGGCGATGTGCGCCCGGCTGCCGAAGTCTTTCAGCGCATCAGAGACCGCATCGCCGCCGCTCGTGCATGAGGCGGATTGTTTTCGCGATCGAAGCCGAGCGTGCGCTCGCGTATCAGATCGGCTACCTCATTGATCATGGTGCCAGCTTGGCCGCCAGTGCGCTGACGGCGCGCGTTGCAGGAAATCTGGATGGCCGAGACCAAGGCCGCCGCCGTGACAGCGTTCGACGCCTTCATCGAGAGCTATGCGCTGAAATACGAGAAGGCCGCCGATTGCCTGCGGAAAGATCGCGACGCGCTGCTGGCCTTCTACGACTTCCCCGCCGAGCACTGGAAACACTTGCGCACGACCAACCCGATCGAGAGCACGTTCGCCACCGTGCGCCATCGGACGATCCGATCGAAGGGCTGCCTCTCGAACAGGACCGCGCTCGCCATGGTCTTCAAGCTGGTCGAGGGCGCGCAGAAGAGCTGGCGGCGTCTCGACGGCCACGCCCAGTTGCCAAAACTGATCCTGGGTGCGAAGTGTCGCCGACGGGCTCGAAGTCGTCGCCAAGATGATCGACCGTCAGCCCGCGACCGCCGCCGCCTGACCGGCCCGGCCGTCACCAAGATTTGGCGATAGCTCCCCTGCAACCGATTGGTAGCGCTTCCCGGCTTCTGAAGCGGAAAACCACATATCTCGGAATAGTCAAGTCGGCCCTCCTCAATGTTGCAACAAGTCAGATTGGTATAAGCGGAAGCACCACCGCAATCCAGCGTGTGCTACGATTTGATCGTGACGTCTGAAGCAAAATCTGTCGGGGGAGGGATAATTGTTGCGGCACTGTTTGTCGATATTATACAACTTCTGCTCACAGTCACATTGATCGGTGCACTCTTCGCACCGCTTATCGCTGCTGTTTCTACGGTAGTGTTTGGAATTTGGCTCTCAGAACTTGGTGTCGAAGGGCATCGTCGACACCAGACTCTCCTCATCGGATGTCTATCTGAATTCCTGCCATTCGTTGGTGCTCTCCCCTTTTGGACGATATTAGTCGCTATCGCTATTCACCGGCATCGCAGAGGATAGTCGCCGAAGCATGTGCGCCGCCGACTACTGGTTTCTGATCGCCTTTTCGAGTTTTGCAACACGCTTGTCCGCGTGGTGCCCTGATATTGCCATGAATGCCCAAATTGACGCTGGAATCCAACCAATGAGCGTCAATTGAAGGATAAGACAAATAATGCCTTGTACGACTTTCCCCATAAAGAAGAAAGAAAGCCATGGAAAGAATATCGCGACCAGATAGTTCATTTTCTCCTCCATTGTAATTAAAGTGACGTCTGAGCAACTCGCGAAAGTGTCCCCATAGTGACCCGACTGCGTGGCGTTTACGCTTTGTCATATCGAGCAGATGATCCACAAACCAATCCCGATAACGCCCTGGGAGATGGAAAGCATCGCCCAACTAAACGCCTTTCGATCGCCAGCTTGATTGGCCGATTCGCTGAACATGTTGGAGTGAAGCATGGCTGACAGGAGAAACAGAATCGCAAATAAGCGGCCGATGTCTTTGAATAGTAGGAGGACTGTTTCGCCCTCTTGAAAAACACCCTGACGCGCGCCAGCCCACCGATCTGCAATCCCTTTTGTCCATAGCCAGGCGGGTCGGACATGCTCCATCACGGAGCTAAAAGTTCCGTAAGGGTTCTGATAGAACGCGTATGCTTCCGCTAGGAGCGTATAGCACACATAGATCCCGAATCCAGACGCGACAATGATCAGGCCTATTCGGCCTAATTGCACAACCTGCTCTCTTGAGGCTTTTGGGATTGCCGCAGCGCGAGCCGAGTTTTTATGCGTACCGACTTTTAGAAAACACCCAAGTGATACCGCTGGCACCAGAGCGTGCTATCAAAAACACCCCCCACACAATCAGCAAGCCCAGGATGGCGATACCAACTGGCGGCACCAAAAAAGTTAAAATGATGCCGATCGCCAGCACAAGAATAAACAGCAAGCCAGTCATCGTATCCCCCTACGGATCCGAGTTGGTGTCCCTTGGTCGCGGTAGCGACCGTAGGGCCAACAAGTCGTTCCCGTCAACGTTGCATTCCGTGGTGCGATTTGCGTAGACTGAAGGAGGAAGGTGGAGGCGGGAGATGTCCCAAGCTGTTCGTCTGGCACGTCGAAGGCCGCGGCAAATCCTACTGCTGTTCGCGCTGGTGTTGCTCGCGTCTGTGTCCCAGGTGCGTAGCCAGGATGTTGCAGCGGGCACCAAGTTGGCCGTCTCAACATTGGCGAGCGACGGCTTCTTGAACATGCGAACCGAGCCAGATCCAGAGTCTGCGATTGTGACAAGGCTCACCGTGGGGAGTGAAGTTGCAGCGACAGGTAGGATCGCCAAGCATCGCCACGATGTGTGGTACCAAGTACGCGTCGATAGAAAGACTGGCTGGGTCAACGCCTACTACCTTGAACAAGCGGCACGCATCCATCGAGCGCCGGAAGTTGCGAGCTACCAGTCTGACGGCCTTGAGGACGAAGGCACGCGCTGGATCCTCAAGGGCAGCACGTTTGTGCTGACGATTGAAGACGACATGTGGATTTTCCGCTATCTCGATCCACGCCCTGGCATGGTCGAGGAAGGTGTGCGACGTGGCACCATCCTCTTCAAAGGCCGCGAGTACGGGTATGGTTTGACCGGCACGGCGTATCGCTTTTCGAAACGCTGCGGTGTACTCCCCTACGAAGTCAGTGGTGACTTCGAACCCGACGGCTCACTAACACTCACCGGCACCGGAGCACGTGGGCTTGACCGTGCGTGCAATACCACGCAGACCGAGCACTACACGCTCGAGTTCCAACCGATGCGCTAGATTGACGGCCGTGGCTTCGCTATTTGAGGCTGATGGTATACAATTGACCGCATCGTATGATCAGAACCTCTGAGATATGTTTTGCGGTTTCGTCTTTTTTATTCTCTACATTGGGGCTCATTACGAAGCTTTACGTAATGATTATGGGCAATGATGTTTATGTCGCCGGCACCACATCCGCCACCCCGACATTCAATTTCTTGCTGAACTTGGGTGCGCCAGTGTCGTTCATTAGCGTATGCCTATTCTTCGCGGGGGTGGTGTTCGTTGTCCGAGATAGACCGCGACACAGTTTTCGTCTCTGAGCTTGACTACTGAGGCCCGCAAAACCACTTCTCCTCGCATTTATTGATTGGGCCCCATGCGTCTGAGCACCAGCGTTGGAGACGTCCAATGCCAGCAGTGCCAAAGGTACACGCACAGCTGCCTTGGCCGTGCCACAACTCGCACTTTTGAATATATCTATCGGTAGATGGGGTGGGCGACGCGATCGTTGGTCTTCGCTTCTCTAGCTCCCTCCACTCCTGCTCTCTTGCTTTCCGATCTTTCTCCAAGTCTTGAGCCGTCGGCTGCTTGAAAAAGGGGTTGTCCTTGGTGTTGTCAGGTGGCGCCGGCTGCTTGGCAGTATCTTTGTCTGTTCCGCGGATCGTCGATGGGCATGCATACTGATTTGGAGGCGTGCCGCAGAGGAATGTGTGCGGGCTCCGTGGTTGTCCCGGTACTCCGGCTGGAGCAGGTACGGCGTCACGCTGTTGAGGCGGCTCAAGGCGCTTAACGTCTTTGCCAATCCTTGGATCAATCGTCAGAGGTCTCGGTTCCGGCAGCCCAGCACTCGGCGCTGGCTTCTGCTCGGCAGGTTTCGTTGCTTCCTTGGCTGCTCTTTTTTCTTGCGCTGCTTTTTGCGCAGCCAACGCCGCCTCCTTGGCGCGTCGCCGCATATCGATCTTTATCTGATCAAGCTGTTCCTGCAATCGAGCCCGGTCAGCAGGAGGCAAGCAGTACAGCTGTCCTTGCTTATAGCCACTGTGGTTCGAAGGCGAAGTCCAGCACACCGTGCCTGCGTTGCAGTGCTGCCCACCGCCGCAATCAACGGCTCCTTGGGGTAGGCACGTGCCGCTGCGTGAGCACGTTGCGCCAGCCCCGCAGCACCAGCTGCCACAGCATGTCTGATCGAGTTTGCAAGTCCCGCCGTTCGGACAGTACTGAACTTGAGGCGGAGGCACTGACGCTGAGCCGCAAGTGCCTCCCATGTTGTACGGCGTGCCATCCGGACACAGACACATTTGACCGCTGCCGGAAGCTACCCATCTTCCAGGGCAGTACACGCCTGGAAACTGCGCGTCGGACAGCGGAATAAGCACGCTGCATTGCGCGAGTATAGCGAGTAGCAGAATCCACGCTCGCCGCATCGCCCCCTCCCGAGCCAATTCTGTCGCGAGATGTTTTGTTGTCGATCTCTCGCAGTCAAGTCCTCACCAAGGCAATCGCGCCGGTACCGTCTGACCACGTCAGCCCAACAACAGTCGGGATTAGCTGTTCAATATGTTCATCTGCTCGGCGCGCCGAGCGTAGCGGCTGGTCCGGCATTGTGGTAGGCTGAATCGATGACCAAAATCGAGCAGTTGACGACAACCGCCGCCGCCCTTCCCGACGACCAGATCGACGAGTTGATCGCGTATGCCCGATATCTTCAGGCCGAGCCGTTCTTCTACTCCGCCTCGCCTGAGGCACTTGCCTCCCTTGAGCGCGGCATTGCCGAGGCCGAAGCCGGCAACGTGCGTCCGGCCGCCGAAGTTTTCCAGCGTATCAGAGATCGTATCGCCGCCCGTTCATGAGGCGGATTGTCTTCACGGCCGAAGCCGAGCACACGCTCGGGCATCAAGTCGGCTACCTCATTGATCAGGGTGCAAGCGTAGCCGCCAGTGCGCTGTCGGCGCGCGTCGAGCAATTTCTCGCCGGCATGATCCTGGCGTGGCCGAGGACTGGCCGCTACATCCCCGAGCGCGACCTCTGGGAGACCTGGATTCCGCGCACCCGCCTCGTGGTGTGGTACCGGTTCACCGACGACGAACTCGTGATTCTGACCTTTTGGCATACGGCGCAGGATCGCGCGTAGCATTGAGCTACCGCCCCGAACGGGCATTGTCCGATAGCACGCTGTTCAAAGTGCCGGGGGATATGCAGGTGTTTTCATGGTATCCCCCACTGAGCAGAGAGCCAATGAATTGATTTGACTGTATTTCTCAGGTGTCCGCCATGTCGGGCGTACGCCCGACCCCGCCCGTTCTTCGGTACGTAGGACTACTGATCCTGCCCAGAGACATCAAGGTCTCAGCGATTCTCCCAATCCGCAGCCGTATCGACCCTGCGTTCGGTTACTGGGAGGTCATGACAGTTTCAAATCATCCTCTCATGCCGCAACATTCCCCTTCCCTCACTTCGGACGAACGAGCGGGGTCGGGCCGTCCGCTGGCGCTGATGACCAGGGCTCGCGAGTTCGCTTTGGGCAACAGCAGAATTCTCGATCCAGCAGTTCCGACATGGCGGACTCGATTGCGTGGACGATTGAGAATTGTGGCCTCGGGCACCTGACAATTTTCACCGTAGACCAAACAAGGAACGGCATTTCCTGACCGGCCGCATCTGAACCGTCAAGCGCGTTGTCCCCACGAGCTGCTGCGAGTGGCCACCCTGCGACAGCTACAATGAACGCACGACCGCCGTCAGTGGTCGCCGCCCGCCCCCGGCTTGGCCGCTCCATCGACTAGCAGTGCCACGACCCGCGCGGTGCCCTGGCGATCTCCTGAGGATCGCTCGCTCTTTCGGCACTACGTACCGGCACGGACGGCGACCCATGATTGGGGATCACTCAACACCAACAATCCTTGGCCGGTACACCAGCGGCGTCTTGGCGGCGCTCATACCGGAGGATCGTGCCCGCCATCTCTATCTCATCGGCAAGACCGGCACCGGCAAGTCCACGCTCTTGCTCAATATGATGGCTGCCGATCTTGCAGACGGCCACGGCTTTGCATTGCTCGATCCTCACGGCGATCTTGCCCTCGCCATCGCCGACAGCATTCCACCCCATCGAACCAACGATGTAATCTATCTCGACCCTGCCGACCTGAGCTTCCCGATCGGCTTCAACCCGCTCCACAACATCGTCCCCGACAAACGCCCATTGGTTGCCGCGCACATCGTGGCAGCCTTCCAGCACATTTGGGGCGACTCGTGGGGGCCGCGTCTCGAATACATCTTGACCAACGCGCTCCGCCTTCTACTCGATGCACCGGGTTCGACCTTGCTCGGTCTCCCCCGCCTGCTCACCGACGTTAACTATCGACAGCGTCTGCTCGCCCACGTCCGCGATCCCGTGATCGCCGGCTATTGGTCGAACGAATTTCCAAGCTATCCGGAGCGCTTCCAGATCGAGGCGGTCGCCCCCATCCAGAACAAGATCGGAACATTGCTCTCGCCACCAGCGATCCGCAACATGCTGGGTCAGGTTAAAAGCACCATCGACATTCGCCGCATGATGGATGATGGCCATGTGCTGATCGTCAACCTATCGAAGGGCCGGCTCGGCGAAGCGCCGACGCATCTCTTGGGTGCCATGCTAGCAACCGCGTTTGCGCAGGCGGCGGAATCCCGGTCTGATCTTCCCGAGGGCGAGCGCCGCCCCTTCACCCTGTATGCCGACGAATTCCAGAACTTCGCCAGTGCCAGCTTCGCGACCATCCTGTCCGAGGCCCGCAAGTATCGCCTCGCATTGGTACTCGCACATCAATTTTTGGGACAGCTCCCACCACTCCTGCGCCAGGCCGTGATCGGGAATGCTGGCTCGATTGTTGCATTCCGCATCGGCGCGGAGGATGCGCCACTCCTTGCCGCCGAGCTTGGTATTGAGACGACGAGCGCTTTGAGTGAGATCGGCAACTTCACCGCGTGGGTGAAATTAATGCAGAACGGATTACCGACGGAAGTGCGAAGGTTGGAGACGCTGCCCCATGACCCAAGCAGCAGAGATCGACTTGAAGCCGTGCGCAACAGGACGCGCACGCGGCACGCTCGACCACGCGAGCAAGTCGAAAGCCGCATCCAGCGATTTCTTGCGTCCTGATATTTCATTTCCTGTTGGCCGGCAGTCGGCACGCGTGAATATCTTGCGGCTTTTCACTGCGGCCGCCGTGCTTCTGTTAACTCATGTTCCTCTATCCCACGCGCGCGACGGCCGGGATGTGTTCGGACAGATCCTCGGCGGCATCCTCAGCGAGATCGATCGCCAGCAGACTCGCGGCCAGGGGCATCGGCATCCAATTTTTTCCGGATATGTCCTCGACTGTCGCGGGATGAGTCCATCCAATTGCCGAGCCGCGAGCGAGGTGAGGGTTTCGCTCGTTGGCACCACGTTACAAAAATGTGCGAACGGCGACCTCGCAGCCTGTGACGAGGCGATCGGCATTCAAGATCTCGCGGCACAACCGAAAGCTGCTGTCGAGCAACAACGCGCGCTGCTTTTGCAACAGCGGCAGGCAGTTGATCAGCAATTCATATCTCAATGGAACCTGTGCATCGAGAAACAGGATACAGCCGGTTGTTCAGCGGCACTGCGGCATCCGAACCTTACCGTCGAGGATCGCGGCCACCTGCTCAATGCGCAAGCGGTTGGACTGGAGCGCCAACGTCGACAGGAAGTTGAACGAACCTGGGCAGAAGCGCAGCAGAGGCGACGCCAACAACAAGTGCAGCAGGAATTGATCGCTCAAGAACGCGAGCGCATTGCTGCCGAGCAAAAGGCCGCGATGGAACTTCGGCAAGCTGAAGCACAACGCCGCGCCGAGCTTGCCGAAATTACTGTGCGTGAACAACGAGCGGCGCTCGAAAAATTGATGGCAGAAACGCAGCAACGTGCTGCTGAACAGTCAGCAGAACCGCAACGCGTTACAGGAATTGTCGTCCTTCTTGCAGCGGTCGGATTGGTTGCAGGTTTCCACTTTCTCGGATGGGGCGCCACGATTGGAGCTTTCGTTCTAACAGTGTTGGCACGGATGTCCGCAGCTTCCGGCATCGTGCGGGACGATCCACCGCCACCCACAACCACAGCACCCAGTCCGACCTTCAACCTCACCGGCCACTTCCCGACCGATGTGCGTGCCATCCTTGCCATGAACGAACCAGAGGTATCCCGTGGCCGATGATCGCGAACTGCTGAAGGCTCGATTTGCTGTGCTCGGCGCTCCACGGAACGCCGGTGTGTCGGCCACGCGCGGACAGTCCCCTATCGCCATCAAAGATACGATCGGCCAATCGACGGTGATGCCGATCCCGACCATTGGTGATGAGCGGATCGTCCTCAAGATCCGTCGCACGCAGTCGCGCGGCGTCACCGGCAAGATCACGTTTTCCGTGCACTTCATCGCCGAGCTGCCACCAGCTTCCCGCGAGGCCGTTAGCCGCTACGGCTTCGGCAAGGTGATCCTCTACCAAAAAGATCTCCGACTGAAGCTCACGCTCAACGTCTTTCGTATGTTGTGGCGCGCATTCTGGTTGTGGGTGACACGACGTACGTGGCGCATCACCGTGAATGATTTGGTCGACGGTCGCGTGATCGCGGCGCGCGATGTCCTAGAAATGCTTGACGTGGAGAATGACATCCGTGGCGCGGCGGAGACGTTTGCGAAGATCCTCAGAACGGCAGCGAAGTTCGGCGGCGAGGAGGTTATCGATCTGTGACCCAGACCAAGAAACTGCCGCCGCTCAATCTCAACGATCTTGTCGCGTTCGCGAGCGACAGCTACGCGCACCTCCTTGGCGACATCCGCAAGGACAGGGCATGGAACACGCTCAGCATTCGTCGCGAGGGACGTGAGGTTGAGCTGCGCGCAATCCAGGATCTGTATCATCGTCTGAAGGCCGTGCATGAACGCTCGGCTTTCGCTGATGCCGCACTTCCCCGCCACGTCGCAACCGTCGCCGTCGTGGAAGTCTTTAAATCAACCGGCGCGCCCAGCCTTAATGACGCACTCATTTCGCAGGTTGGTGAGAGCGCCCTGAGCCTGCTTGAGGCCGAGGTCTTCTTCGGATTTCCCGAGATCGACTTCGCGGCGATTCCGCTCACTCTCGACGAGATGGTTGCCCTGCGCGCATACCTCGAAGAAAAGCGCGCGTTCCTCCTGAACGCACCAGTGGTGCTGCGTGCGTGGTCGGACCGATTCACCACGATATGGTCGACCATCTTCCTGCATCTGCCGGATCAGATGTTCCAGCCGCAGCAAGGCAATACAGTCGGCGCGCTGACTCTCTCGCGGCCCCTTGTGCAGGCCGTGGAGAAACCAAAAGAGCTGACCGAGCTATTGCTGGCGCGCATCATCGAGGCCGCATCCGCCGAGCACAATTTGTTCCGGCCGCTGTCACGCACTATCGAGAACAACACGTGGAACGTGACCGGCGTCCCGCACGATGAACGCGCCACGACCTCGCGCGATCCCATCTTTCCGTCAGAGTGCAAAGAACCACCCGAGCGCATTCCGGAGTTGTATCTTTCCGGTACTCCCTTCCTCTCAATGTTGGGCGAGGTGGTGCATCTCACGGTGCCGCAGCAACTGCGTTTCGAGCATTGCCACATAGTCGCCGGCACAGGCCACGGCAAGACGCAGCTCATGCAATCCATGATGCTCGCAGATTTCGACGATTCGTCGCGGCCGGCGGTGGTCGCGATCGACAGCCAGGGCGACATGCTGAAGACCATTGCCCGGCTGGCGCGGTTTGATCCCGCGATTGATGATCGGCTCATCATTCTCGATCCCGCCGATACCGAGTGGCCTCTGCGGCTCAACCTCTTCGATGTGAACCGCGATCGCATCGCGGAGCTGCCGCGCGGTGAGCGCGAGCAATTACTGGCCGGCATCATCGAGCTGTACGATTACATCTTCGGCGCGCTCCTTGGTGCCGAGTTGACGCAGAAACAGTCGGTGGTGTTTCGCTTTCTTGCGCAACTCATGCTTGCGATCCCTGACGCGACGATTCACACCCTGCGCCAATTGCTCGAAGACCCGACACCGTACTTGCCCTACATCGACCAGCTGCCGCCCACGGCGCGGACGTTTCTGAGCGACCACCTGTTCGCGACCGCCAAACGCGGCCAGCGCCCGAACGATTACAACGCAACCCGCGCACAGGTCTTGCGCCGGCTGTACGGCATCCTGTCGAACCCGACCTTCGAGCGACTGTTCTCGCATCCGAAGAATGCGCTCGATATGAAGCGCGCCCTCGATGAAGGCAAGATCATCTTGGTCAACACCGGGAAGGACGTGCTCAAGGCCGAGGCCTCGGCCGTTTTCGGGCGGTACGTCATCGCGCTCATTGCGAAGGCCGCGCTTGAACGTGCGGTCGACGCCAAGGAAGAGCGGCGGCCGGCCTTCATCTACATCGATGAAGCGTCAGACTATTTCGACGACAACATCGACACACTCTTGATCCAAGCACGCAAGTACAACGTCGGCATCACCATCGCCCATCAATTCCTGGATCAACTGACGCCAGCACTCAGGGCGAGCGTAATGACCAACCCGGCCATCCGGTTCGCCGGAGGTTTGTCATCGAAGGATGCCGCAGCGCTTAAGGATGACATGCGCGCGACACCGGAATTCTTGCTCGGCGCGCGCAAGCAGAAAACCAGCACCGAGTTCGCCTGCTTCGCCCGCAACCTTACGCCGACCGCGATGCGATTCGCGTTGCCGCTCGGGCAAGCCGAGCGTGAGCCACGTATGAGCGATGCTGCATATGCCCGCTTACTTGATCGAGTTCGCGCTACGGTCGCCGCGCCGATCGCCGAGACGGATGCGCTGTTGGCGGATGCGCTGTTGGCGGATGCGGCTGACGACAAGATTTCCGATGCAAGACCAGGGGCAAGTGTCGAGGTTGAAGTCTACGAGGATCGGTATTGAGCGTGATTACTCAATTTGTCTTGCGCTCAAGCTGAACCATAAGGCGGCGAAATGGTGTCAGAGCCAGGCCACGGGCACACATCTCAAGGTCACTATCAGGGCCGCGTGTGATGTATCGATTGAGTCTGTTTTCAGCGGTTCCGATGCATAGCGGAACATAAATTTGAATCAAAACGACAAGCGCCAGAATAGCACCGAAAATACCGCCGACAATTACACCGAAAATTCGACGGCTCGGAGTTAATATCGAAGGAGACGAAAGAAATATTCTCTTGAGACTGCCCAATAGTTTGTAGACAATTAACCCGACAGCCAACACGGTAACGGGTCCTGCGAGGATTTGAAATTTTGACAGCGGCATATCGAAATACGTTGCCCCTGCCTCAAGTGCATTGCGGAAGTGCTTGGAG
This sequence comes from Hyphomicrobiaceae bacterium, assembly GCA_046154645.1. Lineage (GTDB taxonomy): Bacteria > Pseudomonadota > Alphaproteobacteria > Rhizobiales > Hyphomicrobiaceae. Next base: position 22,266 of record JBJXDZ010000128.1, read on the forward strand.
GAGAGCATGATCCACAAAAATGCCCCCATTGACATCCCAATGATTGCCCTGACCACGCCATGGAGGAACAGGCGGGCAGAGCCGAGATATCCGCCGACGGAACCCAAAACAGCAATGCATGCGATCGCAATAATATCCTGCAAGACCATGGAGTTCTCCGTTGTATCGCCCGCTGCAGTGAACCGATCCGTGAGGCTGTTGCGCGACACCTTTACGATAGAGCCTTGAGCGTTTGATCGCATAGTGAAACCGGCCAAGGCTGCTACGAACGCGCGCGCCGAGCATCCCTGGTGGTACGATGGAACATAGCCGGTGTCTGCCTGCATGGATGCAACTTGTGCTGCCATGCAGCCGCCGAGGGTCGGGTGAAACCGGCGCCCACCTTACCGGCCTGCCCGGTCAGCGCGACCGTTCCTTGGGAGCGGTCGCATCATGCAGTACAGACGGCGGGTCATCTCCCGCCGCAGCACACGCGATTATTTTGAACAGAATGCGCGGCGCACTGATTTGCAACAAAAAGTGATGACGGAACAGGTCGCTACGTGGCGGCACACTCGGGTGCCGTTGGGAACCTGCGGGAAACAAAAATTGGAATGCACATCTGCCGGTCGTGACCTACTTCCTGATGACGCTGGCTTGCCAGCGCCGAAGGCAGGCGTACCGAACTGGTAGAATGTGAGCATGACGACCGCCGCCACGATGGGGCTCGAAAAGTCGCGACGCACCCGCTATCGCCGCGACACGCCGACACCAATGCGGCTGACCGAGGATGATATCGCCATCATCCGCCATGTTGCCCGACACCGCTTTTTGCGCTCGACACATCTTCTCCGGTTGATGGCCAACCGCAGCGCAAAGAAAATGGTGGAGCGGCTGGGCCAGCTCTACCACAACCAATACCTCGATCGCCCACGAGCACAACTCGACTACTACTCAACCGCCGGTTCAGCACCGATGGTCTACGCGCTCGGCAACCGTGGCGCCGACGTGCTCGCCGAGATGGATGGCCTCGATCGAGGTCAAGTCGACTGGACATGGAAGAACCGATCAACGCGGCGCACGTTCATCGAGCACACGCTTTTGACGGCCGACACGATGGTTGCGGCCGAATGCGCGAGCATCGCTCGACCCGATGTAATCTTGATCGGGGCAGAATCGATCATCGCGAATGCTCCGGACATGACACGGCGATCTCGCAATCCGTTCCGCCTCGCGACACGCGCGCACGTCAACGGACAAATGATCGATCTGGCATTGGTGCCCGACGCGGTGTTCGGACTCGATTTCACGATCGAGCGTCGCCGCAAGTATTTCTTCCTGGAGGCTGATCGCGCCACGATGCCGATCAAACGCGCGAACCTTTCGCAGACATCGATCTACCGCAAGTTTCTCGCCTATGTGGCCGGCGGCGGCAGCACCAACGCCTTCGGTCAGCATCTGGGGCTTGGCAATTTTCGAGTGTTGATGGTCACGACGAGCCCCGAGCGACGCGACACCATGATTGCCGCGCTCAAGGATGCAACCGGCGGCAAAGGATCGCGACAGTTTCTCTTCACCGATCGCGACGAGCTCCGGCAATGTGCCGATCTGCTCGACCTGCCGTGGATCTCCGGCAAGGGCGACATCGTTCGACTGGGCGACTGACGCGGCACACCATCAATCTCGGCGTGCCCGGCAATGCTACCGCGCCCTTCCCCGTCGACCGTCAAGCGCAGCATCAGTCTTCTCGATCACATGACCGCTTGACCGTCGGCGCGGGCGCGCATGCCGAATGGCATGTCGGCTCCAGAAAGCATGTCGAGGTCTGTCTCACCAAAAAGCATGCGCTGCGACAGGCAACGGGCATGACGATCCGTCAATATTGACCATCGTTTAATTAATGGCATTGTTTCAGAAGTTGAAACGCGAAATCAGGAGTTCGCACATGGCCAAAATGTACCGGGTCTACTCGATTATCGAGCGGCCAAAGCAGGACGACTACTGGCTGAATATCGGCGTCGCCTTCCCGCACGATGATGGCGACGGATTCAACGTGATCTTGCAGGCACTGCCGCTTCACGGCAACGGCAAGATCGTGCTCAGGGCCTATGATCCGGACAAGCAATCTCCGGATGACGCCAGCGCGTCCGACAAAGGCAAAAAGTCGGCGAAAGCATGAGGAGGCAGTGATGAAAGGAGCTACGCTCGAAGAGGCAGTTCGAGCATTGAGAGGTGTGGAAGCAAAAATTCCATCAGAGCTATTTGCAAGCCCAGACTGGGAGCAGCATTGCAGCGACATCGTCTCCTCGATGGTGCGGACCTTTAGAGAGAAGTCAGATCGCATCAGGGAAGTCGAGAGAATGGACCAGGTCGTCGTTGAGCTGGTGCGGCTCCTTCGCGAGCGAGTATGGCCTTCTGAAGTGGAAGACGTCCTGTGGGCGACCATTCTTGGCATCCTCGGAGGGACGTGCCAAAGCGTAAGCCCACCTGTGATGTGGACGAAGGTTAGCTACTTGGAGAAGCCGTTTCCATACGCAGCAGCTGCGCATTCCAAAGAAGAAAGAAGCACATTCGTCATGAAACTCGACGCATATCGTTTCAGAAATATCAGCGATGGAGAAAATCTGAACTTGCTCGACTTGTTCGCATGACCCTGGCTGACATCCAGAATCGGATGTCAGCTTTCCTTTTTGAGCCATGCATTCCAGATGGGAACTAATTGCAGAAACGCCTTCGCGCACAGGTATATTTCTGCATCAAACTTCTGGGACGTGTTTCTTGCAGTGCCCTCTTTTACGTGTTTGAAAATATTCACACGGCCAAAGGTTATAGCTAGGTCGAAGTACTCGACGACATCAATCGATCGTTTAGTCTTTCCTTTGCCGATATTTATATTCTGCAAGTTCAGGCTGTTGAATGGACTGATGCCTTCAACAATCTGGCTTATATTTGTTCCGTGCTTTGAAGCGAGCGCCTCGATCATCGCCGCTACAAGCGCCGAATCTCCATACCGTTCGATGGCGGATTTTGCTTTGCCGAGCTGCCTGGACGCTTTTGGATGCGTTGCCCTGATCATCGGTTCGGCAAAAGTCATGCGCCCCGCAATCCACGCCAAGAATGTTGCCCAATGGTGGCTGCTCAATGGTTCTTTTGCTCCATTATTGTAGACATCGAGAATGATGGTGTTCACCAGACGGTCGAGCGCTGCGGCAATGCGGAATTGGGCATTGTTGAGCATGTATCCCATGCGCCACGTCTTAATGGGCACGCTTTCGCTCAATGCCGTGAGCGGGAGTTTGGTCGCAACAAAGTAGTCCCGCATCGTGAGGTACGGTGAGGCCACTTCATAAGCCCCACTGTTCTTCCTCGAATCGAGCGCTTCCAAGAGGGACGCGCCGGCACCAACGATCATGGAAGCAACCGGATCTGCCTCGCCCCCGAATTCAAGTTGACGAAATCCGTCGACGATTTCGTCTCGCAACTCTGCCATCGCCATTGCCCCTCCGGCGTCACTTCGGCAGATGATCTCACAAGACGCGCACGATGGGACATGTTGAGGTGGAAAAAGAACAGGCCCCCGGCGCATCACGCTACCGGAGGCCCGCTTGTTGCCTATTCCGCCGGAGCCTCGGAGTAGCGGAGCGCAGCGCGCCCCGTGATCCAGGCTTCGATCTCGGAGTAGAGCCAGCCGACACGCTTGGTGCCGATCCGGATGCGCCGAGGGAACTTGCCAGCCTTCTCTAGGCGAAGAATATGCTGGCGCGTAAATGGGATCATCTCGGACAGTTCCCGCCACGAGATGACCCGTAGCGGTCGGACTGTCTGTGCCATAGGCGATGCAGTTCGCAGAACCCTCCTTGTTGATCCCGCGTTGAAGATAAGCGGCTGATTCCGAAGAGACAAGCGCTCTCTATGGTTACTGCCCACGAGGTTCCGTGAGGTTCCCTTCTGCTACCTTCGCGACGTGATTGCTCCATAGCTCAAGTGCGGCGCGCATCTCGGGTTGATAGCCAAATCGATTGTAGACACCGGCAACGCCACCCAGCATGCCGCTCGTATGGTTGAGCACGCGCTCGACGACATGCGGCGCAACGCCCAGGCGTGCCATGCCTGTTGCAGCGGTGCGGCGAAGGTCATGCAGCGTCCAGTCGCTGGTCTTGGCCGCCGTATCCAGTCGACGTTTGGCCTTTGAGAATCCGGAGAACGATCGGTCACTGCTGCCTTGTGCCGGGAACACCCGTTCCTCATCCAGGCGCGGGATCGATAGCAACGCATCGATTGCGCGAGGAACCAAGGGCGCCACCTGCATGCGGTTGCTCTTGGTGCGCCCGGCAGGGATCGTCCATGTCTTCCCGTCGAAATCGATCTCGCCCCAACGCAGCTCGGTCACCTCACCGCGTCTCTGTGCGGTCAGGATCAAGAGCTTGATGATCGAGCCATACGGATAGCCGATCTGATCGGCCTCGCGCCAGATTGCCGCCAACTCCGCATCGTCGAGTACCCGATCGCGAGAGCGCATCGGCGTTGGAGCCTTGAGGCCGATGCATGGGCTGATCTCAATGAGACCTCGCTCGACCGCCCAGTTGAAGAATTTGCGGATCGCCGCTAGCGCATGGTTCGCCGCACTCGGCGATCCGGTCTCGACAATGCGATCCAGCACTGAGACCACCTCGGCGCGGCCGATCTCATGCAGAGGTCGCCGGCCCCACCTCGTGATGAAATGCGAGCGCAGGATGCGCGCAGTCTCGTGCGCCGTGCTCGGCCGGTTGAACCTCGCACAATGCGTGTGCAAGAACGTGTCGACAACTGTATCGAACCCGTCGCCTCTTCTGGCCTCGGTCTTTTCCTTTTGCGGATCGGTGCCGTGCGCAAGTTGATTGAGTGCCGCCTGTGCCAGCCGTCTTGCTTCGGAGAGTGACAGCACCGGATATCGACCCAACGTCAAGCGTCGGGGACGGCCGTTCTGTCGATACAGCAGCACGAATGATTTGATGCCGGATGGAAACACCCGGACACCGAAGGCCGGCACCTTTGCATCGAAAATCTCGTAGCGGTTTTTCGGATCGGGCTTCAGGCCTCTGACGGCAAGATCCGTGAGCGGTTCATGGAGCATCAGACTATCCATCTGCAGATACTCAGGCGACTGCTGGGGTAGCAATAGGGTAGCAAAAAATGGTGCACTAGAGGGTTCCAGAAGGTTCCCATCTGCTACCCCAGCCTGAGCTTTATACAATATTTTCAATGGTCATGGTGTCAAAAAGATCTGCTGCTCTCCCATCGACCCGGCAGTTCCTAATCTGGGGGTCGCAGGTTCAAATCCTGCCGGGGTCGCCAAAAATTCGATAACTTGGAAGCGATGGCATCGGCGACAAACCCGAACCGCAGGGCGCACGCGCCAACATTCGCCGGTTCGCGCTCCATGTCGGCAAGCCGAAGTTCAGTTCGAAGGCCTACAGGTGGCGCAACCTCGTCGCGCGCTTGGCGAGCCGCTTGAAGGCCGCGTCAGGGATGCGCGCCCGGACGTGATCGGGCTGAAGGCCAAGCGCACGGTTGCCGACACGCGTGCACTACCTGCAAGCGGCGGGCGCGGTGGTGCTGGGATCGACCATGCCGGCGTCCTGTGTTTGGCTTGGACAGCTTTGGCGAAAGCCCGTGCGTCGAGACCGGAGCACCAGGATCGGACGGTGGTACGCCAGGGATCAGCTCTCGCGGAAGGAGCGCGACATGGCGTCGGTCAAGGGCTTGAGGAAGTAGCTGAGGATCGTGCGCGAGCCGGTCTCGATATAGACCTCGGCCGGCATGCCGGGGACGAGCGCGTGGCCCGTTGGAATCTTGGCCAATTCGCCGTCTGCCAGTGCAATCTGCACGGTGAAGAAGCTGCGACCCTGATTGTCGGTGATCTGGGCGGCGGAGATGTTGATCACGGCGCCGTCGAGGCGCGGCGTCGAGCGCGCGTTGAAGGCCGTGAAGCGAATGTAGGCGGGTTGGCCCTTGCGCACCTTGTCGATCTCGGTCGGCGGCAATTGCGCGTCGACGATCAGGCGCTCGCCCTCGGGGATGATCTGCAGGATGGGGCTGGCGGGCTGGATGACGCCGCCTTCGGTGTGCACGGCCAGGGCATGAATGCGGCCGGCCTTCGGTGCCCGCACATCGATGCGCTTGAGCTTGTCCTCGAGCGCGGTGCGCTGCTCGACCACCTCGGCGAGGGACGCCTGCACCTTGCGCAACTCGTCGGCCACCTGCTGCATGAACTCCTTGTCGCTCTGCTGCAGCTTCAACTGCGCTTCGGCGACAACGCCCTTCACCTTCGACAGCTCGCTGGTCAGCCGGCCGATCTCGCCTTCGAGACGCGCCTGCTCGCGCTGGATCGGCATCAGGCGCTGCTGGTTGGCGAAGCCGCGGTCGAACAGCGGTTTCACGGCGGCCAACTCTTCGGCATTGAGCGCCGCCTCCTTGCGCCGCGCGGCCAGGATTTTCTCGACGCCGGCGGCGTCATTGCCGGCCTGCTCGAGCTTCTGGCGCAGCACATCGAGCTCGCCGTTGCGGCTCGACATGCGGGTATCGAACATGGCCTGCTGGGCTGTGATGGCGCGCGCCAGCGTCGGATCGGTCATAGCGGAGCGCACCGGCGCCGGCAGCTCGATCTTCGGCTTGCGGTCACGCTCCGCCTCGAGGCGGGCCTGCTGCACCAGGAACTCGTTCATGCGGGCGACGGCGACGGCGAGGTTGGCGCGGGCCGCCGTCGGGTCGAGCTGGACCACGACATCGCCTTCCGCCACCCGGTCACCGTTCTTGACCAGGATCCTGGCGACGATGCCGCCGTCGAGATGCTGCACGGTCTTGTAGTTGCTCTCGACGTTGACGACGCCCGGTGACACAACGGCGCCCGAGATCGAGACGAAGGCGAACACGGCCAGCAGCACGCCGAGTCCGGCGCAGACCAGATTGCCGATGCGGATCCAGGGCGCGGTCGCATGCGCGTCGATGGCGGGCACGATGCGGGCGGGCGAAAGCAGTGCTTTGGCGGTCATGGGCTGCTTCAGCTCGCGGTCGGAGGCGGCGCAGACGTGGCGCCAGGTGTTGGTGGCACGGCCGCTCCATTGGGGCCCGCACCCTGCGCGCCCGATTGCAAGAAGCGGATGACCTCGGCCCGGGGCCCGAAGGCGCGCTGGACGCCGCGCTCGATGTAGAGCAGGTCGTCGGCCTTGCCGATTGCCTGCACGCGGTGCGAGATCAGGACGACGGCTTGGCCACGTGCCCGCATGCCATCTATGGCCGCCGACAAGGCTTCGTCGCCGACGCGGTCAAGGTTGGCGTTGGGCTCGTCGAGGACGATCAGGGCCGGATGGCCGTAGAGCGCGCGGGCGAGACCGATGCGTTGACGCTGCCCCGCCGACAGGAATGTGCCGAAGGCGCCAAGCTCGGTTTCGTAGGACTGCGGCAGCGCCATGATCAGCTCATGGGCGTGCGCGGCCTTGGCGGCCTCGACGACCTCGTCGTCGGTGGCATCTTCGCGGAAGCGGGAGATGTTCTCGCGCACCGTGCCGGCAAACAATTCGCAGTCTTGGGGCAAATAGCCGATGTGGCGGCCAAGCTCCTCGCCGCTCCATTGGTCGAGTCGCGCGCCATCGAGCCGGACGCTGCCGCCGAATGGCTCCCAGATGCCGACGAGCGCGCGCGCCAACGTCGATTTGCCTGATGCGCTCGGTCCGATCACGGCCAGCATGCGGCCCGGGGCCACAGTGAAGTTGATGTTGGCGAGGATGACGGTCTTGGTCTCAGGAGCTGCAACGCGCAGGTTGGCGACTTCCAGATGCCCCGCAGGCTTCGGCAGACTGGTGCGTTCGACGCCGGCGGGATGATCGGCCAGCAGCTTGTCCAGCTTCTGATAGGAATCGCGCGCCTTGCCGAAGCTGCGCCACTGCGCGATGGCCTGCTCGACGGGGGCCAGGGCCCGCCCGAAGATGATGGTGGCGGCGACAATCGAGCCGGCCGAGATGTCGCCCTTGATAGCGAGCGCGGCGCCGATGGCGAGCATCATCGATTGCAGCAGCAGGCGCAGCGCTTTCGACGCTGAGGAGAGCGAGGCCAAGCGGTCGGCGGCCAGCACCTGCCAGGCAAGCGACTCGCCGTTCGCCTTCTGCCAGCGACCGCGATAGGCGCCGAGCATGCCCATGGCCGTGATCGCCTCGGCATTGCGCTGCGCGGTCTCGGCCAGCTCCAGGCTTTTGCCCTGGGCCTTGCCGGCCTGCAGCAAGGGGCCGCGGCTGCGCACTTCGCTGGCCCAGGCGATGGCGAGCAACAATGCCGCGCCGAACACGGAGGCAAGCCCGAGCGTCCAGTGCAGCAAAAACACGACAATGAGATAGATCGGCGTCCAGGGCGCATCGAAGAAGGTGATCGGCCCTGGCCCGGCGATGAACTGGCGCATGCTATCCAACTCCCGCAGCGCCACCATGGAGCCGTTCTGGCCCTTGATGCAGCGCTGCAAAGCGGCCTGGAAGATGCGGTCGCCGACGCGGCGGTCGAGATCGATGCCGACGCGCACGATGACGCGCGAGCGCACCCATTCGAGCAGGCCGATGATGCCGTAGAGCCCCGCCGTCAGGATCGACAGCGCCAACAGCGTCGACATCGAGCCCGAGGCCATGACCCGGTCGTAGACCTGCAGCATGAAGATCGGACCGGTCAGCATCAGCACGTTGATGACCATGCTGAACAGACCGATGGCGACAAACGCGTCGCGGCTGGCGGCGATGGCACGGCCAAGCTCGGTGCGCGAGGAGATAACCGAGAGCCGCTCGGGCTTGGCCGACTGCAACCCCGCGGTAACGGGCGTCGGCGCAGCTGTGGAGCCAGCCACGAAGGTTGCCAAACGGTCGACCGCGGTCTCGGGGATCGCGTCGGATGCAGGTGCCGCTTTGCGAGCGGTCGACGCGTGCAGGGCGCTCGCCGCTTTCGCGGCAGCTGCAGCCATGCCATCGGCGGGCGCGGCAGGTGACGAGGCCGGGAACGGGGACGGGACAATCGGCGTATCCGCGGCCACGACCGGTGTCTCGGGGATGACGATCTTTTCGGTCGGATCGGGCGCCGCCTCGGCGCTTGCGCCACCGCGACTGCGCAACTGCCGGCGCTGTTTCTTCGACGCCTCGCTCTCTTCCTTGACGCGGCGCAGGTGCACCAGCACGCGATCGAGATCGTCAGCGCCCGTGTACTCGACACGGGAGGCCTCGGCGGCAGATGTGCTCGTGGGACGCGACACGATGGAGCGGACTTTCGGTAGCACGCGACAGGGCTCGGCCCGCCGGCGCTGAACCGGAGGCAGAGGAAGGCATTTCAACCGATCTCGGTGAGCAATCCCTTAAGGCCCGTCCGCATTCCTTTGCGCCTGTGTCTTCCAGGGACTTGCCGGAACGGAGCCACGGCTTAATCATTCATTAGGCAAAATACGATTTTCTTCACGTCACGCGAGCCAAGCTCCGGCTGCCTCGCCTCGTGCCAAGGAGTATCAGTTCCATGCGTCTGAAGAACCTTCTGGCTGCCGCGGCTGCACTTGCCTGCGTCGGCCTCGCCGCTCCCGATCCCGCCGCCGCCTTCGGTGGCGATCGCGACCGCCCCGATGGATGGGGCCGCACCCGCGACGTCAAGCACTGGGTCTACTATCCGCGCTACGTGCACCACTACAAAGTTGATCCGTACGCCTACCAGTACAGCCCGCGCGGCTACTACCCCTATTACAATTCGCACTATTGGCGGCCAGCCGCCGAGGTTCGCGCGCGCAATCACAAGCACTACAATCACTGGAATGTGACGCCGCCGCGCTACAAGTATTACCCGTCGTGGGGCAAGCCGAAGCATTGGCATCACGGCGAGTGGCATCAGGAGCATCACGGCGGCCATCATCGTTGGCACTGGTAAGTGCAGCTGCAGCCGGATGCAGGATGAGGCGCGGCGGATCGAGGTCTGCCGCCCCGCTGACGTGAACGCGACGACGCCAAGCCCACGCCATCGCCACGCCGCAATTCTCATGTTCATCGAACATTCAGGCGCGGTGCCGCTACATGCGAACCAGCAAGGCTGGCGGGCGCCTTGTCGATCCAATCTTGGGAGAGCCGCTTCGCGCGGTGTTGCAAGGGACTGACAACATGCTGAACAAGCTCAAACTCACGGGCCTCGCGCTGGTCTTCGCTGCCGGTGCAAGCCTCGTCACAGCACCGGAAGCGGAAGCCCGCCGCGGCGGCCGCACAGCTGGTATCGTTGCCGGCACGATCATCGGCCTTGGCGTTCTCGGCGCCTACGCCCATGCCCGTGAACGCAACCACGGCTACTATCGCTCATGCTATCCGGGTCGCCAGCGCTGCGACGTGGTGGGCCAGCGCTGCTGGTATAACCGCTACGGCGAGTACGTCTGCAAGGACGACGTGCGCTGCTACCGCCCGACGCACTGCGACTGAACGATCTGATCACGGGAACGTGATGCAATGCGCTGGAGCCCTCGCGGTTCCGGCGCTTTTTTTGTTGCGTGCAGGACGGGGACCACGATTGCGGCGCCAGGGGACGCAAGCGGACCGGGCGCGAGTTGCCCGCGCGGCTCAATGAGCGGCGTTCACCTTGGCGGCAATGTGTAGGTTGGAGGTGAGGTTGCAACAGCCCTATGAACGCTCTGTGCGCTGTAGTGGGCGAAGCCAATCGACGCGGGCGCTGCTCCGTGAGCCACCGCAACCTCAACTACACCATGGCGAATCAGCGCGGAATAAGCAAGGGCAGGATTAAGGCGGGCGGATATTCTGCCATCGCCACGGCGCGAAGTTCGGCCGTCCTGCGGGTGTAGGCTCGGCCGCGTTTTCTGGGTCAGTCGCTACTTGATGGACGGGTCGGCGTAGCACTTGCGCATGGACTCGCAGCGGTGCGAGCCGGAGAAATGCATGCTGTCGCCCTTGGCGGGGCTGATGAACTTGCAGATTTCGTCCAGCCCCTCCACTGTCAACCAGCCTTGGCGGCGACCGCGCTGGACGGCGAAGCAGTCCGCCGTTTCCTCGTCAGGACCGCGGAACTGATGGCCGCACTCGTGGGCGAAGATCCATTGCTTCACCACCGTCGGCACCTTGGCAATCAGCTTGGGATTGAGGATCAGGAAGCCCGGATAGGCGGCGCCATAGTCGTCGAGCTGGCTGTCCATGACGGTCGGTCGCTGCCCGCAGGTCATTTTGCGACCGTCGAGCTTGAGCTCGCCAGGCGGCACGATCTTGGCGTCACCACCGACATGGGCAGCATATTCTTCCGGCGTCGGCCCGGCCGCGGTTGCCGCATTGGGCAAGGCTGCCTGAAAGCCCAGCGCCAACAGCAGCGCCGCGAGCCCCAGAGCCCAGCCTCGTGTACGTTTCAAGCGTTCACGTCTCACGTCTGCCCCGTTCACGACTCCGAGCGCACAGCCGCGGCACAATGACCTGACTTGCCGACGGTTGCAACGGCTCTCGCTCCCCCGATTCGCTTGCTGCCAATGCGGCGCGGCACGAAGATCACACCTTCATCCACGCGCGTCGGCCTCAATGGCCTCCATGTCCTCATCGGAAAGGCCAAAATGATGGCCGATCTCGTGAACGAGAACATGGGTAACAAGATGGCCGAGTTGTTCATCGCCCTCCGCCCAATAGTCGAGAATGGCGCGCCGGAACAAAAACACCATATCCGGCTCCCGCGGCGTATCCATGACGCTTTTCTGCGCCAGGCTGACGCCGCGATAGAGGCCCATCAGCTCGAACGGGCTCTCGATATCGAGGTCATCGAGATCCGTCTCCTCAGCGAAATCCTCGACCCGGATCAAGAGATCCTGGGCCAGCCGCCGGAATTCGGCCGGCAGCCGGTCGAAGGCATAGGCCGCCATGCGCTCGAAGTCGGCGAGGCTTGGCGCTGTCGCGCGCTGCCAGTCTTGTCTGTTCTGCATGGCATCCACCAGTTTCGCGCAGGATCGCCTGCGTCATTAAGGATGCGCCGGGGTCTTTGCCAAGGGGGCTCAACCGATCGGTTCCAACACCACCACCAGATGCCGCACGCCGATCACCCGGCGCAATGCACTTTCCACCTGCTCGGCCATGCGATGGGCAACCAGCCCAAGGCGTAGATCGACGGTGACCTCGCTGCCGTCGCCGGCCTCACGGCTGGCATGGACCCGCATGGGTGTGGCGCCAAGCTTGGCGATCGGCTCCAGCAGGCGCGGCAGCAAGCCTGGATCGGTATCGCCCACGACGTGGAAGCGGGCCGCCACCGACGCAGGCGCGGCCAAAGGTTCAGGCGTCAGATGAGAGGCTGTAAGCGACGACGAGGCCGGCCCGGAGCGGGCGGTTGCAAGGGAGGTTGTCATGTTGGGTGATGTCCTGCGATGAGATTCGACACGAAAAAAGCACGGTTAACCCGGGACCCTCAGGCCACCGGGGTGCTAATTCGAATCACGACGCTCATGCGAAGACGGTTCATGGTCGCTACATTACGCCTGAGGCCTTAACATTGGCAATCATTGAAAGCATCAAAAGCATCGCAACCATAGACAGCGCTGTTTGAAGCATAGGCGCGGCATATCGATCGGGCAGTTGACAATCACACTGCACCCCGCGCCGATCACTGAGGATCACCTTCGATGCCACGGCTTCACGTGTACTTGAGATGCCCTTCGGGACGGAGAATGCTTCGGCTATGCTTCGCGGCACAAACAGGTAGCCGAGCAACGGCTGCCGTGGCCGAGGACAGGAGGGCGCGCCATGCCCGATTGTTCGCGCGGCCATCCCAACAATCGGGCTGTTCATGAGCCCACCACCAAACGGGTCCCGCCATGCCAAATTCAACAAGAAGCACACCTCCTCGCACCTCGAGACTACAGCAGCTCATTTCTCGTGCCGCCGTGACGCGATCGCTGGCCGTCGCCGTGGTCGTGGGCATCATGTCCGCATGGCAGCCGCAAGCGGCGGTTGCCGGCGTGCTCGAAGATGTCTTTCAGCGCCACACCAAAGGCAGCACGGCAACGGTCGATCACGCGGCTTTTGACAGCCTGCTCAAGACGTACGTCGCTCCGGGCGCCGATAGTCTCAATCGGGTGCATTACGGGCAGTTCAAGACTGAGGCGCATGGCCAGTTGAAGCAGTATGTCGCGGCCCTCGAGGCCGTCGACGTCGCCAAGCTGGACCGGCGCGAGCAATTCGCCTTCTGGGCCAATCTCTACAATGCCAAGACCGTCGACATCGTGCTCGACAAGTATCCGGTGGCCTCGATCAAGGATATCAGCCTCGGTGGCGGTCTCTTTGCGGCCATCAAAGGTGGCCCGTGGAAAGCCAAGGTGACCACGGTCAGCGGCCAGTCGCTGAGCCTCGACGACATCGAGCACGTCATCCTGCGCGGGCTGTTTAAGGATCCGCGGGTTCATTACGCCGTCAACTGCGCCTCGGTCGGTTGCCCCAACCTGCAGGCCGAGGCCTACACCGGCGCGCGCCTCGAGGAGCAGCTGGTGGCTGCCGCCCAGGCCTTCGTCAACTCGCCCCGCGGCGTTCGTGACGATGGGACACGGCTGACCCTGTCGAGTATCTACAGCTGGTTCCAGGCCGATTTCGGCGGCAATGAAGCTGGCGTCGTCAAGCATTTGACGCGTTATGCGGCGCCCGAACTCAAGAAGCGGTTGGAAAGCAATACCGGCGGTCTCGCTTATGACTATGATTGGCGCCTGAACGAAGTCGAAGCGACGCCATTCGCCGGTGTCGGAGCGCGGCGTCCATGACCCTGTCCCCCACCCCCGTCACACCGGAGCCGGCCCCCGTCATGACCACTCAAGAGCGTCAATTCGAACCTGTGACCTGGTCGGTGACGCTCAAGCGGTGGTTGCCGCTGATCCTGATCGGCGCGGTGATGACGGTGGTGTTCATGATGGGTTGGCACCGCCAGCTGACGTTCGAGAACTTGGCCTTGCGTCGCGGCGAGCTCGGCCAGTTCGTACAAGCGAACCTGCTGTTGGCGCTCCTCATTTTCATGGGGCTTTATGTGGCGGTGGTGGCTCTATCGTTGCCCGGCGCGGGCGTGCTGACGATCACGGGCGGGCTGCTGTTCGGGGTTTGGCTCGGCGCCCCGGCAACCATCATCGCGGCGACCCTCGGCGCGATCATCATCTTCCTGATTGCCAAGACGTCCCTTGGCGCGGCCCTGGCCGGCAAGGCCGGTCCGTGGCTCGACCGGTTCCGCGACGGCTTCGAGAAGGAAGGCATCACCTATATGCTGGTGCTGCGGCTGGTGCCGTTCCCGTTCTTCATCATCAACCTCGTTCCGGCCGTGCTCGGGGTGCCGCTGCGCACGTTCGCCATCGGCACCTTCTTCGGTATCATGCCGGCGACGTTCGCCTTCTCCTATCTCGGTGACACCCTCGATCGCATCATCACCGAAGCCCGCGCGGCTCACGACGCCTGCCTCGCCAAGGGCAATGCCACGGCCTGCAAACTCAGCATCGAACTCAGCCAATTGCCGATCCGGCAGATCCTGTTGGCATTGACATTGATCGGCCTGGTGTCGTTGATCCCTGCCATCGTGAAACGTTGGAGGGCGCGTGATGCAGCGATCTAACTTGACGGCCGACGATGCCGGACAACCGGGCGCCCGCCCGGCCGGCACCACGTGGGGCGAGGAGATCAAGGCCGATCTGTGCATCATCGGCGGCGGCTCCGGTGGCCTGTCGCTGGCGGCGTCCACCGTGCAACTCGGCATGAAGGTGGTGCTGATCGAGAAGCACAAGATGGGTGGCGATTGCCTGAACTACGGGTGCGTACCCTCCAAGGCCATGATCGCCGCCGGCCGCCGCGCGCATCTGATGCGCACGTCCGCTCCCTTCGGCATCACGCCGGTCGAGCCGCAGATCGATCCCCGGCGCGTGCACGACCACGTCAAGTCGGTGATCGCGGCCATCGCGCCGAACGATTCGGTCGAGCGCTTCACCGGCCTCGGCGTCCAAGTCATTCAAGCCGCCGCCCGATTCTACGACAAGAGCAGCGTCATCGCCGGCGACAAGCTGATCCGTGCCGCCCGCTTCTGCATCGCCACCGGCTCCTCGCCGGCCGTGCCTCCCATCCCCGGTCTCGATCAGGTGCCCTACTTCACCAACGAGACGATTTTCGACAATCAGCGCCAGCTCGGCTCGCTGATCGTCATCGGCGGCGGTCCGATCGGCATGGAATTGGCGCAGGCCCATGCCCGACTGGGCGTCCAGGTGACGGTGCTGGAAGGCTTGAAGCCGCTCGGCAAAGACGATCCGGAACTCGCCGAGGTGGTGCTGAAAAAGCTTGCCGCGGAAGGTATCGCCATCCGCGAAGGGGCCAAGGTCGAGCGCGTCGAAGGCCGGGTCGGAGCCCTGCGCGTCACCATCGCGACGGCAGCCGGCAGCGAGGTGGTCGAGGGCACGCATCTGCTGGTTGCCACCGGCCGCAAACCCAATCTCGGCGATCTCAATCTGGAAGCTGCCGGCATCAAGTTCGACCGCCGCGGCATCCAGGTTTCGTCAGGCCTCGTCACCTCGAATGCCAAGGTCTTCGCCATCGGCGACGTCACGGGCGGCCTGCAATTCACGCACATGGCCAACTATCATGCCGGCATCGTGCTGCGCCGCCTGCTGACCCGGTTCCCCTTCAAGGTGCGCGACGATCACGTGCCCTGGGTCACCTATACCGATCCCGAACTCGCCAACGTCGGCCTGACCGAGGACGAGGCGAAGAAGCGCCATGGGGCGATCAAGGTCTACCGCTGGCCCTTCCACGAGAACGACCGCGCCCAGGCCGAGCGCGTGACGGAGGGCTTCGTCAAGGTCATCACCGACAAGCGCGACCGGATCGTCGGCGCGGCCATGGTCGGCGAGCATGCGGGCGAACTCATCCAGATGTGGTCGCTGGCGATCTCGCAGGGCCTGAAAATCCAGGCCATGACGCAATGGATCTCGCCTTACCCGACGTTATCGGAGGTCAACAAACGCGCCGCTTTGCGCTATTATGCGGGCAAGGCCGGCAGCCCGATGGTGCGCAAACTGGTTTCGATCATGCGCAAGCTCGGGTGACGACCTGCAACCGACTGCCGAGGGTGCGGGGTGGATCAAATCGTCAAGCACACGGACGCCACGGCACCCCCGCTTCCGGGCGGGGGGAGCCCCGTCACGGGTGTGCGTCAATGGCTGCGCGATCTCGGCCTCTCCTCCAAACTCCTGCTGCTGACATTGACGTTCGTGATGCTGGCGGAAATCCTCATTTTCGTGCCCTCGATTGCCAATTTCCGCATCGCCTGGCTGATGGATCGACTGAACGCGGCACAGCTGGCCTCGCTGGCAGCCGACGCGTCGCCGACAGGGGACGTGCCGCAGGCGTTGCGCGATGAATTGCTGCGCGCGGCGCGGATCAAGGCCGTGGCGCTCAAGCGCAACGACCAGCGGCTGCTGATCCTGCAGACCGACATGCCGAGCGCGATCGACCAGACCTATGACCTCACCCACCTCGGCCGTGGCGGCCCGGGCATGACTCTCGCCACCCGCTCCACAGCCATCTGGGATGCCGTGGCGGTGCTGTTCTCCGGCGGCGATCGCACCGTGCGTATCCTCGGCCGGCCGGGCAACGACGCCGGCGACCTGATCGAGGTGGTGCTGCCCGAGGCGCCGCTGCGCCAGGCCATGTTCGGATTCGGCCTCAACATTCTCGGCCTGTCGATTCTCATTTCGGTGATTACGGCGGCGCTGGTCTATATGGCTCTGAACCGGTTGCTGGTGGCCCCCATGCGCCGCATCGCCGCCAACATGCTGCGCTTCAGCCAGATGCCGGAGGATCGCAGCCGCATCATCGTGCCGACGGTGCGTGGCGACGAGATCGGCACGGCCGAGCGCGAATTGGCGCACATGCAGACCGAGCTGACGCAGATGCTCGCGCAGAAGAACCGGCTGGCGGCCCTCGGGCTGGCGGTGAGCAAGATCAATCACGACCTGCGCAATCTGCTCGCCAACACGCAGTTGCTGTCGGATCGCCTGACCTCCAGCCCCGATCCGACCGTGCAGCGGTTCGGGCCGAAGCTGATTGCCTCGCTCGATCGCGCGATCGCCTTCTGCAACGATACGCTGCGCTTCGGACGTGCCGCCGAGAATGCCCCCCGCCGCGAGATGATTGCGCTGCGGACGCTGGTCGAGGAGGTGGGCGATGGCCTTGGCCTGCCGCGCGAGGGTTCGGTCGACTGGCGCGTCACGATCGAGCCATCGGTCACGGTCGACGCCGATGCTGATCAGCTGTTCCGCGTCTTGACCAACCTCGTGCGCAACTCGGCGCAGGCCCTCGAGGCACAGGAGCCGAAGCGGCCGGGCCGGGTGACGGTGACGGCGCGGCGCCAGGGCATGCGCACCCTGATCGAGGTCGGTGACGACGGTCCGGGCGTTCCACCAAAGGCGCGAGAATTTCTGTTCCAGGCGTTCCAGGGCTCCGTCCGCAAGGGTGGCACCGGGCTTGGTCTCGCCATCGCGCATGAGCTTATCGTTGCCCACGGCGGCACGCTGGCTCTGGCCGAGGGCGGGGAGGGTGCAACGTTCGAAATCGTCATTCCGGATCGGCCGGCTGCGTAGATCGACCTGTCGCCGCAACGAATCAGCCCGAATTCGATTGCTCGTCCGGTCAAGCGCAAAGTCGGTGCGACGTGGATATGTTGGATAGGTCGTCCGAGAGCCTTGCTCACGACCATTTTCGCTCCCTACTGTCGCCGCAACCGACCACTCAGGGGGAGACCGAGATGACGCTTCAGGCTTCGGCACAGAACCAGCTTCGCCAACTCGTCGAGCAGATCGAGCGCCTCGAGGAGGAGAAGAAGGCCACGGCCTCCGACATCAAGGACAAGTATGCCGAGGCGAAGGCCGTCGGGTTCGATCCGAAGGTGCTGAAGAAAATCGTGAGCCTGCGCAAGAAGAGCCAGACCGAGCGCCAGGAAGAGGACATGATCCTCGAGACCTACATGCACGCCCTCGGCATGCTCGGCGGCGATGCGGTCGCTGCCGGCGCCAACGCCGCCGCCAACCAGATGCTCGACGCGGCGGAGTGACGAGCCGCCGCACCAGGTGCCGCGATATCAGCTTCACATTGTGCGCAACAGTTACGGCGTTTTCTCGCTGGTGCGCACGGCGCGGTTCTGGATCGGGTTGGCAGTCGGCATCGGCGCCTGTGCCTCGCGCAGCTTGTCGATGCCGATCGCTTCGCCCTTGAACTGCAGCGACCACAGCTTCTGCGCCGCTGGCCCGCTGGCCCGGAACCGCAGCGGCACCTGTGTTGCCGCCTGATCGATGAAATCAACGGTGCGGGCGACGTCGTGCGGGATCAGCTCGGTCATCAGCGGTTGCGCCGCGGTCTCGGTCAGGTAAGGCGCGATTGGGAACGGGCGATAAGACAGCTCGTCCGGATGCTCTTCGTCGAAGTCGGGTGCGGCCGCCCAGCCGGCACCGAGCGAGAAGCGGCCGGCGTCGGTCACCGGGGCATCGCTGCGGGCTGCGGGATTGATGGCGGCCAGCTGCGGCGCGGGTTTCTGCACCGGTGGCGCGATGACGCCCTGCGGCGCGGCGGGGCCGCCCGACAGGCTCGGCAAGGTCGGCTTCTGCGGGCGCTGGGCCAGCGTCGGCGGCTTCACCAGTTGTGGCGCGCTGGCCAATGAGAAGAGATCGGTCAGGCCGGCGCGTTCGGCCGGCGTCGGGGCCATCGGCGCTGCGACCGCGACCTGTTTCGGCGCATCGACCAGGCGGGGCGCGGGCGCCGGCGCATTGAGCGCGACGGCAACCGGTGCTGCACCGCGACCGCCACGGAACTCGGCGATCTGGGTCGCCAGCTCCGGATGCCGGGCGCGCGCCATCTGCACGTCCTCTTTGGTGATGCTGCCGCCATCGGCGGTGGCGTGTTTCGTGGTGCCCGACGGGAACAGCAGCGCCAGCTCCAAGCGCGGCAGGCGCGGCCAACTGCGCACGCGGTCGGTGTCCACATGCACGAACGGCAGCGCCGAGGTCGGATAATAGCCGACGCCGCCCTTCTCGCGCACCAGCGCGGAGTAGCGGAGATTCTTCACCGGCACGTCGGGGAAATGCACGTCCATGGCCTTGCCGAGGATATGGCGGCTCTCGCTCGCCTGGCCGCCGACTGTCTTGCGCAGCAGCTCGTTCGAGGCCCGCGAGCGATAGCCGGAGATGACGTGGATCGGCTCCTTGGAGCCGAGCTCCTGATGCATCTCCCAGACCAGATCGATCAGATCCCGGTCCATTTTGGTCGCCGCGTTGGCGCGATGGTCACGCAGCACGTGATTGATCTTCTCAAGGGCGGCCTCATCGTACTTGCCGTCCTTCTTGTAGACGACCGTGACCGTTTCCTTGGTGTGAATGTTGTAGAGCGAAATCGTGCGCGAGCCGCTGGCGGCCGTGACGATGCCGGGCAGGCTGGCCACCGCCATGAGTGCGGCAACAGCAACGCCGGCGAGGAGCCCTCGTGTACGCTTGACCACAGCAATCCCCCGTCCATTCAATCAACTCACCCGAGCCCCCCGTTGCGACCTGTCCCCGTGCGTGGCGTGACGCACCCTTGTCGCGGGCTCTTTGGCTTGCGGGCTGCAGGACCCATAGGGTTAAGCCCGGATGCTTAACGCTTCGTAAGGATCGAATGCGGGCAGAACGCGTCCCGGATGCGGCAATATCGAGGCGGCAGGGTCCGCTGGGCATGGCCCCGATGCGCGGCACCGAACGCGCCGCGCGCCCCGGATGCGCGTTCGCATCCGCAGGGGCCGCGCGCCGGGTGCTGGTGGGCACCTGAAAGCGCAGGAAATCCAGAGTGGAGGACGCCGTCCGGCCACCGATGTAGATAGTAGAATGGCAGCCTTCCGGCGCCCTCCTCGCTAGCGCTACCACGTGCCATGAGACGTTTATGGGTCCTCACCCGCCGCGATTTGCACGCGACCGCATGGCACGCAGTCCCGGTCCCGGTGGTCAATCCGGTGGCTTCGGGTGCCGCGGCCTGTCCGCGCCTCGATTTGC
>JBJXDZ010000129.1:0-209504 GCA_046154645.1 Hyphomicrobiaceae bacterium
ATCGCGTCGAGCGCGGCAACGAAGAACTGCATCGGACCCCTCCCCGAATCGAAAGGAGTCCTCTCAAGAATCCATACCCGCTGGCGATGCAAGCACTATTCGTTCAGGCCAAACGCGATTCCCCTACACCCCGTTGCCCCGGTCATAGTCCATTGCGAGCCTGAACAAAGCATTCGGACCTCGGCTAATTGCTTGTAGTTCGAGCTGTGCAAGTCGCTCCTGCTCTGCGCGCCTCTCGTCTTCGGCTTTCTGCAGCGCGGCAATTCGATCCTGCTCGGCCTTTTCGCGTGCTCGCCGCTCATCGTCTGCCTTTTTCTGTTCAGCCTTCTCCCGTTCGACGCGCGCTATCCGCTCCTGTTCTGCGCGCCTTTCGTCTTCGGCCTTCTTCAGCGCGGCAATTCGATCCTGCTCCACCTTTTCGCGTGCCAGCCGGTCGTCGTTGGCCTTCTTCTGCTCGACCTTCTCCCGTTCGACGCGCGCTAGCCGCTCCTGCTCCGCCTTTTCGCGCGCCAGTCGGTCGTCGTTGGCCTTTTTCTGCTCGGCCTTCTCCCGTTCGACGCGCGCCAACCGCTCCTGCTCCGCCTTTTCGCGTGCCAGTCGGTCGTCGTTGGCCTTCTTCTGCTCGGCCTTCTCCCGTTCGACGCGCGCCAACCGCTCTCGCTCCGCCTTTTCGTGCGCCAGTCGTTCTTCCTCCGCCTTCCTGCGGGTCGCCTCCTCACGCGCAATGCGCTCTTGTTCGGCAGCCTTTAGTTTCCCCGCGACTTTCTCAGCCTCGTTCGCCCGGCGATCTGCAGCGGAAATCGCGGTTAGACGGGCAGTTTCAGCTGGCAGGTGAACGAAGTGCCACCAACTGCCAGCAGCCATTGCGAGAAGCAGCGTGGTGAGCAAGGTGGTGGCGACCGCTTTCCCCCAACGACGGCGGCCCATCAGCGTCGCAATATCGCCGGCGAGCCCAGCCATCTCATGTCGGAAGCCGTTGGTCGTGAGGGTCGCGAAGTGGTGATCGACGAGGGGTTGTAATGTCGCCGGCAGTTCCGACCGCGCAGGCAGCTTGGCGCCGCCGACAAGGACTGGAATGAGCGGGATGCCGCGTGCCAAGGCTCGCTCCAACTCCAGACGAACCCAATCATCGGGAGTGTCTAATCGGCGGGCTTTTGTTTCTTCATTCAGCGCGTTGAGCCCGTTCGGGCCGATGACTGCCAGCATCACCTTGCATTGGCCAAGGCTGCTTTCGAGCACGGCTGGAAACTTCTGGCCGGCGCGCATCCGGTCGATGTCGATGAAGATATTCTGCTTACCGAATGTGGTGCCCAGATAGTGCGCGACGTTCAACGCATGCGCTGCGCTGTCTTCACGGCGATAACTGATGAAAATTTTGCCGGCCATGTCCGATGCTTCGTGGTCGGTTGCTCAATGCTTCAACGTGCTTCGAGGTTGCCAGATAATAGACACCTCACGCTCCTCAGTGAACATTCTGTCTCAATTTCCATGCTCACCGCAACCCCGCCATTGACTCATCGCGACCCCTCGGCTCAATGGCTGCGTACTGTGGCCCGGATGCCTGCATCAACTGGTCCCACCACCACCGACCACCAACTCCTACGCTGAGTCCCCATGCCGCCTGCCTCCCCTCATCTCGATCGCGCCGGGTTGATGGCCCACCTGGACGCGCTTGGCATCAAGACCAGCACCGTCGATCATGAGGCTGTGTTCACCGTGGCCGAGAGCGACCGGCTGCACCGGGAATTGCCGGGCGGACATACCAAGAACCTGTTCCTCAAGGATGCCAAGGACCGCCTGTTCCTGGTCGTCGCCGAGGGGCACACGCTGGTCGACCTCAAACAGCTGCACAAGACCATCGGGGCAGCACGGCTGTCGTTCGGCAAGGCGGAGCTGCTGCAGGAGGTGCTGGGCGTCACACCGGGGTCGGTGACGGCCCTGGCGCTGGTCAATGATAGGGCCGGTCGTGTCAGCGTGGTGGTTGACGAGCGGCTCATGGCATACGACATCATCAATTGCCACCCGCTGGTCAATACCGCGACCACGGCGCTGGCGCGCGACGACCTGATGCGGTTTCTGCGCGCCACCGGCCATGAGCCGCGCGTGCTGCCGCTGACGGGTCTGCCGGGTGGCGGGACGAGTTCGGGCTGAGATTGGCCGGTCTTGAGCTGTCGGCAGCCAGTTCGGCTGCAGCCAAGGTGGCAACGGTTTGCACGTGGTAGCGGGCCGCCAAGCGATGGCGGCCAGGGAGAGGACGGGCATGGAATTCGGTCAGAGGAAGCCTGGTGCACCGGGCGCGGTAGCCCCAGCGGGCTCGGCAGGTGCGGCCGGCGACGTGATCAAGGACAGCAGCACGGCGGGCTTTGCCAAGGACGTGCTCGAGGCCTCTAAGCAGGTGCCGGTGATCGTCGATTTCTGGGCGCAGTGGTGTGGCCCCTGCAAGCAGCTGACGCCCGTGCTGGAAAAGGTCATCAAGAGCTACGGCGGCAAGGTGCGGCTGGTCAAGATCAACATCGACGAGCATCCAGCCATCGCCGGCCAGCTGCGCGTGCAGTCGATCCCGACCGTGTATGCCTTCATGGACGGCCGCCCGGTCGACGGCTTTGCCGGAGCCCAGCCCGAGAGCGCGGTCAAAGCCTTTGTCGAAAAACTGATCGGCGGTGCAGATGACGGCGCCCCCGATCTCGCGCATGCCTTGGCCGAGGCCGAGCAGGCCGTGGCGGCCGGCGACCTGAAGACCGCCGCCGAGATTTACGCAGCGGTGCTGCAGGAGGACCGCGAGAATGTCGCCGCACTGGCGGGGCTCGCCAAATGCTATTTGCAGACCGGTGATATCGCCCGCGCCGAGCAGGCGTTGTCGCTGGCTGCACCCGACAAGCTCGCAGCCCAGCCCTTGGCTGGCGTGCAGGCCGCGATCGATCTGGCCAAGCGGGGCGCCAGCGTCGGCAATCTGGAGCCGCTGAGGGCCAAGCTCGAGGCCAACCCGGCCGATCATCAGACGCGTATCGATCTGGCGGTGGCGCTGGCGGCTGGCGGCGACAAGGCGGGCGCCGTGCAGCATCTGCTCGAAAGCTTCCGCCGCGATCGCAATTGGAACGAGCAGGCGGCGAGGAAGCAGCTGGTGCAGTTCTTCGACGCCTGGGGCCCCAAGGACGAGGCGACCCAGGATGGCCGCCGCAAGCTGTCGTCGCTGCTGTTCTCATAACGCGTCAAGTCTCGGCTGCGGGCTTCCTTGCAGCTGCGTGTGAAAGGCCGCCGACCCATGATCCCGACCTATCGCACGACCGCCGATCTGCCAGCGATGCTGCCGGTGTTTCCGCTGGCCGGCTGCATTCTGTTGCCGCGCACGATGCTGCCGTTGCAGGTCTTCGAGCCGCGCTATCTGGCCATGGTGGATGATTGTCTGCGTGGCGATCGCCTGATCGGCATCATCCAGCCGGTTGGCGACGGCGGCACAACGGGATCGCCGCCGGGCCGCGGCACGGCCTTGCGCAATGTGGGCTGTGCCGGCCGCATCCGCAGCTATCAGGAACTCGATGACGGCCGCCTGGCCATTGGTCTCGGTGGCATTGCCCGCTTCCGGCCGCAGGGCGAAGCGACACCGGACCAGCAGCCCTATCGCACCTTCGCCGTCAACTTCGCCGACTTCGCGTTCGATCTGGAGGCTGGCGATGGCGAAGCGAGCATCGATCGGGAAGGCTTGCTCGATGTTCTCAAGAGGTTCCTCGCTCACCGGGGCCTCAAGGGCGATTGGGATGCCATTCAGCGCTCCGGCTCCGAGCAGTTGGTGAATGGCCTGTCGCTGGCCAGTCCCTTCAACAGTGAAGAGCGGCAGGCCCTGCTGGAGGCGCCGCGGCTCAACGATCGCGCCAAGCTGCTGGCGGCGCTGGCTGAGATGGAGATTGCGTCCGGCGAGACGGGCGGCAATCAGCGCATGCAGTAGGTCCCGTGCCAAGGCGCCAACATCTGTGAGTGAAATCATGAGCCATCCCACGCCCGCCCCCCCGCAACCGTCGGATCCGCAGCGGCCCGATTTGCGGCTGTTGGAACTTCTGGTGTGCCCCATCACCAAGGCGTCACTGATCTACGACGAGGCGCGGCAGGAATTGATCAGCCGGCAGGCGCGACTGGCTTATCCCATCCGTCGTGGCGTCCCACACCTGCTGCCGTCCGAGGCACGGCACCTGGATGAAGAGCCCCGCCCCTGACGGCAACGCCTCGGGAGGCCCGCATGGCGCAGGGATGCGAAAAAGGTATGCCGTCCCAAAGTTCCCCCAACAGTTGTGGAGTTTATGCAACTATCAGGCGTAAGCTCGCCAGTCGGGCGGCGCCGAAATATCCGCCGACGTTGTTGCCGAATCCTCGTTCTATGCAAGGGGCTAGCGGTCCAGCAGCCGCGCATTTTTTGCCCGGATCAGGCCCCCTTGGCGCCCTTTTCTGATCGCAGTAACTCGCTGACCAAGCTCCGATAAGACTGTTGTTCTCGCACGCAGCAGATGTATCATGAAGTGCGGGGCCAGCGCCTTTAGGCGGCTGGTCGTAACGGCGGTTATTCCAGCGGAGTATTTGCGTCATGTCTGACAGCAAGCATCAAGCGTCTGAAGCTGCACGCATCCAAGAAATATTGAAGCCTGCCAGCCGGTTGGACCGGCGCGGGTTCTTTGTTGCCGTGGCTGCGACCTCCGTTGCCGCAACCTCGGGTGGTGCCGCAGCACAGCAGCCAAACCAGGTCGCTGCCGCCGAAGTGCTGCCGAACCTGCCACCGCCGGACACCCTGCATCATTCGATGCGCAAGTCGATTGGGCGATCACGCAAGACCTTCGTCAAGGACCTGGGCCAGCTCGTCGATCTCAACCCCTATAATCAGGGCGGCGCCTACTGGAACTTCAATACCTTCATCACGCCCATCGACCAGTTCTATATCCGCAATGAGTTCGGCACTCCGCGGCCCGACCTGGACAAGCGCGTCGACCGGCAACACTGGACGCTGAAAATCCACGGCAATTCGGTCGAGCGCGAGCTGACCATCACCTACAACGACCTCCTCAAGATGCCGTCGCGGCACATCATCTGCACCATGGAATGCGCCGGCAATGGCCGGTCGCTGTTCTGGGAGCAGCAGAACATGGTCTCCGACCCGCAGAAGGTCGGTGGCACGGGCTGGGGTCTCGGCGGCATCGGCCAGGCGGAGTGGCAATACGTGCCCATGAGCCATATTCTGTCGCTGGTGGGCCTGAAGAAGACGGCGAAACAGATGCTGTTCTGGTCCGGCGTCGACAACAAGGGCGATGTGCCGGGCGGCATCGGCGACCGTGGCCGTCCGATCGATATCTCGATGCTGCGCCAGCATGCCGACGTCATTGGCCTCGCGTTCAAGATGAACGGCAAGGATCTGCCCGCTGACCACGGTGGGCCGGTGCGGGCGCTGGTGCCGGGCTATTGTGGGGCTGCTTCGACCAAGTGGCTGACCGAGATCAAGATCGCAGACCACAATTTCTGGGTGCCACTCAACTCCACGGCACACGTCCTCATCGGACCTGATTATGCGCCGCCAAAGCCAGTCGCCGGCGACGAGTTCCGCGGCGGCATTACGGCTGAAAAGGTGTTGGGGCAGGCCGTCGCGTGGAGCCCGCCGAAATCGCTGATCACCGTACCGCTCGTCCTCGAGAAACAGCCCAAGTATCCACACAACTATCCGCTCAAGCCCGGCGAGTTGCCCAAGCTTGCCGCGGGCCAGCAGATGATGCGTGGCTATGCCTGGGCCCCGCAATATGGCGTCCGTCACGTCGACTATCGCGTCGATGGCGGGGCGTGGCAGAAGGCGCGTATCGAGATGCCGAATCTTGGCCGGTATACCTGGGTCCGCTTCGATTTCCCGTGGGATGCGGCCGCCGGCCGCCATGTCATCGAGACCCGCGTTACCGACCGCAAAGGCGTGGCCCAGCCCGAGACCGTGCCCTTCAATCGCGGCGGGTTCGATTACTGGGGCATCCCGAAGTTCCACGTGCAGGTGATCTGACGCCGACGGTGCGTCACGGCCGCTTGCGACGACAATGGCGGGAATGGCTCCCGCCGTTGTCGGTACGGCGCAATAGGGTGCAGCTCTGAGGGCGGCGTCAGTAGCCTTCGTCCAGCAGCGGGAAGGCCGCAAACGGGCCCGGGCGCGAGATCGGCGCAACTTGCGTCAGGTAGCGCGGATCAAGCTCCCGGAACGACGTGACGCCGAGCATGCCCAGCGTGCCGCGAATCTCGCCTTCCAGGATCTCCAGCGCCCGCACCACGCCCGCTTCGCCCGCCGCCGCCAGCGCCAGGCCCTGCAAGCGACCCATGCCGACCGCATCGGCGCCGAGCGCGATCGCCTTCACCACATCGGTGCCGCGCATGAAGCCGCCGTCGACCACCACCTTGGCGCGGCCACGCACCGCTTCCACGACCTCGGGCAACGCTTCGATGCCGCCAAGGCCGTGGTCGAGCTGCCGCCCGCCATGGTTCGAGACATAGACCACGTCGATGCCGTGCTCGATGGCGATGATGGCGTCTTCGGCGGTGGCGATGCCCTTGAGGATCAACGGCACCGAGAATTTCTTGCGGATGCGCTTGATGTCGTCCCAGTTGAACGCCGCCTGGAACGGATCGCCACCGCCGCCGTCGTTGCCGCTGGCCCGTCGCGCCGTCGGCTTGTAGCGCTTGGCCAGATCGCGTTCGCGGCGGCCGTAATAATCGAGATCGACGGTCAGGGCGACGCCCGCGTAGTTGGCCTTCACTGCCGCCCCGATGCGCTCGTCGACCCAGTCGGGATTGCCACGCACGTAGAGCTGGAACAGCTTCGGATGTTTCGGCGCGGCGGCCATCACCTCTTCCAGGCCCGGCTTGGCGACCGAGCTCAGCATATGCAGCACGCCGAATGTGGCGGCGGCCTTGGTTGGCGCCGTGGCACCTGCCGGGCACAGGTCCTGCAGCGAGCCGATCGGGGCCAGGATGATCGGTAGCCGCAGCTTGGCGCCGAGGAACTCGGTCGTCATGTCGACCTTGCCGACATTGCGCAGCACGCGCGGGCGAAAGGCCAGGCTGTCGATGGCGACGCGATTGCGCTCGAGCGTGGTCTCGGTCTCGGCGCCGCCCATCAGGTAGTCCCAGGTCTCCTTGGAGAGCGCCTTGCGTGCCGGCTCCACGAACTCGTGCAGAACCTCGAAGCCTTCTTTCGCCGGACGCTCGCTCATCGGATCAGTTCCTGTCTGCTGCTGCGGCGCCCGCGGCGCCAGATGCGTGCCTGCCCGATAGAGCAGCCGCTCAGTGCAGGCAAGTCCTACGCGCGCTGTCAGCCGTCAGAGCTGGCCTGCACGGTGGGGATGGCTACGCCGCCAGTTCAGCTACTGTGCCAACCGCTTGCGTCGGCCCGATGCACCGTTCGAACGTAGCCCGAAGCGCCATATCCACCTCCGGCAGCGTGACGATGCGACCGAGATCGGCAAGGCTGGTGACGCCGTGACCGGAGATGCCACAAGGTACAATGCCGGAAAAATGCTCGAGGTCCGGCTCGACGTTGAGGCTGAGCCCGTGCAGGCTCACCCAGCGTTTGAGGCGAATGCCGATGGCCGCGATCTTGTCCTCGGCTTGATCGCCCTTGTCGGGCCGGCGGACCCAGACGCCAACCCGGTCCGGCCGGATCTCGCCCTTGACGCCGAAGGTGTCGAGCGTGGCGATGATCCAGTCTTCCAACAGGTGGACAAAGGCGCGCACGTCGCCGCCTCGCGCTTTGACGTCCAGCATGACATAGGCAATGCGCTGGCCGGGCCCGTGATAGGTGTATTGGCCGCCACGGCCGGCAGCAAAAACCGGAAACCGGTCGGGCGCGAGCAGATCGCCCGGCTTGGCGCTGGTGCCCGCCGTATAGAGCGCGGGATGCTCCAGCAGCCACACCAACTCCGGCGCCGTCCCCGCATGGATGGCCGCGGCGCGGGCTTCCATGACGGCCAGGGCCGTCGCGTAGGCGACCGGGGCATCGCTGATCAGCCATTGCACAGGCCTGGACGTCGTCATTCACCCACCGCAGCACACATCGTCATTCGGAGCCTTTGCATGGCCCGGCACTGACGGGCTAAGCTTCCAGCATAAGCTGCATGGGCCCTGACGCCCAGAGGCGGCGATCGCGGCCAGCAAGGAGCACCTGATGTTTTATGGGACCATCGAGAACAAGCACGGCCTGAAGCATGATCCGTTCAAGTCGCTGATCGTGCCGCGGCCGATCGGGTGGATCTCGACGGTCAGCAACGAGGGTGTGGTCAATATCGCCCCCTACAGCTTTTTCAATGCCATGGGCGAGAAGCCGCACTACGTCGTGTTCAGCTCCGCCGGCATGAAGGACAGCCTCAAGAATATCGAGCAGAACGGCGAGTTCGTGTGCTCGCTCGCCAACTGGGATCTGCGCTACGAGATGAACGCCACCTCGGCCGCCGTGCCCTATGGCGTCGACGAATTCCCGCTCGCCGGATTGACGGCGACTGCGTCTCACCTGGTCAAGCCGCCGCGCGTCAAGGAGGCGCCGGCTGCCTTCGAGTGCAAGCTCTGGAAGACCATCGACCTGCCGCCGATCGCGCCGGGGCAAAAGTCCAACTACACCATGGTCGTCGGCTATGTCGTCGGCATCTACATCGACGACCAGTACGTCAAGGACGGCCTGATCGACACCGGCGCCATGCGGCCCATCGCGCGTCTCGGCTACATGGACTACGGCGTCATCAATCCGGAGAACGTCTTCACCATCAACCGGCCCGAAGTGCAGGACGGCAAGGTGGTCAACATGCGGCCCGACAAGGCCTTCGACGGCCAGTATCGGTGACACCGTGCAATCGCTGACGACGTTCGAATTCGCATCACGATTAGGCCGCCGCCCAAAGCCGCTCGGGAAGACCCTGAGCTTCCTCTTGCTTTGTACAAAAGAAAGGGGCGGGTCCGGGAGGGTTTCCCTCCCGGTGGGGCGCGGGGCCAACCCCGTTCGCGAAGCGACGCTTCGGCAAGGTGGGCGGGGTCAGACCGTTGGGTCTGCCCCCTGTCATGGATCCCAGTCCGACGGTCCCTGGTTCACATGAGTGGATCTACTGTGAGGAGCGCCCAACAATGATCGCACAAACCCACACCTACCGCGTCGAGGCCTACAACATCTCGCATGCCTCCGAGAACAAGATCCACGACGACACGGTGGCCAAGAAGCTCGGCTTTACCGGCGGTCTGGTGCCGGGCGTGGAGATGTTCGCCTACCTGTCGAATGTTGCCGTGCAGAAGTGGGGCATGGCCTGGCTCGAGCACGGCCGCCTCGAATGCCGCTTTGGCAAGCCGCTCTACGATGGCCACATGGCCGAGGTGTCCGGCGTCGGCGGCGACAGCGACAGCGACAGCGAGATGGCGCTCACGCTCACCAGCGATGGCGTCGAATGCGCGACGGGCAAGGCCTGGGCCAGCGGCGATCGCAGAGCGCCGCCCATCGACGCCTATCAACAGGCAACGCCGCCCGAACTGTCGGCGCGCCCGCCGGCCAGTGAGGCGAGCCTCGCCAAGGGCACATGGCTCGGCATCCGCCCGTTCGTCATGACGCAGCAACTCTCGAATGAGTATCTGGCGAACATCAAGGAGGCGCTGCCGCTCTACAGCCAGCACGGCCTCGCGCATCCGGGCCTGTTGCTGCGCCAATGCAATACCGTGCTGCGCGAGAACGTGCTGCTGGCGCCGTGGATCCACGTCGGCAGCGACGTGCAGAACTTCAGCCCGGTGCGCGTCGGCGAGGAAGTGTCGGTCCGTGCCCGCGTCACCGACAACTACGATCGCAAGGGCCACCGCCTCGTCGATCTCGATTGCATCATCATCGCGGCAGGAAAGCGCGTCGCAGCGCACGTCAAGCACAGCGCCATCTACAAGCTCAGGCATTTGCAGGGGTAGTCGTCACGCCTGCTCGCTGGTTGCGGGAGTATTCATCATGGAGCAATTGCAAGCTCTGGCCAGGGGATTTTTCCTGGCTGGGCACTATCAAATTCACCAAGTACTCGGTGCCGGCGGCTTTGGAATTACGTATCTCGCCGAGGACACGCAACTCGGGATGAGGGTCGCGATCAAGGAGTTCTTCCCAGGCGAGTTTGTCGCGCGATCCGCAGACGGCGCACTTGCCGTTCGGGACGGCCATTCTGGTGAGTTGTTCCAGTGGGGCCTCGGTCGATTTCTGGAAGAGGCAAGAAGTCTGGCGCGCTTCTCTCATCCGGCGCTGGTTAGCGTATTGCGCATATTCGAGGCCAACAACACCGCGTACATGGTCTTGCGCTTTGAGGATGGTCAGTCGCTGAAGTCCATGATCGACGGCCTTGGCCAGCCGCTGATGGAGGCTGAGATCCGCGCAGTAATCTATCCAGTTCTGGATGGACTTGCGGTCGTACACGCCCAGCACATGTTGCACTTGGACATCGCTCCCGACAACATCATCATCCGTCCTGATGGTCGCGGCTTGTTGATCGACTTCGGTGCTGCCCGTCGTGCCATTGCAGACAGGAGGCAGACACTCATAAGCAGTGTTCGCGAAGGCTATTCGCCGCCCGAACAGTACACGACCGGTCGCCACCAGGGCCCCTGGACGGACATCTATGCGCTGGGTGCCGTGCTGTATTATGCCGTCACGGGCCACAGGCCCATGAGCAGCCTGGAGCGCATCCTCGATGATCGACTGGTTCCAGCATCCACCGCCGCCGAGGGTCGTTTCAGTCCGCATTTGCTGCGGAGTATCGATCTTGCCTTGCGCCTGAAGATTGCCGAACGCCCTCAGTCCATCGCCGCGTTTCGCGCGCATATGGTTCGCGAGAGTGTTCCTCCAAACGTTCATTGGCAGTCTGCAGACATGATACTGGGAGACAGGTATTCGTCGCCATTACCTAGCCTCAAGGTTGGCTCTCCGGCTCGGCAGGAATCGCCCCAATCATCGGCGCCGATGTCTGTAAGCGTGCCGAGCTATACAGCCCAGACATCTGAGTCACATCCCTCAGAACGCCCGTCCCGACGCCGCAGGCTCGACCCGACATCCACCAAGGATCCAACTGAGCCGCAGTCGCCTGAAAGGCTGGCCCAGCGACATCGTTCACTACGCGCCGTTGACGCGGATCGATCGCGTGACGCGGCTGCCGCCAGCGTGTTTGCGCCGGCCTTCATGCGGGCGCGCACGAGGGCGCTGATCCAGGTGTTCCTGCACGCGCCGCAGGATGCAGGTCGGGCGGCAACGCTCGCGACTGCCATCGATCCAGAGCGCGGACGGCAGATCACGCAGGATCTCGATCTGCCGCTCAAGCTTGGCGACAACGTCGAAGTTGTGTTGGAGCCAGATGGATTGCGCCTCATGCGCGGCTCCGAGCGGCGACAGCAGATAACTTGGACGGGACAGCCGAAAAGCGTCGACTTCGTGGTGCAGGCGCCCTGGTCGCTGCTCGGTCGCGATTTGCGGCCGGTCGTGCGTCTGGCCGTGGAAGGCACCAGCATTGGCCGCATTGCTTTTCGCATCAACGTCAGCGTGTTCGGCAAGGCGCCGGAGCCCATCTTCACAGGTGAGGCCCGCCGCTATCGCCGCGCCTTCCTATCCTATTCCTCTGTTGATCGTGCTGAGGTCTTGAAGCGTGCACAGGCGTTCAGGGCAGCGGGCATGGAGATCTTTCAAGACGTGCTGGATCTGGAGCCGGGCGACCGCTGGGGACCGCGTCTCATTGAGGAGATCAATAAGTCCGACGTGTTCTACTTATTCTGGTCGCATTCGGCCCGCACGTCGCCTTGGGTGAGAAAAGAGGCGCGGCAAGCTGTGCGACGCCAAAAGACAACCACAGCGCGGGCTCCCGACATCATTCCCATCGTGCTGGAGCAGCCATCACCGTTACCACCACGGTTCCTAAAGCACTTGCACTTCAATGATCCGATTGCGCCGGTCATTGCGCAGCAGGCGCGCCAGTCGCCTACGTGAGGCAGCTCGTACGCAAGGCACGACGGGAAATTTTCCGTTGTTGCGCCCGCCCGGCCGTGGCAGCCTGAATGACATCAGGTTGCACGAGGGACTCCCGTCATGAAAACGTTGAGCATCGGTGACGTCACGATCACCAGCATCGTCGAGCGCGACGGCCCCTGGCGCAAGCCCGAGGACATGTTTCCGGCCTACGACGCCGAGGTCGGCCGCAAGCACCTCACCACGCTGGATCCGGAAGTGTTCGATCCCGTCTCCGGCCGCATGGTGATCACCTACCAGACCTTCGTCGTGCGCACGCCGAAGCACATCGTACTGGTCGACACCTGCACCGGCGAGGACAAAGGTTATCCGGCGCCGATGGATTTTCCGAAGCAGCCCTGGCTCGACAATTTCAAGGCGGACGGCCTCTCCTTCAACGACATCACGCACGTCTTCTGTACGCATCTGCACATCGACCATACGGGCTGGAACACGCGCCTCGTCAATGGCCGCTGGGTGCCGACGTTCCCGAACGCCAAGTACATCTTCCACAAGGACGAGTATGCCTTCTGGGAAGCCGCCACCAAGGAGGGCAAGAACCCGCCTGGCAATGTGTGGAGCTACAATTGTCGCCCGATCGTGGAGGCCGGACAGGCGCTGCTGGTCGACAACACCTATGAGCTCGACGACACCTTCTCGTTGACGCCCACACCCGGCCACTCACCGCGCCACTGCTGCGTCAACATCTCGTCGAAGGGCCAGCGCGCCGTTGTCACCGGCGACATGATGCATCATCCTCTGCAGTGCCGCGAGCCCGAGTGGTCGACCATCTTTGACACTGACCGCGCCGAGGCCGCACAATCGCGCCGCAGCTTCCTCGCCCGCGTTGCCGACACCTCGACCGTGCTGTTGCCGATCCACTTCCCGAGCCCCACCGTCGGCCGCGTCACGCCGCTGGGCCGCGGCTTCGACTACAAGTTCGTGCGGTGAGGAATGCCGGCCCCGAGGGCGCCACTGCTTGTGGCGCGCCTCGGCACGGCTGGTCAGCTACACGGTCCTGAAGCCGCCATCGGCCATGACGATGCAGCCCGTGACGTAGGACGCCAGGTCCGAGGCCAGAAACACCGCGGGGCCGGCGATGTCCTCGGGCTTGCCGGCGCGATTGAGCGGCGTGTGGCGCATGACGTTGGCCACCATGTCGGGATTCTTGGCCCGCGCTTCGGCATTGATTTTCGTCTCGATCAGGCCGGGCCCGATGGCGTTGACGCGGACGCCGTCCTTGCCAAGCTCGGCCGCGAGCGCGCGCGTGAAGCCGAGCACGCCATGCTTCGAGGTCGTGTAGGCGGCGGAATTCGGCCAGTTTACATGCACGAACGATTGGATCGAGCCGATGTTGACGATCCGGCCTTTGCTTTCGCGGAGTTGGTCGATGAAGGCGTGCGTGACGTTGAACATGCCATCGAGGTTGATCGACAGAATGTCGTCCCAGTCCTTGGCGACGGCCGCCTTGTCGCCGACGAAGGGCGTGCGGCGATTGATGCCGGCGTTGTTGACCAGGATCGAGATGTTACCGCCTTTGGCTGCCTCCGCCGCGACCGTCTTGCAGGCTTGGCGATCAGTGACGTCAAGCTTGATCGCCGAGGCCTTGCCGCCGGCCGCCGTGATGAGCCCGACGGTCTCATTGGCGCCCTCCATGTTGGCGTCGAGCACGATGACGCGCGCGCCTTCGCGGGCATAGGCCTGACAGATGCCCTGACCGATCCCTGAGCCGCCGCCGGTGACGGCTGCAATGTGTCCTGCGAGAAGTCCTGGCATGGGTTCCTCCTGACTGTGCACTGCGATTGATGGCCGGAAGCGCCGCGCACTCGTGCTGGTGCGCGTTCGCTTTCCATCGGCAGCAATACTGCACCTGAGCCCGCGAACCGCAAGATCGAACTGCCGATGGGTAGAGCGGCGCGTCAGTTGCAGCCATCGCAAAAGGATCGATCGACGGCTTCGCCCATTAACCTGAAACAGCCATTGCGCGCGGCCACTATGGCCAGGGCGCGCCCATCGCATGGGTCTTGCAGCATTCGCAACGCGGGTATCGCGCGCGGCGCCCGTTGTGCCACTCCCGCACAGAACAAGATGAATGTCGGACCCTGGAGCGCCATGAAACGCTTGAGTATCGAGGCTTTCGAGGATCACGCGAGCGCCGGCGGGGGATACGCCGTGCTGCTGTTGCGGGGGCTCGACCGGATGCCGACGCCGGCTCGGTTCCGCCTGCACGTCATCGACGCCTTGCCGCTCGGCGACGGTGTGCGGCGCCTGTCGGCCGGTGACCTGGAACCGACACAGATCCGGTCGACCAAGGACGGCATCGAGTTGGTGCTCGGACCGCAGATCACGACCTGTCCGCTGCTGTTGCCGGGCACAGCCGTTGAGATCGAGATTCCGGCAGCCGCCGCCAGAGGCGGCTTCCTATGGCCAGCCGTTACACCGGCACAAGCGGCATCAGGCCGCTTCGGCATGTTTCGCCGTGATACTTCGGAAACCGCGGCACGCTCGGTGATGCCGACCTCGACGATCGTGCTGCCATCGCCGCCCGTCGCTGCGAGCGGGCACAAAGCCGTGGCGGCGCGTTCGGGCAATGGTCATGACGCGGTTTTCGGTAATGCCAACGCCGTTGTTGGGCCGTACGCCAGCCATGATATCGGCGCCCCAGCCGGTACCGTAAGTGCCGCCTTAAGCGCTGCGGCGGCGACCACGGACGCCGACACGCTCGCAGTTGCGCCGCGTCAGGTCAATGCCACCACCATTCGCTGGCAGCCAACCAACGGGCGGGCCCATGACACACCGGCGTCCAGTTTTGGATCATCGCCCCCAGTTCGGCACCGATCCGCCTGGCGTGCGCGCGGCATGTTTCTGGCTGCTGTCGCTGCAACCGTGCTGGCCATCGAAGTGGCCTTGGTCATGCTTCCTGGTGGCCGCCTGTTGACCATCGGCCGCGAGCGCGCCTCACATGCGCTGACGCAGGAGCCGGCCGACCTGACCGCGATCCTGGTGCTTGATTGGTTGCGGGCCGGTGGCCAGTCCCCGCGCGGCGTGGCGGTGGCAGGCGTCACCGCGGAACAGGCGCTGGAGCGCGCCAATACGTATCTCCTCGCCACTGGTCCTGGTCGGCGTGACACCGACGAGGGTCGCTTCTGGCTGAAGCACTATCTCTCCGCCACAGCCGGCGAAACGACGACCACGCGCGCTCTGACCCAATTGGGCTCTGCCTACGCCGAGCCATCACGCGGCGCCCCCGACTACGAGCGGGCGCGGCTGATCTGGCAGACGTCGGCCGCGCTCGGTGATCCGCTGGCCATGTGCTTTCTCGGCCGCCTGTTTACCAAGGGGCTCGGGGTCGCAGCTGATCCCGTCATCGGCGCCAACTGGTTGGAGCGAGCGCGGCGCGCTGGTGGGTGCGGCGGCAGCGAGGCCGCGCATGTGCGCTGAGCTGGGACGGGGACAAACGTCGCCAGCGGCCGGTCGCCGCACGGTGCCGAGTTGCGGGGTAAGGCTAACAACGGAAGTCGTCCGCCGTTTCCTTTCAATCTCGATCGACCTCAGGCCTAATCGCAGGGCCCCGCCGAAAGAGCGGGCGATATCCGTTGTTGCTGCGGGCTGCTGGCCGCACATCGTTCAAGTTCGAGGTTTCCGTGTCCCTGCCCATACTTGATCTGCACCAGCCCGCAGCGCACCGCGATGATGGTCTCGCCGCCAGCGAGGACACGCTGCTGGCAGTCGCCGACGCTTTGCCGCGCACGCTGATCGCCAATTCGTCGCTGCAGTACTTCGACCTCGTGCTCGAGTCGGCGGTGGCCGGCGCCATCGTCGATCGCTACTTCGAGGCCCGCGAGACGGGTGCCGACGCTGAGCCGCCCTCCCTGTTCCAGGTCGAGCTGGACGAGAACGGCGTCTATTATCATCCCCTGACCGAAACCCCGGTCGACCCGTCGCTGCTATATGCCGTCGATGGTCGCAAGGCCCTCGAGGCCTTCCGCGGCGCCTGGGTGCCGCTCCCCGTCATGCGCGTCATCGAGGATCCGCGCGATGGCAGCGAGAGCCTGGGCGAAGGGCCGTCGAACTGGGTGCGGGCCTACATCGAATCCGGCGAATCTGTCGCCGGCTCAGGCATGGCGCCAGGATTGACCAACGGCGAAGCCCACTATCGCGTCGTCGTGGCCGTTGACACAGCGCTCGAGCCGGCTGAACCCGGGCCACACGCCAACACGGCGCCCACCCTCGAGGACGCCAACGCGGGCCGCCGTTTCCGATTTTCCGCCGACGTTGGTGAGGTCGGTTGGTTCGTGACCGAGTCCTGGGTCGACGAATGGCTGGTGGAAACCTTCCGCGAGCAACGCCCGCGCGCCGCTGCCGATCCGCCGCGCTCCGAGCCGCCGCGCCAGTCTCCGCTCGAGCATCTGGCGCACTACCTGACCTTGCTCAATGTGCTGGAGGCCTCGGGCTTGGTGCCCGATCTGCAACTGCTGAGCCCAAAGAAACGCGCGCTTGGCCAGGCCCCGATCACTGTCGATCTGGTGCTCGACATCGGCGCCAGCCGCACGTGTGCACTGCTCGCCGAAGCGGCGCCGACCAAGGCCGCGGAGCCGATCATCGCGCCGCTCTTGCTGCGGGATCTGTCGCGCCCGACCTTGGTCCATCAAGGCCATGTTTCCAGCCGCATCGAGTTCGCCCGCGCCAGTTTCGGTAAGGACGTCTATTCGCGCTGGAGCGGGCGCACCAACGCCTTCTACTGGCCGAGCCTGGCGCGCATCGGCGACGAGGCGGTGCGGCTGGCCTCCGAGCAGAGTGCCGCCGACGCCTTCACGGGCCTCTCGAGCCCGATCCGCTATCTCTGGGATGGCCAGGCCAGCCGGCATGTTTGGCGCTTTTCGGGGGCAGCCGGCGGGGCGGGCCGTCGCAACAGTCTCATCTCCGGCCATCTGCTGGCGCATCTGACGGAAGCCGGTGACGTGCTGGAGCCGGGTGCGAAGCGGACCACAACAACCAAGCCGCGCTTTTCGCGATCATCGTTGATGACGTTCTTTGCGGCCGAGTTGATTGAGCATGCGCTCGTCGCCATCAACAGTCCCGATTATCGGGAGGCACGCGACAAGCCCACGACGGCCCGCCGTCTCGGCCGCATCGTGGTGACGGTGCCGACCGCGATGCAGCAATCCGAGTGCCGCAGGCTGACGGCGCGCGTCGAAGCGGCGGTGCGGCTGGTGTGGCAATCGCACGGCTGGCATGGCGATGGTCGCAGTGACGTGCTGGCGCCGCCCGCCGTGGTGATTGCCGACGACGGCGCCACGGCGACACAGATTGCCTTCCTCGAGAACGAGATCGGGGCCAAGTTCCAAGGCAAAGGACGCCAGTATCTGGGCCTCGTCGGCAAGCCCCGCACCGGCTACGGCACGGGCCGTTCGCTGCGCATCGCCACGCTCGACATCGGCGGTGGCACGACGGGGTTGGCGGTCGCCACCTATGCGCTGGGCGACACGGGCGGGCTGGTGGCGACGCCTGAGCTCAGCGAAGGTTTCGCCATCGGCGGCGATGACGTCCTCAAGGTGCTGATCGAAGGCTTCGTACTGCCGGCCATCGAGCGCAAGCTCACCGACAGCAAGCTCGTCAATGCGCGCCAGTTCATGAAAGACCTGGTCAACGCCGAGACGCACGGCCGCGCCTCGCGCATCGGTGAGTTCCGCCGCCGCTTCGCCAGCGAGTTGGCCATGCCGGCGGCAATCGCGCTGCTGCAGGAGCATGAGACGCTGCGCGCCAACGAGGATGACCGGCCGGCGGTGCGCACCCTGCGCAGTCTGCTCGCCGGCTCGGCCATCGATCCGACGGCCGCGGCCGCCGAGCTACAGTCGCTGGCCTCCGACGAAGGCAGCGACAGCTTCACATGTCTCGATGCCGAGGTCGCATTCACGCTGGCCGATGTCGTCGGCATTGCCCGCCGCCTGCTCGCCCCCGTGGTGACCAATGCGGCTCGCACCATGCGTGCGCTCGACTGTGACATGGTGCTGCTTTCGGGCTGGCTCTCGCGCATGCCCGTGGTCAAGGAGATGTTCCTCGACAGCATGCCGATCCGTCCCGATCGCATCCTGCCGATGCACGAGTACCGCATGGGCGCCTGGTTTCCCGGACGCTTGGCCGGTGGCAGCATCCATGACCCCAAGCCTTTGGCTGCGGTCGGCGCGCTCATCGCCAGTCGACCGGGCGAGCGTGTCGGCGGTCTCCCGCTGGTGCGCCGCCCCCTCGATCAGGCGCGTCGCCCGTTCGTCATCGGTCGCCTTGGCGCCGACGGTCTGATCGGCGGCGACGCGGTGCTGTTCGAGGCCGCCGGCGTCGCACTCGACGGCGCCGACTCCTCCGGTGTGCGCCAGACGGTCCTGGTCACCGAGCCGCCCGCCATGCTGGGCTTCCGTCGCTCGCCGCTGGCGTCCTGGCCGGCGCTACCGTTGGCGGCTCTGCAGCTTGCCGACATGCCGCCCGAGCAGCGGCCCCGCATGCCCATTCGCGTCACGCTCGGCTGGAGCCGCACCGGTCGTGACGGCTCCGACGTGCCGTGGATTATCCGCGCCACCGATGCCGACGGCACGGAGCTTGCGTCGTCCGAGCTGAGCCTTGGCGCGAAGTCGCTCGGCGCGGCAGATGGACATTGGCTGGACACGGGGGTCTTCGCGATCGCATGAGCGGAGTGGAGAGACAGACGAATACCCGGGATAACCGGCTGCACGGCCTGTGCCGCGGCGTCGGCGAGACCGCGCGGGAAATCCTCGACTGGATCGGCGACGGCGCCGATCTGGTGGCAGCGGAGCGTGTCGCGCTGCTGCACGAGGTGTACCGAACCGAGACGACGGCTGCGACGCTCGCCGACGCTTTGCAGGAGCGGCCGGCGGTCGCCTTCGTCGGGCCGAGCCGCGCAGGCAAAACGCAACTCGTCGCCGCCTTGCTCGATCCCGATGGCGCCTTGAACATTCGCTTCGACGGCATTCGCGAGAACATCAACTTCCTCAAGAGCCTGGCGCCGGACAGCAGCCGCTATGGCAGTGCCGTCGTCACCCGCTTGACCTCGAAAGGTGGCACCGGGGCGCAGAACTTCCCGCTCTCGGTGCGCCTGCTCACCATGGCTGACGTGGTCAAGATCATCGGTGCCGCGTTCATCACCGGCGCCGAGCGGCGCGATCTCGAGCCCGACACGGCGCTGCTGGACAAGCGCATGCAGGAGGCGCGTCGCCATTTGCGCGCTGAAGCCGTGCCGGGCCTGGCCGAGGAGGATATCTGGGATATCCGCTACTACTTCTCGACCCGTTTCGGCGAGGAGCCGCTGGTGCGCGCACTGTTGACCAGCGGCTATTGGGAAACGCTGACCGAGCTGGTGGCATTCCTCTCCAATGCGGATCGCGCCCGCCTTCTCTCCGTGCTGTGGGGCGGCATCGAGCCGTTCACCGCCACCTTCAACGCGCTTGCCGATGCCGTGTCGAGTCTCGCCTGCAGCCAGGAAGCCCGTTGTGCCCTGGATGCCACGCTGGGTCTCGACTCGCGCTCGGGCCGCTTCGTGCGCCGCCCCGACAGCGTCTTGAGTGCGCAGACGCTCGCCACGCTGCATCAACCCGACGACCAGTCCGTCGTCGTTGCGAGCCCGCACGGCCAATGGGTTTCGGTTCCGCGCAACGTCCTCGCCGCGCTGATCGCGGAAGCGCGCCTGCCGGTGTCGGGATCGCCGGCGCCGATCCTGGACACCACCGACATCCTCGAGTTCCCCTCGATCGACACCACCAACAGCGCGAGCAACCGGGTCCGCTCTTTGGCTCGCGATCCAGCCGGCCTCGGCGCCATCTACATGCGTGCCAAATCCGTCTATCTGCTCGAGCTCTATATCCGTGAGCAGGCCATCACCAGCATGGTGGCCTGCATCGAGCCGGGCGTCGCCAAGGTCGGCGAATTGGCGGGCCTCGTTGCGGCGTGGGTCGAGAAATCGCATGGGCCCGATCCCGCCGCCCGTGAGCTGCAGGCGAGCGGCCTCTTCCTGTGCTTCACCAAGCTCGACAAAGAGTTCGCCGAAACGGCGCGCCGCGGCGCCGCCCGCAAGGTCGATTGGACGCGACGCATCGCCGAGACCCTGCACGACGGCTTCGGGCGCCACCACGCCTGGCCAAAGGAATGGACGACGACGCGCGCCTTCGACAACGTGCATCTGCTGCGTAACCCGAACGTCAAGGCCAAGCACCTGTGCAGCTATGCCAATGACGGCAGCGAGCAGGCATTCAAGCCCGAGCAGCTGGAACGCATCGAGAGCGTGCGCCGCGACTTCATCGCCAGCGAGACCGTGCGCCGCCACGTCGCCGATCCGGCAGCGGTGTGGAACGAAGCCTTCGAGTTGAACGACGGCGGCATCACCTATCTCGCCCAGTCGATTGCCGAGGTGTGCGATACCCGCGTCAAGCAGCGCCATGTCCGCAATGATCTGACGGTGGTTGGCGCCTCGCTGAAAAATCGCCTGCAGCGCTATCACGTCTCTGATGATCCAGCCTTGCAGCAGGATCGTCGCCGCGTGGCCGCGCTGGCTGTCACGCGCCGGCTGCGGCGCTGCGCTGAGGAACGCCGCCTCGGTCATCTGATCCGGGCCGTGCAGCTTTCCGACGCCGAGTTCCATGATGCGATCGTGCGTCAGAACGCGGCGCGGGAACCAGGCCCCCGCTCGCTTGCCGCTGCTGCGCCCCGCGCCGCCGCGCTACGTCCCGCCGCCGACGACGCGCAGACCTATGCGGCGGCCGCACTCGCGCACTGGGTCGCCTCCGTGCGCCTGTTCGCCGAGGCCGACCGCATCTGCCAGTTGCTGCAGATGCCGCGTGCGAGCCTGCTGCAACTGGTCGATGAATTGATTGCGGGAGCCGCTCGCCTCGGCCTCGAGGAACGCATCGCCGCCGAGATCGAAAGCCTGATTGCCGATGAGACGCAGGACGAGCATCGCGCGCAGAAGGCCGCGCTGGTGGCTGCCAGCGTGATCGGCGACTACGTCATGTGGCTGGGCTTTGCGGACGCGCATGCGAACACGCAGCCACGCCGCAAGGGCCGCGCGCAGACGCCGATCTTTCAGCGCGCCGCCAGCACCAATGTGTGGGCGGGCGGATCTGACACGGCCGGGTTCGATCAGGAATTCCTCATCGACTGGTCGCAAGCCTTCCAGGCGCTGGTGGCCGACAACGTCGCCGACCTCGCCGAGCGCACCGTCGACGCAGAGCGCAATCGTCGACTTGGCGAGCTGCTTCAGCGGCTGAGCGTCACGCTGTAGGAGAAGTGTCCGTGAGAAATCTGAGCGTCGACGTTTACGCTGACACCAGTCGGCCCGAGGGCGGTCACGCGGTGATCCGCCTGAATGGTCTGGAAAAACTGCCGGACAGCTTGACCTTTCGTCTGAAGCCGGTCGATAGCGCGCAGCAGGGCGAAGGCACCTGGTTCGGCGAGGAGCGCCTGCCGCTGGTCACGCGCTTGACGGCGGCGGGTGCCGAGCTGGTCATCGGCCCCGATATTGTCGAGAACCCGGTCTTTCTGCCGGGCACGCTGACGGCGATCGAGATCCCGGCCTGCAGCGTGCGCGGCGAGTTCCTGTGGCCGCGCATCCCGCCACTGATGCGCCCGAAGCGGCGCCATCTGCTCGGCGCCAAGCCGGCACGTGAGACGAAGATCGAGACGCCGGAGCCAATCCTGTTCGGCGAGGCCCACGATGCCTCCTCGGAGGTGGTGCCGGTGACAAACGGGTCGCGAGCAGCGATCGCCGTCAACGGTACCGGGTCTCAGCACAGTACGGCTGCCACGCCGACCATTGCGCTCGTCCCTGGCAGCGCACAGATCCAGGCGCCGGCACACGGTGACGCCGCCGTCCCCAAGGCCGCGCACGGCCTTAACGGCGCGGCACCGTTGGCGGACGTGCCGTTGGTGAATGGCACCGCGACCGAAAGCACGGTCGTGGCCGCTACCACACCGGAGCCCGACGTGGTCTGGTCGAAAGCGGCACGCGTGGCGACGCCGAAGGGGCACCTGCTGGCGGCGGCCCTGGCCGCGTTCGCCTTGCTGGCAGGGGCATTCTATCTGGGGATGCGCGTCCCATCGTCGACGCCCAATGGCACGCGTGACGGCGATCTGGTGGCACTGCTGTCGATCGGCACGACATCGCCGCGCGGCACCAGGACCCGCGATCGCACGCCGGCTGAGTTGATCGAGGCTGCCGATGCGCTGCTGCATGCGTCGCCCGCCAATCGCGACAAAGCGGAGGCAGCCTTCATGCTGCGCCGGTATCTCGCAGCCACCCTGTCTGAGGAGCGCACCCTGCTAGCGCTCACGCAACTCGGCTCCATCTATGCCGAGCCGGATGGCACACGCGCGGCTGACTATGGCCGGGCCCGTCAGCTGTGGGAGATCGCCGCCACGCTCGGTGATCCCGTCGCCATGTGCTTCCTCGCCTCCCTGTACGAGCACGGCCTCGGGCTCGCCACCAGCAAGTCAGGAGCCCTGCAATGGTATCTGCGCGCCAAGGATGCCGGCGGCTGCCCGAAACTCGATGACGCCATCGCCCGCGTGAGGAAATAGGTCATGCGTCACACGTTGCTCGCTTCAGTTTTTGTGGCGGTTGCCGTGCTGGCCGCAGTTGCGGACGCAGCGCATGCGCAACAGCCTGTCGCCACCGATCCCGCCGCACCATCCTTCCGCGACGAACGGCGCTGGACGCCGAAGAAGGCGCCTGACCGTGCTTCGACGGCAACGCCACCTGCGACGGGCGAACCGGCGAAGGCGGCGGCAGTACCGGCTGCCAGCGCGCCAGCCGCACCGAGCCCGACGCCGCCACCTCTCGTGCAGAAGGCAGCCGTAACGCCACCGCCGAATCCGGTCGTGAAGAAGCTCGCAGCCGGTGCCTGCGGCGTACCCGAAACCAAGACCGAGCCACTGGCGGCCGGCCGCATGCAGCTCACGCTCGTGTCGTCGTGCCGCGCCGGCCAGGAGATCGTTTGGAGTTACGGCGGTGCCGAGTTCGCCGCCAAGCTCGATGCGGCAGGCAAGCTCGATGTCATCGTCGATTGCTTTGCCGGCGCCACGACTCCCGTGGACATGACGCTTGCCGATGGCACTGAGCTGTCGCTGCCTGTCACCGCCCTCGATCTCGACAAGGTCACCAAAGTTGCCGTGATCTGGCGCGCGGCCGTCGACCTGGATTTGCACGCCTTCGAATATGCTGCGCAGGCTGGCGAGCCGGGGCACGTCTGGTCGGGTGGCCCCGGCAGCCTGGACGCCGCCCGCGAGCGTCTCGACAAAGCGTCGCGTGGCGCTGGCTTCCTCAGCACCGCCATGAAACTGGAGAGCCCGCGCGACAAGTTGGAGGTCTACACCTTCCTGCATCGCGAGACGCAGGTTTCCGGCCAGATCGGCATCGCCGTTGATCATGCGACACGCGGCGCCCAACCGACGCCCGAGACCTGCGGCAGCGGCACCCTCGCCGAGGTTCCGTTCCGCATCATCATGCATTCGCGGCGCGGCCAGCTCACGCGAACTTCGGGCCTCATCGCCAGCGCGACCTGTGACACGTCCCTCGAGTCGGCCACCCGCTTCGCCACGTCCGTGATACCCCCGCTGCGCCTCCGCCCCTAGCCGCGTCGCTTTTTCGCGCCAATCGACGAGTTCCATCATGACCTTCGCTGCTGCACTGTCGCGCACACTTGCCGCCGCTGCCATTTGCGGCGCCGGGATGTCTGCAGCGATCGCCGAGGAAGCACGCGAGGTCACGTTGCGCATGAAGGGCGGCGGCTTCCAGGTGGTCGGTGAGCTTAAAGGCTATGACGGCCTCAAGTACGTCGTCGAGACACCGCAGTTCGGACGCCTGACCTTGCAGGCAGCCCGCTACGAATGCATCGGCAGTGCCTGCACGCTGCCGATTGCCACCGCGGCCTGGTCGCAGGAGACGCTGTCGCCGGCCCGCGCCGAGACGGTCATCATCCGCGGCAGCGACGTCATCGGCGCCGAGCTGCTGACGGCCCTCATTCGCGGTTATGCGGCCGAGATCGGTGCGGACGTCGTGCACATTGTCGGCACCACGCCTGGCGTCTCGCGTCTGCGCCTCGTCGACAAGAGCGGCCGCGAACTCGCGACCTTCGTGGTGCAGCGGGACGAGGCCGGCGCGGCGTTATCGGCACTGGAGAAAGGCGAGGCGGCCATCGCCCTCTCCGACCGGCAGGCCACGGCTCAGGAAATCGACGCCATCGCCGCGGCACAGCCGAAACTCAAGTCGGCCCAGCATGAGCATGTCCTCGGCCAGGATGCCATTGCCGTGGTCGTGGCGCCGGATCACCCGCTGTCGTCGCTGTCGCTCGATCAGATCGCCAGGATCTTCTCGGGCCAATTGACCGACTGGTATGAGCTGGGTCTCCCACCGGGCCCGATCAAGATCTACGCCCGCGAGCCGACGGCTGGCACGCACGCGCGCTTCGAGGCGCAGGTTCTCAAGCCGCGCAATCTGGCATTTGCCGCCAATGTGGTACGCGCCGCCTCCGAGAGCGAGCTCGCCGACACCGTTGCCCGCGATCGCACGGCCATCGCGCTGGCGTCGCTCGCCCAGGTGCGCAACGCCAAGGCGCTGAGCCTGGAAACGGCCTGCGGTCTCAACCTGCGCCCCACCCCGTTCGGTGTGCGCACGGGCGAATATCCACTGAGCCAGCGGCTCTATCTCTACGCCGCCGCACCTCCGAAGCAGGCCGCGGCGCGTGGTTTGCTCGCCTATGCCACGTCAGCGGAGCCGGCGCTGGCTGGGCTCGAAGGCTACGCGCTCGGTCACAGCATCGAAGCGGTGTCCCTGCACGAGCAATCCGAACGCATGGCCCACGCCATCAACGCGCAAGGCGAGGCGTTCGATCTCTACGCCATGCGCGCCATGCTGGCCGATC
Source organism: Hyphomicrobiaceae bacterium (assembly GCA_046154645.1). Classification (GTDB taxonomy): domain Bacteria; phylum Pseudomonadota; class Alphaproteobacteria; order Rhizobiales; family Hyphomicrobiaceae. The sequence goes on from JBJXDZ010000129.1 coordinate 24,922, forward strand.
TCAAGGGCGCACGCCGGTTGTCGGCGACGCTCCGCTTTGCGCCGGGCGCCACCGACCTCGATCCCCGCACGCGCGCCGACATCGCACGGCTGGCAAGCGTCCTGCTGGCACCTGAGAACGCCACCAAGAAGCTGATCATCGCCGGCTTCTCGGAGGCCAATGGCGCCAAGTTCCAGGCCAACGCCACGGCTGCAGCCCGCCGGGCCAATCTGGTGCGTGCTGCGCTGCTGAAGGCCTCCGGCGACCGTCTCGACCAGCGCTTGCTGATCGCCAAGGGCTACGGCCCCCTCGCCCCCGTCGCCTGCCACGACACCCCTGACGGTCAACGCCTCAACCGCCGCGTCGAGGTGTGGGTGAAGGAATGAGGGCCGCGCGCCACGGCGCTTGATCCCACCGCAGCCTGTCAGTCACGAGCACCCGTCGCGCCTCGTCCCGATGCCGAGGTACAGCGCGCCACGTCTGGTCTAACTCACCGCATATGGCTTTACCGCTGCTTCACCGCGCCCGTCGCGATCAGCTTTTCGATGGCGCCCCTATCAAAGCCCCAATCGGCGAGCACGTCGCGGCTGTGCTCACCGGCATAGGCGGGGCCGCGCGTGATGCTGCTCCCTGTGCGTGAAAACTTCGGCGCCGGACCCGGTTGCAGGACGCCATCGACCTCGACGAAGGAGCCGCGCGCCTTGTTCTGGGGATGCAGCGGGGCCTCGCTCATGTTAAGGACCGGCGCGAAGCAGATCTCCTTCTGCTCCATGATCTCGGTCCACTCGGCCCGCGTTTTGGTTTTGAAGATTGCCGCCATCCGCTCGCGCATCGCCGGCCAGTGCGCGCGATCGGCTTGTGCGGGAAGCTTTTCCTGGGTGAGGCCGACAGTCGCCAGCAGCACCTCGTAGAACTGCGGCTCATTGGAGCCGATCGAGATGTGCTTGCCGTCCTTAGTCAGGTAGACATTGTAGTGATGACAGCCGCCATCCAGGCGATTGCTTTCGCGCTCCTCGATCCATTGCCCCGCCGCCAGCGCGCCGTAGGTGGGCGTCATGAGCGAGGCGGCCCCTTCCACCATCGAGGTGTCGACGACCTGGCCCTTGCCGGAGCGCTGCGCTTCGATGTAGGCGGCGAGCACGCCAACCACCATGTACAGCGCGCCGCCGCCGTAATCGCCGACGAGATTGAGCGGCAACACCGGACCACCCGCTTTGGTGCCGATGGTGGCGAGTGCCCCCGTCAGCGCGATGTAATTGATGTCATGGCCGGGCGTCTTGGCGATCGGCCCATCCTGGCCCCAACCGGTCATGCGGCCGTAGACCAGCTTCGGATTGCGCTTCAGCATGACATCAGGGCCGAGCCCCAGCCGCTCCATGACGCCGGGCCGGAAGCCCTCGATCACCATGTCGGCCTTGGCGCACAACGCCAGCGCCGTCTCGACCGCTGCAGGTTGCTTCAGGTCGAGCGCCAGGTTGCGCCGGCCGCGCAAGGTCGTGGCAGTGGCCGGCGGTCGCGGCTCCTTACCCACACCGGCCGCGCGATCGATGCGGATCACCTCGGCGCCCATGTCGGCGAGCATCATGCAGGCAAAGGGCCCGGGGCCGATGCCGGCAAACTCGACGACCTTCACTCCGGTCAGCGTGCCCATGTGTGGTCTCCGTCATTTCGCGGCGGTTAGGGGTGTCGACTCTTACTCACCGAGCTTCGGCATCTTGTAGCGGTCCTGCGGATCGAGCCAGCCCTTGAACTGCGGCTTGCGCTTGGCGGCGAAGGCGGCGCGCGATTCCATCAGATCCGACTTGTCGCCGTGCTCGTGCAGTTTCTTCGCCAGCGCGTTCTGTGCGTCGCTCGGCTCGGGCCGCATCTGGCGCATCATATGCACGGTGTTGACGCGCGAGGCGGGGGGAAGCGACAGCATGTGCTCGGCCATCGCCATGGCGGTTGGGATCAACTGGTCCTGCGGTGCGAGGCGATTGAGAAACCCCACCTGATAGAAGCGCTCGGCGGTGAAGCGGAAGCCCAAAGCCATTTCCATGGCGATCGGATACGGCACGTTGGCCACGTGGCCGTGATTGTAGCCGCCGAGCAGCCAGCGCTTGGCTTCGGAAACCTCGAACACCGCTTCCGGCACCGCCACGCGCAAGTCGCAGCGCTCGACCAGCATGAAGCCGCCGCCCATGGCGAAGCCGTTCACGGCGGCAATCACGGGCTTCTCCAGGCTGCCGTCCATGAAAGGATTGACGATATCGCGGCGGCCGCCGGGCGTTTTGGTTTCCAGCGTCTCCTTCATGTCCTCGCCGGCGCAGAAACCACGCCCCGTACCGGTGAAGATCGCCACCTCCAGCGTCTTGCTGTGGCGGAATTCCGTAAACGCATCAGCAAGCCCGAGGCGCATATCCGTGCTCAGTGCATTGAGGCGTTCGGGGCGGTTCATGCGCACGATCAGGACTTGACCGTGCGTCTCGGTTTCCACGATTGCCATGTGGGGTCTCCATGCGTTTGGGCGACGGGCGCGCGTTAGGGCTGAGCAAGGTTAGTGCATTCCGCAGGCTGAGACCATTGGCGTCGATGCATGGCCTCTGGCTGCGGTCTGCCGTTCCCAGCCGGCTCCGTCCGTGCAATCCTGCCCCCGCAAGAGGAAGCGTAACGGGAGACACCCATGGCAAAAATCGACGGCGCCAAGCTCATGGCGCAAAGCTTGAAGCAGCAAGGCGTTGACTACATGTTCGGGATCGTGGGCTTTCCCGTACAACAGATTGCCGCCGAGGCCCAGAAGGCCGGCATCAAGTATATCGGTATGCGCAATGAGCAGTCGGCCTCCTATGCCGCGCACGCCGTCGGCTATCTGACGGGCCGTCCCGGCGCCTGCCTCACGGTGTCGGGTCCAGGCGTGGTGCACATGCTGGCGGGTCTTGCCAATGCCCAGCAGAACTGCTGGCCAATGATCGGCATCGGCGGCGCTTCGCCCACGTACCAGAACGGCATGGGTGGCTTCCAGGAGGAGCGGCAGGTGCAGATCGCCTCGCCGTTCTGCAAGTTCGCACACGCCGTCGAGCACACGCACCGGATTCCCTTCTACGTCGAGATGGCTGTGCGCCAGTCGATCTATGGCCGCCCCGGCGCCACCTACCTCGACATGCCCGACGACATCATCAAGGGCCAGGTCGACGAGGAGAAGCTGTCGGTGCCGCCGAAATGCCCGGAGCCGCCGCGCATGAGCGCCATGCCCGAGGACATCGCCAAGGCGCTGGCCGTGCTGCAGTCGGCCGAGAAGCCGCTGGTCATCGTCGGCAAGGGCATGGCCTGGTCGCGGGCCGAGGACGAGGTGCGCGCCTTCATCGAGCGCACCAAGCTGCCGTTCCTGGCCTCGCCCATGGGCAAAGGCGTGCTCGACGACAACCATCCCCTTTCGGTCGGCGCCGCCCGCAGTCACGCCTTGAAGGAAGCCGACGTCATCTTCGTCATGGGCGCCCGCCTCAACTGGATCATGCACTATGGCCAGGAGCCGCGCTTCAAGAAGGGCGTGCGCATCATCCAGCTCGACATCTCGCCGGAAGCCATCGGCCAGAACGTGCCGACCGAGGTGGCGCTCGTCGGTGACGGCAAGGCCATTGTCGGCCAGCTCAACACGGCACTACGCAGCCAGCAGTGGTTCAACGCCGAGGGCACGCCCTGGAAGAAGTCGATCGCGGAGAGCGCGGCCAAGAACGCCAAGCAGATTCAGCCGATGATCGACGACAATAGTGCGCCGACCAACTACTACCGCGCGCTGAAGGACATCTCGGCCTGGGCACCGGACAACGCCGTCATCATCGGCGAAGGCGCCAACACCATGGACATCGGCCGCACGCAGCTGCCGAACAAGAACGCGCGCTTGCGTCTCGATGCCGGCACCTACGGCACCATGGGCATCGGCATGGGCTTTGCGATTGCTGCCGCCGTCGTGCATCCCGACCGTCCCATCATCTCGGTGTCGGGCGACTCAGCGCTCGGCTTCTCCGGCATGGAGATCGAGACCGCCTGTCGCTACCGGCTGCCCGTCAAGATCGTCGTGCTCAACAACGGCGGCATCGGCAGCGGCACCGAGAAGTATCCCGACGATCCCTTCAACAATCCGCCGCGCGCGCTGATCAACGGCGCCCGTTACGACAAGATGATGGAGGCCTTCGGCGGCAAGGGCTGGTACATCAATGATCCCAAGGACCTCAAGAAGGCGCTGGCCGATGCCATGGCCTTCAAGGGCCCCGCGCTCGTCAACGTGCAGCTCCATCACGCCGCCGGCCGCAAGCCGCAGGAGTTCGGCTGGCTGACGACGTAAGACCAAGCGGCGGTGGAAGCGGCGGGGTCAGACCCTCGGGTCTGACCCCAGTCAGCAGAAACGCCGCCACGCCGCCGTCGATTCTCCCTGAACGACGCCCGCATCGCCGGACTTCAGCCCCGGAAGGGGCTGTCGCCTGTAGCTACGGGTGAAGCGTAGCGGAACCCGTAAAACGAAGTCTCACTTTCTGCGCAAGCCCCGGAGGGGCGACGGAGTTCCGGTGCTGGGCCGAGATCCTCCGCCCATGATCGCGCTCTACCCGCTCAGCTCAGCCCGTCGTCAACTTTCCCGTCGGCGTGGCGAAGCCTTGCATGGAGCGGATGCGCTTTTCCAGCCACCAGCCGTATTCCTCCGGCCAGTCCTCGAAGCGCTGATTGAGGCCGAGGTCGTGCTCCCAGTGCAGCGCCAGGTTGGGATTGAACTGCGCCTGCCGGCCGATGGCGATCAGGTCGGCGTGACCGTCGCGCAGGATCTGTTCGGCTTGCGCGGCCTCGAGAATGAGACCGACGGCCATCGTGGAGATGCCGGCCTCCGCCTTGGCGCGGGCGGCAAACGGCACCTGGAAGCCCGGCGCCCGCGTCACCGGCGCCGCGGTTGCCGACGCCATCAGGCCGCCCGATGAGCAATCCAGCACATCGACGCCGCGGGCTTTCAACTCCCGCGCCAGCACCACGGTGTCATCCATGTTCCAGCCTTCGGCGGTGCCGTCGACCGAGGAGACGCGGAAGAACAGCGGCATCGACTCCGGCATTACCGCGCGCACCGCCTCGGTCACTTCCAGCGCAAAGCGCATGCGACCCTTGATGTCGCCGCCATAGCCGTCGTTGCGCGTGTTGGAGACGGGCGACAGGAACGACGCCAGCAGATAGCCATGCGCGCCGTGGATCTCGACGACATCGAAGCCAACGCGCACGGCACGCTTGGCCGCGGCCGCGAACTTGCCGACGATATCGGTGATCTCGGCGGGCGACAGCTGATGCGGCATCGGCCACTCCGGGCTGATCGCCGTCGTGGTTGGCCCAACCGGCTGCCAGCGCTGGCGGCCCCGGCGCACGTCGGCATCGGAGAGTGGCCCGTTGCCTTCCATGGCGCTCTGCATGCCCGCCTTGCGGCCCGCATGCGCCAGCTGGATGGCCATGGCAACGCCTTCCTCATGCGCCAGCTCGATAAGTGGTCGGAAGGCTTCGGCCTGCACTTCGTTGAAAATGCCGAGGTCCATGTCCGAAACCATGCCGCGCTGCTCGATGGCCGAGGCTTCCGTGAACACGAGGCCAAAACCACCGAGGGCATAGCGGCCGAGATGGGCGGTGTGGAAGGCGCCGCACACGCCCTCGCGCGCCCGATAGTGCACCATTGGCGCCACCACGGTGCGGTTTTTCAGCGTGAGCCCGCGTATGGTGTGCGGTTGGAACAGCAGCGGGCGCGTGGGTTGCCCGTTATCCTTGGCCATTGTTGGTCGTCCTTGTGTTAGCCGTGACTGGAGCGCCGCGCGACTTGGAGTCCCGTTGCCTCAGACCAGCACTGAAAATGCAAGCCTCACGGCAGGTCGTAGCCAAGCGCGGTTTCAGCCGCGATGGTTTTCTTGACGGCTGAGCGCGCCATCATGCGATCGTGGTGGCGCTCGACGTTCGGGAACGTGCCGCGGGCCGGTTTCAAGGCGCCCGAGATGCGCCAGAACAGCCGGAAGAGATGGATGTCGGCGATGGAGTAGGCGCCGCCGACGCACCAGTCGTTGGCTCCGAGCCGCTTGTCTGCCAAGCCCCACATCTTCAGGCAATGCTCGTCGCCCTTCTGGCGCGAGGGATGCACGGTGGAAGCCAGGAACGACATCCACGACACGACCTGCGCTTCGGCATCGATATCGCCGGCGGGCCAGAGCTTCGCTTCGGGGTACTTGCGCGCGAGATAGTAGAGGATGCCGGCGACCTCGGTCAGCGTCTGGCCATCGATGACCAGCGTCGGCACTTTGCCTTCCGGATTGATGGCGAGGTATTCGGGTGTGTGCGTCTGCTTCGTCTTGAACGAGAGGGATTGCACTTCGAACTTGGCGCCGACCTCGTGCAGCATGATATGCGGCGCCATGGAACTGGAGCCGGGCGAGAGATAGAGCTTCATCATGGGGTGGTCTCCTCAACCGAGGTTGCGACGATAGAGTGAAATCAGGCGTTCCCAATGCCGCTCGGCGGCGGCCTTGTCAAAGACCTTGCATTGGCGGGGGCGTCCATCAGGAAGAATATCACGGGGTGCGCGACGCGCTCAGGGCGGACGATGACGATCTTCATGTCCTCGTCGCGAGTCGCGTTATCGCGTGTGGTTTCGATCATGAGGCGCCTCCGTTCGGAGAGTTTAGGTCAACCTGGGCCACGAGGTCACGTGCGAAACGGGGGCGTAAGGGTTGCGTTGCGCGGGGTCGTACGGACGCTTACTCTGGTTCATATTCCGCGACATCCTCAGAACGGAGATCACGCCATGGCACTTTATGAAATGCGCACCTACACGCTGTACGTCGGCAAGATGGGCGACGCGCAGAAACTCTATACCGAGCTTGGCTTTCCGGCCCTCAAGAAGGGCGGCCACGACAAGAACCTGGTTGGCTACTTCGTCGGCGATACCGGCATGATCAACCAGCTGGTGCACATCTGGAAGTTCAAGGACGACGCCGACCGTCGTGCGCACTGGGCCGCCGTGTTCGCCAACAAGGACTTCGTCGAGGGCTTCGCTGCGAAGTTCCGCCCCCTGGTCATGTCGCAGGAAGTGAAGCTGATGACAGCCGCGCCCTGGGGGCCGCATCCTTGATGGCACAGCTGGCGGAGCCGCTATCGATCGTCATGCTCGGCGCGACGGGCGCGGTCGGCCAGCAGGTGGTGGCGACGCTTCTGGCCATGCCCGACGTTGAGCGGCTCACTTTGCTCCGCCGCCGCCCGCTGGAGGGCGTGACGAACGCGGCGGTGCGCCAGCATGTGGTTGATGTTTTCGCACCATCATCCTATGCGCCGCTGTTGCCGGGACACCAGATCGCCATCTGCACGTTGGGCGTCGGTCAGCCCTCGAAGGTGTCGCGCGAGGAGTTGGTGCGCGTCGATAAAACAGCGGTGCTGGGGTTCGCCGCGGCGTGCAAGGCAGCCGGTATTCGCCATTTCCAATTGCTGGGCTCGGTCGGCGCCAGCGCGCCGTCGCGCTCATTCTTCCTGCGCACGAAAGGCGAATTGGAGGACGGCCTGAAGGCGCTCAAGTTCGATCGCCTCAGTCTGTTCCAACCCTCGATGATCCTGACACCAACCAACCGCTATGGCTGGTCGCAGGGCCTGACGCTCGCGGTGTGGCCGCTGCTGCAGCCCGTGCTCGTCGGCGACCTGAGGAAGTTCCGCGGCATTCCGATCGCCACGCTTGGTCGTGCCATTGCCGTCAATGCCCTCAGCCACAAGACCGGTGTCGAGACGCTGCACTGGGATGAGATCATGGCTTTGGCGGCCTCTTAATCCCGCTGTTAGTCGCTCTCTTGACGTTTTGGCATCGCAGCGCTCAACTTCGCACTTTGATGCTTCACTCCAGACGAAACCCAGGAGGTCAGGATGAGCCGAACAGCAGGCGCGAGCGAGGTTGGCTACGGAGCCGAAGAAGCCGCCATGCAGGCATACCTGGCTGAGGGCGAGCGTAAGGCTTTCGCGCTCGGTAATCGCGGGCCGATCCGCTGTGACGCCAAGGGCCGCTTGGCACAGGACATCATTGACGCCTACTGGCGATGCGGCTTCTATATCTTCGAAGGCGTGCTGAAGCCGGAGGAACTGGCCGACATCGAGGCGGATGTGAAATCCATTCTCGAGCGTTTGCCGCGTGAGAAGGGCTCGTTGACGGACAAGCATGGGCGGCCGGCGCTGGCCGCCGACTGCAAGGCACCCAACCTGTTCTGGTCGAAGCCGCTCGGCGATCCCTTTGGCGGCACGGCACTCGCCAATGGCCGTCACCCCGTGAAGATGTTCGAGCCGAAGGCCGGCATCGATGCGCCGAAGGAGGTCGTCTATCTCATTCTCGGCTCGCTGCAGTTCTCCGAGGCTTGCCTGCGCGTCTACGGCCATCCGGATCTCCTCGGCGTGGCCGCGTCGATCAATGGCGATGATTTCGTGCCCTTCAACGAGGCCCTGTTCATCAAGGAGCCCGGCCTCGGTGCCTCCGTTGCCTGGCATCAGGACGGCACGACGCATTGGAATGCGCCGGACTGGGACGAGGGCACGCATGGCTTCAATCTGATGGGCCAGCTTTATGGCTGCACGGCCGCCAATGGCGTGTGGGTGGTGCCCGGGTCGCACAAGCTCGGCAAGATCGACATCAAGCGTTGGGTGACCGAGGCTGGCACCGAGCGTTTGCCCGAGGCCGTGCCGATCATCTGCAAGCCGGGCGACGTGGCGATTACCAATCGGCAGACCCTACACGGCTCGTTCGCCAACACCAGCAAGGATTGGCGCGTCACCGTCAACATGGGGTTCCACCGCCGCCGTTCGGTGCTCGGCGTGGAAGGCGGCGGCGTCCACAACGCCAAGGCCGTCTACGACGACGCGCGCATCACCGAGCGGGCGGCGTTGATCGGCTATGGCATCGATGCGCGCCGGCAGAGGTTTCCGAACGAGACGCCATTCGTCTACCAGCCGCATGCGAGCCGTGGCCTCACCTACATCTGGGATGCAGCCGCCAAAGCCAGCATCAAGGATTACAACCTGCTGGACTTGAGCATCTGAGCAACAGGCTGCTCGGCCGTATTGCACCCGAACCGTGCCTCGCTTCTCCGCCGCTCAGGCCTACCGCCCCTTGAACGCCGGCATGACCTCTTTCGAGAAGCGCTCGAGCTGCTCCATGGCCACTTTGAGCGGCGTGCCGAGCGGTAGCGAACAGCTGATGCGCTCAAGACCCGGATAGGCCTTCTCGACGGCCTTCAGCTGCTCGATGATGTCAGCGGCGGTGCCGGCAAGGAAACCGCCGGCCTTCACTGCGTCCTCGATGCGCGGCAGCTTGGTCGAAGGCACCAGACGCGGATCGCGCATGGCGGCAATCTGCTGCTCGGTGATGGCGCGCGACAGGCGCAACTCGCCGAACATCTTCATGTTCTCCTCGTAGTAGATGCCGGCCTCTTTCATCGCCTGCTCGCGACTGGAGGCGATGTGGAATTGGTAGCCCAGAGAGAGGCGCTCGCCGGGCGACAGATCGATGCCACGGCGCTTGTAGGCGGCGCGGAACCCATCCATGTGTCGCTGCACGGCGCCGCCTTCTGCCGAGCCGCCGCCAATGACACCGCAAATGCCGTGCTTGGCCATGAAGTCGAAGGCGCGGTCGGTGCCACCCTGGATCGGCTGCCAGCATTCCACGGGCAATTTCAAGGGGCGCGGAACCAGCGTGATGTCTTTCAGCATGTAGCCGCGGTAGGGCACTTCAGGCGGGCAGGTGTAGTATTTGCCCTTGTGCGAGAACTTCGCCTCGTTGAAAGCTTTGAAGATGAGATCGCAGCCCTCCTCGAACATCTCGCGGTTGGCCTCCTGGTCGGTCAGCGGCGCGCCGAAGGTTTCGACCTCACGCGTGTGATAACCGCGCGCCACACCAAAGATGACGCGGCCGCGGGTGAGGATCTCAGCCGTCGCATAGTCCTCCGCGAGGCGAAGCGGGTGCCACATGGGCACCACATTGAAGCCGCAGCCAATCTTGATGTTCTTCGTGATGCCGGCCAGGTGCATGGCCATCATCAGCAGATTGGGAATGCATTCCGTGCCCTCGGGCTGGAAGTGATGCTCGGCCATCCAGAACGTATTGTATCCGAGCTGGTCCATGGTCTGGGCGTAGGTCTCGGCCTTGTAAAGCGCGCCCGCCAGCTCTTCGTTCGAGTAGGAGCGGTCGTTCACCGGCGTGCCGAGATAGCCGCAGTTTTCCATGTCGACGGTGCCGACGTAGGAGCTGTCGAAATACTTGAGCATGGGGAATGCCTCCGCAATTGCGCCGCCGCGGGCGCACGCCGACCGCAGTGTACCGAGAGGCTAGGCGGGAACCAAGAACGTAGCAATGGGCTGAGGGTTGCCTGCCGTGCAAGGGATGATTGCGCTGTGGTCGCCTCCCGGCGCAAGATGTCGGCAAATCACCCCCACCTCGTCCGTCACGGAGACACGTCCCATGGCCCGCAACCAGATCACCGGCCGTTCCGCCTTCCTGGCGCTGCTCAAGGACGAGGGCGTGACGCATTTGTTCGGCAATCCCGGCACCACGGAACTGCCGGTCATGCACGCGCTGAAGGAGCACCCCGATCTGACCTATGTCATGGCCATGCAGGAGAGCCTCGTGGTCGCCATGGCCGACGGCTATTCCCGGGCCTCCGGTGAGCTTGTTGCCGCCAACGTGCACGTGGCGCCGGGCCTCGGCAATGCTTTGGGCTCGCTCTACAACGCCAAGTTCACGGGCACGCCGATGATCCTCACCGCCGGCCAGCAAGAGCAAGGCCACGGCCTCACCGAGCCGCTGCTCTATGATCCCCTGGTGCCGATGGCCGAGCCACTGGTCAAATGGGCTGTCGAGGTGACGCGCCTCGAGGACCTGCCGCGCATCATGCGTCGCGCCGCCAAGGTCGCCATGACGCCGCCGACGGGTCCCGTCTTCATCTCGTTGCCAGGCGACATCCTGAACATGGAAGGCGGCATCGATCTCGGCGCCTCGACGCGCGTCGACAGCCGGGTGCGGCCCTCCGATGAGGCGCTGTCAGCGCTGGCCGACCGCATTCTCGCCGCCGAGCGCCCCGTCATCGTCGCCGGCGACGAGATCGTGAAATCGGATGCGCTCGCTGTTGCCGCGCAATTCGCTGAATTGACGGGTATCCCGGCACTGCAACAGAGCATCGCCTATGGCGCCCACTTCCTCTCCGAAAGCCCCTGCTACGTCGGTTATCTCACCCGCGAGCAGCCGGAGGTGCGCGCAGCCCTCTCCAAATACGATCTCATGATCGTGCTCGGCGCTGACCCGATCCGCATGTCCGTCTACAGCGAGGTCGATCCCATGCCCGAGACCCTGCGCACGGTGCAGATAGGTCTCAACGATTGGGATCTGGCCAAGAACTATTCGGCTGAAATGGCCATCCGCGCCGACGTCCGCGAGACGCTCAAGGCGCTCATCCCCGTCCTCGAGAAAAAGGGCGGCGCCAAATTAAAGGAACTCGCCAAGAAGCGCCTTGCCGAGTTGAAACCGCAGAACTGGTCGGCCAAGCGCGAGAAGCTGGTGGCCACCATCGAAGCGCGGAAAAGTGGCAAACCCATCGACGTCGACCTGCTCTCCTTGCGCATCGTGCAGTCGGTGCCGAAGGATGTGGTCATGGTCAACGAAGGTCTCACCACGTCACGCCGCCTACCCGATCTCTTCGCCTATCGTGATCGCTACGCCTACCACGCGCTCGCCTCAGGCGGCATCGGCTGGAGTGTACCCGCGTCTACCGGTATCGCCATGGCGCAGAAGGGCCGCCCCGTGGTCACCTACGTCGGCGACGGTTCCGCCATGTACTCGATCCAGGCGCTATGGACCACGGCGCACCACAAGCTCCCCGTGACCACCGTGATCTGCAACAACGGCGGTTATCGCATCATCAAACAGCGCCTGAAGGCCTTCCACAAGAACGACCACTTCATCGGTATGGACTTCGTCGATCCGCCGGTTGATTTCGTCATGCTGGCGAAGTCGCTCGGCATGCAGGCGCACCGCATCACCGATCCCGACGACATCGCGCCTGCCATCAAGAAATCCGTGGCCGAAGGCAAGCCAACCCTCCTCGACGTGGTCGTCGAGAACAAGGTGTAAGCGTTACGTCCCCACGACCAGCGGTGCCGTCAGCCGGCGCAGCGCCGCGATTGCCGACAGCGCCGTCACCTTGCCGGTGGCGGGCGTTTCGACCGAAGGAATGTTGGCGATCGTCATCGTGAAGTCCGACGAATCCGAGGTGACCTCGATGGTGTGCGTGTTGCGCGTCACCGTCGGGTCGGCCCAGATTTCGACGCTCGTGCGGTCGGGGCCGATGCCTGCCAGCGACAGCGCCACCGCGACATTGACGTTGGCGGGAAAGCCCTTGATCGCCGCCCGTGCATTGCCCTCGAAAATACGCGTCGGCGTGGTGATCGCCTCGACGTTGATGTTGTGTTCCGAGAGATAGGGCGCGCCGGCCAATCCCTTCGGCGGTTTCCGCGTTGTGATGCGCACGCTGTGCACGTGGCCCTCGGCCACCGCGCGCACAGCATCGAGCCCAAGCAGCGCCCCGGTCGGCACCATGATGCGGGCACCCGTCGTCTGGGCGCGGTCGACGAGATGCATGTGGCCAAGCAGCTGCCCCACCGACAGCGGCATGAAAATGCGGCCCTTGGCCACCGCCGGCTCCGCAATCTCAGCGAAGTGGCGCGCCGGCACGCACTCGAGGATCACGTCGGCAATCTCGGCCAGCCCCGCGAGCGAAACGAGTTCGGGTCGCGATTTCAAATCTCGGATCTTGAGCCGCGCCTTCTCCTGGTCGCGCGCCGACACGGCCACCAATTGTATTCCGGGAATGCCGCCCTCGTCGACCTTGCGGGCCACAGTCAGTCCGATGGCGCCAAGACCGCCGATACCAAGCTTGAGAGGCGCCGCCATGGGATTTCGCTCCACCCGTCCGAACCACCACCAAGGCTACCCGACCCGCCCTGCGATGGCCAGCCGCGACGGGGCTTCGGGCTGGGGTGCAGATACGGCACAGGCTCTGGGTCGCGTGCTTGTCGCGACCAGGGGTGAACCGTAGGGATGGAGAGGGAGCAACAAGCCCGTTCCCACCTTTCGTCGTCGTCATTCCCGCCCATGCCCCTTAAGCGGGTGGCAATCCTCCATGCCCGGCTGGTGGTTGCCATCCACCTTCGACCCGTGCCACATCGGGCGCAGGTGGCCACCTCGAGCCGCGCCCATGACCGAGACCTCAGCGACAATGATCACGAGCACTCCGACACTCTCCTCGACGCTTTGGCCCTCCGCTTCGGCCGGATGGATGCGCAATGCGCTGATTGCCATCGCTGGATCGCTGGCGCTCTGGGCCTCGGCCAAGATCCAAGTGCCGTTCTGGCCGGTACCCATGACGATGCAGACCTTCGTCGTCCTGGCGCTGGCTGCGGCCCTTGGCGCGCGCTTGGGTGCAGCGACGGTGCTGCTCTATCTGGCGGAGGGTGCGCTCGGGCTGCCCGTCTTTGCCGGCGCGCCCGAGAAGGGCCTCGGCCTCGCCTATATGGCTGGTCCCACAGGCGGCTACCTGATGGGCTTCGTGATCGCCGCTCTCGTCGTTGGCCATCTCGCCGAACGTGGCTTTGACCGCTCGATCCCACGCATGCTGGTCGCAGCAGCGCTTGGCCACGCCATCATCTTCCTCTGCGGCTGGAGCTGGCTCGCCACTCTGATCGGGCCTGAGAAGGCCTGGCTGGCTGGCGTCACGCCCTTCTATGCTGCGACCATCGCCAAGACGCTGTTGGCGGCCATGGCCCTTCCCGCCGCATGGAAGCTTGCCGGCCGCTGAGCCCCACACTCACATCGCGACGCACGGGAGATATCATCGTGAACGACGCGGCAACACCAGCGACGGCCAAGCCTGCTCCGGGTCCAGGCAACCCGCTGCTCACGGGGCCGATCCTGTCGACGCTGGTCAAGCTGGCCGCGCCCAACGTGGTTGCGCTCACGATCCAGTCGCTCGTCGTCATCGCCGAAACCAGCTACATCGGCCGCCTTGGCACCGAGGCGCTGGCCGCCATGGCGCTGGTGTTCCCGCTGATCATGCTGACGCAGATGATGTCGTCAGGGGCCATGGGCGGCGGCGTTTCCTCCGCCATCAGTCGCGCGCTCGGCGCCAATGATCAGGCGAAAGCGCGCGTGCTCGCGGCCCATGCTATCGTCATCGGCACCGGCATGGGCGTCGTGCTGTCAGCGCTGTTTTTCCTTGTTGGCCCGCGCCTCTATGCCTTGCTCGGTGGCAAGGGCGCCGTCCTCGAGCAAGCCATTGCCTACTCCACCACGTTCTTTGCCGGCGCGCTGGCCATCTGGCTGCTCAATACGCTGGTCTCCATCGTGCGCGGCACCGGCAACATGCGTCTTTCCTCCGCCCTGTTGATCGGCATCGGCGCGGCGCAGATCCTGCTTGGTGGAGCGCTGGCGCTTGGTCTCGGCCCATTCCCCCGCCTTGGTCTGCCTGGCGTCGCCATCGGCCAGATCGCGGCTTTCGCGCTGGGTGTTGCGGTGCTCGGCTGGCATTTGACGCGCGGCCAAACCCGGCTGCGCCTGTCGTTTGCCGGTGTCCGGCCTGATGCCGCTATGTTCCGTGACATTCTGAAGGTCGGCGCTGTCGCCTGCCTGTCGCCGATCCAGTCCATTCTGGTCGTCATCATTCTGGCCCGCTTCGCCGCCCACCACAGCGTCGAGGACCTGGCCGGCTTCGGCATCGGTGTGCGGCTGGAACTGTTGCTGGTACCCATCGCCTTTGCCATTGGCGTCGCCTGCGTGCCCATGGTCGGCATGGCCATCGGGGCCGGCGACATTGCCCGTGCCCGCCGCGTGGCGTGGACCGGCGCACTGCTTGCCGGGGGGCTCATCGGCGCCATCGGCCTCACCTTCGCAGTGCGCCCCGCGCTTTGGGGCCGCCTGTTTACCGAGCAGCCGGCCGTGCTGGCAGCGCTCGACACCTACCTCGGCATCGCCGGCTTCGCATTTCCGGCCTACGGCTTTGGCCTCTGTCTCTATTTTGCATCGCAGGGCTCAGGAAAAATTCTGGGCCCGGTGCTGGGTGGCACCGTGCGCCTCGCCGTCGTCATCGTTGGCGGGTTGCTGCTGCTCGGTCCTGGCGCCAGTTTCACCAGCCTCGCCATGCTCGTCGCCCTCGGCATGCTCGCCTATGGTGCCGCAACCGCGCTGTTCGTCTGGATGACTCGATGGGGCCGCAACTGAAACACCACGCGCTTCGCACGCTGGCAGAGGGTGTCGACGCTGCATTGCCTGCTGTCGCGGGCCTTGCGATTGCGGGCCGGGCCGGGCACTGTTGCGCCGCTCATCGTCTTTGAGTCTCTGTTGGCGCCCCGAGTCTCGACGGCACGCGACAGACCGCCGGATGGGACCGGCGCAACGTGGGGAACTCATGGCTGGCACTGAAGAGCCGCGGCGCTCCTTCGCATTCACGTTTGGACTGGAGCGTCTGGGGTTGCTCGCGCTCAAGGCGCCGGTGGTCTCGGCGCTGCTCATTCTGATCGTCTCGGCGCTGGCCGTCGTCGGCGTGATGCGCTTGAAGGTCGACGATTCGCTGTCCGAGCTGTTCCGCACCAACACCAAGGAATTTCGCCAGTACGAGGAGATCGACCGCCTCTTTCCTTCCAGCGAATACGACATCCTGGTCGTGATCGAAGGCCAGAACCTGCTCAAGCGGCCGCAGCTCGAGGCGGTCAAGAACGCCATCACCGATCTCAACCTGGCCGATGGCGTCAATGGCCTCGTTTCCATGCTCTCGGCGCGCGGCAAGCCTGATGCTACGGGCTATGCCGCTCCTGTGGTCCCCGACACCCTGCCTGAGGGCGCTGACTACGAGGCCGTTATCCAGCGCCTCAAGACCAACGAGATCGTCGCTGGCAAGTTTCTCTCCGCTGATGGAACGCTGGCACTGGCCGTCATCTCGCTCGACCGTCAACTCGTCGAGGAGCGCAGCCCCGGCGTCGTCATCGGCGGCATTCGCGAGGCCGTGGAAAAAGGCCTCGAGGGCTCCGGGCTCAAAGTGCAGTTGACCGGCGCGCCCGTGATGCAACTCGAGATCCGCAACGCCGTCGAGCGCGACCGCCTCGTCTACAATGGACTGGGCTTCCTGATGGGCGCCGCCATCGCCTATCTGTTCTTCCGGCGCATCTCGCTCACCTTGATTGCCGTGCTTGGACCCTCGATCGCCATCCTGTGGACGCTGGGTGCCCTCGGCGGCCTGGATTTCCGGCTCAATCTGTTCATTAACGTGATCACGCCGTTGATCCTGGTCTCGGGCTTTTCCGATTCCATGCATCTGGTGTTCGCCATCCGTCGCGACATCTTGGCCGGCATCGACCGCGTGACGGCGGCGCGCAATGCCATCCTCGATGTGGCGCCGGCGTGCCTGCTGACCGCCATGAACGCCGCCCTGGCGCTGGTCTCGTTCGCCTGGGCCGACAGCGCGCTGGTGCGCACCTTCGGCATCGCGGCGCTGATGGCCGTGGGAATCTCCTACATTGCGGTTGCCGTCGTGGTGCCGACGCTGGCGGCATTGCTCATTCGCCCCGAGCCCGCGCCCTCCGTCGCCGCCGCCAGCAGCTCGGGCGGCATCGGTTTTCTCGGTCGCGTCACCGAGCGCATCGTCGGGACCGTTATCCGCGCGCCGCTGGTGTGGACGCTGCTCGGGCTCGCCGCGGTTGTGCTGACGGGATTGGCCTACACGCGGCTGGTACCAAGCTATCGCCTCGCCGATCAGGTCCCGGACAAGGAGCAGGCCCTCGCCGCCACCGGTCAACTCGACCAGAAGCTCACCGGCGCAAATCCCGTGCATGTCATGATCCGCTGGCAGGGCGACGCCAAGCTGTTCGACCCGGCGACGCTGGACGTGATCGCAAAGGCGCACAAGATCCTGGAAACAGAGGCGGGCCTCGGCAACGTCTGGTCGATCGAGAGCTTGCGTCGCTGGCTGGCAGAAGCGGGCGACAGCAGTATCGACACGGTGAAACGCTACGTCGGCGTCTTGCCCGACCATCTCGTACGCCGCTTCATCGCCAAGGATGAGAAGGCCGCGCTGGTGACGGGCCGCCTCCCCGATGTCGACGCCAGCAAGATTCTGCCCGTGGTGGAGAAGATCGACAAGGCGCTGGAGCCGTTGCGCAAGGCACATCCGAATTACGAGATTGCGGTCACGGGCCTCCCCGCCATCGCCGCCCGCAACTCGGCACGCTTGATCGGCGAGCTCAACTGGGGCCTGGTCGGCGACATCTTTGTCATCTTCATCTTCCTTGGCATCGCGCTGCGCTCTGTGCTGGCGGGCGTGACCAGCATCCTGCCGTCGCTGTTCCCGATCTTTGCCACCGGCGCGCTGATGTGGCTCGGCGCCGAAGGATTGCAGTTCGCGTCCATCATCGCCATCACGGTGGCGTTCGCACTGGCCATCGATTCGACCATCCACTTCCTCAACCGCTTCCACATCGAGGAGAGCCGACCCGAGGTCACTGACGTGACCGACGCGCTACTTCGCACCGTGCACCACATCGGCCCCGCTGTCGTGCTCACCACTATCGTGCTGGCTCTGGGCCTCGGCGTCACGATCCTGTCGCATTTGCCGTCGTTGCGCCTGTTCGGCCGTCTCGCGGGCATCTGCCTATTGGCCTCCCTCATAGGCCAGCTCGTCATCCTGCCCGCGACCATCGCCCTCTACCGCCGCATCTGGCCCTATCGGCGACCGCCAACGACGCCTGCTGCCACGTGAGAGTTTTGTCCGCTCGCAACCTGTGATACGTTTTGCTGATGCAGCAAACTCGTACGATTGAGATCATCCGGGCGAACTCAGACGCGATCCGCAGGCATGGCGCGACGGCTTTGTACGTGTTTGGCTCTCGTTCCCGCGGCAACAGCGATGACGAGAGCGATCTCGATGTGTTCGTCGACTACGATCCGAAACAGACGTTTTCGCTGTTCAACCTCGTCCGCATAAAGCGCGCGCTCGAGGCACTGACCGGTGTCCCAACGGATGTTACGACACGCGACAGCTTGCGGCCGGAAACTCGCGCCGAAATCGAAGCTGATGCTGTCCGCGTGTTCTAATGGCCAAGCTTGCCACGATAATCATTCAAATTCGACATCAGGTAGACGCCATCGAAGCGTGGGTCAAAGGCCGCACGATCGCCGACTTCAAAGGCGACATGCTGCTCCGCAATGCGATTGAGCGCTCCATCGAGATCATTTCGGAGGCGTCGCGACGCATCCCCCAGATCGAGAAAGCAAAGCATCCCCAGATACCTTGGAACGACATCGCCGATGTCGGCAATTTCATCCGCCACCAGTATCACGACATCAATGACAAGATCCTCTGGGATCTCACCCAGGAGAGTCACCTGCGTGACCTCAAAGCTGCTGTCAATACCATGAACCCCAATGCGACATTGCCCCGCCGACGGAAACCATCGGCAGACAGTTGACTACCGCCTCTAACGGGCTGACGCCAGCCCGACATCGGTCTATGCTCCGGACAACGAAACACCGGGCCGCAGCCGCTGTCGAGGACACCACGTCATGACCCAGCATTTCGCCTCCGACAACAATGCTGGTATGTGCCCCGAAGTGGTGGCGGCCCTCGCGCGCGCCAACGGCACGGGCCACGAACTCTCCTATGGCGACGACCGCTGGACGGTCGAGGTGTGCGATCGCTTCCGCACGCTGTTCGAGACCGACTGCGACGTTTTCTTCGTCTTCAACGGCACCGCGGCCAACTCCCTGGCGCTGGCGTCGTTGTGCCGGTCCTACCACTCCGTCATCTGCCACGAAATCTCCCACGTCGAAACCGACGAGTGCGGCGCCCCCGAATTCTTCTCCAACGGCTCCAAGCTGCTGACCGCTGAAGGGCCGCTCGGCAAATTGACTCCCGACGCCATCGAGCAGCTGGCGACCAAGCGTTCCGACATGCATTTCCCTAAGCCCAAGGCAGTCTCGGTGACGCAATCGACGGAGGTCGGCACCGTCTACACTGTGGAAGAACTGCGCGCGCTGGCTGCCATCGCCAAGCGGCGCGGACTTAAGGTGCACATGGATGGCGCCCGCTTCGCCAATGCCGTGGCCCATCTTGGCTGCCACCCCTCCGAGATCACCTGGCGAGCCGGCGTCGACGTGCTCTGCTTTGGCGGCACCAAGAACGGCTTGCCCGTCGGCGAGGCCGTGATCTTTTTCCAGAAGGACTTGGCCGAGGATTTCGCCTGGCGCGTCAAACAGGCAGGCCAGCTCGCCTCCAAGATGCGCTTCGTGTCGGCACCCTGGCTGGGTCTGCTCGATAACGACGTCTGGCTCAAGAACGCACGTCACGCCAACACCATGGCCAAACGGCTGCATGACCGCATCAAGGGATTGCCCGGCATCGGCATCATGTTCCCGCCTCAGGTCAACGCCGTGTTCGCGGAAATCCCGGCCAAAGCGCAAGCCGCACTGCGCGCCAAGGGCTGGCGCTTCTACACCTTCATCGGTGCCGGCGGTTGTCGCCTGATGTGCGCCTGGGACACAGCGCCTGAGACCGTCGACCGTTTCGCCGCCGATCTCGCCACAGCGCTCACGGAGACGGGCGCAGCTGCGAGCGTGCCCACGCCAACAGCCGCCCGTCGATGACCAGCAACCCGGCACCGATCACCACTGCGCCCAGGATGTGCCGCGCCACAAGCGGCTCGCCCAGAACGATGACGCCGAGCGCGATGCCCGAGATGGGGATCAGTAGCGTGACCAGCATGACGGCAAATGCGCCAGCTACCGAGAGTATGCGGAAGAAAATCACATAGGCGAGGGACGTCGAGAGTGCCGCCAGCCCGAGCATGGCGGCGATGGTTGGGGTCGATGGCCACGGCAAGTTCCACGGGCGATCGATGCTTGCCGCCAGCACCGACAGCACGACACTCGAGCACAGCAACTGGCAGCAGGCCGAGACCAGTGGCGGCGTTTGCCGTAAGCGACGTCCCCACACACTCGCCAGCCCGTACGACGCGGTCCCAACCAGAATGAGCAGCATGCCGGCAAGGCTGGTCTTGTCCATCCCGAACGCCGCCGGTCCCATCAGCAGCGCCACGCCCGCGACACCGATGACGACACCCGCCACCTGCCCACCGCGCAGCTTGTCGGTGGTGAGCAGGTGCGTGGCGAACAGTGCAAACAGCGGCGTGGTGGCGTTCAGCACCGACGCCAGTCCGCTGGCGATCTCCTTTTGCCCGAGCACGATGGCTGAAAACGGGATCACGTTGTTGAGCACGCTCATGCCGAGGAACGGCATCCAACTGGCCGCCGTCGTCGGCAGCCGATGTCCTGCGAGCAACACGAATGGCACCAGCAGGATTGCGGCCAGCACCACACGGACCAGCACGATGGTGAAGGCCGGCAACTCCTTCACAGCCACACCGACAAAGAAGAACGAGCCGCCCCACAGCACCGACAGTATGATCAGTAGCAGCCATTGCACGGGCGAAAGCATCGGATGGTGCACCACAGTTGCGGACGACGCCCAGCAGCTACGGTGATGGCGGCGCTTCCGCAACCCGTTTCCTGTGCCCGCTGACGGCAGGTCCGCTAGCGTCGTCGGCAATGGCTGGTGCCGGGCTCGAGCGAGAGCCTACCGCCGCCACGCCAACCGGTCCCACCAGAACAGGACGCCGGCATAGAGGATCCCCATCAGGCCGAGACCACCGGCAACGCTGCGGGCCGCTTCGGGGCTCAAGCTCAGCGCCTCGCGCCAGGTATGGGCGCACAGCCCGGCGATCACGGCCAGCAGTGCGATCCAGCCAGCAATGAGGCGCACTCGGCGGCTGGCATGGTCGCGCTCGGCATCATGAGGCATGGGCATCGTCGGATCCTGTGGCATGACTGTCGGGATATCGAGGCCGCACCGTCAGCGCCGCGCCTGTCCGCGCAACTCCTCGCGCCGCAATCGTGTCAGCTCGCCGAAGGCGGCCCGAAACCCGCGCGCGGGTAACGCCACAGCGTGCGCATTGCCGGTGGCAATCTGCAGCTCGAGGTCGACGGCCTTGCCATCCCAGAGACGGCTGACGATGGCGCCGGTGCGCTGAATGTGCGCCTCCATCAGGCAACCCGCGGTGCCGCAGGCCGGAAAGCTTTCGGCGTAGTCCTTGGTGCCCAATCGATAGCGAACCTGGCCGCGTGCCTCGCGCACTTGGGCCGCAGTGAGACCGAAGGACGCCAACTCCGAGCGCACCGGCGCGCTCGCCATGCCCGGCACGAAGATGCGCCAGAGCACGGACTCGCGCCCCGCGACCATGTCGATCACGAAGTGCACGACGAGTTCCGACTCGCTACCATCCCGCTGCTGCTCAGGTGGCAGCAGCGAGCGATGAATGAGCGCGCATCGACGCCGCTCGCCCGCCGTGTCGCAGCGAATTTCCCAGGCGCCGATCACCCGATGCAGCTTGGGCGGCAGCACGTCGCCGCGCTCGAGACTCGCCCAGGGCCAAGCCCAGGTTTCCTCGGCCAACTCGTCGGCACTGACGCCGCACATGCGCTGCAATACCGTCTGGCGCAGACGGTGGCCGGCATAGGTTTCGCCGAGCTGCGACGAAAGCGCCTTCCAGCGCTGACATTGACGATGGATGGTGGTGCGTTCCGGCGCCAGCTCGAGATCGGCCACGGGCCGGCGGGCGGGCCGGTGGCCAAGCGACATGCGGCCCTCACGCCAGTCCACTTTGGCCGCGACCCGCTGGACGCCGGCCTGATCACCTGCCCGCAAGCCGCGACCGGACTCGGCAATCTGGCCATCGCGCGCCGTAGCCGGCCACGACAGCCCCGCCAGAAGCACAAGCGATACCAACACCCTGACGCCACGCATCTTGCACGCCTCCATACCAGCGCGATGCTAGCGCACTTGTCCGTGCCGCGGAAAGGCCTGTCCGCTCAACGTCCTTTCCGAGCGGCCGCCAGGGTCTCGAGGTGTGCGCGAACCCGGGATTCGGGCGGAAAGTCCTGGTCGATCCACCAGGCTTCGAGCTCGGCCAGAAACCCGCCGACCTCAGGTCCCGCCGCGACCCCCAGCGCCAGCACATCCCGGCCCGAAACGGGGAGCCGCGGCACCGGCCAACGCTCAGGGAGGCCATGCAGGGCTTTGAACTCATCCAGCCGCTCCGGCCGCAAGGCCGCCGCCGCCACCACGTGGCGCCGCCACGACCCTTCACCCAGCGCAAAGAGCCGGCGCCGGGCGGCGCGATCATCGAGGTCCGACATCGCCTCCGCCAACCGGTCATCGAGGACGAGCAGCGCCATCCGATCCGCCGTCGACAGCTTCAGTGTCTCGGCCACACGCGCGGCATCCTCGTCGACGGCGAGCAGCAGGGCTGAGAGACGCAGGATCGGGTCCGGCGCCACCCCGAGTTCGGTTTCGGCGCTCACCAGAGCCCGCAACACGCCGGGCCGTGGCGCCAGCCCGAGCAGCACGGGCAGAATGCCGTACGCCTCCATGGCGGCAACGGCCTCACAAACCCCGCCAGCCCTCATCAGGCGCTGCATCTCGGCCTGCACGCGCTCGCCCGACAGCCGGGTCAACCCCGCCACCTGGCGCGCACAGGCACGACAGCCGGCCCGGTCGATCTCACCCCGCCCGTACATCGCGTGCATGCGGAAAAAGCGCAGGATGCGCAGATAATCCTCGCGGATGCGTGCCTCGGCATCACCAATGAAGCGCACGCGACGGGCCATGAGATCGGCGCTGCCGCCGAGGGGATCATGCACCGTGCCATCGGCGCTGCAATAGAGCGCGTTCATTGTGAAATCTCGGCGCTGTGCGTCTTCCGCCCAGTCGGTGGTGAACGCCACGACAGCGCGACGGCCATCGGTTGCCACGTCGCGGCGGAGCGTGGTGACCTCGAAGCCCTGGCCTCCCGACACCACCGTCATCGTGCCATGTTCGAGGCCGGTGGGAACGACCTTCAGCCCCGCGGCCCGCGCTGCCGTCATGACGGCGTCGGGCAGTGCCGGCGTGGCGATATCGATGTCGGTGACAGGCAGGCCCAGCGCCGCATTGCGGACGGCGCCGCCGACGGCGCGCGCAGCATGGCCGGCAGCGGCCAGCGCCGCAAACACCGACTGCGTTGCCGGCGCCCGCAGCCAGCCCGCATCGGCCAGCGATGGCAGTTCCTGTGTCTTGGGCGTTTCGGTCATGCTTGCATCCGCCGTACTTTGCCCCCTCATCGCATGCCTTGGCCCCACCGCCCAAGGGTCATTGCCAGCCTGCCGGCGCCAGCATTGCAGTCCCGCGGGGCGGCAGGTAGACATGCACCATGTCGATCGACCACCAGCCATCCCCCTTTACCGCATCCGGGTTCCGCGCCTTGGCGCTGAGCCGCCTCGCCCGGTCCCCGACCGACGGCGTCTTCGACCCGCGCTCGGGCCGCACCTGGGTGCGCAGCGACTGGGATCTGAACCCGGAAATGATCGCCGATTTCGCGGTCATGGAGCCAGCCCGCTCGGCCGCCGTGCTGGTGCCGATCGTCGCCCGCGATGAATTGACGGTGTTGCTGACGCAGCGCCCGCAGGAAATGCCGCAGCATCCCGGCCAGATCGCCTTTCCCGGCGGCAAGGTGGAGCCGACGGATGTCGATCACATCGCGGCAGCCTTGCGCGAGGCCGAGGAGGAAATCGGCCTCGAGCGCCGCTTCGTCGAGACGCTCGGGTATCTCGACATGTACCGAACGGGCACCGGCTACAATGTGGCGCCCGTGGTGGCGATCGTGCAGCCGGAGTTCGTGCTGAAGCTGCACGAGCGCGAGGTTGCCGAAGCCTTCGAGGTGCCGCTGGCCTTCCTGATGGACGAAGCAAACCACCAGAAGCATGCCCGTCCCTGGCGCGGGCGCGAGCGCCATTACTACGCCATGCCCTTCGGCGAGCGCTACATCTGGGGCGCCACGGCCGGTATGCTGAAGAACCTGCAGCAGCGGTTATTTGTCGGGTGAGGCGGGCGGCGCACCAATCGACCAAAAAACTCCGTCATTCCCGCGCAGGCGGGAACCTACGGGCGGGTTCGCCTGCTCGACGATCACGAGATGCACGTAGGTGCCCGCCTCCGCGGGCATGACGTTGGTGTGTGCGGTGAGGCATGGGGCAGGAGATGGCAGCCCGTAGGGCGCAATAGCCCTTCGCGTATTGCGCCGACGCGACCGCCAACGGGTGCAATACGACCAAGGGGCCTATTGCACCCGACATGCGCTCGCCCCACTCCTAGCCGTGACCGACAACGGTGCAATACGGCCAAGGGGCCTATCCTTACATGCTCCCGCCCCCAACCATCGCCCTACTTGATCCGGCCCGAATTCTGGCCCACAAGCGGCGCCAGCGGACTGCGGAGGGAGGGATACCATGGCGATCCTCGTCGACAAGCACACCAAGGTGATCTGCCAGGGCATCACGGGCAGCCAGGGCACCTATCACACGCAGGCGGCGAAAGCCTATGGAACGCAAGTGGTTGGCGGCGTAACGCCGGGCAAAGGCGGCACCAAGCACGCCGACCCGAAGCTCGCCGACGTGCCGATCTTCAATTCCGTGCACGAGGCCAAGGCCAAGACCGGCGCCAATGCCACCTCGATCTACGTTCCGCCTCCGTTCGCTGCCGACGCCATTCTCGAGGCCATCGACGCCGAAATTCCGCTGATTATCTGCATCACCGAGGGCATCCCCGTGATGGACATGATCAAGGTCAAGCGGGCGCTGAACGGCTCCTGGTCGCGCCTGATCGGACCCAATTGCCCGGGTGTGCTCACCACCGGCCAGTGCAAGATCGGCATCATGCCCGGCAACATCTTCAAGCCGGGCCGCATCGGCATTCTCTCGCGCTCGGGCACACTGACCTATGAGGCGGTGAAGCAGACCTCGGACGTTGGTCTTGGCCAGTCGACCGCCGTTGGTATCGGCGGCGATCCTGTCAAGGGCACCGAGTTCATCGACGTGCTCGACATGTTCCTGGCTGATCCCGACACCGACGCCATCGTCATGATCGGCGAGATCGGTGGCTCGGCCGAGGAAGATGCCTGCGAGTTCATCAAGCGCGAGCGCGCCCGCGGCCGGTCGAAGCCGATGGCGGGCTTCATCGCCGGCGCGACGGCGCCTCCGGGTCGTCGCATGGGCCACGCCGGCGCCATCATTTCGGGTGGCAAGGGCAAGGCCGAGGACAAGTTCGAGGCCATGAAGTCGGCGGGTATCGCCATATGCCAGAGCCCGGCTGCGCTCGGCACCACCATCGTCCAGGCGATGAAAGGGTAATCGAAGGCGCCGATTGACGGCTGGGTGGGGCGGCTGAGAGAATTGTTTGCCGGCGCTGGCGCTGCCGGTGCGGCGCCCTGCCTCCAGCCAGAGTCGTGACAATGCACATCATTATTGGCCTGCTGGCGCTCGCGGCCGGGATCCTGTTCTTTGTCCTCCGCGCCAATTCGGCGGTCAAGGCAGCGCGGGAGCTGGATCGCGACACCAAGGGCCTGCAGCGGCGCTTCAAGCATGGCATGCAATCGCTGATCGGCACGCCCCTGGGGCGGGTGGGTGACGCGCGGCTGGCGGCGACCATCCTGATGATCCAGCTGGTCCGCACCGGCACCCCCGTGACCGCTGCCGAAAAGACCAAGATCCTGGAACTCATGGATGATCCGCTGGGGATCAAGGATGCCTCCGCCATGTTCGAAAAGGCCTGGGGCTACACCGAGCCACGGGCGTTCTTCTCGGGTTATGTCGACGAGTTGTTGCCACTCTTGCGCGACCGCCTCAATGAGCCGGAGCGCCAGCAGTTGGTGGCGATGTTGACCGACGTCGCCAACGCCTATGGCGAGGCGAGCGAGCTACAGCGCGAAGCCATCGTGCGGCTGGAAAAGCGGTTGCTGCGGCTGTAACGGCTTGAAAACTCTACTGGTAGCCATTACTATCATGGATAGTGCCGATTTCGAGTAGGATGACGCCAAAGCAGAGGCGAACCTCAAGAAGCACAAGCTCAGCTTCCAGGAGGCGCGACGTGTGTTCGATGATGTTGACGTCTTGGTGGACTACGACACGAGCGAAGACTTCGGCGAGGACCGCATGATCGCCACCGGCGACGTGAATGGGCTGATTATCACTGTCGTCTACGTGGAGCGCGGAGAGCGCATTCGCATCATCTCAGCCAGGAAGGCAACCAATTATGAGCAACGGGCGTATGGTCGTGGCAAAGCGTCTTGAGGATGGCACCTTGGTGGAGGTGTTGCCTGACGGAAGCACGCGTCCGTTCCCCGAGGACGGGACGGATTGGTCGGCACTGGCGCGGTTGATGGACGACGAGATCGATGCTGCCGCCCTATCCGATCCCGACAATCAGCCCCGTACGCGGGATTCGGATCACCTCTACACGCCGGCCTTTGGCCAGATGATCAAGTTGACGCGCCGCCGCTTGCGCTTGACGCAGGAGGACTTTGCCGAGCGGTTTGAAATTCCATTGGGTACCCTGCGGGATTGGGAGCAGGGCAAGACCATCCCCGATCAGGCTGCGCGTGCTTATCTGCGCGTCATTGCGCGCGATCCCGGCGCCGTCGAGAAGGCTCTCACACGATCAATGCCAGTTGAGGCGGAGCCGGCTGAGTAGCTGGCGGCCACCCTGCCTGATCTTCCAGCGCCTGGCCGAGGCATCTCGACCAACGCAGGTCTTAAATCGCACATCAAACTGTACTATGTCAGGGAGCGAATCGACAGGTGCTGGTGACAGCGCCCCTTAACGCATGTGCCAAGACCCCAGTCCGGGAGCGATCATGACGCGCCAGCCACAGAACCAGGCCTTCTCGCAGACTTCGTTCCTGCAGGGAGCGAACGCGGCCTACATCGAGGAGATGCAGGCGCTTTATGAGGAAAATCCCGGTTCGGTCAGCGATGAGTGGCGGCTGTTTTTCCAGAGCCTGCAGGAGGAGCCGGCCACTCCGCGTGGCGATGGCAATGGAAATGGTCATGGGCCGTCGTGGGCGCGGCCCATCGAAGACATGCAGAGTTCCAGCGAGCTGGTGTCGGCGCTGACCGGTGACTATGGCGCCGAAGAGCGGCAGATCCGCGACAAGCTGTCGGCGCGGGCCCAGGTGTCCGGCGTCGATCTGTCGGCGGCTGCCACCTTCCGCGCAACCCAGGACAGCCTGCGCGCGCTGATGCTCATTCGCGCCTATCGCGTCATGGGGCATCTGGTTGCCGACCTCGATCCGCTCGGCATCTCCGATCGCAAACCACACAAGGAGTTGCGGCCCGAGACCTATGGCTTCACCGAGGCCGATCTCGACCGGCCGATCTTCATCGACAAGGTGCTTGGTCTCGAGACGGCAACCATCCGCCAGATCCTGAAGATACTGCGCCGCACCTACTGCCGCCAGATCGGCGTCGAGTTCATGCACATCACCAGCCCGCTGCAGAAGCGGTGGATTCAGGAGCGCATCGAGGGCTCGGACAAGGACATCTCGTTCACGACCGAGGGCAAGAAGGCCATCCTGAAAAAGCTGATCGAGGCTGAGAGCTTCGAGAAGTTTGCCGACGTGAAATACACCGGCACCAAGCGCTTCGGCCTCGAGGGCGGCGAGTCCCTGGTGCCGGCCCTCGAGCAGATCATCAAGCGCGGTGGGCAGCTCGGGCTCAAGGAAATCGTCATCGGCATGGCGCATCGCGGGCGCCTGAATGTGCTGGCCAACGTCATGGGCAAGCCGCTGCGCGCCATCTTCAACGAGTTCAAAGGCGGCTCCTTCAAACCCGACGATGTCGAAGGCTCGGGCGACGTGAAATACCATCTCGGTGCCTCGTCGGACCGCGAGTTCGACAGCAACAAGGTGCACTTGTCGCTCACCGCCAATCCCTCGCATCTTGAGATCGTTGATCCTGTCGTGCTCGGCAAGGTGCGCGCCAAGCAGGATCAACTCGGCTGCGAGCCGGGACAACGCACGCCCGTGCTGCCGCTGCTCATTCACGGCGACGCGGCCTTCGCCGGCCAGGGTGTCGTTGCCGAATGCTTCGGTCTCTCGGGCCTCAAGGGGCATCGCACTGGCGGCTCGATCCACTTCGTCATCAATAATCAGATCGGTTTCACCACCAACCCGCGCTTCTCGCGGTCGTCGCCGTATTGCACCGACGTCGCCAAGATGGTCGAGGCACCGATCTTCCACGTCAACGGCGACAATCCGGAAGCCGTGGTGCATGTGGCCAAGATCGCCATCGAATTCCGCATGCGCTTCCAGAAGCCCGTCGTCATCGACATGGTCTGCTACCGTCGTCACGGCCACAACGAATCCGACGAGCCAGCCTTCACGCAACCGCTGATGTACCGCCGCATCAAGGCGCACAAGACGACCGTGGAGATCCATGGCCAACGGCTGATCGACGAAGGCGTCATCACCGCGGCCGAGTTCGACGGCATGAAGGCCGAATTCCGCGCCCGCCTCGACGAGGAAATGGCTGCGGCCGAAAGCTACAAGCCGAACAAGGCCGACTGGCTCGATGGCCGCTGGTCGGGCGTCGGACTGCCCGAGGACGAGGCGCGGCGGGGTGTCACCGGCGTGCCGCTCGATGTGCTGCAGGACGTTGGCCGCCGCCTGACGACGATCCCGCAGGACTTCAATCCGCACAAGACCATCCAGCGCCTGCTGGAGCGCCGCAGCGAGATGATCGAGATTGGCCAGGGCCTCGACTGGTCGATGGCCGAGCATTTGGCGTTCGGCACCTTGATGCGGGAGCGCTTCCCGGTGCGCCTGTCGGGCCAGGATGTGGAGCGCGGCACGTTCTCGCAGCGTCATTCGGTACTGATCGACCAGGAGTCCGAGCGCCGCTACACGCCGCTGAAATACGTCTCTAACGATCAGGCCCGTTTCGAGGTCATCAACTCGTCGCTTTCGGAGGAAGCGGTGCTCGGTTTCGAGTACGGCTATTCGCTGGCGGAGCCCAATACGCTGACCCTGTGGGAAGCGCAGTTCGGTGATTTCGCCAACGGCGCGCAGGTGGTGTTCGACCAGTTCCTGTCGTCGGGCGAGCGCAAGTGGCTGCGCATGTCGGGCCTCGTCTGCCTGTTGCCGCACGGCTACGAAGGCCAGGGGCCCGAGCACTCTTCGGCGCGTCTCGAGCGCTTCCTGCAGATGTGCGCCGAGGACAACTGGCAGATCGCCAACTGCACGACGCCGGCCAACTATTTCCACATCCTGCGCCGCCAGTTGCAGCGCAAGATCAGGAAGCCGCTGATCCTGATGACGCCGAAATCGCTGCTGCGGCACAAGCGCGTCGTCTCGCGGCTCGACGAGATGGCGACGGGCACCACGTTCCATCGCATCTTGTGGGACGACGCCCAGTCGAACCCGGCCGAGAAGATCAAGCTGAAAGAGGACGCGCAGATCCGCCGCGTCGTGCTGTGCTCGGGCAAGGTCTATTACGACCTCTACGAAGCCCGCGAGGCCGCCGGCATCGACGACATCTATCTGTTGCGCGTCGAGCAGCTTTATCCGCTGCCCGTGAAGGCACTGCTGGCTGAACTCGCGCGCTTCACCAATGCCGAAATGGTGTGGGCGCAGGAGGAGCCGATGAACATGGGGGCATGGACCTACATGGGGCCGAGCCTCGAATGGCTCTTGTCACAGGTGGACGTCAAGGCGAAGCGGCCGGCCTATGCGGGGCGTGCCGTGTCGGCTGCCACCGCGACCGGCCTCGCCTCCAAGCATGCGAGCGAGCAGAAGGCGTTGGTGGCGCAAGCGCTGGCGTCTTGAGTGGCGCCCTCGGGTGCCGACAGCGCACCTGGTGCGTTGGGTCCTGACGAATCCGGAGCACGGCTATGAGCGACGCTCAATCCATGGCGATGCTGGAACGCCGCCGTATCGAGGCGGGCATCCTGAAGCATGTCTACGAAACCTTGAAGGCGAGCCACGGTCGCGATGTTGCCGCCAGGGCCATCGCCGACAGCGTCCGCGCGGCCTCGATCGAGCAGGGCGCGGGCATGCGGGCGGAGGACGGCGGCCAGACATCCATGCAGACCTTCATCGACCGCCAGGAGCTGTGGACCCGCGGCGGTGCGCTCGCCATCGAGATCAAGGAGCAATCGCCGGATCGCTTCCGCTTCAACGTCACGCGCTGCGAGTATGCGCGCATGTACAAGGAGATGGGGCTTGGCGAGATCGGACATCTGCTGTCGTGCCAGCGCGACGGCACATTCTGCGAGGGCTACGACGCCCACCTCAAGCTCCAGCGCACCCAGACCATCATGCAAGGCGCCAGCCATTGCGACTTCGACTACACCTACGAGAAACCGAAGGCTTAGCCGCGGCTGGCGTTGACCAGATCGTTTCGCCGGATATCCACGCTTCTGCTGCCGCCAACTGTTGTCGCGACAGACCAACGCTGCGATATCAAATTCTGGATGCACAGGAACTCTCGCTGTCCTTGCCTCTCCCCTTGGGGAGAGGCCGGCGCGCCTCTACACAAGTGTTGCATCCAACAAACAAGGCGCGCCGGGTGAGGGGGCTGGTCGAGGCTTCTTGGTTCGTTCCCAGCCCCTCACCCCACCCCTTTCCCCAGAGGGAGAGGGAGAAGGAATAGCGCGCGCGGCTAGTTGAGGGCCAAGCGAGTTCACGGGTGCACGTGCAGTCGTCACCAGCGAGGTGGACGTAATGGCAAAGGCTCAGTCGAAACGGTCAGGCAAGCCCGGCATTCTGCCAGCGCAGGCGATTCGCGCGCTGATCGAAACAGCCACGCTGAAACCGGCGATGCCGGTGGCAGCCGGCCAGATCCAGCCGGCCAGCATCGATCTGCGCTTAGGGGAGGTCGCTTATCGCGTCCGCGCAAGCTTCCTGCCCGGGCCTGGCTCCAACGTGGTGCAGAAACTCTCGGAATTTTCCCTGCACACCATCGACCTATCGCACGGCGCGGTGCTGGAAACGGGCTGCGTCTACGTGGTGCCGCTCCTCGAGAGCCTGGCGTTGCCGATGGACATCGCGGCTGCCGCCAATCCCAAAAGCTCAACCGGGCGGCTGGACGTGTTCACGCGCGTCATTGCTGACGGCGTCGAGGCCTTCGATACCATTCCAGGCGGCTACCAGGGCCGCCTCTACGCCGAGATTTGCCCGCAGACGTTCCCGATCGTCGTGCGCCGCGGCTCGTACCTGTCGCAACTGCGCTTTCGCGTCGGCGATCCCATCGAGAACGATGCCGACCTCGCGGCACTGCATGCGCGTCTTCGGTTGGTCTCGGGTGGCGTCGACGACATCAAGGGCGGCGTGGCGCTGTCGGTCGATCTGATCGGCGACAAGGATGGATTGGTCGGCTATCGCGCCAAGCGGCATACCGGCATCGTCGATGTCGACAAGCCCGGTGCCTGCGCCATCCTGGACTACTGGGAGCCCATCCATGCGCGGGGCGCGCGGCGCCTCATCCTGGATCCCGATCAATTCTACATCCTGGCCTCCAAGGAGGCCGTCCATGTGCCGCCGACGCACGCCGCCGAGATGATGCCGTTCAATCCGCTGGTTGGCGAGTTCCGCGTGCATTATGCGGGCTTCATGGATCCAGGCTTCGGGCATGCGGCGGCCGGCGGCAGCGGCGCCCGCGTGGTGTTGGAAGTCCGCTCGCACAAGGTGCCGTTCATCCTCGAGGATGGTCAGATCATCGGGCGTCTCGTCTACGAGCGCATGCAGGAGACCCCCGACATCCTTTACGGGTCGGACCTGAAGAGCAACTATCAGGCGCAAGGCCTGAAGCTGTCGAAACACTTCAAGTAGTCGAGGCGCCTTCGGGCGCTTCGGTATCGCGCGTTCGTTGGGCCGTGCGCTCGCACACCCGCACAAGTGGGGTAAGAATCCGGCGCGTTCGCCGACGGTCGCAAATCCAAGCCCGCCCGCTGATTTCGTGGTCGCTGTCGTGCGCCCAATGGCGCTGCCCTCTGGGGTTGCGCCCTGACGCTGAGGTTTGGGCAATGGGAGCGCAATGTCTCGCGGCGCGCTGCCATGCGGTCCCCAGAAACACATGCGCCGACCGCTTGGGCGGTCGGCGCACAGGCAACTCAGGTTGGGCAAGTCGGCCGTTTACTGCTTCGGCGCTTCCGGTGCCTTTGGCGCATCGGCGGGCTTGGTGTCGGTCGGCGCGGCGGGTTCCGTGTTCGGTGCCGGCACGATGGTGCCGACGGCGGGCTCAGGAATCTCGCCGCGCATCAGCTTCAGCGCATACTGAAGCTGGTTGTCCTTTTCCGGCTCTTTGGGAACGTAGGCCGCAGAACCCGACTCTTCCTTCTTCTCTTTGTCCTTGGCGTCGCCCCGCAGATGCCCGCGCAGGCTCGCTTCGCCACGCGGCTTCTCAGGCGTTTTGGGGCGTAGCTCCGGCGGCAACTCCTGCTCGACGATGACATCCGGGTCGATGCCCTTGGCCTGGATCGAGCGGCCCGAAGGCGTGTAGTAGCGGGCCGTGGTCAGGCGGATGGCGCCGTTCTGGCCCAGCGGAATGATGGTCTGCACCGAGCCCTTGCCGAACGAGCGCGTGCCGAGGATCAGCGCGCGCTTGTGGTCCTGCAGGGCACCGGCAACGATCTCAGAGGCCGAGGCCGAGCCGCCGTTGATCAGCACCAGGATGCGCTTGCCGTCAGTGATTTCGCCGGCACGAGCATTGGCGCGTTGTGTCTCTTCCAGGTTACGACCCTTGGTGAGGACGATCGCGCCCTTGTCCAGGAAGTCGTCCGAGACGTTGATGGCCTGATCGAGCAGTCCCCCCGGATTGTTGCGCAGATCGACAATGAAGCCTCTCGGCGCCTTGGTGCCGAGCTGCTTCTTGAGCGCTTCGACCTGCTTGACCAGGTTCTCGTGCGTCTTCTCATTGAAGGTCGAGATCTTGATGTAGATGACATCGCCTTCGAGGCGCGATTTGACCGCGTTGATGCGGATCACGTCGCGCACGATCTTCATCTCGAGCGGCTCGTCACGGCCCTTGCGCACGATCGTGAGTGTGATCGGTGTGTTGACCGGCCCGCGCATCTTCTCGACCGCCTGCTCGAGGGTGAGACCCACGATCTGGTCACCGTCGAGATGCGTGATCAGGTCATTGGCCTGCAGGCCTGCCTTGGACGCCGGCGTGTCGTCGATCGGCGACACCACCTTGATGACGCCGTTCTCCATTGTCACTTCGATGCCGAGGCCGCCGAACTCGCCCTTGGTCTGGACCTGCATGTCCTTGAAGTGCTTCGGGTTCAGGTAGGCGGAGTGTGGATCGAGCGCCGACAACATGCCGTTGATGGCGTTGTCGATGAGCATGCTGTCGTCGGGCTTCTCGACGTAGTCGGCGCGCACCCGCTCGAGCACGTCCCCGAACAGGTCCAGCTGCTTGTAGATCTCGGCGTTCGGCGTCGTTGCCGAGTAGGTCCGCGACACGTTGAACACGGTCGTGAGCCCGGCAAGGCCTGCCAGCGTCATGAACGTCCAGAATGCGTAATCCGGTTTGCGCTTGATCATCCTTGCACCTTCTTCGAGCCTTCTACGAGCCACCAGGGATCCGGATTGATCGGCGTGCCGTCTTTCCGGAATTCAACATAGAGAACGGGAGCGATATCGCCACTCTTGGCTTTGTAGCCTTTCGGGGCCGCCGTCATGACGCCGATGGGCTGGCCGGCAAGGACGAATTCGCCGAGCTGCACATCAATCTGCGACAATCCGGCCAAGAGGATATGGTAGCCGTCGCCGGCATTGACAATCAAGAGCTGGCCGAAGGAGCGAAATTCGCCAGCATAGACAACCCAACCGTCGGCCGGCGCTGTGACCTGGGCGGCCTGCCGGGTCTCGAGCACGATGCCTTTGGAGCGGCTGTCGTTCTGCGTCTTGTCGCCGAACGCCAGAATGCGACGGCCTTGGGCTGGCAGCTGCAACTGACCCTTGGCTTGGACGAACGGCATGGCCGGTTTCATGCGGCCAGGATCGAGCGCCGCCATCTGCGTGCCTTTGGGGGCGATCTCGATGGCGGGAGCGCCACGCTCAGGCGCTTTGGCGACGGGCGGCGGCGACTTGGGCGGCGCGGGTGCGGCCGGCGGCCCGGCTGGCGGGTTGGGCGCGAGGGCGATCTGACGGTCCGCGGGGGCTGCGGGCGGTGGCGGAGGTACGGCGACAACGGCGGGCTGGTCATGGCCCGTGTGGGCGGCGACGGCCTTGTCGAGACGTGAGATCAGCTCCGATAGCTCGGTCACATTGCGGGCGATCTCGGCGGCTTCCTTGCGCACCTTGTCCAGATCTGACTGGCGTTCTGCGATCGACAGGCGGCGCACCTCGTTCAGCTGCGAGATGCGGATCTGGGCCTCGGAGAGGCGCACCGTTTCGGCTTTCAGGCGATCGCCCTCGACCTTGCTCTCAGCCATCACCCGGGCAAGGTCCTCGAGTTGGCCGGCCAATTCGAGGGCTTGTTTGCGCATGCCAGGGAATAGGGTGGCAATCATCTGGGCGCTGCGCACCATCTTCAGGGCGTCCTCACGGCGCGTGATGATGGCCGGCGGCGGGTTGTGGCCCATGCGTTGTAGCGCGGCCAGCAGCTTGAGGATCGACTCGTGGCGCTGGGCGAGGGAGCCGCGCAGATGGAGTTCCTGCGCCTCCAACTCGCCCTGCCGGGCCTCGATGGCGGTGAGCTTGGCTTCGCCTTTCTGGATCTCGCGGGCTGTCTCGAGCAGGCTCTGGTTCAGCCGCTCGCGCTCCGCCTTCATGGCGGCAACGTCGGAAGCCAGCGCCTGTTCGGCCTTGCGGCGGGCTTCGAGTTGTTCTTGTGTTTCCTGCAGACGGCGCTGCGCCTCGGGCACGGATTGGGCCAGGGTTGGCGCGGTCCAGACGAACAACGACACCATCGTCAGCATTGCGGCTGTGCCACCCATGGCCCGGCCCTTCGCCGGCCAACACGGCGCCAGCCGGGATTTCGCCGGGCTGATCGCGTTGACGGATGCTGTCGTGCGGTGTGTCAGGTCGTGTCTCGCCAGCCTGTGCCTGCGGAGCGCTTCCGAGGCATAAAGTTCAGCCGTTACCAATTTCGCAATGCACCAACACCATTTCGAGTCAGCATAGCAGGATTAAGGCGGATCGGGCACCCCGGCGTATCAATCTTTCGGGAAGTCGCTGAACGGACGGCGGTTGGCGACAACAGGCGGTTGCTTCTTGCCCGCAAGCCGGGCGGGCCCTACCCTGGAGCCTGGCGCTGGACCGAAGCACAGGAGCAGGCATGAAGACGGTGGCGACCCAGTTCACGACGATCGCGGCGCTGGCGGTGTTCGTCGTCCTGGTGATGGGTCTTTGGAACATGGCCCGACGCGAGTCGAGCCCCAGTCTCAGCCAGACGCTGATGCGGTGGCGGGTCGGCCTGCAGTTCGTCGCCATCGTGATCGCCATGCTGGCGCTCTATATCGCGCGGTAGCCAGAAGCCTCGCCTCGAACCGGGAGCAGCCGCCCATGGTTGTCTTGAACAAGATCTACACCCGCACCGGTGACGATGGCACGACGGCGCTCGGCACCGGCGAGCGGTTGCCCAAATACGCCTTGCGGGTGGCGGCCTATGGCACCGTGGACGAGACCAATGCGGCGCTCGGGCTGGCGTTGATCCATCTCGGCGACGGCGACCCGGCCCTCAAGGCGCGATTGGTTCGGATTCAGAACGACCTGTTCGATCTGGGTGCCGATCTCTGCGTCCCCGATCGCGGCACCAAGCCCGGCTATGAGCCGCTGCGGGTGACGGACGCGCAGGTCAAGCGGCTGGAGGACGAGATCGACGATATGAACGGCCGGCTCAATCCGCTGCGTTCGTTCGTCCTGCCGGGCGGCACGGCTGCGGCAGCGGCCCTGCATGTGGCGCGCACCGTATGTCGGCGGGCGGAACGGCTGGTGGCCGAACTTGCCACCCAGCCCGATGAGCCGGTCAGCGGTCCGGCCCTCAAGTACATCAATCGGCTTTCGGACTACCTGTTCGTCGCCAGCCGCCATGTCAATGCCCAAGGCGCTGGCGACGTGCTGTGGGTTCCCGGCAAGAACCGTTGAGGGTATAATTGCACACGCCGCATTTGGGTCGTGACGCCGCGGACCGGGCCGCGCGCGAGGTCGAGACGCACGGGCCGCCGCCAGGGCCAGAAAGACGGGTTAACGTGTTCGTACCGCTGTCCGACGACAATCCGCTGCGCTCCATCCATCTGCAGTGGGTCACCATTACGTTGATCGCGCTGAACGTCATCATCTACGGGCTCGAGGTGACGCCGCAGGGCCAGGCGATCGCCGCAAGCTTTGCCATTGTGCCGAGCGAACTGATCGCTGTTCGGTTCTTCGGCGGCGCGGCGGGCGGGGCCTATGACACGGTGGCCGTGCCGGAATGGCTGACGGTGCTGAGCTACATGTTCCTGCATGGCGATCTCCTGCATCTCGGCGCCAACATGCTGTTCCTGTGGGTGTTTGGCGATAATGTCGAGGATGCGCTCGGGCATGTGCGCTTTCTCGGATTCTATCTGCTGTGCGGCATTGCTGGCGGCCTCGCGCACACGCTGATGGCGCCGGTCTCGAAGCTGCCGCTGATCGGCGCCAGCGGTGCGGTGGCCGGCGTTATCGCGGCCTACTTGCTGCTGCACCCCCATGTCCGGGTGTGGGTGCTGGCCTTCCGTGTCATTCCGCTGCGGATCACAGCCAGTCTGGCGCTTGGCGCCTGGATCCTAACGCAGGTCGTCATGGTGGTGTTGCAGTCGTGCGGTGATCAATTCAAGTTCGGCCAATGCGTCTGGCGGGTGGTCGGCAACCGGCTGCCGGCCGAAAGCATCGGCGACGGCGTTGCCTGGTGGGCGCATATCGGCGGCATCGTCGCCGGTGCGGTGCTGATCTGCGTGATGCGGCCGCCGGGCGTCGAGCTGCTGCAACGTCCGCCCCCGACGCCCCAGTCCTGAAGCGTCGCGACGGCCAGGAATTTTGTTCATATTGCTGTCGCTTACGGCTGTATGTGGCCAGCACGCCGATTGACTTGCGGGCGCGGCAGGCCTAGTTTTCGTTCGCAACTGCGAGATGGCGCTCAGGACTGCGGGATCGCAGCCGGGGCGGAACCTGAGCGTGGTTGGCGGGTCAATATGCCTCAAGGTGATCGTCGCCCGCCGCGCTGCACAAGACCGAGTGCATGACTTAAAGAACAACGAGGCCATGAACTGTGGCGTCGGGGCGCTGGCCAACCGGCGCCCGCTGCCTGGGAGCGAACGGACGATGAAGGTGCTCGTGCCCGTCAAACGGGTTGTCGACTACAACGTCAAGATCAGGGTCAAGAGTGACGGCACGGGTGTCGAGCTCGCCAATGTCAAGATGTCGATGAACCCGTTCGACGAAATCGGCGTCGAGGAGGCCATCCGGCTCAAGGAAAAGGGCCAGGTGACGGAAATCGTGGCCATATCGATCGGGCCATCGAAGGCGCAGGAATCCATCCGCACCGCCCTGGCTATGGGGGCCGACCGCGGCATCCTGGTGGAAACGGGTGACGACGCGGTCGAGCCGCTGGCCGTGGCCAAGATCCTGAAGGCGATCGCGGACGCGGAAAAGCCGGGCCTCGTGATCCTCGGCAAGCAGGCCATCGATGACGATTGCAACCAGACCGGCCAGATGCTCGCGGCCTTGACCGGCTGGGCGCAGGGCACCTTTGCCTCCAAGCTGGTGATCGAGGGCGAGAGCATTGCTGTGACGCGCGAGGTCGACGGCGGTCTCGAGACCATCAAGCTGAAGCTGCCGGCCATCATCACCACGGACTTGCGTCTCAACGAACCGCGCTACGCCTCGCTGCCAAACATCATGAAGGCGAAGAAGAAGCCGCTCGACATGAAGAAACCGGCTGATTTCGGCGTCGACATCAAGCCGCGCCTCAAGGTGCTGAAGACGACGGAACCGCCGGGCCGCAAGTCCGGCATCAAGGTCGCCGATCCGGCTGATCTGGTCGCCAAGTTGAAAGACGCGGGAGTCATCTGATGGCCGTCCTCCTTCTCGCTGACCACAATAACGCCAAGCTCGGCTCGGCCATGCTGAAAGCCATGAGCGCGGCCAAGGCCATTGATGCCGATGTGCATGTGCTCGTTGCCGGCAGCGGCTGCAAAGCCGTCGCCGAAGAAGCGGCAAAGCTCGATGGCGCCAAGAAGGTGCTGCTGGTCGACGCGCCGCAGTACGCCAACGTCCTCGCCGAGGAGATGGCAGCGCTGATCGTACCGCTGATGGCTAATTACAGTGCGCTGCTCGGCGCCTCGACGGCGGCTGCCAAGAACGTGCTGCCACGCGTCGCGGCCATGCTCGACGTGATGCAGATCTCCGACATCATGAAGGTGATCTCGCCCGACACCTTCGAGCGGCCGATCTACGCTGGCAACGCCATCCAGACGGTGCAATCTTCCGACGCCAAGAAGGTGCTCACCGTGCGCACGGCGTCGTTCCCGGCCGTCGCTCTCACCGGTTCAGCCGCCATCGAGGCGGTCTCGGCGGCGGGCACGGTTGGCCTCTCGACCTTCGACAAGGCCGAGCTCTCGAAGTCCGACCGGCCGGAATTGACCAGCGCGCGCATCGTCGTCTCCGGTGGCCGCGGACTGCAGTCGGGCGAGAACTACAAGAAGTACATCGAGCCGTTGGCCGACCAGCTCGGCGCCGCCATGGGCGCTTCGCGCGCCGCCGTCGACGCCGGGTTTGTGCCCAACGACTATCAGGTCGGCCAGACCGGCAAGGTGGTTGCGCCTGAGCTTTACATCGCGGTCGGCATTTCCGGCGCCATCCAGCATCTCGCCGGCATGAAGGACTCGAAGATCATCGTCGCCATCAACAAGGACGCCGAGGCACCGATCTTCCAGGTCGCCGACTACGGCCTCGTCGCCGATCTCTTTACGGCCCTGCCCGAGCTTGGCAACGCACTTGCCAAGGCCGGGAAATAACTGCCTCGATCAGGAGAAGTCGCCGCCATGGACACTTTGGTGCGCACGAAGAAGCCCGGCACCAGCGAGCCGGTGGCCGCCATCCGGAAAGTCGGCATCATCGGCGCCGGCCAGATGGGCAACGGCATTGCGCATGTCATTGCGTTGGCCGGCTACAATGTGGCGGTGAATGACGTCCGCAAGGAGGCCCTCGACAAGGCCATCGGCGTCATCCAGCGCAACATGACGCGTCAGGTCACACGCGGCCTGATCACAGACGCCGACATGAAAGGGGCCATCGGGCGCATCGTCTTCACGCAGGGTCTCGAAGGCCTGGAAGACTGCGATATCGTGATCGAGGCGGCGACCGAGGATGAGGCCGTCAAGCGCAAGATCTTCACCGACCTTCGCGGCAAGACCAAGCGGTCCGCGATCCTGGCCTCCAACACCTCGTCGATATCGATCACGCGGTTGGCCTCGGTAACCGAGTGGCCGGAGCAGTTCATCGGCATCCACTTCATGAATCCGGTGCCGGTGATGCAACTCGTGGAGTTGATCCGTGGCATCGCCACCGAGGACACGACGTTCGCCACCGCCCGCGCCTTCGTCGAGAGCCTCGGCAAGCAGACTGCGGTGTCTGAGGACTTCCCGGCCTTCATCGTCAATCGCATCCTGCTGCCGATGATCAACGAGGCCGTCTACACACTTTATGAAGGCGTCGGCGGCGTCGAGGCCATCGACAAGGCCATGCGGTTGGGCGCCAACCATCCCATGGGCCCGCTCGAGCTCGCCGACTTCATCGGCCTCGATACTTGCCTCTCCGTGATGCAGGTGCTCTACGAGGGCTTGGCGGATTCCAAGTATCGCCCATGCCCTCTGCTGGTGAAGTACGTCGAGGCCGGCTGGCTCGGCCGCAAGACGCAGCGCGGCTTCTACGACTATCGCGGCGAGAAGCCGGTGCCGACGCGCTGAGCGCTGACTGGACGTTTCTGCAATTGCCGACGGCGCGGGGCGAGAGTCTCGCGCCGTTTTCGTGTGGGGCGGTTGCCAAGGCAAACGGCGTCGTGCCGGTGGGCTCCGATCACGTCCGGTGATCGGCAGAGCCGATCCGCGACGAGATCGATCCGCAACTGCTGATCGAATCTGCTGACGCGGCGCGGCGATCTCGTCCCTTCTCTCCGTTCCTGAACTCAACGAAGAGAAGGTTAGGCCGAGGGGCGGCGACATGCAGAGCGGTCAGCGCGAGCCATGTCCGCAGTGCCTCAAGAATTGAGCGAGGAAGTAACGAACGCAAAACGAGTGAGTTTGAGCCAAATGTCCGACCCCCGCGGCATTGCTGGTCCCCTTGGATTTCGCGTCCGCCATCAGCAAGTCGTTCGGACTATTGTATTGAATTCGTTGATGGCACAATTGCCCTCGTCGAATCGACGGATTGGACCTGATCACATATGACGACAAGCTCTCCGCGAGAATTTGTGGCAGCATTGATCAGCGCCATCTTGATGGCCGACGTTCTGCGCCTCGTCGACCGGTTCGACGGCTTAATGGCGTACCCTGCCTGTCGTGCCTATGTCGCCCGCGCCACGGCACGGCCGGCCTTCATGAAGGCCTATGCTGACCAGATGGCGCATTTCGCCGCCGCAGACTGAGACCAAATACGCGGTCAGATCAATCGCGATTACCGCACGCGAGTCGATGGCAGCCCACCTTGCACGCGATCCGCAGGGCAGCTCATTCTGCAGCCAGGACGACAGGCGGCTTTGAAGCTGAGCCACCGCCAGGCTACATCACCATCCGGCCCTTGTTGCGTTCGACCAGGATGGGCCGCACCCAGCGATGGAAACGGACAGCTTCCTCGTCGTGCAGGTAGCCCGACAGGCAGAACGACTGGCAGCCGATGTCGATGAACTGCTGCAGCACGCCCGCACACTGCTCGGGATTGCCGACGATGACGACACCGGCGCCCGGCCGCGCCTTGGAGAGGCCCACCCACAGGTTCGGTGCGATCAGGTCGCCCTTGGTGGCGCGCAACTCCTGCACGCGGCGGTTGGCAGCGGAGCCGGCGTAGTAGGTCTTGATGTAGGCCT
Source organism: Hyphomicrobiaceae bacterium (assembly GCA_046154645.1). Lineage (GTDB taxonomy): Bacteria > Pseudomonadota > Alphaproteobacteria > Rhizobiales > Hyphomicrobiaceae. The sequence continues at coordinate 65,915 of JBJXDZ010000129.1, forward strand.
CGCGCTCCGCCCCGACGTTGCGAATGAGCTTCTCGGCCGCCTCCCAGGCTTCGGCCTCGGTTTCGCGGCAGATGATTTGCAGGCGCATGCCGAAGCCGAGCTTGTCCTCACGGCCATGCTTCCGGGCAAGTTCGCGCAGGGATTTCATGTTGTCCTGGATGCGCTCGATGGTATCGCCCCAGAAGAGATGCACGTCGGAATGCTTGGCCGAGAGTTCAGCGGCGTGGCCAGAGCCGCCGCCCAGGTAGAATTTCGGGAAGGGTTTCTGGAAGGGTTTCGGCGTCAGCTCGGCGTTCTTGAGTTGAAAATATTTGCCCGTGTGCGTTGTGGTGCTGGTGGAGGTCCACAGCTTTTTCAGCACCGTGACCTCCTCGTCCATGATCTCGTAGCGCGCTTCCTTCGACCATTTGACGCCCTCGGCCTCGTTCTCCTGGTCGCTCTGGCCGGCGATGAGATTGACCGAGATGCGCCCGCCCGAGAGCTGGTCGCAGGTGGCGATCATCTTGGCGAGCAGCACCGGATTGATGTAGCTCGGCCGCGCCGCCACCAGCATGCGCATCTTTTGCGTCTGGCCGATCATCAAGGCGGCGGTCATCCAGGCGTCCCAGCACTGGTGTCCGACGGGAATGAGCATGTACTCGAAGCCGGCCGCCTCGGCCGCCTTGGCGACGCGTGAGAACATCTCCATGCCGGCCCCGATGCGGATGGGATCGCCATAGTCGTCGGTGTCGCCGCGCGTCGGCAGGAACCAGCCGAACTCGAGCTTGGGCGGGGCTGTCTGCTGCATGGGATGAGGCTCCGGGTCGTTTTTTGTTGGGCGATAGAGAGCATGCCGTGCCCTGCGCGGGCAAGTGGGGCCGCTCGACACCCCCTGGACTCGCTGAATGCCTCGCGCAGCCTCGTGCAAGCTCAGGCATGGCATTAAGCATGGGCTTGGCAGGGGAGGGTGCTGCGGGGTTGCCGCACGCTGCCCGCAGGCAAATCTGCGAGTTAACCCTTTCGTCGCATCGATATGGCTAATTCGGGCGCTCTGGAGAGCCCAGTGCGGTCACAGAGCGCGGCGATGGCGATACTTCAATCAGCGATCTTCGGCGCCGGAGCGATTGCGCGAAGCATGCCAGATGCGAGCCACCTGCAGCTCCCTGTCGGTGAAGCGATACTAGAGCACCAAGCGTGTTCCCGGAATCCAGGTTTCCCAGAGGTCGCGCCTGTGGAGGGGCTTGCCGGTCCTCGGATAGACGGTGAGGTGATCGCCGAGAAAGCCTCGTACGCGAGTGGCAAGATGCTCAGCTGCCGCTACAAAACCTTGGTCAAGAAGGTAGTTGATTTGGGCGTCCAAATCTGCCGCTGCGGCGGAATCGAGGACCCATGTTCTCATCCCGAGCGTTTGGCGGCCGCGATGCGGGCGTCGATGCGATCAAGTACGGTTGCGCCTGGCACACCCTGACCGGCGTCGAGCCGATCGAGCGCGGCATCGATTTCTGCGCGCCCTTTGGCGGACAGGGTTGAGTACACGCTCGGCTCCGTCCAGCGGCGGGCGAGGTCTGCAAGTGCTTGGACTTGCTCATCGGCAAGCGTCGGCAGCACAGCCTCGATTTCGGCGATGGCTTTGGTTCTCGTCATGGCGTGAGGCTAGCACACGGTCGATGGCCACAATAGCCTCGGGGGCTGAAATTTCCACGCGCTGCCGCCGTCAAACCGGCTCGCTGACCTTCGCGCCGGCGCCATAGCGCTTCTCGATATAGTCCTCGACCACGGCTTTGAAATCGGCTGCGATCTGTGGGCCGCGCAGGGTGAGGGCCTTCTTGCCGTCGATGAAGACGGGGGCGGCGGGCTGCTCGCCGGTGCCGGGAAGTGAGATGCCGATGTCGGCGTGCTTCGATTCGCCGGGGCCGTTGACGATGCAGCCCATGACGGCAACGTTCAGCGCCTCGACGCCGGGATAGCGGCCCTTCCACTCAGGCATACGGTCGCGCAGCATCTGCTGGATATCGCGGGCAAGCTCCTGGAACACGGTCGAGGTGGTGCGTCCACAGCCGGGGCAAGCCGCCACGATCGGCATGAAGGTGCGCAATCCCATGGTCTGCAGCAACTCTTGCGCCGCCTGCACCTCGAGCGTGCGGTCGCCGCCGGGCTCGGGGGTGAGCGAATAGCGGATGGTGTCGCCAATGCCCGCCTGCAGCACGATGCCCATGGCGGCCGACGAGGCGACGATGCCTTTGGAGCCCATGCCGGCTTCGGTCAGCCCCAGATGCAGCGCGTAATGGCAGCGCTCGGCCAGCAGCGTGTTGACCGCGATCAGATCCTGCACGGCCGAGACCTTGGCCGAAATGATGATCTTGTCGGCGCCGAGCCCAAGCTCTTCGGCGCGCTTGGCCGACAACACGCCGGACTGCACGATGGCCTCGTGCATGACAGCGCGGGCGGTCAGCGGCGAACCGGCTTTCGCGTTCTCGTCCATCAGGTGGGTGAGGAGGTCCTGGTCGAGCGAGCCCCAGTTGACGCCGATGCGCACGGGCTTGTTGTGCTTCAAGGCCATCTCGATGATCGACGAGAATTGGCGGTCCTTCTTGTCCTTGAAGCCGACGTTGCCAGGATTGATGCGATACTTGTCGAGGGCCTCGGCACAGGCGGGATTGTTGGCCAGCAGGGTGTGGCCGATGTAGTGGAAATCGCCGACGATCGGCACTTTGATGCCGCGTTTCAGCAGTCCATCGCGGATGTGCGGCACGGCTTTGGCCGCCTCGTCGCGATCGACCGTGATGCGCACGATTTCGGAGCCGGCGCGGGCCAGCGCAGCGATCTGGGCCACCGTGCCCGGGATGTCCGCCGTGTCGGTGTTGGTCATCGATTGGACGACGATTGGCGCGCCGCCGCCGATGATGACACCGCCGACGTTGACGGCCACAGAAGCACGGCGGGGTTTGATCGCTGTCATGCACGGCTCCGATCGGGATCGCAGGTCTTGAGGTGGTGGTACTGCATACGCCCGGCCATGAACAGGGGCTGCAGCTGTCATGGTTTTGTCATTGGGCGCGGAGCGCCGTGGGCAGGATCGTCGCCGTGCAGATGGCGGTCAAGACGAGCACGATGGCGGGGCCGGCCGGCACGTCGATGAGGAACGAGAGCAGCAGGCCCGCAGCCGCCCCGACCGCGCCGATGATGGCGGCAAAGCCAACCATGGCTTCGGGGGTGGCAGCCAGCGGACGCGCGGCTGCCGCCGGCATGATCAGGAAGGCGATGATCAGTAGGACGCCGACGATCTTCATGGCGATAGCGATCGTGAAGGCCAACAAGAGAATGAGGATTGCTTCGGCGCGCCGGGTGTCGATGCCCTCGGCGGCTGCCAACTCCTCGTGCACGGCAATGGCGACGAGGGCTTGCCAGAGCCAGGCGATGACCCCGAGCACGACAGCGCCGCCACCGAAGATCCAGATCAGATCGGTTTGCGTGACGGCGAGAATGTCACCGAACAGATAGCCCATCAGGTCGAGGCGCTGGCCGGAGAGGCGGGCCGCAGCGACCAGGCCGGCAGCTAGCGCGGCATGCGAGAGAATGCCAAGCAGGCTGTCGATCGGCAATTGCCGCTGGCGGCCAAGGCCGATCAGCATGAGGCCGATGGCGAGTGCCACCAGCACGACGCCGAGCGTCAGATCGATGCCGAGCGCCAGCCCGAGCGCCACGCCGAGCAGGCCAGCGTGCGCCACCGTCGAGCCGAAATACGACATGCGTCGCCACACGACGAGGCAACCGAGCGGGGCTGCGATGGCACCGAGTGCGACGCCTGCGAGAATGGCGCGCAACAGAAAAGGCTCGAGCATGGTCAGTCCTTGGCCTTCGCCGCCTTCGGCGGCAGCGGTGCGCCATCGAGGTCATGGGCATGATCGTGGTCGTGATGGTAGATGGCGAAGGCGCGCGCCATCGAGGCGCCGAACAGGGCCACATATTCTGGATGCTGCGCCACCGTCTCCGGCACGCCATGGCAGCACACATGGCGGTTGAGGCAGATGACGCGATCGCTTTGCGCCATCACGACGTGCAGATCGTGGCTGACCAGCAAAACGCCGAGGCCACGCTCGGTGCGGATGCGGCCGATCAGGCTGTAAAGCTCGGCTTCACCGACATAATCGACGCCGCGGACGGGCTCATCCAGCACCAGCAGGCTCGGGTCGCGAATGAGCGCGCGCGCCAGCACGACGCGCTGCAACTCGCCACCTGAGAGCTGCACCAATTGGCGGTCGATGACAGGACCGGCGCCGACCTCGTCCAACACTTTGACAATCGCTGTACGGCTGGCCGCGGCGCCGAGCGACAGGAAGCGGGCCACCGTCATGGGAATGGCAGGATCGCGATCGAAGCGTTGCGGGGCATAGCCGACGCGCAGGTCGGAGCGCCGCTCGATGCGGCCGCCGTCGGCCGCCTCGAGGCCGAGCAGCGTGCGCACCAGCGTGGTCTTGCCAGCGCCGTTGGGGCCGATCAGGGTGACGATCTCGCCGGGCGCGATGTGGATGTCGACATGCTCGAGGATGGGTCGGCCGCCGCGTGCGAGCGACAGGCCCCGCGCCACGATCAGGCTGTCGGCGGGGGCGGCCCGTGCGGGGCCATGATGATGCGCTCCATGCGCGTGTCCGTGCCCGTGCCCGTGCTGGGCGTGATCGTGACCGTGATCGTGGTCGCACGCACCGGTTGTCGCCAGCGGCTTATGCTGCATGATGGGCGCCATCCCTGCTCTGACAGGATTGGCAGGTGCCGAGCACCTCGATCAACGGCCGTGACACCGTAAAGCCAGCTGTGACGGCAGCCGTGGCGAGGCCAGCGAAGACGCTGTCGCCGGCAACCTCGGCGACGACGCCGCACTGCTCACAGGCGAGCACGATCTGGCGGCGATCGCTGGCGTGGGCGACATGGCAGGCGAAAAAGGCATTGCGGCTTTCCAGGCGATGCACGACACCGGCCTCGACCAGACTGTCGAGCGCGCGATAGACGGAGATGGGTGCCAGCCGCTTGGCACCCTTGCGGGCCAGGCGGTCGAGAATGTCATAGGCACCGACAGCGGTGTGCGAGCCGGCGATCTCCTCCAGCACCTGGCGGCGCAAGGGGGTAAGGCGAATGCCGTTGGCTTCGAACAGGGTGGCGGCGCGCTGCAGCATGTCGGCGAGACAAGAGCCATGGTCATGTTCCGGCGCTGGAAACGGCAGCGGCGCGGGCCGAGCTGCCGGTGTCGGGGCCGAGGCGCGATCCGACTGTCGTGCCATTGCTTCCGTTTGCCGTGACTGGGCTTTGGCCATGCCATTCTCCAAGCCGGGTTGCATGCATCTGTAGACGGCGGGGCAGGCGCCCGCGCGGGGGAGAGCTCCATGCGCTTGTTCTGATATACTATTTCGTTTCTGTTGTCGCCGCTGTGCGCGTTAAGGCCACCTGTGGCCCGTCTGCCATCACGGTGGCAATTCGGCGTGCGGCGCGAGGGGATGGGCGGGCTGGCGCGTTTTTGCCAATATCTCATGTTCTTGAAGTGACCGATGTGTCTCGCCGCGCATATTCGCAGCGGCGGCCGCGCGCTCGTTCGCATGTTCAGTCAGCGAGCGTGTTCCATGATCTAGGACCCATGCCCAATGCTCCCCGGTTCAGCGTACATCATCTCGGCCCGGCGGACGGCACTTGGTCGCCTGGGCGGCTTGCACCGGGCCCGCCGGGTCCAGGATCTGGCGGCGCTAGTGATTGCCGCTTGCCTCAAGGACTGCGGCTTGAGCCCGGCCAAGATCGGACGACTGATCGTCGGCAATAGCAGCGAGACCGGCAATCCTGCCCGCCTGATCGGCTTGACGGCTGGATTGCCCGACCAACTGGCGGCCGTGACCATCGATCAGGAGGAAGCGTCGGGCTTGACTGCCATTGTCGACGCGGCGCGGTTGGTGATCACCGGTGACGCCGAGGCCGTGATCGCCGGCGGGGCCGAAGCCATCTCGATGGCTCCTTGGCAGGTCGCAAAGCCGCGCAATATGCACCAGACGCCTCGCTTCATCGGCCTCAGGTCGGAGACCAGCGATGGTGCTGAGTCTGATGGGGCCCTCGAGGCTGACGAAGCGCTGGCACGGCGGCTCAAGATTTCGCGCCACCAGCAGGATGACTATGCCGTACGTGCGCACTTGAAGGCCGGGTTGGCGGTCGATGCCCGTCTGCTGCCGAAAGAGATCGTGGCGTTCAAGGCGACGGCCGAGGAGGGCCGCGATCAGTCGGCTGTGGAGCCGGAGCTGCAGGACTTGCAGGAGCTGCCGCCGCTGCTTGGCGAGGGAACGCTGACGTCTGGCAACACAAGTGCGGTGCATGACGGAGCCGCGTTCGTCGTCGTCGTGTCGGAAGCCGTGTGGACGGAGCTTGGCAAGCCGCCGGCCTTGAAGCTGCTGGCCTCGGCAACCATCGGCACGGCTGCAGCAGAGACCGCCGATGCCCCGATCGTGGCCATGCAGCGACTGTTGGGGCGTGCCGGCACGCTCGCGGCCAAGGATCTCGATGCGGTCGAGATGAGCGAGACGTCGGCGGTGCAGGCCATCGCATTGCGCAATGCCTTAGGCCTCTCCGATGAGGCACTCAACGGTGACGGCGGCGCTATTGTGCGAGGCCAACCCCTCGGTGCCGCCGGCGCGGTGCTGGTGGCTCGACTGTTCACGCGCCTCGTTCGCGCACCGGGAGCGACGCCCGGCAAGCGCGGCGCCACGGTGCTCGGCGCCCGTGGAGGCATCGGCATCGCGGCCCTGTTTCAGAGCACGTGAGGGCGGCCAGACGATAGCTGCATCAGTACAGCTTATCGCGGTAGCTCACTTCCAGGCGCTGCTCGACGGCGGCCTTGTCGACGGATTTGACCTGGTCGGTCAGCGCTTCCGCGAACGTGGCCAAGCCTTCGATCGACGGCCAGCGCTCCTTTTGCCAGAGGCCAGACCGCACGACCGCCTTGCCGCATTGAAAGTAAACGTTGGTCGCTTCGATCTCGACGATTGATCGCGCCGCCTTGCCGCGGATCGCGTGCTGGGCGAGCAACTGGGGATCGGTGAGCAGCCGTGCCCGGCCATTGACGCGCAGCGTCTCAAGGCGCCCCGGCACCAGGAACAGCAGGCCGATGCGCGGATTGCGCAGGATGTTTTCGAGCGTATCCAAGCGGTTGTTGCCTGGCCGATCGGGGAGGTGCAGGCGCTTGGTGTCGACCACCGTGACGAAGCCAGCCGCATCGCCGCGGGGGGACGCGTCGGGCCAGCCGTCCGCATCACAGGTGGAGAGCACCACGAAGGGCGAGGCGCCGATAAAGTCGCGGGCGTGCCGGTCGACGTGGTCGAGTTCCTTCTTCAAGGCGATCTCGCCGGCCGGCTCGTAGACGCAGCGCAGCGCCTCCAGGCTACAGATCTCGGTCATGCTCGTGCTCCGTTGCTGCCATGGGTGGCGTGGGCATAGCCGATTACGGCGGCGACCGCCTTTTGCCAGTTTGCATAACGCTGCTCGCGTGTGGCCGCGTCCAACTGCGGCAGGAAGCGGTGGTCTCTGTGCAGGTGCGCGGCGAACCCCGCCTGATCGGGCCAAACACCGGCACGATGCCCCGCCAGCCAGGCAGCGCCGAGGGCCGTCGATTCGAGCACAGCCGGCCGATCGACGGGGGCCGCCACCGTGTCGGCCAGGCATTGCATGGTCCAGTCGCTCGCCACCATGCCGCCGTCGACGCGCAGCACCGTTTCCCCTGTTGCCGGCCAATCCCGGAGCATGGCCTCCAGCAGATCGCGGGTCTGAAAGCAGACGGCCTCGAGGGCGGCGCGGGCCAGCTCAGCCGGGCCTGTCCCCCGCGTCAGGCCGAACAGGGCACCGCGCGCTTCCGCTTCCCAGTACGGCGCGCCGAGGCCGACGAATGCCGGCACCATGATCACGTCCTGTCCTTGATCAGCACCGGCCGCCAAGACGCCGGTTTCGGTTGCCGATTTTATGATGTGCAACCCGTCGCGCAGCCATTGCACGGCCGCTCCGGCGACAAAAATGGCGCCTTCCAGCGCATAGGTGCGCTTGCCCGCGAGCTGATAGGCAACCGTGGTCAATAGTCGGTTGCGCGACGGCACGGCCGCCTTACCCGTATTCAGCAGCGCGAAGCAGCCGGTGCCATAGGTGGCCTTCATCATGCCGGGCGCAAAGCAGGCCTGCCCGATGGTGGCTGCCTGCTGATCGCCGGCCATGCCGAGAATCGGGATCGCAGCGCCAAACAGGGCTGGATCCGTGTGGCCGAAATCGGCGCTGCAATCGCGGATCTCCGGCAGCATGGACCGGGGCACGCGCAGCAGACGGAGGAGATCGTCGTCCCAGCCGCCGGAATGAATGTCATAGAGCAGTGTCCGCGAGGCGTTGGTGGCGTCTGTCGCATGCACGCGCCCGCCCGTGAGCTGCCACAGCAGGAAGGTGTCGATGGTCCCGGCTGCCAGCTCGCCCGCCTCAGCGGCGGCGCGCGCGCCCGGCACCATGTCGAGCAGCCACGCCAACTTGGTGCCGGAGAAGTAAGGATCAAGCAGCAAGCCGGTCTTGCGCGTGACCATGGGCTCGTTGCCATCCGCTTTGAGGCGGTGGCAGTGGTCGGCCGTGCGGCGGTCCTGCCAGACGATGGCGCGATGAATGGGTTTGCCCGTCTTGCGGTGCCAGATCAGGCAGGTCTCGCGCTGGTTGGTGATGCCGATCCCTGCAATCCCAAGTGGAGTCACCTGAGCCACAGCGAGGGCCCGTCGTGCCGACTCCAGTGTCGTGGTCCAGATGTCCTCGGGCGCGTGCTCGACCCAACCCGATTGCGGGAAATGCTGCGCAAACTCCTGCTGCGCCTGGCCCACGATCGCCATCTGCGCATCGAACAGCAGCGCCCGGCTCGATGTCGTGCCCTGGTCCAGGGCGAGGATGTGACCGGTCATGGCACCCGTTGGTGTTTCGACTGGCGCTGCACCGCCAGGATGTGTGGCCAAGGGTATGCAGCCGGGGCACAATCGGCAAGGCGTGCCCGTGGGACTTGCCGTCAAGTCACACTGGACCGAGCGTAACGCTGCGGCCGAGCACGGATGTTTGCATCCTGCACCCCAAGTGACGTAAACGTCAGCCAAGCGCCCCGTCGCAGTTGGCGCTGCGGATCCACTTTGCGTCGCCGGCACGGATCGGTGGCATCGTTGGGAGTAGGCATGTCGAGCCTGGCCGTTGCAGTTGCAGGGTTCATCGAGGCGGCCGGCTTTGCGCTGGCGGGGCGCTCGCAACGCGGTGTTCTCGGCGAGCGCGTGCGGGCCATCGGCGGCGCGCCTGAACGGCTGGCGGTGTGGAGCTGCGAGCCCGACGCGACGGGACGTTACGACGAAGCCGCACTGTTGGCCGAGATCGACGGCGAGTTGGCTGCGGCGCCCGAGAAGGTCCCGGCCTTCCTGGTGGTGCCGACGCTCGCCGGACTTTCTGTCCCGTTCAAGGACCGCCTCGCCAAAGCCGGCGTCGCTATTCGCGTGCCGGTGCAGTTTTTCGACACGCCTTACAAGGCCGATGGCGATACCGCGTTCGGCACGGGGAGCGGCGACGAGGCGCGCTCGGTGTTTGCCGAGTTCGTCGCCGACACCGCCGAGATGACGGCCGCGCGCGTGCCGCAGCCCTTCGTGGCGCTCTCTGCCCTGGGTGATGCCGATGGCGGGTTTGCGGCCGGCGACGACCTATTGCAACGCCTGCTGGCCGATCTCTCGAGCCATCCGGATGGCCCGTGCCTTACAATCGTCATGGGGCATGCGGGCGCCGGCAAATCGGTGCTGTTCGCCTCCCTCTTTGCCGCCCTGCATCAGCGCTTTGCCGTCGAGAAGCGGGCGCAACGATCCGCGGTGCGGCCGATCCTGTTCCTGCCCGCGCACATTCGCGACCGGCAGGTGCGCACGCTCGATGGCCTGCTCGACGCCGTCGCGCGCACGGACGCGGCCGCAGCCACTCATCCACGCCTGATGCGCTGGCTCAACAGCAACGGCATGACGTCGTGGATGTTTGACGGCCTCGACGAGTTCTTCGCCGGTGAGGGCGATTTTCTCGGCGCCTTGGATGCTATTCTCACCGGTGCCGGGAAGGCGCAGATCCTCATCTGCACGCGCGACTCACTGCTCGCCTCGTCGACGGGGCTGCGCGACCTGGTCGATCGCCATCTGCCGTCAGGCCGCGTCCGCCTCTATGAGCTGGCGCGCTGGGACCGACCCGCACAACAAGCGCTGGCCACTCTGCGCCTCGATGGCCGCAGCGCGCTCGCTACTCCCGGAGCGGCAGCCTCGCCGGACGTGGCCCGTTTCCTCGCCACCCTCGATCAAAGCCCTGCGCTCGCCGAGCTGGCGACGCTGCCCTTCTACTGCAATCTTCTGCTTGGCCTGCATCGGGCGGGCCGTGCCGCGCCGACCGACGAATTCGAGCTTCTGCAAGCGGCCGTCGATGGCCTGATCGATCGTGAGGCAGAGAAGCTTTCCGGCGGCGAGCTTGGCTTCGGCTGGGATGTGTTCTCCGGCGCCGACACCTTCGTCGACGCCAGCGAGATGGTTGACACGCTGGGCGCCGGCACGTTCAACGAGCACGAGGATCGCGAGCGCTTGCTGGCTGCCTTCCATGCGATCGGGCGCGAGCGGCTGATCGAGCTGATCGAAGGCATCGCGCATATGGCCCGCACGGCCGAAGCCTACCCGAACGAGAGCCGCGGCCTGCCAATCGAAGATGTGGCGGAAATCGGCCGTTACTATCTCGATGTCGGGCTGATGCCCGAACTCGAGCCGCGCGTGCTGCTGGCGCTGGTGCAGTTTGCGTTCTTCGCGCCCGGTCGTGATCAAGGCCATATCCGCTTTGCACACGAAATCATTGCCGACTATCTGGCGGCCCGCTGCGCCGTGGCTATGGTCCGCTCGCGTCCCGACACGCCGGATGCCGTGTCGCAAGCCTTGGGCAACCGCGCCGATCTCGCCCACTCGGTGTTCCTGCGCTACCTGGTGCATGAGCTGCTGGCCGATCCGGATCTTGCCGGTGCCGTGCGGGCGCATGCCGCAAGCGGCCGCATCCGCCCGCAAGCGCAGGCCGGCGCCACGTTGCTCGCCGACGCGCTGGCGCGAGGCCGGGCATGAATCTGGATCTCACGCTGCTGGCACGCATCGAGAAAGCCGTTGTCAGCGGCTGGCCGGCAGCCGAGGTCGAGAGCATCGATGGCTGGTTGGCGCGCGCAACCTCCGGCGGCTCGCTCCGCGCCAACACCGCGGCGGCGCTGGACTATTGCGGCCAGGACCTGGACCGCTCGATCGATGGCGTGATTGCATTTTATCGCGCGCGAGGTGCCGCGCCGCGGTTCATCATCTCGCCGGTCAGTCAGCCTGCCGGCCTCGACGCCAAGCTGGCGCAGCGCGGCTTTGTCAGGAGCAGCGACTGCATCACGATGGCCAAGGCCGTCGGCACCGTACCGCGCACGGCCGTCGTGGTGCAGCGCCACGACGAACCGGACGAGGGCTGGTTCGCGGTCTATCTGCAAGGCCTCTCCGACAATCGCCGCGCCGTGGCGCCAAGCCTCGTCGCCCGCGTGCCGCGCCCGCGTGCCTTCTTCTCGGCCGTGCGCGATGGCGGCGTCATTGCCAGTGGCCTGTCAGTGCTCTCGGAGGATCTTGCGTCCGTGCAATGCATGGCGTCACGGGCGTCCGCCCGGCGCTCGGGCGCGGCCACAGCCGTGCTCGCGGCCATCGAAGCTCATGCCGCGGCACAGGGCGCTCGATGGCTTTACCTGCAGACCGAGCCCGGCAATGTCGCGGCGGTGGCGCTCTATCAGAAATACGGCTTCCACGTGGCTGGCCCCTACCACACGCGCGACCTGGCGCCGTAGTCAGCCTTGCCGCTACGGGGCCAAGCCCCCCGCGCGCGTGATGAAGCTGGCGATCGCGTCGACGCCGCTGCCCTTGCCGATGCTGGTGAACACGTACGGGCGCTCGCCGCGCATCCGCTTGGTGTCGCGCTCCATCACTTCGAGACTCGCGCCCACGTGCGGCGCCAGATCCGTCTTGTTGATGACCAGCAGATCCGATTTGGTGATGCCGGGTCCGCCCTTTCTTGGGATCTTCTCGCCCTGTGCCACGTCGATGACGTAGATGGTGAGATCCGCAAGTTCCGGCGAGAAGGTGGCCGCCAGGTTGTCGCCGCCGGACTCGATCAGAATGAGATCCAACTTCGGAAATTTTTTCCGCATGGTCTCGATCGCCGCCAGATTGATCGAGCAGTCCTCGCGAATGGCGGTATGCGGGCAGCCGCCCGTCTCCACGCCCATGATGCGCTCCAGCGGCAAGGCCTGCAGTCGCATCAGGATTTCCGCATCCTCCTTGGTGTAGATGTCGTTGGTGATGGCGCAGATATCGTAGCGGTCGCGAAAGGCCCGGCAGAGTGCCGCCGTGAGCGTCGTCTTGCCCGAGCCGACAGGGCCGCCGATGCCGACGCGCAGGGGACCGTTCTCAGATGTCATGAGCGAAAGAGCCTCGTGTATTGGGTTTCGTGGGCAAGCGACGCGATGTCGGAACGAAATGCCGAGCTGCCGAGATCGTCCAGTGTAGCAGCCTCGGCCAAACTTGCTGCGCGGATCGCGAGTGGTAGCAGATCCGCCAATACGCGCTGGGCATCGGTCTGGCCGATCACGGACAGCCGGATCGCAGCCGAGACAAGATTGGCCGTGAAGGCCATGGCGTAAGCAGCCAATGCCCCGCCTGTGGTCATGCCATGTGCTGCCACCGCGATGCCAACGGCGACCGGATAGGCGACGTGCTCCCCAACGGCTTGCCGCGCTGGCGCGAGCAGTGGTGCATCCCAGGCCGCCGTCATGGCCGTCAGGAACGACGAGCCCTGCTGTTGTGTCTCAAGGTAGCGTTCGGCCGATGGCTGCAAAGCCAGTGCCAGCGCGTTGATCTCAGCCAGCCCGGCGAGCCGCCCCGCGCGCAGCGCGGCGGCGCTCTGTGCCAGCAGGATCAGATCGTTGCGCGCACTGCCATGCGCCAGCAGCTCGCCGAGCCAAGCCGTCAGCGTTGCACGATTCCGAACCCAGCCCTTCTGCGCCGCCCATTCGAGCCCATGGCTATAGGCATAGGCGCCGACCGGAAACGTCGGCGACAGCCAAAGCACAAGGCGCGCGTCCACCAGCGGCATCGCTGCCGAGACCGCCTGCAGCGTCCCTGCCTCTGCGCCGTCCAGCATATCCTTGCCTACTCCGGCTTCCACACGGTGGTTTTCGGCACCAGTCGCACCGGCCCATGTGCGTGCCCATGCGCGTGATCATGGCCGTGCCCGTCGTCGCCGTGATGGTGATGTCCCCCCGCGCCGTGATGGTGGCCTTTGTGCAGGGGTCCGTGTCCGCCGTAGGCACCGCCTTCCGGCTCGAACGGACGGCGCACCTGATGCACATGCGCGCCAAGCCCCTCGACCATTTCGGCCAGCACATGATCGGGCTGAATGTAGATCGCCTCTGGCGTCACTTCGGCCGGCGTGTGCCGATTGCCGAGATGCCAGGCGATGCGCGCCAGTTCCAGCTGGCTGTGCGCGTGGATCTCGAGCAAGTCCTCGGGCGCCGCCACCACTTTCACCAGGGCGCCATTGGACAACTCCAGCCCGTCGCCACCCGCAAGATAGGTCGCCTCGGGCAGATCGAGCAGGAATGCATGCCCGCGGTCGGTCGTCATGGTCACGCGCCGCCGGTACCGGGATTGCCGGTCGAGCGTGATTGTATCGATGGCGATGCGCTTGGCCAGATCGGCGCGGCGGATGATGGTACTGGCGCGGAGCATGTGGCGCAGGCCTCAGGACTGGTCGTAGAGATCGGGCTCTTTCGGCAGGAAATCCGGATCGAGGATCTGCTCGGCCGTGAACGGGCAAACCTCCGGGAAAAGCGTATAGTCGATGCCGGTTTCCTCCGCTGCAGCCAGCCGGGCCGCCTCATAGCAGTCGATTGCTATGCTGGCTGGAAAAGCCTTCAGGCTGGGACTATCCGCAATAAGTTCGGCGATCCGGGTCCGCTGCTCCCGAATTGTGCTCCGCCATCCAGGCTTTCTCGCTCCAGGCTGATACTTCCACTTCACGAGATGCGCGATCAAAACACGAAGTCGGCTTCTGATCTGGTGCTTGTCGCTGCGCCCCGTGCTCTCCAGCTCCTCGGCGACATTGTCGAGATCGAGTTCACCGAATCGCCGCTCGCGGACGAGGCGCGCTTGTTCATGGCACCAGACGAAGAAGTCGGTGTCGTACAGGCTTGCATCCTTCTTGTCCGGCCGATCCTGCATGACATGCCTCGAGTTGGCCCCGGGACCACCCTAGAACAAGAAGTACCGCTGCGCCATTGGCAGCTCTTTCGCCGGCTCGCAGACCAGCAACTCACCGTCGGCGCGAACCTCGTAGGTCTCGGGATCAATCTTGATGTCCGGCGTGGCATCGTTGTGGATCATGCTGGCCTTCGAGATGCCGCCGCGCACGTTCTCCACGGCGACGGTGCGCTTGGCGAGGCCCAGCCGGTCGCCGATGCTGGCCGCCTGCGCCGCCTTCGACACAAAGGTGAGCGACGTCGCCGTGCGCGCGCCGCCATAGGCCCCGAACATCGGCCGGTAGTGCACCGGTTGCGGCGTCGGGATCGAGGCGTTGGGATCGCCCATGGGGGCTGCCGCGATCATGCCTCCCTTGATCACCATGTCCGGCTTCACGCCGAAGAAGGCCGGCGACCAGATCACGAGATCCGCGAGCTTGCCCTTTTCGACCGACCCGATATGCCGCGATACGCCATGCGCAATGGCCGGGTTGATCGTGTATTTCGCGATATAGCGCTTGGCACGGAAATTGTCGTTGCCGCGCCCCTTGTCCTGCACCAGGGGACCGCGCTGCACCTTCATCTTGTGCGCCGTCTGCCACGTGCGGATGATCACCTCGCCGATACGCCCCATGGCCTGGCTGTCGGATGACATCATCGAGAGCGCGCCCATGTCGTGCAGGATGTCCTCGGCCGCGATCGTCTCCTTGCGGATGCGGCTCTCGGCGAAGGCCAGATCTTCCGGAATGCGCGGCGAGAGATGATGACACACCATCAGCATGTCGAGATGCTCGTCGATGGTGTTGACCGTGAATGGCCGCGTCGGATTGGTCGAGGACGGCAACACGTTCTTGAGGCCCGCCACCTTCATGATGTCGGGTGCGTGGCCTCCGCCGGCACCCTCGGTGTGGAAGGCATGGATGGTGCGCCCCTTGAAGGCGGCGATGGTGTCCTCGACGAACCCGGATTCGTTCAGCGTATCGGAATGCAGCATCACCTGCACGTCATGCGCATCGCCGACCGAGAGGCAGCAATCAATGGCCGCCGGTGTCGTGCCCCAGTCCTCATGCAGCTTCAGCGCGCAGGCGCCGGCCAGCACCATCTCGTCGAGTGACGCCGGCAGCGACGCGTTGCCCTTGCCGGCGAAGCCAAGATTCATCGGGAATGCATCGGCGGCACGCAGCATCATCTCCAGATGCCACGGCCCCGGCGTGCATGTGGTTGCGAGCGTGCCATGCGCCGGCCCGGTGCCTCCGCCGAGCATGGAGGTGAGGCCTGACATCAGGGCTTCCTCGATTTGCTGCGGGCAAATGAAATGGATGTGCGTATCAAAGCCGCCAGCCGTCAGGATCTTGCCTTCGCCGGCAATGATCTCCGTGCCTGGCCCGATAATGATATCGACGCCCGGCTGGATATCGGGATTGCCAGCCTTGCCGATGGCTGCGATGCGCCCTTCCTTGAGGCCGACATCCGCTTTCACGATGCCCCAGTGATCAAGGATCAGCGCATTGGTGATCACCGTGTCCATGGCACCAGCCGCGTTGGTGACCTGTGACTGCCCCATGCCGTCGCGGATCACCTTGCCGCCGCCGAATTTCACTTCCTCGCCGTAGGTGGTGAAATCCTTTTCGACCTCGATGATCAGCTCGGTGTCGGCAAGCCGCACCTTGTCGCCGGTGGTCGGCCCGAACATCTGCGCATAGGCGGAGCGGGAAATTTTGGCTGGCATCAAATCCTCGCAACCCGCGGACAGCGGGGCTGTGTACGACGGCATCAATCCCGGGCGTGGACCCGGCCTTAGAGCTTTCCCATCACCTGCTGGCGGAAGCCGTAGATCTCGCGGCGACCTGCCATGGCAACGAGTGTGACCTCGCGCGTCTGCCCGGGCTCGAAACGCACCGCCGTGCCCGACGCAATGTCGAGCCGCATGCCGCGTGTCTTGTCACGATCGAACTGCAGCGCCGCGTTGGTCTCGAAGAAATGATAGTGGCTGCCAACTTGGATCGGCCGGTCACCGGTGTTGGCGACGGCCAGCGTCAATGTGGTGCGTCCGGCATTGAGCTCGATGTCGCCGGCCGCCGTGATGATCTCGCCCGGTTTCATCGCGTCCGGTCCTTGCCGCTTGTGCGAACTCTGGCTGCCGCCCGCGCTTCGACACGACGGCCGTAACGGTATCCAAGCCAACCCACCAGGACGGTCAAGGCCAGGAACGCCAAGTGATCCGGTTCGGCGTAGTGCTGGATCACCTCAACGGCGCTCATGCGGCCATGCTCGCCCGGATGAGCCAGAGCCGGCGTCGCAACGAGGCAAGCAGAGAGGGCGAGCAGGAAGCGATTTTGCATGGGTCGAGCGTCCTTCATCGAATCGGATTGTGCACGGTGACGAGCTTGGTGCCGTCGGGAAATGTCGCCTCGACTTGCACGTCGTGAATCATCTCGGCGATGCCGTCCATCACCTGATCGCGGCGGATCACCTTGGCGCCGGCGGTCATGAGTTCGGACACGCTCTTGCCGTCGCGGGCCCCCTCGACGACGACATCGGTGATGAGCGCGATGGCTTCGGGGTGATTGAGCTTCACGCCGCGTTCCAGCCGCCGGCGGGCGACGATCGCGGCCATGGCGACGAGCAGCTTGTCCTTCTCGCGAGGCGTCAAATTCATGTGGCCCTTGCGCTCCCTCTAAAGTGACCAGACCCGCGGCAGGCGCCGTCCCATCGCCGCCTCGGCGACGCGCACCACTGTCTGCCGCAGGGCCGCCGCATCGCGCGCCATCAATCGCGCCGTCAGCATGCCATTCCAGGCACTGACACCGCAATCAAGTTCCGCGCCGTTGCACACCGCCCGCACAGTTTCCAGCTTGTGCTCAGCCATCGGTGCTACCAGCAACACCACCGCCATGGCCCGCGCGCCGTCGCCGATCGCTGGGCCCTGCATGTGCGTATGCATGTCGCCCGCGAGACGGGTCGCCTCGGCAAAGATCAGCTTGCCACCCCGGTGCACGCGCCATTGATCGCTCAGGCTGCCGTCTCGCACCGCTTCGCCGCTGGCCGTGCGCCCGAGCACGATCGTCTCGACCATGAGGAGCTGCGCCGTTGTGGCCATGGCGACGTCATAGCGGCGCTGCAATCGGGCACTGGAAAAGAGGATCGTCTCCTGCGGCAGCCAATCCAGGCGCGCGCCGTCGCCGAGCGCCATGCTTGTCTCGATGATGGCGGGCGGGCCGAGGGACCGGTAGATGCGTTCGGCTGCCTGCGAGGCCACGCACAGGTGACCGCTCTCCACCTCGATCGCGCTGCGCACGTGGTCGCCACCCAGGATGCCGCCGCCGGTGTTGATGCTGATCGCTTCGAGGTCGCCACCATCGGCGAGCTCGGGAAATCGCACCCGCCAGCCGCCGCGCTCCTCCAGATCGGTGACGCGCGTTCGCCCGTCGGCGTGTGCCACGGCGATGCGAAAGCCGCCATCGACGCGGATCGACGCCAGCTCGCGCGCCGCCCGTGACGAGCCCGTCTCAAACGGACATACGCTTGCGGACATCGGCCTCCACCATTTGCGCGCGCGTGCCGGCAAGAACCACCTGGCCGCGCTCCATCACCGCATAGTGGTCGGCGAGATCGCGGGCGAATTCGAAGTATTGCTCGACCAACAGGATGGCCATGTCGCCGCGCTGGCGCAGAAAATCGATGGCGCGGCCGATGTCCTTGATGATCGACGGCTGGATGCCTTCGGTCGGCTCATCCAGCACGAGCAGCTTCGGGCGCGTCACCAGCGCTCGGCCGATGGCGAGCTGCTGCTGCTGGCCGCCTGACAGATCGCCGCCACGTCGACCAAGCATGTCGCGCAACACCGGGAACAACTCGAAGATAAAGTCGGGAATGCTGCGATCCGCACGCTTCAGCGGTGCATACCCTGTCTCGAGATTTTCCTTCACCGTCAGCAGCGGAAAAATCTCGCGGCCCTGCGGCACGAAGCCGATGCCCTGGCGCGCCCGCTCCGACACCGCCAGCGTGGAGATATCGGCGCCGTTCCACAGGATGCGCCCGCCACTGAGCTTTTGCTGGCCAATGATGGCCCGCAGCAGGCTGGTCTTGCCGACGCCGTTGCGGCCAAGCACGCACATGACCTCGCCGGGGCGCGCGGTGACCGAGACGCCGCGCAGGGCTTGGGCTGCGCCGTAGTGCAGATCGATGCTGTCGACGGTCAGCATGGCGAGGCCTTGGCGCGTTTCGTCGCTGCCACGATGCCGTCGCCGCGCGGCCGACCGATGACGCGCAGTCCATCCCGCAAGGCGAGCCGGCCGGCATTCGATGTGGCCGCCTCGCGCCGGTGGTGACTGGCGCGGACCACCACGGCTACCTTGGCTGGTCGCCGCACGGGCATCAATGGTGGCAACGTTGCTTGCGCCATAGCGGCACACTCCTGATTCAACGACCGAGATAGACTTCGATCACGCGCGGATTGGCGGAGACGTCGTCGAGGTTACCTTCGGCCAGCACGGATCCCTCGTGCAGGCAGGTCACTTTGACGCCGAGGGCGCGCACGAACGACATGTCGTGTTCCACGACCACCACGGAGCGGGTGCGATTGATGTCGCGCAGCAGGTCGGCGGTGACGATGGTTTCGGCGTCCGTCATGCCGGCGACCGGCTCGTCGACCAGCAGCAGTTTCGGATCCTGCGCCAGCAGCATGCCGATCTCGAGCCACTGCTTCTGGCCATGGCTGAGAGCGCCGGCCAGCCGGTGGCGATGCTCGGTCAGCTTCACGGTTTCCAGCACGTTGTCGATGCGCTCGCGCGCAATGCGGTTGCGGGCGCCGAAGATGGCGGCCAGCGGATCGCGCGGGCCTTTCAGCGCCAGGCGGATGTTGTCGTCGAGGGTATGGCTCTCGAACACGGTCGGCTTCTGGAACTTGCGCCCGATGCCGAGTTCCGCGATCTGGGCTTCGTCGAGCTTCGTGAGATCGATGCCGCCATCGAACAAGGCCGTGCCGTCGTCGGGCCGCGACTTGCCGGTGATGACGTCCATCATGGTGGTCTTGCCGGCGCCGTTGGGCCCGATAATGGCGCGCATTTCACCGGGCTCGATGACCAGCGACAACTCGTTCAGCGCCCGAAAGCCGTCGAACGTCACCGTGATGCCGTCGAGATACAGCACGGAACGCGTCAGTTGCGGCGTTGCATCCTGCATGGATCTACTCCGCCGCCTGCGGTGTTGCCGCGCCTTTGGAGAGATCCTTGGGCGCCGGTCGATGCCGTTCCAGCATGTCGGAGAGGGCGCCGACGATCCCCTTGGGCAAGGCCAGCGTCACAAGAATGAACAGGCCGCCGAGGACAAACAGCCAGTACGGCGCCAGGAAGCCGGTGGTGAAAGTGGTCTTCAGGAAGTTGACCACGAAGGCGCCGACCACTGCGCCAATCAGCGTGCCACGCCCGCCGACGGCCACCCAGATGACGGCCTCGATCGAGTTGGCCGGTGCGAATTCCGACGGGTTGATGATGCCGACCTGCGGCACGTAGAGGGCGCCGGCCAGCCCGGCCATGATCGCTGACAGCGTGAACACGGCGAGCTTGTAGCTCTCCACCCGGTAGCCGAGAAAGCGCGTGCGCGATTCAGCATCGCGGATCGACACCAGCACCTTGCCGAAGGTCGAGGCGACGAGCACGCGGGCGATCAGGAACGACATCGCGAGCAGCGCCAGAGATGCCGCCAGCAACGAGATGCGCGTCGCCTTCGACTGCACGGGAAAGCCGAGAATATCCTTGAAGTCCGTGAGGCCGTTGTTGCCGCCGAAGCCCATATCGTTGCGAAAGAAGGCGAGCAGCAGCGCATAGGTCAGTGCCTGCGTGATGATGGAGAGATAGACGCCGGTGACACGCGACCGGAACGCCAGCCAACCGAACACGAAGGCGAGTAGCCCCGGCACCAGCACGACCATCAGCAGCGCAAACGGAAACGAGGAGAAGCCCCACCAGTACCAGGGCAGGTCCTGCCAGTTGAGGAACACCATGAAATCCGGCAGCACGGGATGGCCATAGACGCCGCGGTTGCCGATCTGGCGCATCAGATACATGCCCATGGCGTAGCCGCCGAGAGCGAAGAAGGCACCGTGCCCGAGCGAGAGAATGCCGCAATAGCCCCACACCAGATCGAGCGACAGGGCGAGCACGGCAAAGCACACGTACTTGCCGGTCAAGGCGACGACGTAATCGGGCACATGCAGCGGCGAGCCCGGGGGCACCACCAGATTGAGCACCGGCACCAGCAACAGCGCCAGAACGATGAGGCCGAGAAAGATCGACGAGCGGCGATCGAGGCCGTCCTTCAAGAGCTGGATCATCATGCCTCGATGGCCCTTCCCTTGAGTGCGAACAGGCCGCGCGGGCGCTTCTGGATGAACAGGATCAGCAGCACCAGGATCAGGATCTTGGCGAGCACAGCACCGGCGAAGGGCTCGAGGAACTTGTTGGCGATGCCGAGCGCGAAAGCCGATACCAGCGTGCCCCACAGATTGCCGACGCCGCCAAACACCACCACCATGAAGCTGTCGATGATATAGGACTGGCCGAGGTTCGGCGACACGTTGTCGATCTGCGACAACGCCACGCCGGCGATGCCCGCAATGCCGGAGCCGAGCGCAAACGTCAGCGCATCGATGCGCCCCGTGCGAATGCCCATGGCCGCGGCCATGCGCCGGTTTTGCGTCACAGCCCGCATCTGCAAGCCGAGCGGGGTTGCCTTGAGCACGACCAGCAGGGTCGCAAACACGATCAGTGTGAACAGGATGATCCACATCCGGCCCCAGGCGATCTGCAGACCCATCAGCTCGAAGGTGCCGGACATGTACGACGGCGAGCCGACCTCGCGGTTGGTCGGCCCGAACGTGGTGCGCACGGCCTGCTGCAACATCAGGCTGACGCCCCACGTCGCCAGCAAGGTTTCCAGGGGGCGTCCGTAAAGAAAGGAGATGATGCCGCGCTCGATGGCGATGCCGACCAGCGCCGTCACCAGGAACGCCAGGGGCAGGGCGACGGCCAGCGACCAGTCGAAGGCGCCCGGCGCATAGGCACGAAAGATTTCCTGCACCACGAACGTCGTATAGGCGCCGAGCATCACCATCTCGCCGTGCGCCATGTTGATGACGCCCATGACGCCGAAGGTAATGGCGAGGCCGATCGCCGCCAACAGCAGCACGGAGCCGAGCGAGAGGCCGAACCAGATGTTCTGCGCCAGTGCCGTGGCGCGCTGGCGCTGCTCGCCCTTGGCCAGTCCGGCTTCCAGCAGGCGGCGCGTATCGGCATCCGTGGTGGACGAGAGCAGCGTTCGGATGAGGCCGACGCTTTCAGCATCGCCGCCGGCGACCAGAACGTCGATCACCGCGGCGAAATCGGCTTTGGCTGTCCCTGGATTGGTCAGGATGACGGCGGCCCGGGCCCGGGACAGGGCGCGGCGCACATTGGCATCGGTCTCGCGCGTCAGTGCCAGGTCCAGCGCCGGCAGAGCCTTGGCGTCACGGGATTTGAACACGGCCTCCGCCGCTGACAGGCGCTTGGCAGCATCGGGCGACATGAGTGTGAGCCCGCCGATGGCGGCCTCGATGGCGCCGCGGACACGGTTGTTGGTCCGCACTGCGACCAACTCGGCGGCGGGCGCGGCTACTTTGGCACCGGTGCGAGCATCGATATGGTCACCGCCTACGGTCTTGATGATGACGGCTTTGGTCGCTGCATCGACAAGCAGTCGCCGGTCGGCCATCGCTTCGAGAATCAGCGCGGCGCGATCGCTGCCCGAAGTAGCGATCTCGGCCACGGCCGTTGCCGTCTCGGCGAAGGTGTCGGCGGCGAGACGGTCAAGCGCCACATCGAGTGATTGCGCGTGCGCCGGCGTCGCGAGGGGTGCGGCCATTGCCACCACCAGCAACACGGCAAGCCATCGTCTGAGCACGCCAAGGACCATTGCGCAGTCACTCCAATAGAGGCGCCGCCCAGGGGAGGAGGAATCCATGGGCGGCGCCAAGGTCAGTAGCTATATAGTCTAGGCTTAGCTACCGCACTTGTTGGTCTTGACGTTGAAGTTGCCGCACTTCTTGGTAACCCAGTCGGCCTCGAGGTCCTTGGAGCCGTCCAGGAAGTCCGACCAGGCATCGCCTGGGACAAGACCCTTGGTCTGCCAGACCACATCGAACTGGCCGTCGGCACGGATTTCACCGATCATGACAGGCTTGGTGATGTGGTGGTTTGGCAGCATCTTCGACATGCCGCCCGTCAGGTTCGGCACCTCGATGCCGACGATGGCGTCGATCACCTTGTCCGGCGCAGCCGAGCCGGCCTTCTCGACTGCCTTCACCCACATATTGAAGCCGATCACGTGCGCTTCCATCGGATCGTTGGTCACGCGCTTCGGGTTCTTGGTGAAAGCCTTCCAGTCGGCGATGAACTTCTCGTTGACCGGGTTCTTGACCGACTGGAAATAGTTCCAGGCAGCGAGATGGCCCTGCAGGTTCTTGGTGTCGACGCCGGCAAGCTCTTCCTCACCCACCGAGAAGGCGACGACGGGAATGTCCGTGGCCTTGATGCCGGCGTTGGCCAGCTCCTTATAGAAGGGCACGTTGGCGTCGCCATTGATGGTCGAGACCACTGCGGTCTTGCGGCCGGCCGTGCCGAACTTCTTGATCTCGGACACGATCGTCTGCCAATCGGAATGACCGAACGGCGTGTAGTTGATCATGATGTCTTCCTTCTTGACGCCCTTGGCGAGAAGGTAAGCTTCCAGGATCTTGTTGGTGGTGCGCGGATAGACGTAGTCGGTGCCAGCCAGCACCCAGCGCTTCACGTCGCCGCCTTCCTTCGACATCAGGTAGTCCACGGCGGGAATGGCCTGCTGGTTCGGTGCAGCGCCGGTGTAGAACACGTTGCGCTCGGACTCTTCACCCTCGTACTGCACGGGGTAGAACAGCACCGAGTTCAGCTCCTTGAACACCGGCAGCACGGACTTGCGCGACACGGAGGTCCAGCAGCCGAACACGGCCGAAACCTTCTGCTGCGTGATCAGCTCGCGCGCCTTCTCGGCGAACAGCGGCCAGTTGGAGGCCGGATCGACCACCACGGCCTCGAGCTTCTTGCCGAGGAGACCGCCCTTCTTGTTCTGCTCCTCGATCAGCATCAACATGACGTCCTTCAGCGTCGTCTCGCTGATGGCCATGGTGCCGGAAAGCGAGTGGAGCACGCCGACCTTAATCGTGTCCTGGGCCAGAACGGGTCCGCCGCATGCCGCGGTGGCAAGCATCGAGGCGCCGATAAGCATGGACCGCCGACTGAACTGCATAGAGAATCTCCTGGTTGCGCTTGCCGCATTCGGCAATGGTTAACGAAAAGCAACCAGCGTGCCAGCTTTGCTGCCGCCCCTGAGGAACGACAATAAGGCTTTGAAACAATGGCGTAATATATGTGTCCAGAGCATGCGCCGCGTTTCATGCAGCGACCTTGCAGGCAATCTCTGATGAAAAAATAAGCTGTCAGGGGTGCTGCACAGCCTAATTTTTGTGCGTTCCGCGATCTGTGCTCATAATTTAGGCTAGTGATCACGCCGCGACCCGCTCCAACCAACCCTTATAGCGGACCAGCAGGCCGATCAGCGGCAGGTGGGCTTCGACCTCGAACGCGTAACGGCCATCGACCTCGTGCTCGAGGGTCGTCATCTCGGCGAGTAATGACCGGGGCACGGGCACGCCAAGGACTGAGAGACCCGCCACAGTCAGCGACAGCCCCGCCGGGCCGACCTTCGGTTTCAATGCGGCCGTGCTCGGACCGATGCGCTCCAGGATGACGCCGTTACCCAAGCGCTGGTGGGTCTGGAACACATGGCGGCCAAAGGTGCGCCGCCAGTGCTCGCCGGTGGCATCGGGGGTGAAGACCACCTCCAGCGGCAGTCCCGGAGACGACGGCGGCAAGCCTGCGATGGTCCCTATTATCCGCGCCAGCAGGGATGTGCCGCGCTGCACCTCGGCGCGGCCGGACCAGGTGACTTGACCTTGAACGTCGTGCAACTCGCGGACCTTGGCCGGCAATGCATCGAACTCGGCACCGAGCAGCCGCCGGTAGAGGGGAAGGATCATGTGATGGTCTGGCGGATATCGAGATCCGCCACCTCCCGGTTGAAATCGGCGAGCGTCATGAGGCCGACGCACGGCATGGCGCCGCGCCGCTGCAAGTGCCCTGCTGCGAGCGCGCGCGCAAGGATGACCGCTGGCGTCGCTGGAATAAACGGCCCGTGCCCCTCGAAAGCGATCAGGTTCCAGCTCAACCGCGTTGCCTGCCCGTCGCGGTCCAGCCCCTCCAGCGTGACGAACATCAGCCCCCGGTCGGAGCCGAGCCAGCCAAGCCTGCGCTTGATCGACAGCAAGCCGCCCGCGTATCGAGCCACGCCGCCCAACAGTCCGCCGCGCACCAGCCAGGACAGAGCCCACAAGCCGCCGTGAAAGAGCTTCACTTCGACGCCGGCCAGGAAGCGCTGTGATTTCAGCGTTGGATAGCGCACCGGAAAGAGGTCGAGATCCGGCACGTCGAAGGCGCCGAGCCAGCGCGTGCCCAATTCCGGGGTTTGATGGCGCACCAACGGTTGCCAGCCGTACTGCGCCGCCATGCGGCCCTCGCAAAGGCCCCAAAAGGGTTTGCCAACGGCGCCGAGGATCGAGGCAACCGTCGCCTCGCCGGGATCAAAGCTGTTGCCCGGAGAAATACCGTAGGTCAGCCGTTCCAGGCGGCCAAGGCGTGGCGCCAGGTCGTCGATGACGGCCGCCGCCAGCGCCGGCACCGAACTCGCACCGCTGACCACCAGCACGTCAGCCGCCTCAGCCTCGGCATGGAGGGCCGTGATCCCGGTCACGAATGCGCGCGCATCAGCCAGATCGAGGTAATGGGCGCCGGCTGCGATGGCTGCCCGTGCGACGCGATAGTCGTGCGCCTGATAGGGACCGACCGTGTTGATGACGATGTCGACCCGGAGCCGGCGCAGGTCCGCGGCGCCAATGGTAAAGGCATCAAGGCTGGCGGCTTCGAGGTGTGCGGCGCCAGCTTGCCGCAATAGGGCACATTCGGCTTCTGCCTTGGCCCTGTCGCGCCCAGCAACAATGAGGGTGAGCGCGGGATCGCGGGCCAGACGCAGCGCGGCCCGGCCACCGAACACGCCATAGCCGCCGAGCACCAGAATGCGCGCCATGGCCCCTCACGCGTTGCCTTCCCGGGTGGCATTGCGCCGACGCCCTTAGCCGCAGTCGTAGGCGATGGCGCGCCGTCGTTCGAGGCGTCCCACCGACACACCCCTTGCGGGCGCGGCGCGCAGAGCTATCGTGAGGCTCCTGTCTCTGTCGGATTGCAGAAGGAGATACTGCCATGCCCGCCACAGTCTATCGCCGCATCGCCGTGACGCCGACCGGTGGCCCGCTTGGCGCCGACGTGGCCGGCCTCGATCTCACCAGCGCTATCGACGAGGCAACGTTCCGCGAGGTCTATGCCGCCTGGAACGAGCATCTGGTGCTGCGCTTTCGCGGCCACAAGCTGGATGATGAGCAGCTGACCGTATTCTCCCGGCGCTTCGGTGAGCTGGACATGGCGCCGATCCGGGCGTCGAAGGATCCCAATCATCCGAGCCGGCCCGAGATTGCCGTGATTTCGAACATCATCGCAGATGGCAAGCCCGTCGGCGGCCTCGGCAACTCCGAGCTCGTCTGGCACCAGGACATGAGCTACAACGCGCTGCCGCCCAAGGCGAGCCTGCTCTATGGCATCGAGACGCCGGCCGTCGGTGGCGAGACGTTCTTCTACAATCTCTACACCGCCTACGCGACGCTGCCCGAGCCGCTGAAGGCGCGCATCAAGGGGCTCTCCTGCAAACACGACGCGACGCGCAACTCCTCGGGCCAGCTGCGCAACGGTTTCAAGGAGGCCTACGGCAATGCCGAGCGGCCGGGCGCCATTCATCCGCTGGTGGTGCGCCATCCCGAGACCGGACGTCCGTCACTGTATCTCGGTCGCCGCCCCAATGCCTGGGTGGTTGGTTTGTCGGACAGCGACAGCGATGCTCTGCTCGATCAGCTGTGGGCCCACATCCATGCCGGCACAGCCTTTTGGGCGCAGCAATGGCGCCAAGGCGATCTGGTCATCTGGGACAACCGCTGCACGCTGCATCGCCGCAATCAGCTCGACCCTGCGCTGCGTCGCCTGATGCACCGCACGCAGGTCCGCGACAGCGCGCGCCCGGAGGCGGCCTGAAATGATCGCGGGGCCAAGCCGGATGGCTTGACCCCGCACTGTTGCAGACGTGTCGTTTCGCCTGCCGCTATTTGAGCGCCTGCAGCACGGCCAGCGTCGCACTGGGCTCGGGCCGAACGGTATAGTCCGGATCGACATCGGCTGCGCGAATGATGCCGCTCTTGTCGATGACGAAACGCGCCGGCATCGGCAGTTCCCAGGCATCGCGCCCGGTGTTCTTCGGCAGATCGATGCCAAAACCCTGGTAGACCGCCTTGAGAGTGTCGGGCAGCGTGAACGCCAATCCGAAGGCCTTCGCGATGCGCAGATGATCATCGAACACGATGGGAAAGGTCAGCTTGTGCTTGATTGCCAGGTCGCGCGTGACGTCCGGACGTTCCGGAGAAACCACGACCAGTTCCGCGCCTGCCGCTTGAATGTCCGGGTAGATGGTTTGCAGAGCCTCCAGCTCCTGTCTGCAGTAGGGTCACCAATGCCCGCGAAAGAACGATAGCGCCACGGCGCCGCGGCCGAGCAGATCGCCCGAGTTGATGGCGCGGCCATCAAAGGCCTGGCCCTGAAATGCCGGCGCTTTCTGGCCGACGGCGGCAACCTTGGCCAGGATGCCGGATTGGCGCAGGTCGTTGGTCGCCTGCGCCATGATGGCCTGCTTTTCAGGCGGGATGCGCTTGGCCGACGCCGCCCGCGTCGCGTCAAGTGTGTCCTTCAATGCCACGTCAGACATCTCCTGTGTTGACAACGTTCACCTGAATTCAAAACGCCATGTGCTTGAACATGTGGCGCTTGGCGTCCGCATCCCAGTCGGTCTTGAACGCGAACTTGTCCTTGAGTGCGTTGGCCCGCGCCGCGGCCGGGCGCGCACTGATCTCGTCGAGGTGCCGTTTCACATTCGGCAGCTTCGACCATGCGTCGTCCGTGGTGATGAATGGCACCATGCGTGCCCAGCCCCACAGAGCCATATCGACGATGGTGTAGGTATCGCCGAGCATGTAGCGGTTCTTGGCCAGATGCGCGTCGACGACGCCATAGTGGCGCATGGCCTCGAATTGGTAGCGGGTGTGGCCGTAGTCGTTGCCTTTGGGCGCGAAGTGCTTGAAGTGCACAGCTTGGCCTGAGAATGGCCCGATGCCGGTGGCGACGAACATCAACCAGGACAGCATGTCGGCGCGGGCTTTCGGCGTGTTGGGCGGCATGAACTTGCCGGTCTTCTCGCCGAGGTAGAGCAGGATGGCATTGGAATCGAACACCGTCGCATCACCATCGACGATGGCCGGCACCTTGGCGTTGGGATTGAGCTTGAGGAAAGCCGGAGCGAATTGTTCGCCCTTGCGTGTGTCGACCGCAATCGGCTCGTAGGGGAGACCTGCCTCCTCGAGGAACAGTGCCACCTTGGTCGGGTTCGGAGAGCCGTTGAAGTAGAATTTCAGCATGTGAGTGTTCTCGCGTTGTGTTGGCGCCGAAGGAACGCTGGTGCGGTTCGGGCCAGAAGCCGCATCAAGCCCGAACTGTTCGTGGCCCGACAATTCAAGATAACGTGTTCAGGTTGGCGCGCGGCCTCAGCCGCGTCCGCCTGGGGATGGGATCAGACAATCAACTCGAGCCTGCGTTGGCGGTATTGGCAGCCGCCGTCCGGTTGTGGCGAGCCCTGCTCCTCCTGCCCCTGCTCGCCACCGCGCGGTTCTTCACCGCCGCCCGGCCGCTGTCGCGCACCGCTGTCGTTTGGCCCCGGCGGCGGTTGCCCCGGAAGCGTTTGATCAGGCTGCCGGCCCGGCACCGCTCCCGTTGCGCCCTGTGCCATGGCCGCCGGCACCCATAGCAGAGCGACAGCAACGCACGCCGCGAGGATCGGGTGTTTCATGGCCGCAAACTCCTTGTGCAAAGTTCTCTCGATTGTGCCGGAACGAGGCAGACTAGCCAAGCTGATTACGGGAGGTCAGTCGAATTGGATGGGGACCGATGGGTTTGTTCGAGTTTTGTTCTGTGGGACCGTCCTGGCGCTGTTCTTGCTCTGACCCGTGCAACCGACAGTTCGAAGGCATGGACACCACGACACATGGCAAGCCCCTGGCATCCTGATGAAGACGCGACCCCGACGCCGAAGGAGGTCTCCTCCATGGCCTGTGTGCTGGAGGGCCGCCACGGCCGCCATGCCGCCGATGTGGCGGATTTCTTCTCGTCTCTGCATTCGGTCGAAGGCGATGCCGGCCGCTGCTGGGCCTGGGCTGGCGTTGCCGAGACCATCCGCAAGCGGGAACGGGACCGCACTACGGAACGCTAACCTTGATGTGCTAGACCACGGACGATGCGGTCATGTCGCCATGCCGCACAGGGGCATTCATTCGTTGAGTCGCACGTGACAACTCCGTCAGAAAACGTGGCCCAAGCGCACAGGCTCGGCCGGATCGGGCCTGGCTTGGCCGGACTGCGGGAGGCCGTGCTCCGCCTCGTGCGCCCGAGTGGCGAGCGGCAGCGGACGCAAAGTGACGCCATCACAGCGTTCACAATCCGCGTGCTGAGCGCCGGCTTGTTGTATCTCTCCCAGATCGTGCTGGCGCGCTGGATGGGCAGTTTCGAGTATGGCATCTACGTGTTCGTGTGGACCCTGGTGCTGGTGCTTGGCGGCCTGTCCAATCTCGGCATCTCGACGGTCATGATCCGGTTGTTGCCCGAGTACCGCGAGACCGGTCAGGCGGATCTCGCGCGCGGGCTGTTGCGCTATGGCCGGCTGATGGTGCTGGCCTCGAGTACCGTGATGGCGCTGCTCGGCCTTGGCGGCCTTAAGCTGTTTGGGGCGCACGTATCGAGCTACTACATCCTGCCGGCCTATCTGGCGCTCATCTGCGTGCCCATGATCACGCTGTCCGATGTCCAGGATGGCATCGGGCGTGGCCGTGGCTGGATGAAGACGGCGCTGTTCCCACCTTACGTGCTGCGGCCCCTGCTGGTGCTGGCAACCATGAGCGTCGCGCATTCGCTCGGTTGGCCCATGTGTGCGGTGACGGCCACCGGCGCGGCCATCGTGGCGACCTGGATCGCGGCCGTCACGCAGACACTGCTGCTGCGCCAACGGTTGAGCCGGGACCTGCCGGACGGCCCGGCGGCCCGCCCAGCGGATCTGTGGCTCAAGACCTCACTGCCGCTGTTCGCCATTACCGGCAGCGAGCTGCTGCTGCAGAACACTGACGTGCTGATCGTCTCCCATTTCCTGACGCCGGAGCACGCCGCCATCTACTTCGCGGCGGCCAAGACGATGAGCCTCGTCATGTTCATCCACTATGCCGTCGGCAGCGCCGTTGCCAATCGCTTCTCGGCCCTGAACGCGCGTGGCGACAAGGCGGAGCTGGCAGCCTTTGTCAGCGATGCCGTGCGCTGGACGTTCTGGCCGTCGCTGGTCGCCGCGCTTGGCATCCTCGCCATGGGCCTGCCGTTGTTGAGCCTGTTCGGGCCGAACTTCACGTCCGGCTATCCCGTCATGTTCGTTCTCGTGCTGGGCTTCCTCGGTCGTGCTGCCATGGGCCCATCCGAGTTCATTCTGAACATGCTCGGCCAACAGAAAGTGTGCGCCATCATCATCGCCAGCATGGCCGCGCTGAACATCGTACTCGGCGTTGTGCTCGTCCCGCGCTTCGGCATCATGGGGGCCGCCGTCGCCACTGCGACAGCGCTGATCCTGGGGGCGCTGCTCAACACGCTATTTGCCTATCGCCGGCTCGGTCTGCGCATCGGCATCTGGAGCAATCTGTGGCGCCCGCCCGCGTCCAGCTAAGTTCCTACCCCTGCGATCGCTTGTCGATGACGCGCCGCGCCTTGCCCTGGCTGCGCTCGACGCCGCCGGCATCCGTCACCGTCACCTTGGCCGTGACACCGATCAGGCTCTTGACCAGATGCGCAAGCTCGGCTGCGGCAGCCGCGCGGTCGTCGCTGGATGCGCTGGCGCCCGCTTCCACCTGGATCTCCATCTCGTCCATGCGCCCCTCGCGGGAGAGCACGATGACGTAATGCGGGGCCAGCGCCCTGACCTTGAGGATCTGCTCTTCGATCTGGGTCGGAAACACGTTGACGCCGCGAATGATCATCATGTCGTCGGAGCGGCCGGTGACGCGGGCCATCCGCCGCATGGTGCGTGCCGTGCCCGGCAGCAATCGCGTGAGGTCGCGCGTGCGATAGCGGATGACCGGCATCGCCTCCTTGGTCAGCGACGTGAATACCAGCTCGCCGATGTCGCCGTCCTTGACCGGCTCGCCCGACTGGGGATCGATCACCTCCGGATAGAAGTGATCCTCCCAGATATGCGGGCCATCCTTGGTCTCGACGCACTCGTTGGCGACGCCGGGGCCGATGACCTCGGACAGCCCATAAGTATCGACGGCGTGAATGTTGAACGCGGCCTCGATCTCGGCGCGCATGGCATTGGTCCACGGCTCGGCGCCGAAGATGCCGATCTTCAGCGACGTCTGGCGCGGATCGACACCTTGCCGGCGGAACTCGTCCAGGATCGCCAGCATGTAGGACGGCGTCACGGTGATGATATCCGGCTTGAAATCGAGGATCAGCTGCACCTGCCGCTCGGTCATGCCGCCGGAGACGGGAATGACCGTGAGCCCGAACTCCTGCGCGCCGTCATGATAGCCGAGTCCGCCGGTGAAAAGTCCATAGCCATAGGCATTGTGCAGCTTCATGCCGGGCCGCCCGCCCGCGGCGCGAATGCAACGACTGACGCATTGTGCCCAGGTGGTCAGATCGCGCTTGGTGTAGCCGACAACGGTCGGTTTGCCGGTTGTGCCGGACGAGGCATGGATGCGTGCCACCTGATGCAAAGGCACAGCGAACATGCCGTAGGGGTAGTTGGCGCGCAGGTCCTGCTTGCTCGTCAACGGGAAGTGCACGAGATCGCCGAGCGACTTCAGGTCGTCCGGCCGCACTCCCTTGGCATCGAACGCCGCCTTGTAGTGCGGCACATTCTCGTAGGCATGCCGCAGCGACCACTTGAGGCGATGCAGTTGCACCTCCTGCAGCACTTCGCGTGGCGCAATCTCGATCGGCTCCAGCTCGAAGCGCTGCGGTGTGAGGTCTTGCATCGAGGCATCCTGGGTTCGCGGTATCAGACGTTGGGAATGAGCGTGCCGGGGATCGTGCGCACGTGCCCGCGGAACTCGGCGATGGCTTCACCGGCCTCTGTGCGTACCGCCACGTCGTAGATGCCGCTGCGCTCGCCCCGGTGGCGTTCGCTGGCCTCGGCGATCAGACTCGTGCCGACGCGGGCGGGGGCGATGAGAAAGATCTCACCCGTCTGCAGCACGGCGCGCTGATTGTAGCTGTTCGAGGCAAAGGCGCAGGCACTGTCGGCCAGCGTAAAGATGAAGCCGCCATGGCAGATGCCGAGGCCGTTGACCATGGTCGGGCCGACGGTCATGGCCAGCATGGCCGTGCCGGGACCAACCGCCAGGATCGCCATGCCTAGCGCCGGGCTCGCCTTGTCGTCGGCCCACATGGCGGCGGCACTCAGGCGCGCAATCTCGTGGGGATCCTGCGCCATCAGCCCTTCGCCCCGGTGAACTTGGGCTGCCGCTTGGCGAGGAAGGCGCCAACGCCTTCGCGATAGTCGGGCGACGCCGCGGCCTGCCGCTGCAGATCGCGCTCGAGCCGCAATTGCGCTGTGAGATCATTGTCGCCCGAGGCGAGCAGCGCTTGCTTGGTCAACGCCAGGCCATAGGTCGCCGCCACCGCCAGCTTCTCGGCCGCAGTCGTCACCTCGGCGTCGAGCTTATCGTCGTCGACAGCCTTCCAGATCATGCCCCAGGCTTCCGCCTGTTCCGCCTTGATCGGTTCCGCCAGCAGCGCCATACCGCGGGCGCGCGCTTCACCGGCAAGACGCGGCAGGAAATAGGTGCCGCCGCAGTCCGGCACGAGGCCGATCTTGGCGAAGGCTTGCAGGAAGGTTGCCGACTTTTTGGCGAACACGACATCGCAGGCGAGCGCCAGGCTGGCGCCACCACCGGCGGCGATGCCGTTGACCGCGCCGATGATGGGTTTCGGCAGGCGGCGCATGCGCTCGATCATGGTATTGTAGCGCTCGACCACGACGCCGACATCGGGCTGCGGGCCGCTGGCGTTGTAGACCTCGCCGCTGAGATCTTGACCCGCGCAGAAGGCACGTCCGGCCCCCGTCAACACGACGACGCGGCAGGTGTCCTCCGTCGCCGCGTCGGCCAACGCCGCCATCATGGCCTCGAACAGCGCCCGGTTGAGGGAGTTCAAGCGCTCGGGCCGGTTCAGCGTCAGCCGCGTGATCCCGCCCGATTTCGCTACCAACACAGGTGTCTCGGACATCAGGCTCGTCTCCCTTGCTTGGGGCGCGGACTGCACCATTGGCGCCATCTTGCTTCGGACCATCGCCCGGCTCAATCCCCGTTCGTCAACAGGTGGCGTGAACTGTGGCGCCTCAGCGAAGTTGACCACCGGGCACAACGCGCGCTAGTCTGATATATCAGATCTTCCGGAGGCCAAGCCATGACGCCCGAGCAGGTACTCTCCGAAAAGCCGCGCATCCTGACGCAAAAGCAGCGCGAGCGCTATTTCGCGGATGGCTATCTGATGCTCGAGAAGCTGCTGCCGGACAGCTGGATCGAACGCCTGAAGGCTGCCACCGAGGCCATGGTGGAAAAGAGCCGCACGGTCACTAAGTCCGATGGCGTGTGGGATCTCGACAAGGGCCACACACGCGAAACTCCGCGCCTGCGCCGCCTCTCCAGCATGAACGATCATCACCCCGACTACTGGGCCTATGCCTCCGCCAAGGAGTCACCGCTGCCGGACGTGATCGCCGATCTCGTCGGGCCAGACGTGAAGTTCCACCAGTCGAAGCTCAACTTCAAATGGGCGAAGGGCGGCGACGAGGTGAAATGGCACCAGGACATCTCGTTCTGGCCGCACACCAACTACTCGCCGCTCACGGCCGGCACCTATGTCTATGACTGCGATGCGAGCCAAGGCCCGCTCGGCGTCCTCCCCGGCAGCCACAACGGCCCGGTGGTCAACCAGTACAACGACAAAGGCCAGTGGGTCGGCTGCATGCAACCCGAGGATACCGCCAAGATCGACATGTCGAAAGTGGTCTACCTGGAAGGCCCGGCAGGATCGGTGACGCTGCACAATTGCCGGACGCTGCACTATTCGAAGGCCAATTGGTCGGAGGTTCCGCGCCCGCTGCTGCTCAACGTCTATTCGGCCGCCAACGCCATGCCCTATACGTTTAATCCACTGCAGTCAGAGCACTTCGGTGCCATCGTGCGCGGCAAGCCCGCCACCTGGACCTATCATGATCCACGCCCCTGCCTGCTGCCCCCCGACTGGTCCGGCGGCTACACCTCGATCTTCGCTGTGCAGCAGGAAGAGGAATGGGCCAAGACGGGCCGCAAGGCCAGCGCCGGCGGCATGATGTGAAGCGCCGTTGCAGTTCAGCCCAGAGGGAGCCTTCAGCATGACCCCCGAACAGATCCTGTCGATCAAGCCGAAGGTGCTGACGCAAAAGCAGCGCGAGGCCTATTTCGAGGACGGGCACATCCTGCTCGAACGCATCATCCCCGAGGCTTGGGTTACCAAGCTGCGCGCCGTCACTGATCAGATGGTGGAGGAGAGCCGGAAGATCACGCAGCGCGATGCCAAGTGGGATGTCGAGCCGAACCACACCTTTGAGAACCCGCGCCTGCGCCGGCTCTCAAGCCCGAACGATCACCACCCCGTCTATTGGGAGTATGCCTCGGCGGCCAACTCGGTGCTGCCGGACATCGTCGCTGACCTGGTTGGCCCCGACGTCAAATTCCATCACTCGAAGCTGAACTTCAAATGGTCGAAGGGCGGCGCAGAAGTGAAATGGCACCAGGACATTCCAGCCTGGCCGCACACCAATTACTCGCCGTGTACTGCGGGAACATATCTGCATGATTGCGGCCGGGCGCAGGGCCCGATGGGGTTCATACCGGGAAGCCACAACGGGCCCATCTACAGCGAGTACGACGCGGCGGGACGCTGGACGGGCTGCCTGAACAAGGACGACACCGCCAAGCTGGATCTGTCGAAAGTCGTCTGGCTGGAAGCGCCGGCCGGCTCCATCACCATCCACAACTGCCGCTCGCTGCATTATTCGGAGCCGAACAACTCAGCCATCGCCCGGCCGCTGCTGCTCAACGTCTACTCCAATGCCAACGCCATGCCCTACACGGCAAACCCCATCGCATCGCGATATTCCGGCGCCATCGTACGCGGCAAACCGGCGACCTGGGCCTACCATGACCCTAGGCCCTGCCTGTTGCCGCCGGATTGGGCTGCGACAGGCTATTCCTCGATCTTTGCCAAACAGCAGGGCGAGGACCGATCAGGCGTGGCGCCTGGAGGCATGATGTGAGACGACCAGCACGCCGACAACGACGCACCTGTGCAAGGAGCCACGCACGATGAAACTCACCCAGCAGCAGATCGCGCAGTACGATCGCGACGGCTACCTGCATTTCCCCGAGTTCTTCACCAAGGACGAGGTTGCCGCCCTGCGCCGCGAGGTGACTCGTGTCTCCGGCATCGAGAGCGAGATGGTGGTGCGCGAGGGCACGGCCAAGGTGCCGAAGGTCATGTTCCGCATGCATGAGACGGACGGACCAACGGCGTCACCGGCCTTCAATGCGCTGGTGCGGCTACCGCGCACCTTGAGCGTGGCGCAACAGTTGTTGCGCGATGAGAAGCTTTATCTGCATCACACCAAGGTCAACATCAAAGCCGCCATCGAAGGCTCGGTGTGGCCCTGGCATCAGGACTATGGCTCGTGGGCCAACGACGGCATCGCCAAGCCGGATCTGCTGACGATGATGATCGGCCTCGACCCGGCGACCGAGATGAACGGCTGCCTGTACTTCCTGCCCGGCAGCCACAAGCATGGCCGCCTCGATCCCTACTTCGATACCTCGACGGCCTACAAGGTGTGGTCGGTCACGCCTGCCGACATGAAGCGCATGATCGCCGAGCACGGCGAGCCGGTCGCCATGACGGGGAAGGCTGGTTCGCTGACCATTTTCCACTGCAACCTGATGCACGCCTCCGGCCATAACCTTTCGGCCAATGACCGCTGGCAGGCCTATCTCTGCTACAACACCGTCGCCAATCGCCCCCACGACGTGGAGAAGCCACGCCCCGACTATGTGCGCTCGCGCAATTGGGCGCCGCTGACAACCGTTGCCGATGACGCCATTGCCAGAAGTGCGATGGCGATCGCCTGAAATCCGCTCCCGTCAATCAACCTGCAGGACGACCATGATCTCCGAACGCCAGAAAGCTTTCCGCAACGAGTATCGCTCGCGCATCTTGGGGTTCTATGAGGGCCATCTGCACATCGTCATCATCTACGCGATGGGAGCGGCCGCGTTCTTCATCTACCTCGAGCATCTCAATGCGCCGACTTGGGTTGAGCTGCTCACCATCCCGCTGACGTTCCTGTTCACCAACATGTTCGAGTGGTTCGTGCACAAATACATCATGCACCGGCCGATCCCGATCAAGGGCCTGCGCGCCGTCTACGAGCGCCACACGCTCAACCATCACCAGTTCTTCACCGACGACGAAATGCGCTTCCGCGATCACAAGGACTGGCGCGTCACCGTGTTTCCACCCTATGCGCTGGTGGTGTTCATCCTGATGTCGATGCCGGCAGCGATCATCCTCGGCAATGTGTTCACGCCCAATGTCGGCTGGCTGTTCATGTGCGTGACCACGGGCATGTACCTGATCTATGAGTTCATGCACTTCTGCTGTCACGTCGACGAGAACTGGTTCGTGCGCACCTGCCCGTTCGTCAACACGCTGCGCCGTCATCACACCGCGCATCACAACGCGCGCCTGATGATGGAAACGAACATGAACCTGACGTTTCCGATTGCCGATTGGCTGATGGGCACATCGGATCTCAATCGTGGGTTGCTCGGCCACATCTTCAACGGTTATGACACGAAGCATCTGAAGTCGACGTTGCGGGGCAAGCCCAAGCGCCCGGACGAAGCCGCCGCCGCCCCGATGGGGAATTATTGAGGCTGTCCCCTCTCCCCATCGTTGCACGTGATGGGGAGAGGGTTAGGGTGAGGGGCGGCCGCTTGCTCCGAGCCTGTTGCCGCCCCTCACCCCGACCCTCTCCCCGCAAGACTGAGTTCGGGGAAGGCAAGGTGGGTTTGGCGCGGGGAGAGGGAGATAAGGAAGAGTCGATGCCCAATGACGTCAAAGCCATTGTGTCCGTTTTGACCCTACTCGTGGCGCTCGGCTTCGCCTGGTGGGAAGCCGCCAATGGCAAGCCGCATCTTTACTGGTTCATCATCGGCTTCGGCGTCTTTGCGGTCGTAGCCATGTGGGTGTTCCCCGAGGCCGGCGTGAAGAAGGGTGACATGCCCGACAAGAAGCGCTGATCAAGAAAATTGGTCTGAGTTCGTCTCGGGCTGTCGGATTGCGTTCGGGGCGCGCGTCTTTAAGTCAAAGGCGCGCGTTCGCATTTCGAGGACGACGGATGGCAAAGGTCAGCTTTACCGCCAACATTCAACGGCATGTGGCATGTCCTCCGTGCGAGGTGCCAGGACGGACCGTACGCGAGGTTCTGGACGCTGTTTTCGCAGATAATCCGCCGGCGCGCGGCTACGTGCTCGACGACCAGGGCGCGCTCAGGAAGCACATGAGCATCTTTGTCGACGGGCGCCTCATCAGCGACAGAAATAAATTATCGGATGCTGTCGGGGAGACGAGTAGCGTCGCCGTCTTTCAAGCTCTGTCCGGAGGATGACATGACCGACAAGCTGATGATTTCGACCCGCAAGGGACTGTTCACCGTCGAGCGTGGCCGCAGCGGCTGGCAGGTGACGGCGGCGGACTTTCTCGGCGACAACGTCACGCTCACTCTCACCGATCCTCGCGATGGCCGGACGTATGCGGCGCTTGATCATGGGCACTTCGGCGTCAAGATGCACCGTTCGAAATCGGACGGCCGTTTCGAGGAAATTCCCGCCCCCGTATACCCGCCAAAGCCCGAGGGCCTCGTTGAAAACGACATGTGGGGCCGTCCATTGGCCTGGAGTCTTGCTCGGGTGTGGGCACTGGAGGCTGGCGGCGTGGACGAGCCCGGTGTCCTGTGGTGCGGGACGCTGCCTGGCGGCCTGTTCAGGTCAGCTGATCATGGACAAAGCTGGGAGATGGTGCGGTCGCTCTGGGAGCATCCCAAGCGCAAAATGTGGATGGGCGGCGGCGCTGATCTCCCCGGTATTCACTCCATCATCGTCGACAAGCGCAACTCCAAGCGCGTGTTCATAGCGGTCTCAACGGGCGGCATCTGGCTGACCGAGGATGGCGGCGCGACGTGGGGCCAGCGCGGCGAGGGCATGCGCGCCGATCACGTGCCGCCGGAACTCACGCACGACCCGATCGCCCAGGACGTGCACTGCCTGGTGCAATGCCCGGCCGCGCCGGACCGCATGTGGGTGCAGCATCACAACGGCATCTTCGTCTCCTCCGACGAGGGCCGCAACTTCACCGAGATCGTTGGCGTCGACCCGTCGGTGTTCGGCTTCCCCGTGGCCGTGCACCCGAAGGACCCCGACACCGCCTGGTTCGTGCCTGAGATCAAGGACGAGAAGCGCATTCCCGTCGGTGGAAAACTGGTGGTGACGCGCACACGCGACGGCGGCAAGAGCTTCGAGGTGCTGTCGAATGGCTTGCCCCAAGTGCATGCCTACGATGTCGTCTATCGGCACGCGCTGGCGTTGGATGCCGCGGGCGAGCGGCTGGCGTTCGGCTCCACCACCGGTGGGCTCTGGGTGAGCGAGAACCAGGGCGACAGCTGGAGCCTGGTCACGCACACACTGCCGCCAGTTTACGCCGTTCGCTTCGCCTGAGACAGAGGCCAGCCTAGCCACGGCCACATGCCGGGCACAGCCGCCACGTGCCGTCGCGACAGGCGGCGCAGTGGAAGCCACTTCCCCGATGGCGTCGCTCCGTCGTCACGCATTTGCTTGCCCGACGTCGCGGTCGCTGGTCATATACGGGCACGCGTCAGGTTCGCGGCCGGCGTGCGGCGGTCGATGGGCATCGAACCGTTGCGCGCACCGGGTGCAAGTCATTGTCGAGGGCGTAGCGCCATGTTCGGCGTTCGCGGGGGAGATTTCCGATGGCCAACAGTCGCAGCCTGGAGTTGCTCAATCCCGATTGGACAAGTGCCGAAATCCTCGACGCGAAAGCCAAGGGCCGGCTTCCCGCCATGGTCGATTGGCTCGATCCGCCGGTGCTGGTTGCAGCCGCCATTCGCCAGACCTACGCCGCCACCATCGGCACCTATGCCGACACGCGGCCGCAGCAGGCCCTGGGCGATTTCGCCGGCGATGGCGATCCCGAGCCGGTGCGCCCCTTCACCAGTCCCGCCAACGCCGCCGGCGAGACGTGGGTCGACTTCGTCGCGGATCTCGGCGATGGCTTCGATGCGACGTATGCCATCGCCCATCTGATTGCGCAGCCAAGCCTGTCGATCAAGGGCGTGCCGCACGACCTGCCGGCCGGGCCGACCTTGATGATGGGCGGCGACCTCGCCTACCCCGATGCCACGCCCGAGAACTACAATGACCGTTGCCTGGCCCCCTACGCCTGGGCCTATCCCGCCACCAACCCGCGACGGCAGGTGTTGTGCCTCGCCGGCAATCACGACTGGCACGACGGCCTCGGCGCCTTCACGGATACATTCCTGACGCCACCGCGCCAGCACCAGGGGCCGGCAGCCCCCAAACACTTCGGCGGTTGGACCGTCAATCAGCGCCGCAGCTATTTCGCCCTCGAAGCACCTGGAGGTTGGCAGGTGTGGGCGATCGACCTCGGCATGACGCGAACCATCGATCACACGCAGCTGCAGTACTTCGAGACGTGCGCCCGTGGCCTGAGCGCCGGATGCCGGGTGCTGCTGATCATCCACGAACCCCTGTGGGTCTCGCACGACACGCATCCTCTGGACAAGATCCTGGCCATTCTGGAGGAGCGTAAATTGTTGCTGCGCGGCATCGTCGCCGGCGACCTGCACCACTACAGCCATTACACGCTGCCCCATAACGGAATTGAGCTGATCACCTCGGGCGGCGGCGGCGCCTTCATGCACGGCACGCATGATCTGCCGACCGGGACAACCGTTGCGGCGCGGAGTGGCAATCTGACCCGCATTGCGGAGCCGGCAGCCGCCGCGGCAGCGCCTGCAGCGCCTGCAGCGCCGCGCGCAGCCATCGCCGGCGCCACCTATCCGTCCTACGGTACCAGCGCCGCGCTCATGTGGCGGCACCTGAGGCTGCGTGGCGCCAGCCTGTGGTTCGCCTTGGCGCTGGCCGGGTTCTATCTGCTGATCGGCTGGTTTCATCAGCAGCTGACACGGGAACTCAACAACGGCACCACGGTGGAGCAAACGCGGCAGTCCTATCTGGCGGCAAAATCCGCCGTCGAGGCGCTGGAGAAGGCAGGTCCGCCAACGGCCGGCACCGAGGGCATGCTCGCCTTCCTGCGCTCGCATCGCGATCAGCTGCACAAGCAATACGTCGAGCAGGATCGCTGGCTCAACATCTGCTTCAAAGCCTATGGCGACTTCAACAACGTGAAAGATTATCGTTTCGCCGAGGACTTTCGCTCCGACAACATGGAGCAGTTCACCGCCCTGCGGGCCAAGTACGCCAATGACCCACTCGCTTTGTGCATGGTCAACGACCGCAAGTACTTCGACCAGTCCGTGCTGCACTCGCTCATGGACGTTGGACCTCGAACGTGGCGTTACTTCCGGTCCGAGGTGCGGCCGAGTATGGTGGCGCCGGGGGTCGACCGCAACCCGGTGTCGGTGATGTTCTCCGGCCTGATCGCGATGCTGCTGATCCTCTACGTGCGGTTCGGCATTGAGCCCATGCGATTGGCCAAAATGGCGGCCTGGAAGGTTGTCGCCATTTGTTTGCCGATCGGTGTCGTGCATCTGGTCATTCATTACTCGGCGGCGGTCTTCCTCGACGCCTTCGCCCAGGAACTGGCGAATGTGGTGGAATCCGTGCTCTCCACGCTCGGTTACGGAGAGGCGAGCACGGTCGTGATGCTGGCCAAGCTCTCGTGCCATCTGGTGGTGCATGTGGCGCTGGCCGCCACCATCGCATCGGTGATTTTGAGCCTCTATTGGATCGCGATGTCGCGGCTGCTCGGCTGGCATCAGGAAGCGATCAGCTCGCTGCAGATTGCCGATTACAAGAATTTCCTGCGCCTGCGCTTCGATGCGGTCGGCCGCCTGACGATCTTTGTCATTGGGCTGCCCAAGACCCCCCGAAATTGGGTCGCAGCCCCTGCCGGATCGGTGTCGAAGCTGGTGGCCAGGAAACCATTGCGGCCGGTGCTGGTCGAAACCATCGAGCTCCGGTAGCCGGCGGCGCGATAGGCAATAGGGAATAGGGAATAGGGAATAGGGAATAGGGGAATGGCGCGTTCGTTGGTCGGGTCAAGCCGGAGCGCAGCGCGGGCGATTGATTGTCGCGATGCTCCGCATCGCCCCGACGCCAAGACCACCGACGCCGAGGCGATCACCACGACGCTCGCGATCGTGTCCGTCGGGTCGCGCCATCAATGCCGAGCCTCGCCAGAAAGCCCGTGCAGGGCTTGACCCGACCTACGCGTGGGACAGGGGGGATGGGCCTGGGGTCAGACCCCTGACACGCGACGCGGCAGATGACCTGCTGACGCAATTGTCAGGGGTCTGACCCCGCCGCCGCGCCATTGCGATTTTTAACCACGGCGGAAATTTCGCCTGGGCAAAGTTATCCCCGTCTGGGGGTGGCGGGCTTATTCTCCAGCTTGTCTTCCCGGAAGCCGCGCGCAGATCGAGGCGACGCGGGCAAAGTTGAGCGCTCGAGCGCGCGGCTATCCGGGATCTCGCCGTCAGCGGCGTGCCTGAGCGCCACCCACGCGATCCCGGATCTGCGTGCGGCGCATGGTGTGCGCTCACTTCGTCCGGGAAGACAAGTGGGAGTGAGAGTTTGGAGAATGGCAAACCCCATCACTTGTCTTCCCGGAAGCCGCGCGCAGATCGAGGCGACGCGGGCAAAG
Organism: Hyphomicrobiaceae bacterium; assembly: GCA_046154645.1. Lineage (GTDB taxonomy): Bacteria > Pseudomonadota > Alphaproteobacteria > Rhizobiales > Hyphomicrobiaceae. The sequence continues at coordinate 107,612 of JBJXDZ010000129.1, forward strand.
TTGAGCGCTCGAGCGCGCGGCTATCCGGGATCTCGCCGGTCGCGGTGTGCCTGAGCGCCACCCACGCGATCCCGGATCTGCGTGAGGCGCACGGTGTGCGCCCACTTCGTCCGGGAAGACAGCGGTTGGGGAGGGTTTGGAGAACACCACAACCAAGCACTTGGTTTCCGGAACTCTAACCCCACCACTTGTCTTCCCGGAAGCCGCGCGCAGGTCGCAGCGGCACGGGCAAAGTTGAGCGCTCAAGCGCGTGGCTATCCGGGATCTCGCCGTCAGCGGTGTGCCTGAGCCCGACCCACGCGATCCCGGATCTGCGTGCGGCGCACGATGTGCGCTCACTTCGTCCGGGAAGACAGCGGTTGGGGAGGGTTTGGAGAACACCACAACCAAGCACTTGGTTTCCGGAACTCTAACCCCACCACTTGTCTTCCCAGAAGCCGCGCGCAGGTCGTAGCGACGCGGGCAAAGTTGAGCGCTCAAGCGCGTGGCTATCCGGGATCTCGCCGCCAGCGATGTGCCCGAGTCGACCCACGCGATCCCGGATCTGCGTGAGGCGCACGGTGTGCGCTCACTTCGTCCGGGAAGACAGAGAAAGGGGAGAGATACTGCGCCGCATGTGCAGCGCAGCCGCGCCTGGGCAACCGAAGGCGCACGCGCCGGTTGGCACGGCCCGGTTGCGCCAGTGGGCCCCCGAAGGACCAAGAAGAGTGGGCAACCGAAGGCGCACGCGCCGGTTGGCACGGCCCGGTTGCGCCAGTGGGCAACCGAAGGGCCAAGAAGAGTGGGCAACCGAAGGCGCACGCGCCGGATGCGCAGTGGGCATCCGGAGGCGCAAGGAAAAGAACGCGCGCGCCGGTCGGCACGGCCCGGTTGCGTGTCTTTGCCTGGCGCTTCAGGTGCCCACTTGGCAGCCGCGCCTGGGCAACCGAAGGGCCAAGAAGAGTGGGCATCTGGAGGCGCACGCGCCGGATGCGCCGTGGGCATCTGGAGGCGCAAAAAATAGCGTCCGCGTCACTCCTTCTTGGCGAGGCCGAGCTTTTCGAGCGCAGCTTTTTCTTCCGCTGCGAGCTTGGGCACGAACGCCTGATAATCGGCCGTATTCATGTAGCGGCGCACGAAGTCGAACTTCTCGTGCAGCTCGATCACCTTGGGGTCGTCATAAGCGATCTTGAAGGCATCATGCAGCTTCTTGACGATCGCCGGGTCCATGCCCTTTGGACCGGCGAGACCGAACGGGCTGTCGAACGAATAATCGTAGCCGAACTCCTTCAAGGTCGGCACGTCCGGCCACTTCTTGCTGCGCTCGCCATTGAGGATCAGCAGCAGCCTGAGATCACCCGAGGCAACGGTCGGCGCCCACGACGGGCTTTCCACCATGGCCATGATGTGGCCGCCGAGCACCGAGGCGATGCCCTCGCCGCCGCCCTTGCCGGGGATATGCGTGAACTTGACGCCCGACTGGCTGGCCATCAGCTCCATGGCGATGGCGTTCGTGGTGGCCGGACCAATGGTCGTATAGGTGAAGCCACCCGGCTTGCTCTTGGAGAACTCGATCACGTCCTTCCAGCTCTTGAACGGGCTGTCGGCCTTCACCACGGCGCCGAGTGTGTAGCCGCCGACCATGACAATGTAGGTGAAGCTCGAGACCGGATCGTAGGTTGCCTTCTGCATGACGGGCACGCGGAAAGCCGGAATGGCGATCTGGCCGATGGCATAGCCGTCCGGCTTCATGGTCGCCATCTGGGCTGGCCCAAGCGTGGCGCTGCCACCCGGCTTGTTGTCCACGACCACCGGCTGCCCCAGGACCTTGCCAGCAGCTTCGGCATAGCCACGGAACAACAGATCGGCCGTGGTGCCGGCCGCGAACGGTACGATCAACGCGATCGGCTTATTGGGAAAATCGGCAGCTGATTGGGCGCCAGCAGGCGTCAACGATGCCGCGAGCATGGCGCCCGCGGTTGCGAGCGTCACGAAGTTACGACGGTGCATTCAATCCTCCCTTGCGGCAGCCCTTCAGATGGGCAGCCTTGTGCGCGTAAACTTGGACCCGTCGCCATTTTTTTGGCATCCGGAAGCGGGCAACCTATCGTTTGGAACGGCGCTTGTCAGTAGGGCAACGGCCGCCATCACGGCGCGCCGCCAGAATTCAAAACAGCGAGCCTTGCTCGCCCGGCCCGCGGCCCGATTTGACTGGCGTGCCGGCGGCGCGAACCGCCCGGGGAGCCGGGGCACTTTTGGGTGCCACGGACCGATCGCGCGCCGCCTCAGTGCCCTCGACACGGGCGCCGATCTGGCCATCGGCAACCTCGATGGCGAGGCGCGCTCCTGCCGATGCGGCGGTGACCGAGCGGACGGCCCGTCCGCTCTCGTCACGCACCAGCGCGTAGCCGCGCCGCAGCACGCTTTGATAGCTGAGCGAGCCCAGCATCTGCTCCTGCGCGCCAATGTGCCGGCGCCGCGCCTCGATGCCGCCGACGAAGGCTTGTCTGGCCCGCATGGCAAGCGCCTGCAGCCGCTCACCCGCACGACCGAGGCGCGTCATCACGGGCACCGGCGTCAGGCGGCCCGACAGCCGCTCGAGCCGGGCGCGGCGCACGGAGGCGCCCCGTCGCAAGGCCTCGGCGGCTCGCGTACCGGCCCGATCCAGTCGATCCTGGCCACGTTCGAGACGGACCGTCAGCAGCCGCAGCTGCAGGCGCGGCGCAATGCGGGTGAGGCGATTGGAATGCGCCTGCGTATTGGCAAACAGCGCCCGCGGCAGCCGCTTCTCGACGGCGTCGAACTTCTGCCGCGGCAGCGCCAGCAGATCCTCGCGTCGCGGCAAGCCACGGGCGGCGGCGCGGAAATGCGCCCGCGCTTCATCGAGGCGCCGCCGCATCATGCCGCGCAACCGGTAGCCCAGATCGTCGCCATGCTCGACCAGCTCGGCGAATTTCGGCACCGCCCATTCGGCAGCTTTGGTCGGCGTCGGCGCGCGGGCGTCGGCGGCGAGATCGAGCAAGGTCCAGTCGGTCTCGTGGCCGACGGCCGAGATCAGTGGAATGTCGCTCGCCGCCGCGGCGCGCACCACGATTTCCTCATTGAAGCCCCACAAGTCCTCGAGGCTGCCGCCGCCCCGCGCCACGATCAGCACGTCGGGCCGGGGCAGGCGTCCTCCCGGCGCGATGGCATTGAAGCCACGGATGGCGGCGGCGACTTCTGCAGCGCTCGTCTCGCCCTGCACCCGCACCGGCCACAGGACAACGTGCGTGGGAAAGCGTTCGGTGAAGCCTGCCAGCATGTCACGGATGACGGCCCCGGTTGGCGACGTGATGATGCCGACCACCTTGGGCAGATAGGGCAGCGTGCGTTTTTTCGCCTCGTCGAAGAGGCCTTCGGCGCCGAGCTTGCGCTTGCGCTCCTCGAGCAGCGCCATCAGCGCACCGACACCCGCCGGCTCCAGCGTCTCGATCACGATCTGGTACTTGGAGGAGCCGGGATAGGTGGTGATGCGGCCCTGGGCGATCACCTCCATGCCCTCTTCGGGCCGGAAGCGCAGGCGCTGGAACTGTCCGCGCCAGATGACGGCATCGATCTTGGATTTGTCGTCCTTGAGGCCGAAATAGCAGTGGCCGGAGGAGTGCGGGCCCCGATAGCCGGAGATTTCGCCTTTGAGGCGCACGAAGCCGAAGCCGTCCTCCAGCGCCTTCTTTATGGCGCCGGCCAGCTCGGAGACCGAGAATTCAGCGATATTGGCGCCCTGGCGGGCGGCACGTTGAGCCTCAGCCACGAATCGCGTTCCTTTTGTTGACCGCTCAATCGATGCTACAGCATGGCGGCAAAAGCGGGGCCTTGGTTGCCCAGCCTATCCAGAGGAATCGAACGGAGCCACGATCATGAACGTGCTTTTGCTGGGCTCCGGCGGTCGCGAGCATGCCCTCGCCTGGGCCATGGCCGCCAGTCCGCTGTTGACCAGGCTCATTTGCGCCCCCGGCAATGGCGGTATCGCCGACGTCGCCGAATGTGTGGCGCTGGATGTGGCCGACCACAAGGCCGTTATTGAATTGTGCCGCGCCCGCACCATCGATTTCGTGGTGGTCGGGCCGGAGGCGCCCCTCGTGGCGGGGATTGCCGATGATCTGCGCGCGGCCGGCATCAAGGTATTCGGGCCCTCGAAGGCTGCAGCGCAACTCGAAGGCTCGAAGGGGTTCACCAAGGACCTGCTGGCGGCAGCCGGCGTGCCGACGGGCGCCTATGGGCGCTTCACGTCGCTGGCCGAGGCGCGGGCGTATCTGGCAACACAGCCCATGCCCATCGTGATCAAGGCCGATGGGCTGGCCGCCGGCAAAGGCGTGGTCGTCGCCATGACGCGCGCCGAGGCGGATGCGGCGCTGGCGGCCTGCTTCGACGGCGCCTTTGGGGCGGCCGGCAGCGAAGTCGTGATCGAGGAGTTCCTCGACGGCGAGGAAGTGAGCTTCTTTGCGCTTTGTGACGGCCGCAACGTGCTGCCACTGGCCACGGCGCAAGACCACAAACGCGTCGGCGACGGCGATGTCGGCCCCAACACCGGCGGCATGGGTGCCTATTCCCCGGCCCCCGTGGTGACGCCGGCGATCCACGACCAGATCATGGCCGAGATCATCCGTCCGACGGTCGCGGCCATGGCGGCGCGCGGCACGCCGTTCCAGGGCGTGCTGTTTGCCGGCATCATGGTCACGGCCGGCGGACCGAAAATCTATGAGTACAACTGTCGCTTCGGCGATCCCGAATGTCAGGTGCTCATGATGCGCCTGAAATCCGACGTGCTGACAGCCTTGCTGGCCACTGCCGATGGTGCGCTCAAGACCTTCGACCTGCGCTGGCACGACGAGGCAGCCTTGTGTGTGGTCATGGCAACCAACGGTTATCCCGGCACTTACAGCAACGGCAGCGTGATCCGCGGCCTCGACAAGGCCGCAGCTGTCACTGGCGTCGAAGTGTTCCATGCCGGCACCAGGTTGCAGGATGGCCGCATCACAGCGCACGGCGGCCGCGTCCTGGGCGTCACAGCGCGTGGCCGCACCGTGAGCGAAGCCCAGACCCGCGCCTATGCCGCCGTTGATCAGATCGATTGGCCGCAGGGCTTCTGCCGCCGCGACATCGGCTGGCGGGCGATTGCGCGGACCAAGACGTAAAGGCGAGCCATGGACGACGCATTCTTTCCCGGCTTCACCAGCCGCCACCTGTCCACAGGCGATACCGATATCTTCGCGCGCATCGGTGGCAGCGGACCGGCGTTGCTGTTGCTGCACGGCTATCCGCAGACGCACGTCATGTGGCACCTTGTGGCCGGCGAGTTGGCACGGCATTTCACCGTCGTGGCAGCCGATCTGCGCGGCTACGGCCAAAGCTCCTGCCCGCCGACGGATATCGAGCACCGGCCCTATTCGAAGCGGGTCATGGCCCAGGACATGGTCGAGATCATGTCCAAGCTCGGGCAGACGCGGTTCTCCGTGATGGGGCACGACCGCGGCGCTCGAGTCGCCTATCGCATGGCGCTCGAGCACGCCGACGTCGTCGAGCGGCTGGCCCTGTTGGATATCGTCTCGACGGTCGATCAATGGCAGGCCGAGAACCAGCAAGCGAGAATGCGCATGTTTCACTGGGGCTTTCTGGCCCAGCCGGCACCGCTGCCCGAGAGCCTGATCCGGCGCGCGCCGGTCGATTGGGTCGACGGCACCTTCAAGCGCGGCACCAAGGCCAAATCGCTGGGCGTCATCGATCCGAGGGCGCTGGAGACCTATCGCCGGTTCTTCCGCGATCCCGACCACGTGCACGCCACCTGCGAAGACTTTCGCGCCGGCGCCACCTGCGATCTGCTCGACGATCAGGCAGATCTGGCCGCTGGCCGCTGCATCGATGCACCGACGCTGTTCCTGTGGAGCACGCACGGGTCGCCGTCCGAATTCGCCGATCCGCTCGGCCTGTGGCGGCGCTGGTGCCGGCACATCGAAGGTGGCACCATCGACAGCGGGCATTTCATTGCCGAGGAGAATCCGGCGGCGCTGCTGGCGGCCGCCGTGCCCTTCCTGCTCGGCCAGTCGGAGACCCGTGCATGATGCTGTCTGCCACGCGCCGGGCATGCGATCCTGGCGGCCGTTTTGCGGCTGTAGTTGCAACCAAGTGATCGAGACTGCATGAGCAAATCCGTTACCCGCCGGGATCGCTCCTTAACCCGTACGGCGATGCCACGCATCGGCCTGGCGCTGGGCGGCGGCGGCGCGCGCGGTCTGGCACACATTTTGATGCTCGAGGTGTTCGACGAGTTGGGCATCCGGCCGGCCGTCATCACGGGCACCTCCATCGGCGCCGTCTATGGTGCAGCCTACGCAGCGGGGCTGCCCGCCAAGCTGATCCGCGCCCATACCGAGGAAGCGCTGTCGCAACGCTTCGACTTGTTTCGCCAGTTGTTCTCGGCGCGGGCCGATCCGGTGCAGAAGCTGTTCAACCTGCTGCCGATGCGTTCGGCGCTGCTCAATCCGGAAGCGCTGCTCGAATTGATGCTGCCTTCGAAAGTGCCCGCTGACTTCGCCGATCTGGTGACGCCGCTCGCCGTGGTGGCGACGGATTTCTACGCCCAGGAACCGGTCATCCTGGCGCAGGGGCCGCTGCGGCGCGCGGTGGCGGCCAGCATTGCCCTGCCGGCCATTTTCCAGCCAGTCGTCATCGCTGGGCGCCCCTTGATGGACGGCGGCCTCGTCAATCCGTTGCCGTTCGATCTGTTGCAGGGCGCCGCCGACATCACCATCGCCATCGACGTCTCGGGAGCCGCGCGCGAAGCCGGCACCAACGGCATGCCGTCAGCCTTTGAGGCGATCTTTGCGTCGTCGCAGATCCTGCAGCGGTCGATCGTGCGCGAGAAGCTGAAATCGGCGCAACCGGACATCTACATCGATGCCGCCGTCGATCGCTTCCAGATGCTGGAGTTTCACCGCTTCCGTGAGATCTTCGAGGCGTCGGCGGCCTCGAAGGAGGCCTTGAAAAAGCAGCTGGGCCGCCTGCTTGGCGCCGAAACGGTGACGGCGGCCCCGGCCATGCTGATCTCGGCCCCGAAGGAGCCCGCGGAACCACCGGCGACGAGCAAAAAGAAAAAGCCGCGCCGCCTGCTGCCGCGGCTCGGCAAGCGCCGCCCATGACCGAACGCGCACACACAGCAACCCGCCCGACCGTTGCCCTGGCGCTGGGGGGCGGCTCGGCGCGCGGCCTTGCGCACATCCTCATGCTGGAGGTCTTCGACGAGCTTGGCGTCGTACCGACGGCGATCGCGGGCACCTCCATCGGCGCCATCATGGGGGCCTGCTATGCGGCCGGATTGAGCGCGGTCGAGATCCGCGAGCATTGCCGGGCGATGCTGGCCAGTCGCCGCGCCTTCCTGTCGACGTTGGTGCGCGCGGCACCCGGTCACCTGTCGAGCCTGTGGAGCCCATGGCAGCCGTCCGTGGTCGACGGCGTCACGCTGCTTGAGATGCTGATGCCCGAACGGGTGCGCTGCGACTTCCAGAGCCTGAAAATTCCGTTCTGGTCGATCGCCACGGATTTCTACGGGCTCGATCAGGTCGCCATCAGCAATGGTCCCGTCATTCCCGCCGTCGCCGCCAGTGCCGCGCTGCCGACCATCATGCGGCCCGTGATCATCGACGGTCGCGTGCTCATCGACGGCGGCTTCGTCAATCCGACGCCCTATGATGTGGTGAAGCCCAAGGCCGACTTCACCGTGGCCGTCGATGTGACCGGCGATACGCAGCGGCGGCCGGGGATCGAGGTGCCTTCGACGGTGGAGGCCTGGATCGGGGCGACGCAGATCCTGTTCCACTCGATCACGCGGGAAAAGCTCAAGACGTCGTCACCGGAGATCTTCATCCGCCCGAATGTCGGCGGCTTCAGTACACTCGACTTCCTGCGCATGGACGAGATTCTGGCCGCCGCCACACCGGCCAAGGATGAGCTCAAGCGCCGTTTGGCAGCGCTTCTGGAGCGACCGGCCATGCAGTGATGGGTGTCGCTCACCCGGTCTTGCGCAAGCGTTCGGAGCGCCAGCTGTGGGGCACGCGCCCAATGATGCCGAGCGCGGCCGATGCGCCTGCTTCCTGCACGCGGGTCGGATCGAGACTCCATTTCTGCGCCAGCTGCATGACATGCGCCTCGCTCGGAACCATCAGCAGCGCGCCGCCGATGTCGCCCCGCTTGGCCTTGGGCCCGCGAACTTCGAACTGCTTGAGGCCGAGGGCGCGTTCCTCCTTCGTGGGCTTGCCCTTGTTCCAGAGCACGCCTTCGTCGCCGATGGCGTAGGCGCGCACCAGCTTGCCGTCGATGATGCGCGCCCAGGCGAAGTAATCGATCATGGGGCAAGAGGCGAAATACTGCACCTCGATGAACTTGGCGCCGAGGTCGATCAGCAGGGGTGTTGCCTTGTCGGTGAAATTCTTGCCCAGCGGTTGCGGCAGGCTGAGGCCGGCGACCAATGTCCAACCGTTCACAGGTGGCGACACGAACACGCGCGCCTCACCAAGCTCGCTACTGTAGACGGTGCCGAGGCCCGTATCCCAGTTGGCGTTTTCTGGCTCGATCAGCCCGAGCGCCGCGACGACGCTCAGGCTATCGCGGGTGCGAATGGCGAGCCATGCCATCTTGTAGCCGAACGGTTTCGGCAGGTCCGGGGACAAGCTGTAAACGACACGTCCCGCCGCGATTTGCGGCGCAAGTACCAGTGCGGCCACAGCGATGGTGGCGGCGATCATGGCGACGATGATGCCGACGACAAGCACGAGTGAACCACCTCCTGGACACGTGCTGCCAGCTATCGGTCCGAATCCGCGGCTCGGCAACCGTCGGGGCGGCCAAGTCTGGGGACAATTTTTGCTTCTCCACATTGAGCCGCCGGCACGTGTCCAGCTGGCCGGCCAGCCAGCGCCCTGCCGACGCAGGCAACGGGGCCTTGCCCCGACCGGGATTGCGGCTTAGGGACAGGCGCAACGTCACACCAACTCCAACCCGCAGAGCATGGCAAGCATTCCCGAGGACAAGCTCGATCGGCTGATCGAGCGCTGGCAGACCATCCAGGCGGAGCTCAATGCGGGCCCGTCGCAGACGGTGTTTGTCCAGCTCTCCAAGGAGTTCGCAGAGCTGGATCCGATCGCGGCCGTGATCAACGACCTGCGCCGGGCGCGCCGCGAGCGCGAGGATCTGGAGGCGGTAATGGCCGATCCGGGGGCCGACGCCGAGATGGTCGAGATGGCGCGCCAGGAGCGGGCCGAGATCCTGGCGCGTATCGACGCCATCGAGCAGCAATTGAAGGTCAAGCTGCTGCCCAAGGACGAGGCCGACGAGCGCAGCGTCATTCTCGAAGTGCGCGCCGGCACCGGCGGCGACGAGGCGGCCCTGTTTGCCGCCGATCTGTACCGCATGTACGCCCGCTATGCCGACCTCAACGGCTGGAAGGTCGAGGTCATCAGCGCCAGCGAGAACGATCTCGGCGGCTACAAGGAAATCATCGCATCGATCACCGGCAAAGGCGTGTTTGCCCGCATGAAATTCGAATCCGGCGTGCACCGCGTGCAGCGCGTTCCCCTGACCGAGGCCAGCGGCCGCATCCACACCTCGGCGGCAACCGTTGCTGTCATGCCCGAGGCCGAGGATCTCGATCTGGACATCCGGCCAGAGGATCTGCGCATCGATACCATGCGCGCGTCCGGTCCCGGCGGGCAGAACGTCAACAAGACCGAGTCGGCGGTGCGCATCATTCATTTGCCGACCGGACTGACGGTGGTCGCCTCCGAGAAATCGCAACACCAGAACAAGCGCACCGCCATGCAGGTGCTGCGCTCACGGCTCTACGAATTGAAGCGCCAGACGGCCGCCGACGAGCGGGCCCAGGCGCGCAAGGACCTGATCGGCTCCGGCGACCGCTCGCAGCGGATCCGCACCTACAATTTCCCGCAAGGCCGGGTCAGCGATCATCGCATCAACCTGACCTTGCACAAGCTGCCCCAGATCATCGAAGGCAGCGCCCTTGACGAACTGGTCGACGCCCTGGTCACCGAGCATCAGGCGAGCCAGCTTGCGGCCATGGAAACCGGCGATGCCCGCTGAGGCAACACTGACCTTGGGGGCGGCGCTGGCGGCGACGATGGCCCGGTTCCGCGCCGCCGGTCTCGACCAGCCCGGCCTCGATGCTCGCCGGTTGCTGGCGGCTTGCTGCGGGCTTACGCCCGGCGAAGTTCTGTTGCGGCCGGAACACGGCTTGACGCTGGCGGAGCGCCATCGACTGGCGAACCTGACGGAGCGTCGTCTGGCGCACGAGCCGGTATCGCGAATCCTGGGGGTGCGCAGCTTCCATGGCCTCGAGCTCGAGATCAGCCCGGCAACGCTCGATCCGCGACCGGAAACCGAAACGCTGGTCGATGGCGTGCTGGCGCTGATCGAACAGGAACGGGTGCCCGGTGGCAGAGCCCCGCGTATCTTGGATCTCGGCACCGGCTCCGGCGCCATCCTGCTGGCGCTGTTGCACAAGCTTCCAGAGGCCACCGGACTGGGAACGGATCGCAGTATCGCTGCCCTGCAACTGGCTGCTCGCAATGCCCACACGCTCGGCTTGCAGGCACGCTGTACGTTTCAGCAATCCGACTGGTTCGCCGCGGTCGAGGGCCGCTTCGACGTCATCGTGGCCAATCCGCCCTATATCCCGAACCGGGACATCGAGCACCTTGCCATCGATGTGCGCTGCTATGATCCGATCACCGCCCTCGATGGTGGTGTCGACGGCCTCGACCCTTACCGTGTGATTCTCTCGGAGTGCGGGCCCCACCTGCGCCCCGGCGCATGGCTCGCCGTCGAAATCGGCAGCGATCAGCAGGACGCCGTGGTGGCGCTGGCGCGGGCCGATCAGGCAAGCCTGTGGGCCGAGCGCGGTGTGTGGCAGGACCTGTCTGGTAAACCAAGATGTGTGGCATTCCGGCATCATGCGTAGGCGGGGCAAAAAAAACACTTGGAATTGGCTGATGATCCAGCTACCGTCCAAACAAGATGAGGCTGAGCTCCTCTCTCCGCCGTTCAGCCGCTTGGCGACCAGGATGGGCGAGAGACGCAAGCCGGTGCAGCGGAGCTGCTGGGACCGCACAAGGTTCAAGCCGCTTGTGCCACCACTTCCCGAGATGACAGTACCGGTCATAACGACGTCCCTGATCAGGGATGAACTGGACTGATTGAGAATGTGAACCATCCATTCGGGGTTTCGATTGGGGACGACAGCGCGCAGCGCTAGGCCGCCCGCTGAAAGCTTGCGGCCACAGCAAAGAAATCAACATCGTAGTCTCGCGCACCTCACCAGCGAAGGCGTGAAGGCAAGACCGCTGGCACCGGCAATCCGGTCAGCGGACGCGACAGTGAAAGATCTGAATTTGATACTACAACTCCAAAATGAGAATGGGAGCGCATGAGGCAGGGACAGCAGCATCGCCGCGGCCGTGGGCGCAACAATAACAACAATAACAGCAGCCATAACAATAATAACAACCGCCGGGGGCACAATCCGCTCGCGCGCAGCTTCGAGTCGAACGGGCCGGACGTAAAGGTCCGTGGCACGCCCGCCGACATTGCGGCCAAGTATTTGTCGCTGGCCAGGGATGCCCAATCCACCGGTGACCCGGTGCTGGCGGAGAACTACTTCCAGCACGCCGAGCATTACAATCGCATCATCATGGCCTACCGTGACCAGCAGCAGGCGCCGCAGGACGGGGCAAACGGCAATCCGCAGCGGTTCCGCCAAGATGGCCAGTCGATGAGCGACGGCGGCGACGACTTCGACGATAACGATCAATCCGAGGATATGGGACTTGGCGAGCAACCGCCGCTGCCGCGTGCGGGCCAGGATCAGCCGCGCCCGGCCGAGGCTAACCAGCACCGGCAGGGTGAGCCGCGTCAACATGAAGGACGCCCGCACGACGAGGGTGGCCGGCCGCCGCGCCCACACGACCAGCAGCAGCGTTTCAACCGTCCCGAGCGCGGTGGCGAGCAGCGCTTCCAGCGTCCGGATCGGGATCGCAATGAGCGCTTTGACCGGGGTGACCGCAGCGACCGTCCGGACCGCGGCTATCGCCAGGATCGGGGTGAGCGGCACAGCAACGGCAATGGTCATAGCCGCGACTATGAGCGCCCCCACCAGCCGGACGCAGCCCCCCAGGATCGGCCGCACGAACGGCCTCAGGACAGGCCCCAGGATCGCTCGCACGATCGGCCCCAGGAGCGTGTTGCCGGCGAGCGGCCCTATCAGCCAGAACGGCCGCCCGTTGAGCGTGCCGCGCCAGTCGAGCGTGCCCCGCCGGCCGAGCGCGCCACACCTGTGGAACGCCTGCCGGACGAGCGCGAGCCACGTCATGAGGCGCGGCCCGAGGCCCGCCCGGAGGTTCGGCCCGAACCGCGGCCCGAGCCCCGCGTGGCCAGGGTCCGCCCACCGGTGATCGATGAGCAGCCGGTGGCCGTGGTGCCGCCCGCCCCGGAAGCCGCAGCCGTCGCGCCGCGCGCCGAAGGCGGCCCCCGCCGTCGCGAGCGCTATGGCCTTGGCAACGATCAGCCGGAATTCCTGCGCCGGCCCGTCCGCCGACCACGTCGCGATCCCGATGCGCCGCCGGCCGGCACGGTGCCAACGCTGCCGGAAGAGCCGCCGACCCAGGACTGAGCTGGCCATTGCGCGGTTGACCGCGGCCTAATCACGCTGAACACGACATCGCGAGGCGCTCCGTAGCAACGGCGCGCCTCGTGTCGTCTCCGGGCGGCGCATCTCCTGGTGACGCATCATCGTTGTTGCCCCGCCCCCGTCGCCTAACGATAGCAATCAGCTTCATTTGACCACGTTAGAAGCCTGTGCCAGCGTGGACTTCGACCACCGCAGGAATGGCAAATGAAACTTGATTCAAAATCGGTGCTGCTCATCGGGGCATCGCTGATCATTCTCGTGCCCTTCATTCTCTGGTGGGTGTTGCGGCTGCGTAAGATTTTCCCGCTGGCAGCCATCCAGATCTTCACCGGCATCCTGCTTGGCCCGACCATCCTGGGCTGGCTGGCGCCGGATACCCAGTCGCTGCTCTTTGCCTGCAAAATGGTCGATGGCGTGCGCGATTGCAGCGTCCCCAACGGCATCAAGGCCCTGGCTGCCATTTCGGTCTGCCTGTTCGCCTTCCTGGCCGGCACGGAAGCCGACCGCGATGTCATTCGCAGCGCCGGTAAATCCGTGGTCTCGATCGGCGCCGGTGGCCTGCTGCTGACTTGGCTCGTTGGCATCGCCATCGGCTATCAGGTCGCCATTTATTTTCCCGCGGTGATGGGGGCGAACAGCAACCCAGTGCTGTTTGCGGTCGCCTTCGGCCTGTGCAATGCCGTGCCCGCCCTCCCCGTGCTGGCCCTGATCATGAACGAGGTTGGCCTGAACCGGCGCCGGATCGGCGCTGTGGCGCTGGCCGCCGCGGCTCTGGGCGACGCCATCCTGTGGCTGTCGATGGCCGCCATTCTGCCCTTCTCCAAAGGCGCCGGCGGCCTGATCGAGAACTGCGCGCTGGCCATCGGCGGCGGCGTTGCCGTTGTCTTGCTGTGCCTTGGCGTCATCAATCCGTTGCTGCGCAATGCGGTCGCTACCAAGTCGCCCGAGCGCGTCCTGATGATCCTGGTCGGTATCGCCATCTTCGTGTGCTCGGCACTGACCCAGATGTCCGGCCTGCATGCCGTGCTTGGCGCCTTCATTGTCGGCGTCATGCTGCCCGAGGACGTCCGTCATATGGCCGCCTCCAAGCTCGATATGCCGACCTCGCTATTGTTGCTGCCGTTCTTCTTCCTCGACACCGGCCTGCAAGCCAACATTGCCATCAGCAAGGACATCATCTGGACCGTGTTCGGGCTCGGTATGGTGATCTGCGTGCTGGTGAAGATGGCGGCAACGTTGCTGTTCGCGCGACTCGCCGGCGAGAACACGGCCTTTGGCGTGCTGGCTGGAATTCTGCTGCAGACCAAGGGGCTGATGGAACTCGTCGTCGTCACCGTGTTCAAGGATGTCGGTATCGTCAGCCAGGAGACCTACTCGGGACTGGTGCTGGTGGCTCTGGCATCGACCGCCATCACCATGCCGCTGTGCAACATGTTACTGGGGCCCTGGAACGAGCGCATTGAAGCCAGTGGACGGGCACCTGCGGTGGTGCCGCCGGTTGCCGTCGCCGCCCGTGCCCCGTCGGGATAGTCGTGCCATGAGCGGGTGTTACAAAACGTTGATCAGATATGGCCATGTCGGTTACTCTGGTCCATGACAAGCCACAATGCCGGGACTGGCTAGGGTGCCGGTCGCTTGAGGACCCGGGAGTTGGAGGAAAGAGGCGCATGCTGGTAACGATCCTCATGCTCGGTCTCGCACTCGCCTGCGCGGTAATTGGCATCTGGGCCATGCGCCGCCCGGCGACAGTCGACGACAAATTCGCGGCGCGACCGGTGGCAGCCCCTGCTGCCTCGCAGCCGGTCACGGAACTGCGCCCACGGCCGTCGGCAGAGTCTGCCCCCCGCGTGCCGGTTGCCGCTGCCGCCTCACCGACCACGGCCGAAGCCCCGCGGCCCCAGACCGGCAGTGCACCGGCGCCCGCATCGCCGGCCTCCAGCCTGGCCTTCCTGGATTTCGACGGCAGCCTCGGCCGCATCCACGTGCAACGTACCGAAGTCGTGATTGGCCGGCATACGCAGGACGACATACGAATTAACGACGTGCGCGTGAGCCGGCATCATGCGCGCCTGGTCGCCAAGCGCGACGGCGGCTTCGAGATTCACAATCTCACGGCGGTCCGTTCGGAACCCAATCCGATGCAAATCAATGGCGAGACCCGCGAGCATGCCGATATTGCCGATGGCGACGTCGTGACCTTGGGTGGCGTCAGCTTCACGTTCCGTCACGCCGCTTGAAGCCGAGACGGCAGTCACCACCTGCTCCGTGGAGCGAGACCTCCAGCAAAGGGAGTTGATCGTGTCCGACGAAGACAAGACGAAGACCATTCACATTCCCGGCCAGCCGAGCCGGTCGGGCGACGGCCAGGACCTCGTGGAACCGCCAACCCAGATGCTCGGCGGCACGGTGGTCGGCACATTGACGATCGTCGACGGTCACGGGCTCGGCGAAACCCGATCCATCTTCGTCGGCAGCAATCAGATCGGCCGCGGCAACGAGAGCCGGATCCAGCTCGATTTCGGCGACAAGACGATTTCGCGCGTCCAGCATGCGGTGATCGTTTACGACAGGAACGACGCCAGCTTCATGCTCTATGATGGCGGCAAGCCCAACCCGGTGCTCGTCAATGGCGAGCGGGTGACCGACAAGCGCCGTCTCGCAGAATGCGACACGATCAAGATTGGACTGACGCTGCTGCGCCTCGCCGTTGCGCGAACTTGAAGCCTTTGAATTTCGCCCCCTTTGCCCATAGGAGCCTGCGCCGTGTCTGATCGCGACAAGACAGAAATCCTCAATCCAGGCCGGTCCGGGGCCGCCACGCCCAACACCGACGACGCGATCACGCGCATCGCCGGCAAGGGTGATGCCAAGGTCGGGTTGCTCACCATCACCGATGGTCCCGGCACGGGCACAGCGCTGCCTCTGTTCAGCGGCCAGAACGACATCAGCCGGGCCGACACCGCGCGCGTACAGCTGAACTTCGGCGACAGCACCATCTCGCGCAACACGCCCGTTCTGCTCGAATGCGACCCGCGCCAGAAAACCTTCACCTTGCGCGACAACAGCCATCCGAACCCGGTGACCATCAACGGCGCGCGGCTCAGTGGAGCTTCGGCGCTGACCAATGGTGACAGCATCACGATCGGCAAGACGACGCTGCGCTTCACGACCGTCTGATCGCGAAGCCGGATTGTCGCGCACCCATCGACGGGGTGCTATCAGCGTTTGAACGGGCGGGCCGCGGCAGGCCCGGCCCATTACTCCTTCATGAGTCCTGAGCCATGACCAACTTCTCGCCGCGCGAGATCGTTTCCGAGCTTGACCGCTACATTGTCGGCCAGCGCGACGCCAAGCGGGCTGTAGCCGTGGCCTTGCGCAATCGCTGGCGGCGGCAACAATTGACCGGCGACCTGCGCGAAGAAGTGATGCCGAAGAACATCCTCATGATCGGACCCACCGGTTGCGGCAAGACGGAGATCTCGCGGCGCCTGGCCAAGCTCGCCGGCGCGCCATTCCTGAAGGTGGAGGCGACCAAGTTCACCGAGGTCGGCTATGTCGGCCGCGACGTTGATTCGATCATTCGGGATCTGGTCGAGGTCGGCATCGGGCTGGTGCGCGACGCCAAACGCCGCGACGTCAAGGCGCTGGCTGAAAAGAACGCCGAGGAGCGCGTACTCGATGCGTTGGTCGGCGCCGGCTCCCGGCCCGAGACGCGGGAATCCTGGCGCAAGCAGTTGCGCGCCGGCGATCTCAACGACAAGGAGATCGAGATCCAGGTCGCCGAATCCATGCCGCAGATGCCTTCCTTCGATATTCCGGGCGGCCAGATGGGCATGATCAATCTCGGCGAGATGCTGGGCAAGGCGTTGGGTCAGAAAACCAAGCCGCGCCGCATGACCGTGCTGCAGAGCTATGACCTGTTGATCGCGCAGGAAAGCGACAAGCTCATCGACAGCGAGCAGATCACCCAGGAAGCCATGAAGGCGGTCGAGAACAACGGCATCGTCTTCCTCGACGAGATCGACAAGATCTGCTCGCGCTCCGATCAGGGCCGTGTCGGCGCCGATGTCTCACGCGAGGGCGTGCAGCGCGACCTGCTGCCGCTGATCGAAGGCACCACCGTGTCGACCAAGTACGGTCCCGTCAAGACCGACCACGTGCTGTTCATTGCCTCGGGCGCCTTCCACATCGCCAAGCCAAGCGACCTGCTGCCCGAGCTGCAAGGCCGCCTGCCCATTCGCGTCGAGCTGAAACCGCTCACCCGCGAGGATCTGCGCCGCATCCTGACCGAGCCGGAAGCCAGTCTGATCAAGCAATACATCGCGCTGATGGGCACCGAAGGCCTGACACTCACCTTCACCGACGATGCCATCGACGCCATAGCCGATCTCGCCGTCGCCGTGAACTCCAGCGTCGAGAACATCGGCGCCCGCCGCCTGCAAACGGTAATGGAGCGTCTGCTCGACGAAATCTCATTCGACGCCTCTGACCGCAACGGCCAGTCGACCAACATCGACGGCGCCTACGTCCGCCAGAAGGTCGGCGAACTCGCCAAGAATGCCGATCTGTCGAAGTTCATCCTGTAGCGAGCCGCCATGCGCCTGCGCCGTTCCATGCTCATCGTTCCCGGCAGCCGACCCGAGCGAATCGCCAAGGCGGCGGCCCTGGCTTGTGACTGCGTGGTGATGGACATCGAAGATGGGGTCGCCCCCGCGCAGAAGCCCGTCGCCCGCCGCGCCATCGCCGATGCCCTGGGCGATCTCGATTTTCGCGGTCGCGAGCGATTGGTCCGCATCAACGCGGTGGGGACGGCCGAGTATGCGGCTGATCTCGAAACACTTGACGTCGCGCGCATCGATGCCCTGTTCGTGCCGAAGGTGGACTCCGGCGATCAACTGCGCACGCTGTCGCGCTGGCTCGATGCTGCGGAGCAGGCCGTCACGCGCGATCGTCCCATCGACATCGTCGCAACAATCGAGACGCCGCGCGGCCTGTTGCGGGCGCTCGAGATTGCCGATGCGTCCCCGCGCACCAGCGCGCTGTTCTTCGGCTCCGGCGACTACACGGTCGCGACCGGCAGCGCCGTCACTGAACGCGCCTTGGCCTTTCCGCGCGCGACCATTGTTGCCGCGGCAGCTGCCGCCAATCTGCAGGCGATCGATGCTGCCTACTTCGCCAACGTCAAGGATATTGCCGCCACCCGTGCCGACGCCGCACTCGCGCGGGAACTCGGCTTTTGCGGCAAGCTGCTGTTCCACCCCGACCAGATCGCGCCGGCCAACGAGATCTTCTCGCCGAGCCCCGCCGAGATCGCTCGCGCGGAGCGCATCATCGCCGGCTATCAGGCCGCCAAGGCCCGCGGCGACGGCACGGCCATCGTCGATGGCGAGTTCATTGCCGTCGATATCATGCTGATGGCGGAACGCGTGCTCACTCTCGCCCGCCAGATCGCCGCGCCACGTACGCCGACCCGCAGCACCTGAGCCGCTCGCAGCCTCACGCGACGACGTTGACCGCCTCTCCGAGACAGAGACATGCAGGCGCCGATCGCAGCCCGCTTACGGGGACGCCATAGGCGTTGAATCGCCGGCGCGTACCGAGAGTTCGGCCGCCACGATGGCGGTGATGGCAGCGCAATCCTCCACTGTGAGGCTCAGCGGAATGCGCATGTCGCACAAGCGTTCCAGGGTCGCGAAGGTCTGCGGCGGCGTGTGCGCGTCCTTCATGTAACGCCATTGCTCGGAGAGCGACGTGTAACCCTTCGCCTCGCGACTGCCGAACCATTTGAGGAACACACCGCGTGCACGACACCGCTCCAGGAACGCATCGAACGCCTGTTGGTCGAGGCCGGTGACCATGAACTGGATCGAACTCTGCACGTAGGCTTCGGCCTGTGGACGCTGCGGCAGCCGCACGCCCTTGATCTGTGCAAGGCGCGCGGCAATCCGGTCATGGCGATCGTTCCAGATGCGGGCGCGGTCGTCGAGCAAGGCCAATTGCGGACGCGCGATGGCCGCAACCAGGTTCGACATGCGCATGGAGTAGTTCGGCGTCACATCCTTCCAGCGCGCGAACACGGCGTCCGACGGACGGCGGCGGTGCTGCCCATAGAGCATATAGCTGCCCGAATAGAGAATGGCCCGCGCTGCGATGTCCTCGTCGTTGGTGACGAGCAGACCGCCTTCACCGCCATTGACATGCTTATAGGCCTGCAGACTGAAGCAACCGACTTTGCCGAAGGTGCCGGACGGCTGACCCGCCCACCGCGCACCCATCGTATGCGCGCAATCCTCGATCACCGTGAGGCCAAGTTTTTCGGCCAGCCCCCTCACCGCCGTCATGTCGGGACTGTGCCCGCGCATGTGCGAGAGCAGCAGATGTTTGGCGCCGCTTGCTCGCGCCTTGCGCTCGAGATCATCGAGATCGATAGTCAGGTCTTGCGTGATCTCGACCAGCACATGCTCGGCGCCGGCATGCGCCACGGCCCCCGGCACCGGCGCCAGCGTGAAAGCGTTCATGAGCACCTTGTCGCCCGGCTTAACGCCCGTGCAGAGCAAAGCGAGGAACATCGTGCTGCCGCATGAATTGGCGGCGACGCAGTAGCGGGCTCCAATCAGCGACGCAAACTCATCCTCCAGCAGCGACACCTCCGACGCATCGCCCATGGTTTCGCCGTAGCGATGCAGCCAGCCGGAACGCAGCAGGTCGATGGCCTTGGCGATGCCTGCCTCGGGAATGTCAGGCGGCAGCGAGAGATCGATGCGCACGCTGCGTGGTGTGCTCGCCTCATCCATGGCTTACTGCTCCACCGGCTTGCCCTTGTCGTCGTTGGCGCCCGGGAAATACTTGTCCAGCCGCACGTCGGCCGAGCGGGCGTGCGCTTCCATGCCCTCGGTGCGTGAGATGCGCGCCGTTGCCAGCGCCACATCCTTGGAGCCCTCGCGCGTCATGCGCTGCCACGACAAGGGTTTCAGGAACTTGTGCACGGAGAGTCCCGCCGAATAGCGCCCCGCCGCCTTGGTCGGCAGGATGTGGTTCGGCCCGGTCGCCTTGTCGCCATAGGCGACGGTCGTTTCCTCGCCGAGGAACAGTGAGCCGTAGTTCGTGAGATTGGCGAGCCACCAGTCCAGGTCGCGCGCCTGCACCTGCAGATGCTCGGACGCGTATTTGTCCGACACGGTGACCAGTTCCTCGCGCGTATCGCAGACTAGCACCTCGCCATAATCGCGCCATGCCGCAGCGGCTGCATCGCGTGCGGTCGGTGGCAAGGTGGCGATCAAGGCGGGCACCCGCCGCAGAACATCTTCGGCGAGTGCGCGCGACGACGTGAACAGCCAGCCGGGACTGTCGTGTCCGTGTTCGATCTGGCCCACGATGTCGGCCGCGACGATCGCCGCATCTGCGGTGTCATCGGCGATGATTGCGACTTCGGATGGGCCGGCGAACACGTCGATGCCGACCTGCCCGAACAGCATGCGCTTGGCTTCGGCGACGAACTTGTTGCCGGGGCCAACGATGATGTCGGCCGGCTTGCCCGTGAACAGACCCTGTGCCATGGCAGCAATGGCCTGCACGCCACCGAGGGTCATGATGACGTCGGCGCCGGCAGTCTTCATGGCATAGAGCACGAACGGGTGGATGCCCTCGCCACGATAGGGCGTGGAGCACGCGATCACGGTCTTGACGCCGGCGGCCTTGGCGGTCGCAACCGACATGTAGGCGGACGCGATATGGGCGTAGCGACCGGTCGGCACATAGCAGCCGGCAACGTTGATGGGCACGAGCTTTTGTCCGGCGAGGACGCCCGGCGACAATTCGATCGCGAAATCGCGCACGCTGTCGCGTTGCGCTTCGGCAAAGCGGCGCACACGTGCGGTGGCATAATCGATATCGGCTTTGAGGCGCGCGGGAAGATCTTTCGTCCGCCGCTCGACCTCGTCCGGCGTCACGAGAATGTCGCCCGTCCAGTTGTCGAGCTTGCGGGCGTAATCGCGCACGGCCTGCTCGCCACCCGAGGCAATCGCCTGCAGCATCTCTTCGACGACGGCGCGGGCGCTGTCGGTCTCGGAAGCAGGGGTCTTGGCGGCGGTCTTGAGGTGGACGACGGTCATGCGGGCTCGTTCGATGGCGGAGGCCGGACCATGTCCAGCCTCCGACGGTGCACTCGATTGAAGGCCTTATACCAAGCAGCAAAAGCTTCGACTTGCTCCAAGCCCCCTCACCCCGACCCACTCCCCAGGGGGAGAGGGACATGTGCAAGACATCGGCCGATGACTTCGCCTCTCCCCCTGGGGAGAGGCCGGCGCTCCACCACAACTTGCTCCAAGGTCAACACAACGAGAGCGCCGGGTGAGGGGGCTTGAAGCCGAGTCAAACATTTCGCTTCATGGTATTACTTGCCCATGGCGAAGTCGCGCAGCTTGGCGTCGGCCATGATGCGCTTCAGGATGCTGTCGTCGAGGAAAGTCTTGCCTTCGGGCACGCTCGGGATGGTGCCGACGCTCTGGACGAACTCACCCAGCCCCTTGAACCAGCCATCCACGGTCGAAGCGCCAGCGCTGCGATCGAACAGTTTCAGTTGTTCTTCGAGCGTGTACATCGGCCGGCGGTCGATTTCCGCATTGTGGGCGGCCGGCGGCAGGGTGACACCGTCACCCTTGTAATACTTGTCCATCAGGACGACGGCTTCCGCGCGATTGGCCTTGATCCACGCCACGCCCCGCAGAAACACGGCGAGAAATTTTGCCGCCGCGTCGGGATTTTCCTTCAAGAACTCATCACGCACGACCAGGTTTCCCGGCACGATGGCGCCGCCGTCCTTGCCGGTGCAGATCACTTCGCCCTTGAGGCGTTCCTCGACCGTGTAGAGGTTGGGCGCCCAAAGTCCCATCAGGCGGCCCTCTCCTGAAGACATGGCGGAAATGATCTGCGCTTGCGCGAGGTTGACCACCTGCACGTCGCTGCGTGCCATGCCCCATTTCTTGAGGCAGTTCTGCAGCACGTAGTCGACGGTCGAGTTGATGGTGATCAGCACCTGTTTGCCCTTGAGCGCTGCTGCTGGACCGGCGTTGATCTCCTTGGCATCAGCCGGTCGCGCCATCAGGGCATTGGTCGCGCTCTCGTCGTTGGTGATACCAATGGTTTTGATGTTGAAGCGCGAGGCTCCGAGCACCCCCGGCACCGAGCCTGTGCCACCGACGTCCCACGTCTTGGCGGCTGCGGCGGCGATCTGTGGCGCGCCGGCCGGGAACGACGAGAAGGTCGGCTCGAGGCCGACAGCCTTCCACCAGCCCTTCTCGGTGCCAAGGAAGATCGGAAACAGCGAGTAGAGCGCAGGCTGCACGCTGATATTGATCTTGGTCGCCGGCTGCTGCGCCTGCGCGCCGATCGTAGTGGCGGCCAGCACCACTGCCGTTGTCAGAGCCTTCCACATATTGTCGTCTCCCTGATGTCGTTTTCTCTTGTCGTTCGTCGTCACGAGGCGGCAACGGCTCAGTGATCGCCTGCGCCGCCTGCGTCCTTGGATTTCAGCAGTTTCCAGATGTGCGAGCGCAGATGGACGAAGCTCGGCAGATCCATGACCTCCTCGATCGGCCGGCTTTCCCAACTCTCCGCTTCGCGCGTCGGCTTGATGTTCATGACCTCCAGAATGCGACCCGGCTTCTTGCCCATCACGACCACGCGATCGGCCAGATAGACCGCCTCTTCGACGCCATGCGTGATGAACATCACCGTGCGTGGATTCTTGCGCGCGAGCTGGATCAGCTCCTCCTGCATGATGATCCGGGTCTGGGCGTCGAGCGCACCGAACGGCTCATCCATCAGCAGCACTTCGGGCTGCATGACGTAGGCTCGCGCAATGGCGACGCGCTGCTGCATGCCGCCTGACAGCATGTGCGGAAAGCTCTTCTCGTGGCCTTGCAGGCTCATGAGCTCGACATAGCGCGCGACGTGGGTCTCGATCTCCTTGCGCGGCAGGCCTTTGCACATCAGACCGAAGCCGATGTTCTCCTGCACAGTCTTCCAAGGCAGCAGCGCGAACTGCTGGAACACGACGGAGCGTTCCGGCCCCGGCGCGGTGACGTCCTTGGCGCCGACCGTAACGCGGCCCGAGCTTGGAAATTCGAGGCCGGCTGCCATCCGCATCAACGTCGTCTTGCCACAGCCCGAGGGCCCAACGACGGCCATGAACTCCTTGTCGACGATTTTCAGGTCGACGCGATCGAGCGCCAGGAATCCGTCGGCGCCATGGCCGAAGCGCTTGGTCACACCGCTAAATTCGATGTCGCTCATGTGGCCTGCCCCCAGCGCCGCCTGACCCGCCGCTCTGCAGCCCGCAGCAGCACGTCGATCGCAAAACCTACAATGCCGATGCCGATCATTCCCGCCATGACGGTCGCGGTCGACAGGTTGCCCTGTCCCTGCACCATCAGATATCCGAGGCCGGCGCCGACCACGATCAACTCGGAACCGACGAGCGACTGCCAGCCGAGACCCGCCGAGACGCGCAACCCCGCGACGATCGAAGGAAACGCACCCGGCAGCAGGATATGCCGCAGCATCTGCCAGCTGTTGGCGCCTTGCGTGCGGCCGGCCTCGATGAAGTTGCGGTCAACGAGGCGTGCGCCACGGTAGGCACTGATCACGCAAGGCGCGAACGAGCCGACGAAGATGATCAGCAGCGGGCCACCGATGCCGGTGCCAAACCACAGCGCCGCCAGCGGCACCCAGGCGAGAGGCGCGACGAAGCGAATGGCGTCGAACAATGGGGTGACGATCTCGTCGAGCAAGCGATACCAGCCCATCAGCAGTCCGAGCGGTATTCCGATGCCGACGGCGATGGCCCACCCCATCAGGAAGCGGCCGAGGCTGGCGAGGAGATGCTCATGATAGAGATGGCCGGCGAAGGGTGAATAAACCAGCTCGCCAATGCGCAAGACCACGTCCCAAGGCGTCGGCAGGAAGTTCCTCGAAATCAATCCACTGAGCGCCGCTGCTGTCCATACGCCGAGCAGCAGCGCCACACCGAGGGCGGTCAACACGCGATGTTCGCCGCTGGAGATCTCGGTGCCGTGCGGACCGAGGAAATTCTTCTGTCGCTCTAGACTGCCGGTCGCCATGGCATGACCCTCCGTTCCAGAAGGCTCAGCAACCACGTGGTCAACGCCCCGCACACGGCGACTGCCGCCATGCCGACGATGATCATGCCAGGGAAGATATCCTGGCCAGCGACGTTGAGCACGCGGCCGAGACCGAAGAACGCGCCGACCAGTTCTGCAGCAACCAGCGTCGTCCAGGAGGCCTGCAGTGACAGGCGCAGCCCCGTGAAGATCATCGGCAGCGCCCCGGGGATCACGACATGACGCAGAATCTGCGGCGTCGAGGCGCCCTGCGTGCGGGCCGCGGCGATTAGCACAGTGTCGACCTGGCGCACGCCCGTGAAGGTATTGATGACGTTGGGCACGAACGCGGTGAGCCAAATGGTGAAGACCTTGCCGGTATCGCCGAGGCCGAACCAGACGATGGCGAGCGGAATCCAGGCCAGCGCCGGAATGGGCCTGAGCAGCAGAAACGTCGGATTGAGCAGCACTTCGGCCCGCTTGCTCCAGCCCATCAGCAGGCCGAGTGGAACCCCGGTCAGCACCGCGACCAGAAAGCCTTTGGCCACCAGCTTGATGCTGTGCAGGGCCTGCACCCACAACGTCGCGCCGGCAAAGCCCGTGGTGTTGATCTGCCGGAACGCGTCCCAGACATCCTGCGGGCTCGGCAGCCGAAGCGGATTGATCAGGCCAAAGCCCGACGTCGCCGCCCACCACGCCAATCCAACGACGGCCAGGGTCGCGACAGTGACCAGAGCCTGACGGAACTCGCGCATCCAGCCCCCGCGCCAATGAGATCGCTCTCATGAATGCATTCCGCAAATCCGTCGTCAAGCCAAAGTCGCCGTCGCATCGTGAACTAGGCTTGCGTTTGCTGGTCAAACTCCCGAAATACGAGCGTCAGCCACCGAGAAGGAAAGTGCAAAGCAGCAATGGGGCGGCGCTCGACCCTCATGGATGTCGCACGATTGGCCAGCGTCTCCCGCGCCACGGCTGCGCGCGCGCTCACTCACCCCCATCTGCTCAGGTCCGATACCCTGGCCGCCGTGACCTCTGCCATCGAAAGCCTCGGCTATGTGGCCGATGCCTCGGCACGGCAATTGGCTTCCGGACGCAGCGGCATGATCGGCGCCGTGGTGCCCACACTGGAACATGCGGTGTTCGCCAAGGCGATACACCGCCTGCAGACGGGCCTCGCCGACGGCGGTCTGCAGTTGGTCGTCGCGGCGCACGAGTACAATGTCACGCATGAGTTGCGGGCCATTCGCTCGCTGCTGTCGCGCGGCATCGATGCCATCGTGCTCGTGGGCGCCGAGCGGCCGGGCGAAACGTGGTCGGTGCTGCGCAACAGTCGCGTGCCCGTGATCATCACCTATACGTTCCACCCGGATTTCGACTCGATCGGCTTCGACAATGCCCGCGCCGGTTATCTGGCGGCCCGCCACATCATCGCACTCGGGCATTCGCGGATCGGGTTCATCAGTGGTCCGCTGCGCAGCAACGACCGCATGGCGCAGCGCATCGAGGGCGTCGCCAAGGCGTTGACGGAGGCGGGCTTCGAGCTGCCGCCGTCCCTGATCAGCGAGCAGGAGTTCTCGCTCTCGGGGGGCAAGCTCGGTGTGCATGCCTTGATGTCGCTCGGATCGAAACCGACGGCCATCATTGGCGGCAATGACATCATCGCGGCCGGCGCGCTACACGAGTTGCAGGCCCGCGGCTTCAAAGTACCAGACGACGTCTCCGTCATCGGTATCGAGAACTTGGACATCACCCTGTTCACCACGCCGACACTGACGTCCGTCGCGTTGCCAACGGCCGAGATCGGCACGGCCACAGCCCGTCATGTGTTGGCGCTCATCCGCAAGGAGCCCGTGGTCCGCCGCACCGAGTTTCCAGTCAGCCTCGTCGAGCGCGCCTCCACCGGGCCCGCAGGCGCCCGCGAGCGTATGGCAACGCCGTCATGAGGATCCGCGCGCTATCCCATTAGACGGGCAGTCCTACCACTGCGCGACCATCCGGGATCTAGCCCAACGCGTGCTGCAGGCCCGTTAACTGGCCCGTATTGGCGCCGCGGGCTGCCCCCGCTCGTCTCACCCATCCCCAACCCAACCTGTTGACGACTCACTCTTTCCCGGCCCTTGGGAATTGTGCCAATGCCGAGACTCGGTACAGCATGGGACACTCGGCGACAGTGACGGCCTTCTGGCACAGGGATAGACTTTTCGCATGCACATCACGCGGTTGCGCCTGCTCGGGTTCAAATCGTTCGTTGAACCGACCGAGCTTGTCATCGAGAAGGGATTGACCGGCGTCGTGGGCCCCAACGGCTGCGGCAAGTCGAACCTGCTCGAAGCGCTGCGCTGGGTGATGGGCGAGACCTCCTACAAGACCATGCGCGCCTCCAGCATGGAGGACGTTATCTTTTCCGGCACCACCACGCGCCCGGCCCGCAACACCGCCGAAGTGACCATGTTCGTCGACAACTCCGCCCGCACCGCGCCGGCCGAGTTCAACGGCTCCGATACCCTCGAGATCTCCCGCCGCATCGAGCGCGAGATGGGCTCGGCCTACCGTGTCAACGGCGCCGACGTGCGCGCCCGCGACATCAAGATCCTGTTCGAGGACGCAGCCACCGGTGCGCGCTCGCCGGCCCTTGTACGTCAGGGCCAGATCGGCGAGATCGTCAATTCGAAGCCCGAAGCCCGCCGCCGCATCCTGGAGGACGCCGCCGGTGTCGCCGGGCTCCATTCCCGCCGCCACGAAGCCGAGCTGCGGCTGAAAGCGGCAGAAGCCAATCTGGCCCGTCTCGGCGATGTGCTGGGTGGCCTCACCAGCCAGATCGAGAGCCTGAAGCGGCAGGCCCGCTCGGCGCGGCGCTACAAGGAGTTGTCGGTCGAAATCCGTCGTCAGGAAGCGCTGCTGCTGCATCTGCTGTGGACCACGGCGCAGACCGAAGTCACCACGACCGAGTCGGAGCTGACCGAGGCGCTGGCCCGTCTGGCCGCGGCGACGGAAGCCGAATCGGCGGCCATGCGCGAGGAGGCCGAGTACGCCGAGACCTTGCAGCCCTTGCGCGAGGAAGAAGCCAAGCGCGGCGTTATCCTCAATCGCATCCGCATCGAGCAGGAGAGCTTCGAGAAGGAAGCGGAACGCCTCGCCAACCGCCAGCGCGAGCTGGAAGACCGCGCCGCCCAGCTGACGCGCGATCGCGAGCGCGAGGAAAGCCTGATTGCCGAAGCCCGCGAGACGATCGGGCGCTTGGAAGCTGAATCGCAGACGCTCGCCGCCGCCGACACCCGCCAAGCCGAAGCCGAGATCACGGCCCGCCGCGAGCTGGAAGCCGCCGACCAGGCGCTGCGCGCCGGCGAATCACGGCTGTCGGACATCACGCGCCGCGCTTTCGAAGCCCGCGCCCGGCGCAAGAGCCTCGAAGCTCAGAAGGCCGAGCGCACCGCCGACATCGACAAGATGAAGCGGCAGCTGCAAGCCCTCGATACCCAGAAGCGCGAGGTTGCGGCGCGCGCTCCCGATGCGCAGAAGCTCAAGCTGACCAGCGAAACCGGCCAACGCCTGATGAGCGAGGTCGGCGACATCGAGGCGCAGGCGCTTGCCGCCGAGGACAAGGCCGCCGAAGTGGCCGGCGAAGCCAAGGCCCGGCGCGAGGCGGCACAGGTGGCGCACCTGAAAGCCAGCCAGCTCGCCACCGAGATCGATACGCTGTCGAAATTGCTGCGGCCGGCGCGCGAGGATGGCCTGCCGCCGGTGCTCGACCAGATTCGCGTGGCGCCCGGCTTCGAGATGGCGCTCGGTGCGGCCTTGGGCGACGATCTCGATGCGCCAGTCTCCGAAGATGCGCCCGCCCACTGGCGCCGGATTGACATGGGGCTGTCGGACCCGCCGTTGCCGGAAGGCGCCGAAGCGCTCGATGCCCATGTCGAGGCCCCACCCGAGTTGGCGCGCTGCTTGCGGCAGATCGGCATCGTTGCGCCCGAGGATGGCCGGCGCTTGCAAGCGCTCCTGAAGCCGGGCCAGCGCCTCGTCACGCGCAATGGCGATCTGTGGCGTTGGGACGGCTACGTCGTGGCCGCCGATGCGCCGACACCGGCCGCCATTCGTCTGGCCGAGCGCAATCGTTTGGGCCACATTGAGGCCAAGGCCATCGCCGCCCGCCGCGAGGCCGATGATCTCGCTTCCGCTGAGCGCACCAGCACCGAGATGCATCGGGTGGCCGAGTCCGAGGAACGGCGCCTGCGCCAGTTGTGGCGCGATACCCAGGCCGAGCTCGCCCGCGTGCGCGATACGCTGACCGTGATCGAACGCCAGGCCCGCGAAACCGAGAGCCGCATCCAAGGCATCGAGGAGGCCCGCCAGCGCGCCGAGGAAACCTTGACCGAGGCGCACGAACGGCTCGCCGAGATCGAGGCGGCGATCGAAATCATGGCCGATGGCGAGGATCTGGAGGCCGAGCTGGCCACGATCGACGCTGACACGCGCGATCGCCGCACGTCCGTCGCCGACATGCGCGCCCGCTTGGCCAGCCTTGAGCGCGAGCGGCAGGTGCGCGCCGACCGTTTCGCCAAGCTGAAAGCCGAACATGAGCGCTGGATCACGCGCTCGGCCGGGGCGGACCAGCAGATCGCCGCGCTGGCGAGCCGTTTGGCCGAGGCCGAAACGGAACTGGAAAAGCTCGCCGATCTGCCGGCCGTGATCGAAGAGCGGCGCGGCGCCCTGATGGATCAGCTTGCCGATGCCGAGCGGGCCCGTTCCGAAGCCGCCGACCGTCTCGCCGCCGCTGACAGCGCCCAGCGCAAGGCACAGCAGGCCTATCGGCTGGCACAAGCCGCCGTCGGCACCGAGCGCGAGGCCAAGGCCCGCCTCGAAGCGCGACTGGACGCTGCTCGGACGCGCCGTAGCGAGGAAGCGCGTAAGATCCAGGACACGCTGGAAATCGCCCCCGAGGCTTGCCTCTCGCTCGTCGAGATGCCTGCCGGCACACCGATGCCATCGCTCGCCGATGTCGACCGCAACTGGCAGCGCCTGAAGACGGAGCGCGACCGCCTTGGCGGTGTCAATCTGCAGGCCGACGAGGAATTGACCACACTCAACGAGCAGTTCGCATCGCTCGACATGGAGCGTCTCGACGTCGAGGGTGCCATTGCCAAGTTGCGCGGCGCCATCGGTCAATTGAATCGCGAGGCCAAGAAGCGGCTGACCGATGCTTTCGAGACCGTCAACGGCCATTTCCAGCGCCTGTTCTCGACCTTGTTCGGCGAAGGTGGCGAAGCCCGCCTGGAGATGATCGAGAGCGAGGAGGATCCACTCGAAGGCGGCCTGGAGATCATCGCCAAACCGCCGGGGAAGAAGCCGGCGACACTGTCGCTGCTCTCGGGCGGCGAGCAGACGTTGACTGCGCTGTCGCTGATCTTCGCGGTGTTCCTGACCAACCCGTCGCCGATCTGCGTGCTCGACGAGGTCGACGCGCCGCTCGATGATTCAAACGTCGATCGTTTCGCCTCGATGATGGAGCGCATGGCCGCCGAAACCGACACGCGCTTCCTGGTGATCACGCATCACCCCATGACCATGGCGCGCATGAACCGCCTGTTCGGCGTCACCATGGCCGAGAAGGGCGTGTCGCAGCTCGTGTCCGTCGATCTCGCCACGGCCGAGAAGATCATCGAGCAGCAGCCCGGCGAACAACAGCAGGGCGCGGCTTAAGCCAAGGCGTCACCTGGGTAGCAAACAGCGCTTGCCTATCCCCAAACTTTGCCTTGCGGACGGGACGACAAATGCGGGTGGTGTTCTCCAACCTCTCCCCACAGTCTGTCGTCCCGGACGAAGCACGCACACGGCGTGTGCGTGCGCAGATCCGGGATCTTTTGGGTCGGGCTCGGGCACACCGCGAGTGAAGCGATCCCGGATAGCCACGCGCTCAAGCGCTCATCATTAGCCACGTCGCCGCGATCTGCGCACGGCTTCCGGGAAGACAAGTCGGGGGGATGAATGGCACAACTCCAACCGCACCCTCATGCCGGCATGCCGCGGATGCTGGGTCGCGCCAGAGCAAGGCTTGACCTGCGGCTACGGCGCCGCCGCGATCAGCTCGCGCCGAGCTTGAGCAAGCGGTCGGCATTGCCGTGGCAGAGCTTGGCCATGTCGGCGGGCGCGAGCGAGAGACGATCCAGAAAGGCGCGGCCCTTGGCGTTGGACGCGTAGGGGTAATCGACCGAGAACATGATGCGGTCGATGCCGAAGGTGAGCAGCGCCGCCAGAAATGGCGGCTCCGTGAAGATGCCGCTGGTGGTGATCCAGACCTGTTCGAGAATACTCTCGCCGATCGGCCGCTGCAGATGCGCGATGTCGTTCGCGAACACCTCGTCGGCACGGGCCAGCATCATGGGCAGCATCTCGCCCATATGGCCGATGATCAGCCGCAGCTTGCGATGCCGGTCGAGCGTGCCCGCCAGCACGAGGCGCAGGACATGCAAGGCGGTCTCGGAATGCCAGCCCCAGCCCGCTGCTTCCAACACGCGTCCAGCTCCCGGCTCAAGATCGGAGAAGTAAGCCTGCCGCACGACGTCCGGCGCCAGATGCGGATGAATGTAAAGCGGCACGTCCAGCGCGACGGCCGTCGCGAGCACTCCGTCGTAGCTCGGGTGATCGAGAAACCTGCCCGCCGTGGTGCCGTTGATGTTGGCGCCAACGAACCCGAGCTGGCGCACGCATCGCTCGAGCTCGGTTGCGCAGGCCTCCGGACTTTGCATCGGCAGCACGGCGAAACCCGCAAAGCGATCGGGATAGCGCGCGATCGCCGCCGCCAGATGATCGTTCATCTCGCGTGCCATGGCGATGCCGTCGGCGCCCGCCACCAGATCCGGCCCCGGTCCCGTATTCGAGAGCACCTGCACCGTGATGCCGGTGTCATCCATGGCCTTGAGGCGCACGGGGCCGATCTCCGGCGCCAGGTCCATCGGGTTGACCGCACCGGGGGCCAGGCGCCGCGGCCTGAATCCACGCCGCGCAATGGCCTCACGGTCGATGCGTGCCACCAGGGCTGGCACCGTGAAGTGTTCCTCGAGGGCGATGGTGCGCATGGGGCTCGACTCCGGTTGCTGCGCCGAAGTGTGACACCGCCGAGCCGTTGCCAGCAAGGGCGCCGTTCAACAAATGCCGTCGGACTTTCCATCTCACTCGGCTGTGCTGTATTAATCGGCAGGCGGCGGGGACAGCGCCGCCACGGTCGGATTGGCGACGACGTCTCGCGCGACCCGGAAGCCGACGCCGTTGCCACCCGTACCAGCCGGATTCGCCCAGCGCGCCGAGGGCCGCAGGTGCGCCGCGACAGAATACCAGGCGCCACCCTTCATGACCCGCTGCTCGCAGCCCGCACGGTCAACTGCGCGGCCGTCGCCTGGGGTGCCACGGCGATCAGCCACGAAACAGTCCTCGACCAGCTCCCAGGCGTTGCCTGCCATGCCGTAGATGCCAAACCCGTTCTGTCCGTAGCGGTTGACTGGCGTCGTCCCCAGCAGCACCTCGCCGAAGTTGGCGTGTCCACTGGTGATCTCGTTGCCCCACGGAAAAGTGGTCGTGGCCCGCGCCATTGCCGCATATTCCCACTCCGCCTCACTCGGCAGGCGATAGGCGCGGCCTGTCTTCTGGGACAGCCACGCCACATAGGCTTTGGCATCGACCCAGCTCACACAGACCGCGGGATGTTCGCCGGTCTGCTCCAGCCCGTTGAAATGAAAATTGTAGTCGCGCCGGAAGCGGTTGCGCACCACGCAGCCCCGGTGCGGACGGTAACCACTTTCGGCCAAGAAATAGGCGAACTCAGCGCGCGTGACCTCGCTGCGGCCAAGCCAGAAATTGTTCGCCAACGTGACGTGCGTAAGCGATCCTGCAGCAGCCGACGGTGCCAACGGGTCCCGCGGCAAGCCAACCTCCAGGGAACCCTTCGGGATCTGCACCATCACGGGACAGCGCTCGCAATCCCGCCGGTTGGCACCCGCCCCAACCTGATCATCGCCGCTCAGGCCCGCACCATGCGGCATGGCCCCGGTCCCGCGGTTGCCTTTGGTTTGGCCGCCTGGCTGTGGCGTGCCGGCGGCTGGCGTCCGAGCGCTATTGAGCGCCAGATAGGCCTCGCCGCTGTCACCGCCATCGCCGTCGCCCGGACCAGAGGCGTCGCGACCGGCTTCGCGGCCGTCCCCCAGGCCCAAAGCCGCCCGGCCGCGCGCTGCCTTCGGCTCGCTTTTGGCATTGGCCACGAATTGACCGAACAGCAGACTGTCGCCCGGATTGGTGGTGGCGACGACCACAGCCACCATGGTGCCGAGCAGCAGCATGGTCGCCGCGATGGGTCGCCGCAGGTGTTGCATGGCCCCGGAATCGGCAATCATGATCAGGACGACAAGAACCACCAGACTGGCCACGGCCAGCCAGTCGAGGACAGTGAATGCGGCCAACAGGTGCATGAGTTCCTCCATGCCAACGGGACGGGTGGCGCGATCCTTCAAACCTTCGGGCCTGTTACGGGCGGGCCTTCCGGACGTCCTGGCCCGACGGCCGCGCGGCGGACCGTGGGTCAGCCCAGCGCAAATGACGAATGTCTGAAGTTGCGTGCCATTGCGGGCCGCCTTGCAAGCCCGATGCCGGAGCCCTGCGCGCTTTCGCCACCCATGCCCCCTGTGCCAAGGTTGTGGCGGCTTCTTGACACCCCCGGCATGCCTGCCTATGGATCGCGCGCGGAATGAACACGCCAAACGGCGGGCGTCATCACCGGGCGGGCAGGGACCTCCAATGTCATCGAATGGCAGGGACAACCAGGATCCGCGCGGCGAGATCCCACCTGAAGAGCGTGAGGCGTTCCGGCGTCGTTCGGAAGACCTCGGGCGCAAGCTTGAGGAGGTACAGGGAAACCGCCAGGCGCCTGATCAATCGGCGAAGATGCATGGCCAAGGCATGGCTGATGCGTTCCGCTACATGATCGAGCTTCTGGTCGGCGTTTGTGTCGGTGGTGGCATCGGTTGGCTTCTCGATCAGTGGCTCGGCACCACGCCGCTGCTGCTGATCACGCTGCTGTTGCTCGGATTTGTCGCCGGCATGGTGAACATGATCCGGTCGGCGCAACGCCAGAATGCCAAGATCCCGAAGGGGACCGCTCTCAAGGCGGATGCCGAAGACAACGACAAATAACCAGGGCGGGAACGCGACAGTGGCTTCGGGAACCGGAAACGACGCGGCGGCACATGGTCCGCTGGAGCAGTTCGAGATCAAGCGGCTCGTGCCGCTCGAACTGTTCGGCTATGACATTTCATTTACCAACTCCTCGCTGTGGATGATGCTGACCTTGGGCGGCGCCTGCGCGTTCCTTTATTACGCGATGCGCGGCGGCGGCCTGATCCCGACCCGGCTGCAATCAGCCGCCGAGATGATCTACGAGTTCATCGAAAAGACGGTCACCGACATCTGTGGGCCCGAGGCCAAGAAGTTCTTCCCCTTCATCTTCACCCTCTTCACCTTCATCCTGGCGGCCAACACGCTGGGTTTGTTGCCAGGATCGTTCACGGTGACGAGCCATCTGTCCGTTACGCTGGCGCTCGCCCTGCTGGTCTTCACCATCGTCACGGTGGTCGGTTTCGCCCGCAACGGCCTTGGCTATCTCAAGATGTTCGCGCCGGAAGGCGTACCGATCCTGTTGATGCCATTGATCGTCGTGATCGAGGTCATCTCCTATTTCATGCGTCCGATCAGCCTGTCCGTCCGGTTGTTCGCCAACATGATCGCGGGCCACATCCTGCTCAAGGTGTTCGCCGGCTTCGTTGTCGGCCTGGGCGTTCTCGGCGGTTGGGCACCCCTAGCCTTCATGATCGGCTTCACCGGCTTCGAGCTTCTGGTCGCCGCCCTGCAAGCCTTCATCTTCGCCTTGCTGACCTGCATCTACCTGAACGACGCGCTCAACATGCATCACTGACGGTTTGCCGGCGCCCTGGTTCCCTTGGCACGGGTTTCGCGGCCGACACGCTTGCCATCGCTTCACCCTCAACCCGAACACGACATTCGTCATAGGAGACTGACATGACACCTGAAGTTGCAAAGCTGATCGGCGCGGGCCTCGCCTGCATGGGTCTCATCGGTGCCGGCATCGGCGTCGGCACCATCTTCGGCAACTACCTGAGCGGAGCCCTGCGCAATCCGTCGGCGGCCGATGGCCAGCGCACCTGGATGTTCGTCGGCGCCGCCATGACCGAGCTTCTCGGCCTGCTCGCCTTCGTCGTTGCGATGATCATCCTGTTCAAGTGATGAGGGGGGTGGTCCGGCATGCGGCTGCGCTGCCGCAGGGACACCCGATCAAGACTCGACTGCAGGCTGCGGCCGGTGCGCGAGCGCTGGCCGCGGTCGCATAATGGCCAACCGCGCATCGGGCGTGGTGGGTCGTCCCTCCGAGCGCGACGCTATTGGGAGCGCCAAGTCAATGACCGTCCTCGCCGTGCCTTCGTTCCTGGCCGTCACCGCTGCCGGTGCAGGCCCCAAGCAGGAGGGCCTGCCGCAGTTCAACCCCGAGTTCTTCACCTCGCAGTTGTTCTGGCTGGCCGTGACCTTCGCCGCCCTCTACATGTTCCTCTCCAAGGTGGCTTTGCCGCGCATCGGTCAGGTCGTGGAAGCCCGCCGCAACCGCATCCAGCGCGACCTCGAGGAAGCGCAGCGGATGAAGACGGAGACGGACGCCGCGCTCAAGTCCTACGAGGAAGCGCTGGCGAGTGCGCGTGGTAAGGCCCAGGGCATCGCCAAGGAAACCCGTGAGCGCATCAGCGCCGAGGTCGATCGCGAACGCCAGCGCGTCGACGCCGAGATCGCGACCAAGGTCGCCGAAACCGAGAAGAGCATCGCCGCCAACAAGACGCGGGCGCTCGCCAGCGTCGGCGACATCGCCACCGAGACCGCTGGCGCCATCGTCGGGCGTCTGCTCGGCGAGGACGTGTCGGTCAGCGACATCAAGGCGGCCGTCGCCGCCGCCGCGCGCAGCTGATCCTGAGGAGCTTGAGAGCCATGTTGGAAAATCCGGCATTCTGGGTCGCCGTGTCGTTCTTCGGCTTCCTGGCCCTGCTCGCCTACCTGAAAGTGCCCGCTATGCTCGGCAAATCCCTCGACGAGCGCGCCGACGGCATTCGCAAGGAGCTTGATCAGGCCCGGCGCCTGCGCGAGGAAGCGCAGGACCTGCTGGCGGACTACCAGATGAAGCAGCGCCAGGCCGAGGAAGACGCCAAGTCCATCGTCGAGCAGGCGCGCCGCGAAGCCGACGCCATGAAGGTCGAGTCGGAGCGCGCGCTCAAGGAATCGCTCGATCGTCGCGCCAAGATCGCGGAAGAAAAGATTGCCCGGGCCGAAGCCCAGGCCGTGGCCGAGGTGCGCGCCGCGGCTGTTGAATTGGCCACCTCGGCAGCCCAGAAGGTTCTGGCTCAACGCGCCGCCGGCCCTGTGGGGCAGACGCTGTTGGACCAGTCGATCCGCGACCTCAAGGGCAAGCTGAACTAAGCTTATAGCCAACACCCAACCTCGTTTGAACATCCAACGGCCCGACAGGTTTCGCCTGCTCGGGCCGTTGCTTTTTTTGACCCGTGGGGCGATCAGGAGGATCCGCATGCTCAATCGCGTCGCGCTATGCGCACTGCTGGCGGCGTGCTGGCTGGATCAGGCCCCGGCCCGCGCACAAGCTCCGGCTGGAACGGAGGTTGTCGAGTTCCAATCCGGAGGTCAGCGCGGCGCCCTGATCAAGGGCTATCTGCGCCGCCCCACTGGTGTCGCCAAAGCTCCGCTCGTCGTCGCCTTGCACGGATGCGGCGGCCTTCTCAACCGCCGCGGCGAGATGGGGGAGCGTGAGCGCGACTGGGCCGCCCGCTTTGTCGCTGCCGGATACGCCGTACTGCATCCCGACAGTTTCAACCCGCGCGGCTTCCGCGAAATCTGCACGCTCAAGCTGGGCGTGCGCAATGTGCGCCCCCGCGACCGCGCCGAGGATGCCGCTGCAGCCATCGCGTGGGCCGCCAGCCAGCCCTTCATCGATGCCGAACGCATCGCCGTCATTGGCTGGTCGCACGGTGGCTCCAGCACGCTGTGGACGGCCGATCAGGGCAACGCCGCGGCGCCCCGCCTCAAGGCCGCCATCGCCTTCTATCCGGGCTGCCGCGTGCCCTTGGAGACCGCGTCGTGGGCGCCGGGCGCGCCACTCACCATCCTGATGGGTGACGCCGACGACTGGACACCGCCGGCACCCTGTCGCGATCTCGTGGCGAAGCATCCGACCATTCGCTATGTCGAGTATCCCGGCGCCGTCCACGGCTTCGACGCGCCGAACGCGCCCGTGCGCACCCGCACTGACGTTGGCAGCACCCGGGACGGAACCGCCAAGGTCGGCACCGATCCGAAGGCACGCGCCGCTGCCATCACCGAGGTGATGCAGGTCCTGGTAGCAGCCTTCAAGCAGGAACGTTGAAACGGAGCCTCGGCATCACCGTGCCAACTCCTTCAGGCCGCGGCGGATGAGCTTGGCCGTGTCGGCCTCGTCGCCGAGTTCCTTCATGGCGACGGCGACGGCCGCCGACGCTTGTGCCGGGTTGTAGCCAAGGTTGTTCAACGCTGACATCGCCTCCGCTGCCGCATTGGAGGCGGGCGACTGGCCAGGAGGCAACGTACCGCCCTTGATGACCGGCACATTGAGGCCGGCCACGGTGAGTGCGGGTGCCTTGTCTTTCAGTTCCATGACGATGCGCTGGGCGAGCTTCTTGCCGACGCCCTGGGCCTGCTCCACCACCGCCCAGTTGCCGAGCGCGATGGCGTTGGCCAGATCCTGTGGCGCAATGGTGCCGAGCACCGCCAGCGCAACCTTGGCCCCGACGCCCTGGATCGTCTGCAAGGTCCGGAACCAGCTGCGCTCCACCTCGCTCGAGAAACCGAACAGGCGAATGGCATCCTCACGCACGTGCGTGTCGATGGTCAGGCTCACCGCATCGCCCGCCTGCATGGAGCGCAGTGTGCGCGACGAGCACTGCACCTCATAGCCGACGCCATTGACGTCGATGATGGCATGGGCTTCGCCGATGGCGTCGACCTTGCCTTTGAGCTTGCCGATCATGCCGCGATCTCCGTCTGGCTGAAACCCCTAAAGCAGACTCCACATGACACGTCCCATATCGGCCTTCTTAGAAGGTGATGGCGCGGCTGCGCCACGACGACCGGCAAGGCTTTGAAGGACGTTTCAGCCAAGCTTTGACGAGCCTTTGACGCCATTCCCGCCAGCGGTCCCATCCTCGTCGTCGAACAGCGGCAACTCCGGCGTCGACATGCGCGCAGGGCTGGTCATCCCCATATGCTTGTAGGCTTTCAGCGTGATGACCCGCCCGCGCGGTGTGCGCCCGATGAAGCCCTGTTGCAGCAGGTAGGGCTCGACGATCTCTTCCAAGGCATCGCGCGGCTCCGATAGCGCCGCCGAGATGGTCTCGATGCCGACCGGACCACCCTCGTAGTTCTTGGCGATGCAGGTGAGATAGCGGTGATCGAGGGCATCGAGGCCCTCGCTGTCCACCTCGAGCATGCGCAGCGCCTTGTCGGCCACGGCCGCGTTGATGGTCGGCGCCCCATCGACGGCGGCGAAATCGCGGACGCGCCGCAGCAGGCGACCGGCGATGCGGGGCGTGCCGCGCGAACGGCGGGCGATTTCCATGGCGCCCTCTTTCGACATCGGCGCGCCGAGCACGCGGGCACCACGTGTGACGATCAACTCGAGTTCCGCGTGGGTATAGAAATTGAGACGGATCGGAATGCCGAAGCGGTCGCGCAAGGGATTGGTCAGCAACCCCGCCCGCGTGGTGGCACCAACCAGCGTGAACTTGGCCAGATCGATCTTCACGGAGCGCGCCGCCGGCCCCTCGCCGATGATGAGATCGAGTTGGTAGTCCTCCATCGCGGGATAGAGGATCTCTTCGACGGCCGGGTTGAGGCGGTGGATCTCATCGATGAAGAGCACATCACGCTCCTCGAGATTGGTCAGCAGCGCGGCCAGGTCGCCTGCTTTGGCGATCACGGGACCCGACGTCGAGCGAAACCCGACGCCCATCTCCTTGGCCATGATCTGCGCCAACGTCGTCTTGCCGAGGCCCGGTGGTCCGGCGAACAGCACGTGATCCAGCGCATCGCCGCGGGCGCGGGCCGCCTGGATGAACACCTTGAGATTGGCGCGTGCCTGCTCCTGGCCCGTGAAGTCGTCGAGCGACTGCGGCCGGATGGTCGCCTCAAAGGCGTCCGCTTCCTTCTTCGCACCGGTGACGAGACGGTCGTCGCTCATCGTGTGCCCCGATTCGGCCGCTGCATCCCGTCGGTTCCATGCAGCACCCGACCGGCTTTGGCAACCGGCTTTGGCTTCAGCGTTGTCTCAGGTGCTGTGTGCAACCGCCTGTACGTCCGGCACATAGATCGCCTATCCGGACCTGTGCATCATGCACTTGGCCGCTGAAACGTCGCGCGGGCGCCGCGATGTTCCCACAATCAAAGAATACGAAGTTCACATAAATCTCGGTTGCTTCGCGTGCAGATCTCGATTGCCGGGATCCCGCACAGCGTCGGCGCCGGATCCGACGGCGGCCCTGACTGGGCTGCGGGGCCGATGCGGGTCCTGCGTGCGGATCGGCGGCGTCGACAGGGCAGCGGGACGACAGCGGCCAAGGGGGCCCACGAGCCATTAACTGAGCATTAACCTAAAGAGGGTTAATTCAGCGTGGGTTTAGAGGTGTCCACATGTTGCGTGCCATGCGTCGAGTACAGTTGTCCGGAGCGAGCTTCCGCCAGGGGGCCGCGGGTGCCATCGTAGCCGTGACCGTGTCTCTTGCGGGCTGCAGCACCGATATCGGCCGTTTCGAATCCCAGGGCGTCGCCTACAACGGCGACAATGCCCGAACCGCCGTCGCCGGCGCACCGACGCCAAGCGAACCCATTCGCCGCAACAACGCCGGCATCCCCGTCGAATCCGACCCTGGATATGATCGCCCAGCCGGTGGCGCGCCTTATACGCCGCCGCCAGGAGCCCGCGAGCCGGCGGTTCGCCTCTCGGGTCTGCCCGATCCCGTTGCGCGTCCTGAGCCTGGCACCACCGCTCCGCCGCCGGCGGCCCGCGCCCGCCCGCTGGCGCCACCCGCCGCTCGCGCGCCTGCAGCACCCGCGGCCCCCACCGCCCCCGCTCCGGCCACCGCCGGCCGGCAGGTCCCCACCATCGCCACGACGCCGGGCGAGACGATCGAGGTCGCCCAGGGCGATACGCTCTATGGCATTGCCAAGCGCCACCGCGTCGCGATCTCCGAGCTCATGACGCTCAACAACCTGACCAACCCGGCCATCCGCCCCGGCCAAAAGATCGTGCTGCCGGCTGGCAAGCGCGCCGTCGCCGCCCGTCCTGCTGCAGCTCCGGCCGCGCCGGTCACTGCTGCAGCCCCCGCGGCGCCGGCACCACCGGTCCGTGCCGCCACACCGGCTGCCCCGGCCACACCGCCATCCGATTGGACCGGCAGCTACACGGTGGCCCAGGGTGACTCGATCTATGCCATCGCCCGCCGCCACAAGGTGAAGCCCGACGACCTGCAGTCGATCAACGGCATCACCGATCCCGGCAAGGTTCGACCTGGCACGGTCTTGAAGGTTCCCGGTGCGCCGGGAGCGCCTGCTGCCGCCGCGCCCCCCGTCGTTGCCGCCGCACCGGAGGCGCCAAGCGCTCCTGCGGCCAAGAAACCGGCCGGTGGCGCCCGCCCAACGATCATCAATGCGCCGCAGGCTGGCGCCCCCGCCGCGCCTGAGAACCAGCGTGTTGCCGCGCTCAACCCCGGCACCGCCACCGATGCGCCAGCGGCCGACGCTGCAGCCCCACAGGCTCCCGCCGCAAAATCCGATGCGCCGAAAGCCTCCGGCGCCTCCCGCTTCCGTTGGCCGGTCAAGGGCAAGGTCATTGCCGGGTTCGGCCCCCGCCCCGACAACACGCACAACGACGGCATCAATATCTCCGTACCGGCTGGCACTGACGTTCTGGCGGCCGAGAACGGTGTCGTCGCCTACGCCGGCAACGAGCTGAAAGGCTACGGCAACCTCGTCCTGGTGCGGCACGAGAACAACTGGGTCTCCGCCTACGCCCACAACGACACGCTGACCGTGAAGCGCGGCGACAAGGTCAAGCGCGGCCAACCGATCGCCAAGGCCGGCAATTCCGGCGCCGTTGACCAGCCGCAAGTGCATTTCGAGTTGCGC
Source organism: Hyphomicrobiaceae bacterium (assembly GCA_046154645.1). Taxonomy (GTDB): domain Bacteria; phylum Pseudomonadota; class Alphaproteobacteria; order Rhizobiales; family Hyphomicrobiaceae. The sequence goes on from JBJXDZ010000129.1 coordinate 147,707, forward strand.
CAGGGCTCCAAGCCTGTCGATCCGATGCCGCACATGGAAGCGAACTGAGGCGGGCCCGCGGCCTGCACAAGAGGTCACGTCGATGGCTTCACCTGCCGCCGCGACCGCAGCCGACCTCTTGCGCCAAGTCATCGAACTCGAACGCCAGTCGGGTCCGGATGCACCGGATACTTGGGACGTGGTGACCAAATTGCGTCAGTTGCTGGCCACTTTGCCATCAAGAGACGTCTTTGCGCTGATCGACAGCGTCTGCCACACCGCCGACGATCTCGAAGACGACCAAGGCTATTGGGCCTGCATCTCCGAGTTGCGGCACCGGAATGATCACTCAACTTTTGCTGCGTGCGCAACCTGGACGCGCGATGCCCAGGTCGCCCGTCGACGCGCAGCGGCCCATGTCCTGCGCGACTTCGGGAACTCTGACGGGAAGCGGCGCTTTGCTGCCCCAGCTCAAGCCGTTTTGGAGCCGTTGCTCGAGGACAGCGACGTCACTGTCGTTACCGCGGCGCTCTATGCCTGTGGCGAATTGAATGTCTGCTCACCTGACGAGTTGGCGCGCTTTGCCAGCCACTCCGATGCGCAGCTCCGCTATGCCGTCGCCTTCACGCTCGGCGGCCGGCACGATCCGTTATCGACAGGAACACTGATCGACCTCACCCACGACGTCGATGCCAGTGTCCGCAATTGGGCGACGTTTGGCCTTGCTCAACAGACCGAGGTCGACACGCCCGCAATCAGGGCAGCCCTCCTCGCACGCATCGACGACAGCGATCTTGAACTTGGCGCCGAGATTCGCGGCGAAGCCCTGATTGGCCTTGCCGCCAGGCAGGATCCGCGTGTCTTGGCGCAGCTGGAACGCGAGCTTGCCGGCGAGTTCCACGGCGCGTGGTGCATCAAAGCGGCAAGCATGCTTCGCGCACCGAGCCTCGGGCCGTTGCTCGCAGCACTCAAGGCACGGCTCGATCCGGAGGATTTGCACGCATTTGGCGATGAGCTTGATGCGGCCATTGCAGCCTGTGGCGGCGCCAATCAAACCTCGGCATCGTGATCCCCGACCGGCTCAGCCGCGACCGCGAAAAACGTTGTCCCTGAAGAACAAACGAAAGGGTGTGGTGCCCGAGCTGGTGCCGTCGAAGGAGCGCCATTTGCCGTTGGCGCACAGCGTGCCGCCTTGCGCTGGCGTGGCCTCGAACTCGATATAGCTCGGATAGACGGCAGGATTGTCGCCGGGCGCCACGGCCATGAACGTGGTCACGCATTTGCTCCCGGTGATGACCGGATCATAGCCCTTGATGACGAAGCCCCCGCCGCCGGTCGAGGGAAACGTGCTCTGCAGCAGTGGCCAGGAGGCATAGTCCTCGGTGGCGGCAGCGGGCGGCGTGCCAGCCAGCAGGACGGTCAGGCAGATGAGTTCATGTGGGCGCATGGGCAGGGTTCCATGTTGCAGCGCAGTGCTTGAGGCTGACGCCAGGGCGCGCCAGCTGCGCCATCGGTCGCGACAGTCTTGCAAAGCCATCGGGTCAGGTGTGAGGTACGGATGCCGGTTGCAAAGGTTTCATGCCCGCGCAAAATTTTTTCAGTTCGGAACCGCGCCTCCGCATGGCATTGTCCCGCCGGCTGGCGCGAGCCTCAGGCTCGTCGCGGCCAAAACGAACCGACTGCCCCACCGTCGGCCGCGTGCCGCAACCACTAGACCGCGAGCCAATGATCACGAGTGCTGCCGACCTCGAGTCTCTGATGCGCCGCGTTGCGACTGGCGATCGCGCCGCGTTCGCAGCCCTCTATGCGGCGACCTCCCGGAAACTTTACGGTATAGTCCTGCGTATCTTGAAGCGGTCGGATCTGGCCGAGGAGGTGCTGCAGGAAACCTATGTCCGCATTTGGAACAACGCCGCGACGTTCGACGCTGGCCGCGCTTCACCGATCACCTGGATGGCGACGATCGCGCGCAACCGGGCCTTGGACGAAGTCCGCAAGGCAGTCCCCGTGTCGATTGACGACGTGTCAGGCTTGCACGAAATCCGCGATCCGGAGCCGCTGGCCTCAGAGCACATGGAAAAGGCCGCCGACATGGCCAGGCTCCAGGCGTGTCTCGAAGCGCTTGGTGCTGAGAAGCGCGACATCGTCAAGCTGGCTTATCTGGAAGGACATTCGCGCGAGGAACTGGGCCGGCGGTTCGGGCATCCGGCGGCAACGATCAAGACCTGGCTGCACCGCAGCCTGAAGCAGCTCAAGGCGTGCCTGACATCATGACCACGGCAGACGACATCGATGCACTGGCCGGCGAGTATGTGCTCGGCACACTCGACGCGGGCGAACGTGCCGCGGTTGCCGCGCGTCGACTGCGCGAGCCATCGCTCGAGGCTGCCATCCGGGACTGGGAGCAACGGTTGGCGCCGCTCGATGCTGCGACGCCCGGTGCTGAGCCGCCGGCCGGCCTGTTCGAGAAGATTGAGGCCCGCATCGGGACGGCGGGCACGTCCGACGGACGCATCGTCGAGATCGCGGCACTGCGCCGCCGCCTCAAGACGTGGCGCAACCTCGCGATTGCGGCGTCTGGCCTTGCGGCCTCGCTGGTCATGGTGATCGGCCTGCGCGAAACCGTCTATCGGGACGCGCCGCAGAGCTATGTCGCCGTGTTCCAGAAGGACGACGTGCTGCCCTCGTTCTATCTGACCATCAACCTGAAGACCCGCGAGCTGACCGTGCGCCCGGTCGATGCGCAGAAGCAGCCGGGCAAAACCTATCAGCTGTGGATTGCCTCCGAGCAGCTCGGGCCGGCACCGCAGTCGCTCGGTCTTGTCGACGAGAACCTGGGGCCAACGCGCAAGCAGCTGACCAGCTACGATGCCAACCTGCTGCAGCGGGCTACCTTCGGCGTTAGCCTGGAGCCGGCTGGCGGTTCACCGACGGGACGTCCGACCAGTCCAGCGCTGCACGCCAAGTTGCTGCCCGTGACGCAGTGATCGGCCGCGGTAAAACCGGCGTCGCTTGGAAAAAATCAACGACCCTGAAACTCTCCTGCCATGCCCCCGTATCTCCGACAGCTCAACGGTTGAGCCAAGCAGATACGGAGACTTGAGATGCGTGTCGAATTTGCAGTGAAGACGAGCGCCCTGGCGCTGGGTGCAGCCCTTGCCGTAGCCACTGGCGCGACGGCCGCGAGTGCTGCAACACTGGCAGGATTGCAGGACGGCAACACCATTGTGTGGATCGATACGGAGCAGAAGAAGGTCACCGGCTCGGTGCCGTTGGCCGGCAATGCGACCCTGGTCGGCATCGATGTGCGCCCGAAGGACGGCATGCTTTATGGCGTGACCCCGAGCGGCGCCATTGTCATCGTCGATGCCAAGACCGGCAAGTGGGAGGCCAAGAGCCAGCTCTCCGAGGCCCTGCCTGCCGGCGCCGCCGTCACCATCGATTTCAACCCCGTCGCTGACCGCATGCGCATTCTGACCAGCACGGGCCTCAGCCTGCGCGTCAACGTTGACGACGGCAAGGCGGTGGTCGACGGTGCGCTCAAGTATGCCGAGACCGATGCCGCAAAGGGCAAAACGCCGAATGTCACGGCGGGCAGCTACACCAACAGCTTCGCCGGCACCAAGGAAACCGCGCTCTACGATATCGATGTCGCGACCGGCATGTTCCTCAAGCAGGCCCCGCCCAATGATGGCATCCTGACGACTGTTGGTCCGCTCGGCATCAAGATCGAGGGTCCGATCGCGTTCGATATCTGGTCGGATGGCAAAGGCATGAACGTCGGTTGGCTGCTGGCCTCCGGCAACCTGTATTCGATCGATATTGCCACTGGTGCGGCCAAGGCCGTCGGCCCGATCGCTGGCCTCAAGGGTGCTGTGCGTGACATGGCAATCCTGCCCGCAATGTAACGGGCGGCGACATGCGAACACAGCAACGCGGGGGCGGTCAGCCGCTCCCGCGTTGTGCCGTTGTGAACCCCAGGGCCAAGCTCGTTGTCGCGCTCAGCCCCGCATGCCTGCTTCGCGCCGCACGTGCCGCGCCACATCGGCGTGGGTTGCGAACCAGATGCCGGGATGGGAACGAATGTGGCGGACCAGTTCATCGAGAATCTGGATGCGGCTGCCGTGCCCGATGACGTGCGGGTGCATGGTGAGCAGGAACAGGCCGCCGGGCCCCGACTGGTGGACGCTGTCGAACTCGCGCTGGAAGACTTCCAGCACGCCCGCGGGGGGCGTATAGGGGCGCGCGGTGCCGAAGCGGTCCATGCTGAGATACGGCGCGTCGTCACGGATCCACTCGACCGGGAGCTCGGCGACGCCGGTTGCCGCGCCGTCCTCGAGCAGCTCATAGGGGTCGTCGTCGGCCATCAGCGAGCTGTCGTAGATCAGCCCCATCTCGCGCGTGATGGCGAGTGTGTGCGGACTGAAGTCCCACGATGGCGTTCGAATGCCGACGGGCCTGACACCCGTGATCTTCTCCAGCGTTTCTGACGCGCGCAATTGCAACTCGCGCTCGTCTTTCGGCGGCAACTGGCTGTTCAACTCATGGATCCAGCTATGGATCGCGACCTCATGGCCTTCCTTGACGTTGGCGCGCTGCTCGTCTGGATGCAGCAACGCGATCACACCGGGCACGAAGAACGAGGCCTTGATGTCGTACTTGGCCAACAGCTTGCGGATACGCGGCACGCCAACGCGCGCACCATATTCGCCAGCGCTGAGACGGCCGGGGGAATCGTGCCCCCAACGCAGGGTTTGTGTCTCGTGATCGGAATCGAACGACAACGCCACAGCCGTATGCGCACCACCCGGCCAGGCCTTCGGTCGCAGCGATCGGCCGGCCCGCACCTTCTCGACGATCTTGCGCCATTTCTCTTCCGGCCATCGCCAGGCCTCGGGTTGCTCGGGCAGGCTCGTTGGCGATTTGGGTTTGCTGGCCATGATGGCAACTCCGCAGTTCGGGCGTTCTCGGAAAGACGGTGCAGTCTAGGCGCGGTCGTGATCCGCTGGAAGTCTTTGGCTGGTCGGCTGGCATGCTGTGACGCGCCGTCTATCAAAGCTCATGGCCCGCCTCTGACCGAGATGGTCTGACCGGAGATGAAGCCGGCATAAGTCGAAGCAAGAAACATGACGGCGTGGGCGATATCTTCCGGCACGCCGATGCGCTTCATGGCGATGCCGTCGACAATCTGCGCCTGGCGCTCCGAAGTGTAGCTTTGCCATTGGCGGACGTAGTCCGGACTGGTCGGCATGAACCCTGGCGCCACGGAATTGACCGTGATGTTGTGGCGCCCGAGTTCGCTGGCCATCTGCCGCGTGAAGCCGATCTCGGCTGCCTTGGCCGTGGCATAGGCCTGGATACCGGTGAGACTGACGCCAAGACCCGCACCTGACGAAATGAAAACGATGCGGCCCTTGTTGGCCGCCTTCATGGCTGGTGCTGCAGCGCGGACGAGCTTGAAGGCTGCCGTCAGATTACCGTCCATGATGGCGTGCCAGTCGGCGTCCGTGACGTCGTCGATCGGCCGTGGCGCCTGACCCCTGACGCCGCCCGCTGCATGCACCAGCACATCAATGCGACCGCCGTTGATGCCGGCGACGAGGGCTGCGACCGCCGCACTGTCGGCGAGGTCGACGGCGTGGGTTGCGAGCGAGCCGCCATTTTGGCAGACGACGTGCGACGCAAGCTCCGCGAGGCCATCATTGAGGATGTCGGCGGCATGAACGCGGGCGCCGCGGGCGGCGAAGCCCTGCACGATCGCGCGACCGATGCCGCGTGCCGCGCCCGTGACCAACACATGCTGGCCCGCAAAATCGATGTCCATGCCGCTCTCCTCGATGTCCTATTCGGCCGCCTGCAGTGATGCGAGTTGCGGGAACTCCGCCTGCAGCGTTCGGAAGATGGTGCGGACGTCATCGCCGTTGCCGCGACGCTCGGAGTCCGGCACCTGGGTCATGGCGTCGAAAATGCGGTGCTTCAGGTAGAAGCGCCAGTGCACGGGGACGGCCGCCAGCAGGTCCGTCAGCGCCGCATAGTTGGCCTTGGTCCACAGCGCCTCGTGAGCCTCGCGATTGCGTCCGTAGTCGAACACGGGATCGCTGGGTGCGGGCTTTGGGCGTTGGCGCATCTCGGCGCGGAGCGCGTCCGTCGCGGCCGTATCCACAGCACCGGATTTGATCACCACGCCGTAGCTGTCGCGCGCCTGCTCCAGCGACACGAAGCCGCGCTTGACGTCGAGCACGACAGCTGCGTGATCGCGTTGCAGCGGATCGCCATAGCCGCCGGCGCCCCCCGAGGCCACGTAGATGGCATCGCCCGGCCCGATCTTCAGGATGTCGGTGTTGCGCAGGTCGACCTCGCGATTGCCGCCGGGATTGAGCAGGAAGGCAGAATTGGCGCCAGGACCGCCACCGGCAAGTCCCCAGCCCTGGAACACCGTGCGATCACGGTTGCGCGCGGTGACCCGCGTGTTGGGCGCAAACACGGTGAAGGTCATTTCCGTGGCAAGGCCACCGCGAAAGCGTCCGGGTCCGCCTGAGTCGCGACGTAGGCCGTAGCGGTCGAAACGGATCGGCACCTCGGCTTCGTTGATTTCGATCGGCGTGTTCTTGAGGAAGCCTTGCGTCGCGCCCGAGCCGTCCGTGCCATCGCCCGCGGCCCGGCCGCCTGCGCCGCCGGTCATGGGATTGATCGCAGCCATGAGGCGGCGGCCCGTCCGGTTGTCGGTCGTGTTGACGTTCATGATGGCGCCGCCCTGCGCACCGGCGGCCTGCATCGTCTCGGGTAGCGCACGCGCGAAGGCGCCGAGGATGACGCCTTGCAGGCGTTGCGCCGATAGCGTGCGCATGCCGACGGCGGCTGGAAACTGGGGATTGATCATGGTGCCGCGCGGCAAAACCGAGGACAGGATGCGCGCGATGCCAGAATTCAGGAACAGGGTCGGATCGAGCGAATAGAGCGCATAGACGAGCCCGACGCAGATCAGGGTGTGGCGCTGATCGCCGCCGGTTGGGATGTTGAGCGAGGACTCGAGTTGCGGGTCGGTGCCGGTGAAATCAAATTCGAGGCTGTCGCCCTTGACCGTCATCGCGAGAGCCAGCCGGCAGGGTTTGCCGTCGACGGCGTCTTCGTCCATGTAATCGGCGAACGGGTAGGTGCCGTCCGGAATGCGCCGCACGATGGCGCGCGCCTGCGCCTCGGCATAGCTCAGCAGATCCTCGATGCCGGCGGTGAAGGTGTCGATACCGAACTTGGCGATCATCTCGTGCACCTTGCGCTCGCCTGTATTGCAGGCTGCGATCTGCGCCTTGAGATCACCCCAGGTCTGTTCGGGCGCGCGGACGTTGGCGAGGAAGATGTCGAGTACCTGCTTGTTGACCACGCCTTTGGTCACGATCTTGGCCGGGGGAATGCGAATGCCTTCCTGGTGCACCTCGGTCAACGTGCGCGACAGCGACGCCGGCACGGCGCCGCCGACGTCGGTGTTGTGGATGTGCCCGACCGAGAAGGCGACGATGCGGCCGTCGTGGAATACTGGCTTCCAGATGTGCATGTCGGGCGAATGCGTGCACACGAACCCGGAATAGGGATCGTTGGTGATGCAGATGTCGCCGTCCTCGTAGTGCTCGATGGCACGAATGGCCGGCCCGTAATTGAGGCCGACAAACCAGGTGGCGCCAAGCTCGGTCGGGGTGGCGAACGTCTCGCCCGAGGGCGTGGTGAGGCCCGTGGTGAAATCCTCGGTTTCCTTGACGAAGGTCGAATGCGCGGTGCGGTAGAGCGTGAAGGCCATGCTCTCAGCTGCCGCGCGCGCGTGGTTGCGCAGAATTTCCAGCGTCACCTTGTCGATGGCCATGGTCACGCGCTCCGTTCGATGACGAGATTGCCGAAGGTATCGATCACGGCTCCGAAGCCGGCCACGATGCACGTGGTGCAATCGCCTTGACGCACAATGGCGGGTCCGGCAAAGTGGGCGCCAGGCTTGAGGGTGGCGCGGTCGAAGACACCGGCCTGCCGCCAGCTGCCCGCGAGGTAGACATCGGTTGAAGCCGCTGCTTGCGCAGCATGTGGCGTGGCCGTGACGATGCGCCGTGCCGGCTGCGGCGAGGTGCCGAGGGCGACGACACGAACGTTGACCATCTGCACCGGCGCCTTCTCGTCGGCGTACTCGTAGATGCGCGCATGCTCGCGGTGAAAGGCGCCGGTAATCCGGGCCAGGTCGCGAGCCGTGATCCAGGCGCTGTCGAGCGGCACCTCGATCTCATAGGACTGGCCGCGATAGCGCATATCGGCCGAGACCAGCAGCCGCGCCTCGCCGGTGTGGCCATGCTCATCGCGCAGCCAAGCCGTTGCCTGGGCTTCGAGCCGCGCTGCGGCCTCGGCGATGGTGTCGGCGCCTTTGGCGTCGACCTCGGTCAGAACCGTCTGCACGAAGTCGTTGCGAACGTCCGCGATCAAGCCGCCATAAGCCGCGAGGACACCCGGCGTCGGGGGCACGACGATGCGGTCGATGCCGAGATCGTCGGCGACCAGACAGGCGGTCATTGGCCCGGCGCCGCCGAACGGGATCAGCGTGAATGTGCGGGGATCAGCGCCTTGCCGCGACAACAGCTTTGAAATCTCCAGGAACATGCCGGAAATCGACACCTTGATGATCGCCTCGGCTGCAGCTGCCGAAGATAGCGACAGCTGGGTCGCAATGTCACCGACGGCCCGCTTGGCGCGTTCGAGATCGAGCCTGACGGCACCATAGCCAAGCTCACCGCTGCCGAGCAGGCCACACACCGCATAGGCGTCCGTGATGGTGGCCCGCGTACCGCCCCGGCCATAACAGGCAGGTCCCGGCGTCGAGCCGGCGCTTTCGGGGCCGACCTTCAGCACCCCCTGCTCATCGACCTCGGCGATCGAGCCGCCGCCGGCGCCAATCGAGGTCACGGCCACGGTCGGAATGTAGATCGGAAACTCGCCGACCATCTCACCGGTGCCGAAGCGCGGCTTGCCGTCGACGATCACAGCCACGTCGGCGCTGGTGCCGCCGACATCGAGCGAAAGCACGTTTGCGGCGCCGGCCTCGGCTGCGACGCGCGCGGCGCCGATGACGCCCGAGGCTGTGCCTGAGAGCAGCATCTGGATGGGTTGGATCTTGCCGAGCTCGGCGCGCATGACGCCGCCATTCGACTTCGTGATCATCGGTTCCGGGGCGACGCCCGCTGACTTGAGCGCGGACTGCAGGGAGCTGAGATAGTTGGCGACGCGCACCTGCACGTAGCCTGCGACCGTGGCTGTCACCGTGCGTTCGTACTCGCGGATGATGGGCCACACGGCAGAAGACAGCGTCACCCCAAGGCCAGGCGCGGCCTTGGCGATCACCGCGGCGACGCGGCGCTCGTTGCTGGGATTGGCGTAGGCGTGCAGCAGCGCGACGACGATGGTCTCGGCACTTTCTGCCTGGGCCGCGGCGACGGCTGCCAAGACGCTGGCGTCATCGACCGGGCGCAGGATGGAGCCGTCGGCCAGCGTCCGTTCGGCCAAGCCGTAAACGCGCTCCCGCGGGGCCAGTGGCGCGGCACGTCTGGAAAAGAGATCGTAGGGATCCGGCATCTTGAGGCGGGCCACCTCGAGGACATCCTCGAAGCCGCCGGTCACAAACAGCGCCAATTTGGCGCCGCGGCGCTGGATCACGGTATTCACGCCGACCGTCGTGCCATGCGTGAAGTAAGTGACCGCTTGCGGCGGGATGCCAAACCGCTGCTCGATCAGGCTCAGGCCTTCGATGACTTCGGCGCCGGGCTTGTCCGGCGTGGACAGGACCTTGAGAGTGCGCACCTCGCCGCTGCTCTCGTCGAGCACGCAGAAATCCGTGAACGTGCCACCGATGTCGACGCCAATGCGGAACCCCATACCAAGCTACCCCTCGTTGCGCCACGTCACCTGTGCATGGTTCATCGGTTACATCGGTCTTGTCCAGAGCCGTGTGGAATGCTCAACTGTCTGCGGACCAGTCCGGTGCAGCAGGAGCAGTTCGATGGCAGCGAGTGAGCGACGTGTCGCAATCGTCACAGGCGGCGCGCGCGGGATCGGTCGAGGTTGCGCCCATGCCATCGCGCAGAAGGGCGTGGACGTTGTCCTGGTCGACCTTCTGGAGGACAAGCTGCCGGGCACCAAGGCCGAGATCGAGGCCATGGGCGTTGCCTGCGAGACGTTCGTCGCCGACGTCGCCGATCATCGCCGCGCCAAGGAGATTGCGGCCGCCGTGCTCAGTCGGTTCGGGCGCATCGACATTCTGGTGAACAACGCCGGCAAGGCACAGCCCAAGGGCATCCTGGAACTGGCCGAGGATGAGTGGGACCGCACCATCGCCGTCAATCTCAAGAGCTGCTTCAATTATGCCCAGGCCGTGGCGCCAACCATGCTCGAGCGCAAGTGGGGCCGCATCGTCTCGATGTCGTCGGTGAACGCGCACTCGGGCGGCGTGACGGCCGCGGTGAGCAAGTTCGCCTATGCCTCCGCCAAAGCCGGCATCATCGGCATGACGCGGGCGCTGGCGAAGGAACTGGGGCCGGATATCGCGGTCAATTGCATCTGCCCCGGCCTGATCAAGACCGAGGTCGAGGGCAATGCCGTCATCCGCGCCCGTGAGGGGGAGCTGATCAAGGGCGTGGCCATGCAGCGGGTGGGAACGCCGGTCGATGTGGGGAACCTCGTTGCTTTCCTCGCCACGACGGAGCCTTGCTTTATCACAGGGCGCGACTTCATCATCGACGGTTTTCAGTTCAACATCTGATGGAAATCCGTGCGATCGCGACCGGTATGGTCTGCTACAGACTATGCCAACATGGACCCGAAAACGTGTCGTTGACCCATGAAGGAGGAGTTGAATGCTCGTCATCAGAAGACTGCTGATGGCCGCTGTCTGCGGCCTGATCATGAGCCCATCGGCGCTGACATCGCAAGCGGTGGCGCAATCCAAATTCGTGTTCGCCAACGCCAGCCCCTACGACACGCTGGATCCCCACCAGATCCTCGACGTCGGCCGCGTCGCCTCGCGCGTCAATCTCTATGACGGCTTGCTGCGCTGGCTCGACAATCCCGCCAAGCTGGAGCCCTGGCTTGCCGAGAGCTATACCGTTTCCGACGACGGCAAGGCGTACACCTTCAAGCTGCGCAAGGGCGCCAAGTTCCATGACGGCAGCGAGATCAAGGCCGCCGACGTGGTCTACTCCATGGAGCGCATTCTGGGCCTGAAGGGCCAGTCGTTTCCGCTGTTTTCCGACCTCGTGCAGCCCGGTTCCACCAAGGCTGCCGACGACTATACGGTCGTGTTCAACCTGACCAAGGCCTCGGCGATTTTCCTGGCCGTGGTTCCCGAGGTGCATGTCGTCAACACGGCGCTGGTCAAGAAGAACGAGAAAGACGGCGACTGGGGCAAAGCCTGGTTGTCGAAAAACGCGGCGGGCTCCGGCTCGTACAAGCTCAAGCGCTATGATCCCGCCATCGGCTTCACGGCTGACAGGTTCAAGGAGCACTGGAATACGAAGTGGGGCGCCAAGCCTATCGAGGAAATCGAATTCCGCACCGTGATCGAGCTGAACAGTCGCGTGCTCGGCCTGATCAAGGGCGACTTCCACGGCACCGACGGCTACCTGCCGCAGGACCAGATCAAGCGCATGCGCGAGACGCCGAGCCTTTATGTCGCCGAGGCTGAGTCGATGCGCATTTTCTACTCGATCATCCACTCGGGCCGCGAGCCCATGAACGATATCAACTTCCGCAAGGCGCTCTCGCACGCCTTCGACTATGACGGCTTCAACAAGAACATCTTGTCGGACTCGGTGGCGCGCAATCCCGTGCCGCTGCCCAACAACATCTGGGGCGCGCCAAAGGGCGTGAAGGGCTACACCTACGATCTCGACAAAGCCAAGGAATACCTCGCCAAAATGAAATCGCCGCCGCGCGAGATCACGATCGGTGCGCTGGCCGGCTATCAGCAGACCGAGCAGGCGGCGGCCCTGTTGCAAGCGAGCCTGGCGAAGATCGGCATCAAATCCAAGATTCTGGCAGAGCCCTGGTCTGTCGTTTCAACCAAGATGCGCAACGAGCAGCAGATGCCCGACCTGCTGTTCCTGTGGAAATCGACCTACTACGCCGATCCCAACAACTGGGTCGGTGAAATGTATGCCTGCGACCAGATCGGCCAGCGCAACAACAGCTGGTACTGCAACAAGGAAGTCGATGCGCTGCTGACCGCGGCGCTGGCAACCACCGACCAGGCCAAGCGCGCCGCCAACTACGAGAAGGCCGCGACGATGGTGATGGAGGATGCCGGCGGCATCTTCATCTACAACACCAAGTGGTTCGGCCCTTTCAACAAGAAGGTCACGGGTGTCCGGTTCTGCCCGATCGGCGATGGCCAGGAGATGCGTTGGGCCAGCATGGAATGACGTGGGCCCGGTTCTAGGGATCCCGCCTCGCGTTCAGCGGGGCGGGAGGAGTCAAAGGGTCCATGCGCACGCTGGTTTTCATTCTGCGACGTCTTGCCTGGCTGGTGCCGACGCTGCTCGGCCTGCTGGCGATCGTGTTCACCGTAAGCCACATCATCCCGGCCGATCCGGCAGCGACGCTGGCGGGCGAGAACGCGACGCGAGCGCAGATCGAGGCCATTCGCAAGGAGTACGGCTTCGACCAGCCGTTGCCGGTGCAGTTTCTTCGCTATGTGCGCAAGGCTGCAACCGGTGATCTCGGCATCAGCCTCTATACGCAGCGGCCGATCTCGGAAGACCTCATCAAGCGCGTCCCGGCAACGCTCGAGCTCGCATTCACGACGATCATTCTGGCCACCCTGATTGGTGTGCCGCTGGGCGTCATTGCCGCCGTCAGGCGCAACTCGATCCTCGACCACGCCTTGCGCATCTTTACTGTCTCGGGCCTCGCCATCGCCAGCTTCTGGCTGGCGATCCTGTTCCAATTGCTGTTCGCCATGAAGCTTGGCGTGACGCCGCTGCAAGGTCGCGTCAATGGCTGGGGACCCGATCACATCACCGGCTTCTTTGTGCTCGACGCCCTCATTCAGCGCGACTGGACCAATCTGCGCAGCGTCCTCGCACATCTGACACTGCCCGTGCTGACGCTGGCGTTCCCGGCGATGGCAACGATCGTGCGCTTCACGCGCGCCGGTGTTCTCGATGCCATCAACTCCAACTATGTGCTCTATGAGCAGGCCATGGGACTGCCGAAGCGGGTGATCATCTGGAAGTACGTGCTGCGCAATGCCATGATCGGGACCGTGACGCAGATCGGACTGATCTTTGGCCTGCTGCTGGCCGGTGCCGTCGTCGTCGAGAGCGTATTCGACTGGCCCGGCGTTGGCCTCTTCGCTGTGAATTCGATCCTGCGCTCCGACTACAATGGCATCATGGGCTTCACGCTGATCACGGGGACGATCTTCATCCTGGTCAATCTGGCTGTCGACATCGTGCACGGCATGATCGACCCGCGCGGGGGGCGCTGAAGCTTCCATGCAGACCGCGCTCTACCTCGTTCGCCGCCTCGCCAGCGACAAGACGGCGCTCTTCGGCGCCAGCATCATTCTGCTGCTCGTGTTGATTGCGATCTTTGCCCCTTGGCTTGCCACGCATCCAGCCGACGTCGCCGAGTTCCACCCGGCCGAACGGCTGAAGGGGCCAAGTGCCGGACACTTCTTCGGCACCGACCGCATGGGCAGCGACATCTACTCGCGGCTGTTGTTCGGCGCCCGCATCACCATCACGATTGCCCTCATCGCGGTTGGCGCTGCGGTCCTGATTGGGGTGCCGATCGGATTGGTTGCTGGCTATTACCGCACTTGGGTCAGCGACCTCTTGATGCGCATCTCGGACATGTTCCTCGCCGTGCCGCAGATCGTGCTGGCGATCGCCATCGCGCAATCGCTCGGGCCATCGATCGAGAATGTGATCCTGGCCCTGTCGATCACCTATTGGCCGTTCTGGGCCCGCCTCGTCTATGCGGAGACGCGCGGCGCCCTGAACGAGACTTACGTCGAGGCGGCCATCGCTCTCGGCGCGTCGCCGTTCCGCGTCATGGCCCTGCACATCCTCCCGAATATCTCGTCGTCGATCATCGTGCGCACGACCATCGGCATGGGCGGCACCATTCTGACGGCGGCCGCACTTGGCTTTCTTGGTCTGGGTCCGCCCCCGCCGACGCCCGAATGGGGCCGCACCATTGCCGAGAGTCGCGAGTTTCTGCCAGACGCCTGGTGGTATGCAACGGCACCTGGGCTCGCCATCTTCCTGGTCGTGATGGGTTTCAATCTGCTCGGCGACGGATTGCGCGACATTCTTGATCCCCGCACGCGCAGGAGCCGCGAATGAGCGCGCCGCTGCTGCGGGTTAGCGACCTGCGCGTCGATTTCATGACCGGCAGTGGCCGTGCGCGCGTGCTCGATCAGGTCAACCTGACCATGGCGGCAGGCGAGATCGTTGGACTCGTTGGTGAGTCCGGATCGGGAAAAACGACACTGGCGCGGGCGGTGCTCGGCATCCTGCCGACCAATGCGGCACGTATCGAAGGCGGCGAGATCTGGTTTGACGGCCGCAATCTGTTGACCAGTGATCCCGATGTACTGGCCCGTGATGTGCGCGGACGCCTGATCACGTTCGTGCCGCAGGATCCCTTCACGTCTTTCAACCCGGTGTTCACAATCGGCAGCCAGATCCTGGAGATCATGCGCTGGAAGTCGCCGTTGGCCACCGTTGCCGAGAGCGGATTCTGGCGTGGCTATTCACGCGTGCGGCGGCGTGCGGATCGCCAGCGCGTGCTGGAGTTGCTGCGCGTTGTGCAGTTGCCCGATCCGGAGGCCATCCTCGACAAGTACCCGCATGAGGTCTCCGGCGGGCAGCGGCAACGCCTGATGATCGCCATGGCGCTGATGACCGAAGCCAAGTTGATCATTGCCGATGAGCCGACGACGGCTCTTGACGTCACCATCCAGGCCCAGATCCTGAAGCTGTTGCGGCGGCTTGCGGCTGAGCGGGGCGTGGCCGTGCTGTTTGCCACCCACGACCTCGGCGCGGCGCACGAGATATGCGATCGCGTCGTCGTCATGTATGCGGGACAGGACGTGGAGGCGGCGCCTGCCGCTGCCTTCTTCAGGGCCCCCGCGCATCCCTACACGGCAAGCCTGCTGGCCAGCTTGCCCAGCCGCGAGCGTGGCATTCGCGGCATTCCCGGCGAAATTCCGGTGCTGATCAACCCGCCGCCTGGATGCCGCTTCCATCCGCGCTGCGCCAAGGCCAGCGCTGCCTGTAATGCCTCCCGCCCTCCCGTCACCGAGCATGACAAAGGCCATGCCGTGCGCTGTTTCCATCCCAACGTCGCGGTCAAGGAGGCAAGCCCATGAGCGGCCAGCCCGTGACCGATACCACACCGACCGCGCCGCTGCTGGCGGTGCGGGATCTGCGCATGTACTTCCCCGTGCGCGATCACTGGCAGCGCCGCGTCGGCTGGCTGAAAGCGCTGGACGACGTCTCTTTCGAGGTGCGCGAGGGCGAGATTTTCGGCATCGTCGGCGAGTCGGGATGCGGCAAGTCTACGCTCGGCAAGGCGATCATGGGCATCCACCGACCGAGTGCCGGCAGCGTGCTGTTCCAAGGCAACGACATCGCCAATCTGAGGCCCGACAAGACGCTCGGCCTGCGCAGCCGCCTGCAATACACTTATCAGGATCCAGGCGCCTCGCTCGATCCGCGCTGGAAAATCCGGGCGTCCCTGCATGAGCCGCTGATCATTCACACCAAGCTCGACAGCGCGGCCCGCGAGGCGCGCGTGCGTGAGATCATCCGCACCGTCGGCTTGCCTGAAACCCACCTCGACCTCTATCCGCACGAGATCTCCGGGGGACAGCAGCGCCGAGTTGGTCTCGCCCGCATCCTGACGCTCAATCCGGCATTGGTCATTCTCGATGAACCGACATCGGGCCTCGATGTCTCGGTGCAGGCGACGGTGCTCAATCTCTTCATCGAACTGCAGCGCCAGTTCCGGCTGACCTACATGTTCATCAGTCACGATTTGGCTGTCGTGCGCATGCTGTGTGACCGCGTGGCCGTGATGTATCTCGGGCGCATTGTCGAGACCGGCCCCATCGAGGAGATCTTTTCGCGGCCGCGGCATCCCTATACGCAGTCGCTGCTGGCGGCGATCCCCGAGATCGGTGGCCGCAAAGTGACGGACACCTTCTGGCTGGAAGGCGAGCCGTCAGATCCGAAGAATTTGCCGACGGGATGCCGCTTTCGCACGCGATGCCCGCGCGCCACGGATCGCTGCGCCAGCGAGGATCCGCCACTCGTCGACCGCGGCGGCGGCCATGCCGACGCCTGCCTGCTGGCTGGGTGAGGTGTGGCGCGTGTAGCGCGTGCGACCGTTGCCGCGACCGTCTCAATGAAGACCTGGCGACGGCTTGCCATCACGCCGATCGCGCATCCTCGAGCACCATCGCGGCGCACTTCTCGCCGATCATGATCGACGGCGCATTGGTATTGCCGCCGACGACTTGCGGCATGATCGAGGCGTCGGCAACGCGCAACCCCTTGACGCCATGCACGCGCAACCTGGGATCAACCACGGCATCACTGCCCGTCCCCATGCGGCAGGTGCCGACGGGATGCAGATTTGAAACGCCGCGACTGCGCAGATCTGCGATCAGATCCGCTTCGCTACTGACGGCAGGTCCGGGCACGATCTCCTCGGCGATGTAAGGTTTCAACGCCGGTTGCTGGGCCAGTTTCCGACAGAGCCGTGCGCCGAAGAGCATCGCCTCGACGTCATAGGTTGTTTCGAGAAATTTGAACTCGATCTTCGGCGCAGCCAGGGGGTCGCTTGACTTGAGGCTGACGCGACCGCGCCCCTCCGGCTGCAGATGCACGGGCGTGATCATGAAGCCAGGGAATGGATGGGGAATAATGCCGTCGCGTTCCCGCCGTTCAATCGAATAGAGCGAGATGTTGAACTGCAGGTCGGGCTTGTCGAAGCGTGGATCGGAGCGCACGAAGATGCCGGCAAGCGTGCTGGAACCGGAGAGCGGCCCCTGCCGGCCGAGCGCATACTGGATGCCGGCCTTCAGCTTCTGCACTGGCGAGCGCGCCAGATCATTCAGGGTCGCGGCTTTGGTCGCGCGCCAGGCAAAAAACGAATTGAAGTGGTCGTGCAGATTGGCGCCGACGGGCAAATCTCGCCTGACGTCGATGCCCATCTCGCGCAGATGCGCACCAGGCCCAATCCCGGAAAGCAGCAACAGTTGCGGCGAGCCGTAGACGCCGCCCGACACGATGATCTCGCCGCGGCAGTGGGCTGTCTGCAGGCCTTTTGGCGTTCGGTACTCGATGCCGCTTGCCCGGCCGCCCTCGATCAGCAGGCGCGTCGCGTGGGCTTCAGGCGTGACGACGAGGTTCTTCCGATTGCGCGCCGGTTTCAGGTAGGCGGTGGCGGCGCTCCAGCGCTGGCCATTGCCAATCGTGGCCTGATAGTAGCCGACACCATCTTGCGCGGCGCCATTGAAATCCCGATTGCGAGGCACGCCCGCCTGCACGGCCGCTTCGATGGCGGCGTCGATGATCTCATTTTTGAAGCGTTGATCGGAGACCTTCAGCGGTCCGCCGGCACCGTGGAATTCGTCGGGTCCACGCTCCTGATCCTCAGCCTTGCGGAAAAAGGGCAGTACGCTCGCGTAGTCCCAGCCCTCGCAGCCCCGCTGCCGCCAGCCGTCGTAGTCGGCGGGGGTGCCGCGCATGTAGACCATGCCGTTGAGAGACGAGGTGCCGCCCAGCATTTTTCCGCGCGGCTGGTAGGACGTGCGGCCGTTCAACCCCGCGACTGGCTCACTCTCGAATTTCCAGTTGTAGGTATCGTGCGTGTAGAGTTTGGAATAGCCGATGGGGATGTGGATCCAGGGGTAGTCGTCCCGCCGCCCGGCCTCGAGCAGCAGCACCCGGTGCCGGCCGGATTCTGAGAGCCGCGCTGCCACGGCACAGCCTGCCGAGCCGGCGCCGGTGACGATGTAGTCGAAGGTTTCCGGCTCCATGAGACTCTCTGTCCGTTCGTTCAGCTGCTAGTTCGCTCAAGCGCGTGCTGCCAGGTCCGTGCAGGGAGAGCCCGCGCGCTTTGGCGTCGCCCAGTTGTCAGGTCACGTTGGCTGGATCTGCCATGCCCACGTCACGCCAGGTGCTTCCTGAAGAAGGCGGTCGTCCGCTCCCAGGCGAGTTTCGCCGCCGCTTCCTGATAGCGCGGCGTCGAGTTGTTGTGAAAGCCGTGTTGCGTACCGGGATAGATGTGCATCTCGTGGGTCGCGCCCGCGACTTTCAGCGCCGTTTCGAATGCCGGCCACATGGCGTTGATGCGCTCGTCGTTCTCGGCATAGTGAATGAGCAGCGGCGCCTTGATGTCGGGCACGCGTGCCGTCTCGGCGGCAGCGCCGTAGAACGGTACCCCAGCGGCCATTTCGGCGCCGAGCGTTACGGCCAGAAAGTTGGTGGCCGTGCCACCCCAGCAGAAGCCCGTGACGCCAAGCTTGCCAGTAGAGAGCGCATGTGAATTCAGGAAGCGGGCGCTGTTGAGCATGTCGGTGCGCAGCTTGCCCTGGTCGAGACCTGCCTGTAGCGCGCGCCCGTCGTCATCGTTGCCCGGATAGCCACCGACCGGCGACAAGCCGTCGGGGGCCAGTGCCAGAAAGCCCTCGGTTGCCGCCCGGCGGGCGACGTCCTCGATATAGGGGTTGAGCCCGCGGTTCTCGTGGATCACCAGCACCGCCGGGAACGGTCCCGCGCCACTCGGCTGCACGAGGTAGCCGCGCATGGTGCCCGAGGTGCCGCCCGGCGACGGATAGCTGACGTATCTCGCCTTGATGCGCGCATCGGTGAACGAAATCGTCTGCGCTTGCGCATAGTGTGGCAGCAGCGCCTGCGCCATGGCGAGGCCACCTGTCGTCACGACCGCGGCGCGGGCGAGAAATTCGCGCCGGTCCATGCGCCCGTGGCAATACTCGTCGTAGAGGTCGAACACGCGCTGATCGATATCGACTTGGGTCACGTGCGGCGGGTCTTCGGCAGCACGTGCAGGATCGGCAGTCAGCTCATCAGCCATTTCTGGGTCTCCTTGGCCGGGGTTGAAGGTCCGCCACTATGCTCGAGCGCGACAACGCGTTTCGGCTCACTTGCCGGCCAAAGCTAGCACCAAGCCTGACACGCGGCCACTTGCGCAAACGGTACGTGTCAGGCGACTTCTGCGCCGCCGATGCAGGCCTTAGGTCGGGTCAAGCCGGAGCGCAGCGAGTCCGGCGAGTCCGTCGGGGTCAGACCCCTGACGATTGCGTCAGCAGGTCATTTGCAGCGTCGCGTGTCAGGGGTCTGACCCCAGTGCCCACAAGAGAAGTTGTCGGGTCGCGCCTGCGCTTCGCTCCGGCTTGACCCGACCTACAAATGCGCCTTTCCCCTATTGCCTATTGCCTATTGCCTATTGCCTATTGCCTCGCACCTCACACCACCGGGCACAAACCGCCGTCGACGTTGATCGCCGTGCCGGTGATGTAGGAGCCCGCGTCGGAGGCCAGGAACAACGCTGCATTGGCGAATTCCTGCGCCGTGCCGAGGCGGCCCATCGGCAGCGACTTGCCCATGTCGGCGTAATAGGTTTCCAGCGTCTGATTGTTGCCTTTGGCCTGGTCGGCACTGTGCCGGCGCACCCACTGGTCGCTTTCGATGCGCCCGACCAGCAAGCCGTTGACCAGCACGTTGTGCTTGGCGCCTTCACCGGCCAGCACCTTGGTGAGTGCCATGCCGGCGGCACGCGACACGGCGGTCGGTGCGCCTTCGGCAGGTGGCGCCTTGGCACCTGTATTCAGCACGTTGATGATGCGGCCGAAGCGGCGCGCCTTCATGCCCGGCAAGGCCAGCCGCGACAGACGGATGGCGGCAAACAGCTTCAGGTCAAGGTCCGACTGCCACAGCTCGTCCGAGATGCTCTCGAAGGCGCCGCGTTGCGAGGTGCCGGCATTGTTGACGATGACATCGATCTGGCCAAGTCCGGCTTCTGCCGCCTTGAAGACGCGCGTGCAATCCGCGGCCTTGCCGATGTCGCCGGCAACCGCAATCACCTTGCCTTTGGAGACGGCGGCGATCCTGGCGCGGGCCTGCTCCAGGACCGCCGGGTCGCGCGCGGTGATGGCGACGTGGGCGCCGGCCTTGGCGAAGGTCTCGGCAATGGCGAGGCCAAGGCCTTTGCTGCCGCCAGTGACCAGGGCGCAGCGTCCATTCATGGTGAAGCTCATCGAGGTTCCTCCGTTGTCGTGTTCTGCGAGATATTGGGATGGGTCGAGCTTACGCCGCCGCCGGTGGCCAGCGCCAGTGATGATCGCGGGCTGAGCGTTCAGCCGAGCAGCACGTCGCGCAAGGGTGCCAGAAGCGTGGCGCTGGCGGACACCAGCAAACCGCCCGTGTTGTCGCCGGGCCTATAGGGCGAGCCGTCAAAGCGGCTGTAACCGAAGCCCTGTTCTGTGAGGATGGCAAGGCCCGGCAGATGATCCCAGGGCTCGGACTTCGAGTAGAGTGCGAAGTCGACGCGACCAGCAGCGAGCTCGAGATAATCGATGCCGGCGCAGCCGGAGTTGGGACCGAGCGACTTGAAGTGGCGCGCCTGGGCCACAACGGCGCTGCGGCGAGCGTCGCTGAAGGCGCGCGTGCCGACGATGCCGACCAGGTCGCTGAGCCCGGTCGCGGCTGCGGGTCGCGGCAAGCGCACCGCCGTCGCCTGCGACGGGCCTTGCCACGCACCTTCGCCGCGCATGGCGTAGGTCGTCTGGCCGAGGGCCGGCGCGTGCAGGAAGCCCGCAACAGGATCGCCGTCGACAATGAGTGCCACCATGACCGCGAAGCCCGCCTCGCCCCTGGCGAAAGCGCTGGTGCCGTCGATCGGGTCGATCACCCACACCATGCCCGGTTGGCGCAAGCGCGCGAGCAAACCGGGATCGGCATGCACGGCTTCTTCGCCGACCACATCAGAGCCTGGAAGCAGCGCCGCCAGCTGCCGGGTCAACACGCGCTCGACCGCTTTATCAGCGACGGTCACAACGTCGTCAGGTCCGTTCTTCTCGACGATGTCGCCGGCTGCGAGATTGCGCCAGTGCGGCATCGCTTCGGCGGCGGCGACCTGCTCGATGAGGCGCGCGATGGCTTTGATGTCGAGGTTTTGCATGGCGGTCATCCGGCTACCTTCCGCTTGTCAGTTGCCCCTAACGCTTAGCGTGCGGCACCAGCAGCGCCAGGATTTCACGCCAGCTCGCCGCATCCGGCGCCACCAGGACGCCACCCATGGTATCCAGCGGATCGAAATGTGCGCCGTCGTGTCGGCGCGCAAACATGCCCGCAGCCTCCGTGATGGCGAGGCCAGCCATGTGGTCCCACGGCAAGGTCAAGAAATTGATCAGGAAATCAGCGTCGCCCGTCAACAGGCGCGCGTAGTTCTGACCCGCCGAGACCGGCTTCGTGTAACCTTTGAAACGGTCGCGGACTCCCTCGGGACTTGGCAACTTGCGATTGAGAAAGCCTTGCACGCCCAGCACGCCTTGCAGTTCGCCCAGTGCCGCTGGCAATTCGCGCCGGGCCACCGGCTCCCCGGCACTGTCACCGGCTTGGCGTCGGGCGCCGGCGCCAACCTCGCCCACATGCAGCACCCCCGACACCGGCGCCAGGATCCAGCCCGCCACCGGCCGGCCCCGGCGCACCAGTCCCACCATGACGTCGAACGGCTCGCGGCCTTCCGAGAACGCCCGCGTGCCGTCGATCGGATCCAGCACCCAGACATAGGCGTCGTCGCGAAAGCGCTCCAGGATCGTTGGATCGGCATGCACGCCTTCCTCGCCGATGATGAGGGAACCCGGCAGGAGCGCTGTCAATCGCTGGCTCAAAGCCGCCTCGGCCGCTCGGTCGGCCACCGTGACCAGGTCGCCCGCATGCGATTTCGACGAGATGTCGCCTGCGCCGAGATTACGCCAGCGCGGCATCACCTCGGTCGCCGCCACCTCGCGCACGATGGCGCTCACCTTATCGATGTCGATCGCTGCCATCATGCTCCTGCAGGTTGCTGGCGGGGCCGGGCCACAGACCCTGTGTGCTCATGCCACGGATGGAGGCGGCGTGCATGCCGCAAAATGGCCGCATGGGTTGGGTGTGAGTGGTCGCGACAGAGTTTTGGTGCAGCGCAATAACGATGGGGCGAACCCGATGGCAAGACGACTGCGGTGGCACGGCCAGAGTTGGCTCGCTCGCCTGTGCGCTGTCGCCCTGTCGGCGTGGTGCGCGGCGCTGTTGGTGCCGCAAGCCGGTCAGGCGCGCGTGCAGCAGGCGCCGGCAAGCCGCGTTGCCATCGATCTCCCCGACGGCTTCGAGCCGGCGCAGCTCTTTTCAGGCTTCATGCACGAGGGGCTTGGCGTATCGCTGGTCATCGTCGAGATGCCGGGGCGGGCCTACGATGAGCTGGTCAAGGGCCTGACGCCTGAAGCGCTCGCCTCGAAAGGGGTCACCAATACGCGTCGCGCGCAGCTCAACAGGTCGGATGCGCATGTCTACATTCAAGGCGAGCAAGCCTCGGCCGCGGGCGACTTCGCCAAATTCTTCGTCGTCTTCCGTGAAGGCGACGTCACTGCACTGATCACGGCCAACGTGCAGAAAGCCTCGATCGACAAGGGTCAGGTCCGATCCGTCGATATCGAGGCTGCTCTGGCCTCGGCGCGCATCCAGGATGTGGCGGCGGACGCCAAGCCGCTGTTCTCGCTGGCCTATCTTGGCCCCTTCAAGCCGGCTGGCTCATTTCTCGGCACGGCCAAGGCCTATACGCTGGATGACGCCCCACAAGCACCCGCCGCTGTTAGCGGCCGCCCGATGCTGATCGTAGCCCCCTCGCTCGACCGCCGACCGGTGCCGAAGCCCGAGGACTACGCGCTGCAGCTGATCATGGGCCTGTCCGGCCTTGTCGACGTCAAGATCACCGATCGCACGGCGGTGACCTATGGCGGCCTCGCCGGTATCGAGGTCGAGGCCACGGCGCGCGAGCGCGAGAGCGGTGCCGAGATGCTGCTCTATCAGACGGTGTTGCTGCCGCGCGAAGGGGGCTACTGGCGCATCTTCGCGCAGGCGCCGATCGCCGACCGCGAGCGCTATCGCACCGAGTTTCGCCGCATCGCCAGTGGTTTTGCGCTGCAGCGTTGAGACACCGTCACGGTTTCGCCGGAGGGGCCAGATAGCGCGCCTCGGGTGGCGATAGACTGTCGATATAGGCAATCAGCGCGTGCGTGTCGCGACGGCCAAGCTCGAACATCGGCATCTCGTCGTGACCGCCGACCGTGCCGGATTGCAGCGCTTCAACCAGCATGTCCACGGGGAAGCGCACGTAGAGATTACGGAATGGGATCACCAGGCGCTGCGGGCTCTCACCTGTGGCACCAACGGCGTGGCAGCGACTGCAATGCCCCTCGGCCACCACAAGCCCGCGCGCGACCACATCCGCCTGCGCCCGAACGCGTTCGGGGCCGACCGCAACGACGGCGCACGCCAACACCACAACGGCGCACAGTGAGCGCATGATGCCGACCCTCCCGGCGTTGCCACATCGGAGCAGATAGCGAGATCGCGGCGGCCGTCCCTTGACCTCGCGCAAGTGCGCCGGCCGGATGATCCGCTCAGATGAAGTGGCTGCCGCCGTTGACCTCGATGGTCTGCCCCGTCGTGTAGGCGCCTTCGGGGCGGCACAGCATGGTGATGATGTGCGCGATCTCCTCGGGCTTGCCCTCGCGACCCATGGGAATGCCGGCCAGCGCTGAGCCGCCGGGCCGTGCGCCCGCCGCGCCACCGCGCACGGTGTCGATCATGCCCGGTGCCACCACATTGGCCGTGATGCCGTAGGCGCCATACTCGCTGGCCAGGGCACGGGTCATGCCGATCATGCCGGCCTTGGCGGCGCCGACGTGGGCGCGTCCGGGCGTGCCCTTGAACATCGAGATGCCGCCGAGGCAGACGATGCGGCCCCATTTGGCGGCCATCATGTGCGGCACGGCGTAGCGTGTGGTGAGGAACGCGCAATCCAGGCTCGAGCCCATCACCTCGCGCCATTCGGCGAGCGTCAACTCATGGAATGGCGTATTGCGGCGGATGGCGGCGTTGTTGATCAGGATGTCGAGCCGCCCGAAGCGCTGCACCGTGGCCTCGACCAGCGCTTTGGCACCGGCCTCCGTGGACAGGTCCGCCAAATGCACCTCAGCGGTGGCGCCTTGCGCGGCCAGCAATCGCTTTGTTTCCGCCGCGCCCTCGCGATCGCTTTTGGCGTGCACCATGAGGCTCGCGCCTTCCCGCGCCAGCATCAGTGCCGTGGCACGGCCGATATTGCGGGCCGAACCCGTGACGATGGCCACCCGGCCGTCGAGCGATGACATGCGCTTGCATTCCCTTGCGGTGCGGTTTCGCCCGACACGGTACGCGCTTCGATCACCTCGGTCTACGGCCGGTCGGTGCCATCTGCGCAGTCGACCAGCCAGTCGGGCGAACGGCCACAATCGCCGGAGCCAAAACGCGGGCTTGTCTGCTGCGTCGCAATGGTTGCGCCTTCACAGGAGCGGCCCTCGACCGGCCCGGCATGTCGGCCCGGCATTGACGAGGCGGTGTGGCTCGCCGATGATGTCCGCAGCTGAGGGTGGTTCTGCCGAACTTATAGCGACCGAACCGGCCCTTGATGACCCATATGGTCCGTTCGGTCGCTCTGCAATCCGTTGACCACCGACTTCCGCTGCTGTGAAATGCGGACGAAGAAACCGTTGTGGGACTGGGCCACTTCTGGAAGTCCCAGTCCGACATGATCCGCCTTCGAGTGGCCCGTTCGCTACACGTCTGCCCGGCACGGTGACCTGATCGTCAGCATCACGGGCGAGTGAGTACCGGCTCGACCTATCAATGGCGCGCCATGTCAGTTAGCCTCGTCCTTTCTGGCGAGAGGTCGATGCATGAGACGGCGGGAATTTATCGGTGTGCTTGCCGGGACGGCGGCGCTTCCCGTCACGGCTCGGTCTCAGCAAGCCCAAAAGCCGCGTCGCATTGCGTTCGTCCATTCCGGCATACCGGCGGACAAGCTCACCGAAAATGCAGGACCGTTCTGGGTGCGGCGATTCTATGAAGTGCTGCGAGAGCTTGGTTATTCGGAAGGCGTCAATCTCGTTGTCGAGCGCTTTTCCGCCGAGGGCCGCTCTGACCACTTTGCGGTGTTCGCAGCCGAAGTCGTTGCCCGCAATCCGGACCTCATCGTCTCTAATCTCAATGACCTCGTGAAAGCACTGATGACGGCGACAAGGACGATACCGATCGTCGCGATCACATCAGATCCGGTCGCCAACGGATTGATTTCTGTCATCGCACGTCCTGGTGGCAATATGACGGGTGTCAGCATTCAGGCGGGGCCGGGGATCCCATCCAAGCGCCTTCAATTGCTGCAGGAGGCACTTCCTGCCGCGACCCGCATCGCTTACCTGACCCAAGAACGCCAAGAGGAATATGCGTCGGGGGCCTCGGTGGAGGTGAAGATGCTCTTGAACGTGACGGATGCATCTCTCCGCCGCGCATTCGGCGAAATGACTGATCAGAAAACAGATGCGGCCATAGTGTCGGTGGCCGGCAGCTATCTGGCGCACCGCGCACTGATCGTCGAATTGGCGGCGACGCACCGCCTCCCGATGATGTATCCATATCGCGATTTCGTGGAATTGGGTGGGCTCATGTCCTATGCGCCCGATCTCGGCGAGCTTGCCAAGCGCATGGCAATTGACGTGCACCAGATCTTCAGCGGTGCCAACCCGGGCGACATCCCGTACTTTCTGCCCACCAAGTTCGATCTGGTCATCAATCTCAAGACGGCAAGATCGCTCGGCCTCGCTTTTCCAGCGACGTTGTTCGATTTTGCTACAGAGGTGATCGAGTGATCCCGACATCACAAGTGCTGCGACTGAACCGCAGCACTCGAATGTGACAGTGTCTACTCGACAATCCGAGCCGCTCGTTTCAACAGGTCAGGTGGAGTCGTCAATCCAAGCTCGCGCGCGACCTTGAGGTTGATCACGAGTTGATGCTTCGCGAAGATCTCAACAGCCATGTCTGCCGGTTTAGCGCCTTTGAGTATCCGGTCGACATAGTCCGGAACGCGCGGAAACGTAGACGTGTAGCTTGTTCCGTAGGACATCAGGCCACCCGCATCCGCTTGTCCACCCCACAACATCGTCGGTACGCGACGGGCCATCGCCAACTCCGCGACGTTCTTGGCGATGGCGAAAACAGAAGGGACTTCGAGTGCGACGAGCGCCTGCGCACCCTCGTCGGCCATGGACTTGAATGCAGCGTCGAAATCGGGCTTGGGGCCCCGCAATTTCAGCACCTGAGGCGTGAGGCCGGCCGCACGAGCGGCCGCAACATTGCTGCGATCAATTGGCGCTAGGCCGCTCGCATCGGCGCCGGGAATGTCTGCGTCGCTGAAAATCGCCACCCGCGAGAGTTTTGGAATCATCTCCTTGAGTAGTGCCATGTGCCGCGCGGGAAGTTCTGGATCATTGTTCGTAACCCCGGTCAGGTTGCCGCCAGGTTTCTCCAATGAAGCCGCGACCCCGATCGCGACGGGATCAGCGACGAGGGCGAACACGATTGGAACCGTCTTGGTCGCATTGCGGGCCGCGTTCGTGGGAGGACCGCCATAGGTGACGATAACGTCGACGCCCTTGTTGACCAGCTCAGCCGCGAAACCCGGCAGCCGGTCGAGTTGCCCCTCGGCACCACGAACCTCATATGCGATGTTGGTTCCTTCGATGTATCCCAGTTGCTTCAGGCCGGTGTGAAGTGTTTCGGCTTCTGGGCCGGCGGCGCTGCGGTTCACGAGCACGCCGACCCGAAATATTCTTCCACTCTGCTGTGCGTGCGAAACGCTGCAGGACAGGGCCAGCGCTGCGACCGATACGGCGGAACTCGTGAAGAATGTGCGGCGGTCCATGGCGTTTCCTTTGGCTGACGGCGACAGGTGCTTGTGGCCGGGTGGGTTTGTCTGTTCTAGCGATGGGAGATATGCATCGGCCCTCGCGTTGCGCCGGCCGCTGAACAACAAACTATTGGTAGTACCGGTGCGGCGAAATTGACCGGAAGTCCTCAACCATCGCCGGTTGGGTGCTTGGCGCAGCGGTGGTAAATATCATGTGATGTCAATTAATTGGTGCTCTTCGACAGAGATCGACGAGAGGTGCCGCAGGTCTTGAGACTGAAGTATCGTTCTGGCACTGCCGCCAGAGAGGATCGCTGACATGAAGGTTCTCGTCGTCGACGATCATGCGCTCATCCGGGACGCGCTGCGGGGCGTCCTCGCCGAGGTGCGACCCGGTGTCAGCGTGCTGGAGGCAGTTGACTGCAAGCAGGCACTGGCCCTCGTCGAGGCGCACACCGACCTCGAGCTGATCTTCCTCGATCTGGGCCTGCCGGACGGTGACGGCTTCGAGGTGCTCGAAGATTTCCGGACGAGCAATCCCGCCATCGGTGTCGTCGTCCTGTCCGCGACCAAGGATCGGGACAGTGTGACCCGCGCGCTTCGGTTAGGCGCCGTCGGCTTCATCCCGAAATCCGGCACTCGGCCGGTGATGCTCAGCGCCATCCAGCTGATCCTGGCCGGCGGCATCTACGTTCCGCCGGAGGTGCTCGGTGGCCCGGAACCTTCGCAACTGGCTGCCGCGGCGACCCAGCCTCGTGCGGTTACGAAGCCGGGCTCGCCCGCCGATCTCGGATTGACGGCTCGCCAGATCGACGTGCTCGCGCTGATGCTGCAAGGCAAGAGCAACAAGGCGATCTGCCGGGAGCTGGACATCGCCGAGCAGACCGTGAAGACCTACGTCACTGCGATCCTCAAGGCATTGTCCGTCGCCAATCGCACTGAGGTTGTGATCGCCGCGAACGAGCGCGGATGGAAGCCAGAGACATTCAGGAAGTAGGCTCAGGGGCTTTTGATCTTTGTGCCGGCTTCACATCGTTTGCGATCGTGCTCAACATGAGGGCGCGCAGCATGACCGGGCTCGCCGGCTTGCGCAGGAGCTGAAATCCAATACCGTGCAGTTCGCCGAGCCGCTCCGGCGTCGCATCCGCGCTGATGAGAAACGCCGGGATCTCCCCGCCAAACCGTGCCCGCAAGGTCTCGATCGCGGAGACGCCCGTCAATCCATCGGCCAAGTTGTAGTCGGCGATGATCAGGTTGGGCGGTCGGTCTTGCTCTGCAAGATGCGTCAGCGCTTCGACGGCACCGGTGGCCGTCGAGACGGTGCAACCCCAGCTCCGCAGCAGTCCACCCATGCTGTCCAGCACCAATGGATCGTCGTCGATGACGGCGACGAGCTGACCCTCGAATGACGGTGATAGCCCTGTGATGTTGGATTGTGGCGCCGCCATCGGTTCGCCCTTGGCGGCGACAGGAACGCTCACAGAGAACCGTGATCCCTTCCCGACAATCGACTCGATGGAAATCCTGTGGCCAAGCAGTTCGCAGAGGCGCTGGACGATCGCGAGCCCCAGACCCAATCCGCGCTGCCGTCCAGAATCTCGCGGGGCAAGCCTGACGAACTCGTTGAAGATGTTGTCACGTTGCTCGGCGGGAATACCAGGACCGCTGTCCCAGACCTCAATGTGAAAGTCGTCTCCGCGACGACGGCAGCCAATGACGATGCCGCCCTTTCGCGTATGCCGCACGGCATTGGACACGAGATTGAGCAGGATGCGTTCCAGCAGGATCGGATCGCTGCGCACCCACGCCGCGCTCGCCACAATCCGGAAATGGAGCCCTGCTTCGCGCGCCGTACTTGCGAACGTCGTCTCCAGCCTGTCGAATATCCTCTTAATCGGGAAATCGGTGGGCTGTGCGGTGAGGGTGCCGGCGTCGAGTTGCGACAAATCTAGCAGCGCGTCGAACAACTCGTTCAAATCGGTGACAGCGGCGCCGGCTTGCTCGATGACACGATGGCGCTCGCCCTCGTCCATCGAGCCTCGCAATTGCCCAACGAACAAGCCCATCGCATGTAACGGCTGTCGCAGATCGTGGCTCGCAACCGCCAGGAAGCGTCGCTGAGCGGCGTTGGCGAGGGCAAGCTGCTGCGTGCGCTCGTCGACCTTGTGTTCGAGCGTCGCATACGAGCCTTCCAGTTGCGCAGCCATGGCGTTGAACTGGTCGCCCAAAACCTCCAGCTCGTCGCCCGTCTTGATTGCAATCCGTTGTCCGAGATTGCCGCTGCCGATCTGCTCGGCGCCCACGCGCAGAGCCTCGATCGGCCCCACCATCCGTCGCACGACCGCCAGCCCTGCGATCGCCGCGAGAACCAAAGCGGCAAGCAGAAGCAGTATCGACCGGTAGAGCGACGAGTAGAGCGGCGCGTAGGCTTCTGCGGCCGGAAGCTCGACGAAGACGTGCCAATCGAGTGCCGCAACGGACGAATGCGCAGCAACGCCGGGCCGTATCCGCGCGGCATCGTTCTCCTTTCCAAGTATCGCTGTCGCCAGCTTGCCAAGTGCAGTCCTGACATGGGCCTGGCCAGAGAAATCAGTATTGCTCAGAACCAGGCTGATATTCGGGTGAGCGATGAGGCGACCCGAAGCATCAGTCACGTAAGCCTGTCCGCCCGCTCCGACGCGGATTTGCGACACGACATCCCAGATGAATTTGAGGTTCACTTCGGCGATCGTGACGCCGGCGTCACGACGGGCGCCCGCAAGCGCGAGGGTCATGTAAGGCTCGGATTCGAAGCGGAAGGTGACCGGCCCGTAGAAGACCTTGCGAGCCGAAGCGGTGACGAATGCGGGCTCCTTCGAGCGGTCTATCCCGCTGCCGACGGCGTCACTAGCTAGCCGGGACAATGCGAGTTGCTCGCGCCCAACTGCGTCAAGCATCTTCAGCTCCGTGATCGCGGGCGCCAGCCGAAGCAGGCGTAAAGCCTCGCGCCGCCGCGTTGCCGCTTCGTCAGGCGCCCAAGGAAGCTGCGTGGCCCAAACCAGCTGCCTCTCGATCTCGCCGACGAATCGGCTGATCTTGTCGGCTGCAGCGTCTGCCTGCTCCTGCTGGATGCGCGCGAGCAACACCGATTGCTCACGATAAGAGAACCAAGCGTCCAACAGCCCGCTGCCGACCAGTGCCGCAGAAATCATTCCTGCAAACAGCAGCACATATCTCCGAAACAGCCGGCCGCGGAGGTTCATGTGACCGTTTTCAGCATTTTTGTTATCCGGCTCGGGCACGAGATTTCTTGGCACAGCGAACCGATCGATTACAGATGCACAGCGCTCATTGGTCATCGAAGCGTCAGTGCGGTCAACACCATGACTTGGCTGACTAAGCGGCGTGTCCAACTCAAATCCGCATGCTGTCGCTGCAAACGGGCAACCCGAACGCCTACTGCGAGTTATACATACTGAGTTTTTCAAGCCACACATGGTGGCGCAATGGCAACGAAGTGCTCTCGACTTCCGCGTGGGGTGGACTTTGACTGTCTGTCCCCATCGCCGACCGTCAGCTATCCTACCGAGCAGCTGCCGAAGCGCCAACTCCGGCTCGCTCAATCAGCGACGGTGAGTATTGGCCCATGGCGTCGGGCGCCAGTCGTCTGCTTTCTGGGGTGCTTCTGCCATGGTTCTGATCGCACGTTAGGGTTGCGGCTTGAGGTCCGTCAACTTCCACCCCTTCTGCTTCACAACCCAAACTGCACCACGCTTGCTGCAACCGCTCAGGGCGGTCCCGCCTCAAATCACCGCCCAGTCACCACCAGCCCCACCCCAAGTACTTGCGGCCAGACCACCCGTAAACCAACGCATTCCTACTCCTTGCCACCACTCCGGTAGCTCTTCATTTCCGTTGTCGAGAACACCAGGCCTGCAGCGCCGAAGCCGCCGTCGACGTTCAGCGTCTCGCCGTGGATGAACTGGCACGCGTCAGAGGCGAGGAAGATTGCGGCCGCCGCAATGTGCTCGGCGCGGCCGTAGTCGCCGGCGGGGATGCGGTCGAGATAGGCCTTGGTCTGCTCGGGGCCGTGGTTGGTGATCGGCGTGCGGATGGGGCCCGGCGCAATGGCATTGACCGCGATGCCGAGCGGCGCCAGTTCCACGGCCATCACGCGCGTCAATTGCATGAGCCCTGCTTTCGCCGTGCCGTAGGCCGAGCGCCCGGTGCCGCCGCGCTGGCCGGAGATCGAGCCCATGTTGATGATGCGGCCTGATTTCTGCGCCACCATCACGCGCGCTGCCGCCTGCGCTGTCAGGAACTGCCCGGTGAGATTGACCCGCAGCAGCCGCTCCCAATCCTCGAGCGTGGTGTCGAGAAACAAGCGATGGAACGCGACGCCGGCATTGTTGACGAGAATGTCGAGGCGCCCGAAGGCTGCAACCGTGCCGTCGACCTGACGTTGGCAGTCGGCGGCGATACCGACGTCGGCGGTAAGGCTCGCAGCCTCGCCGCCCGCGCTGCGGATTTCAGCTGCAGTGGTCTTGGCGGTGGCCGCGTTGCGGTCGGCACACATGACGCGCGCGCCCTCCTTGCCGAAGCCGAGTGCGATGGCTTTGCCGATGCCGCTGCCGGCGCCGGTGACCAATGCGGCCTTGCCCTTCAACTGCATCTCGGCCACCTCGCTCCACTCACCACTCACCACTCACGCCGCAGGCTTCAAGCGCAGAATCGCCAACGCCAAGGCCTGCGCCCGCGGCACCATGGAGGCAACCTCGAGATACTCATCGGCCGTGTGCGCGTTGCCACCGACCGGGCCAACGGCGCAAATCGTCGGGCAGCCGACGCCGGCCGTGAAACCTGAATCGGCGCAACCGCCGGAGAACTCGCCTGCCACCGTTAGCCCCAAGTCTTTCGACGCGGCACTGTAGGTTTCAAAAATGTTCTGCGAGCCTTCCGATTGCGACAGCGGTGCGAACTCGCCGAGGATTTCCAGCTTCGCTGTCGTGCCCGGCACCGTCGCGCCATCGACGATCTTCTGGAAGGCAGCGAGCGCATAGGCCCGGTCCGCCGGTTTCACATAGCGCAGATCGATACGGCCCTCGGCCAGCGGCGCGGTGGTATTGACAGATTGCCCGCCTGAGATGAGCCCGACGTTGACGGTGATGCCGCGCTTCAGATCCGTGATCGCATGCAGCGCCACGATCTTGTGCGCCAACTCGCCGATCGCCGAGATGCCCTTCTCGAAGGCGCCGCCGGAGTGGGCAGCCTTGCCGAACACCTCGAGTTTCAGGAAAATGCCGCCCTTGCGCCCCGTGACGACGTTGCCCGTGGGACGTCCGGGCTCTGAGTTGAACACGGCTGACGCTTCCCGCGCCACCCGCTCGATCACCGGCCGCGACGAGGGCGAGGCAATCTCCTCGTCCGAGGTGATCAACCCGGCCAACGGTGCCGGCGCGCCACCGAAGCGCTTGAACGCCTCCAGCACAAACGCGTTCATGACCAGGCCCGCCTTCATATCGGCAACGCCCGGGCCATAGGCACGCGTGCCCTCGATCTTGAATTTCCGCTTGCCCACCTCGCCCTTGGGGAACACCGTGTCGCGATGGCCCATCAGCACGATCGGCTTCTCGTTGGACAGACTGTCGTCGAGGCGAATGTGGATGGCATTGCCGTAGGTCTCGTGCGGCTCGATCCGGGTCAGCAGGCCGCGTTCGGCGAAGTGGCGCACGAAGCGGTCGCCGACCTTGTCGACGCCTGCCTTGTCGTAGCTGCCGCTGTCGATGTTCACCACTTCTTCCAGCAATGCCAGCATGGCGCCCTGCTGCTCAGCCAGCCAGCCGCAGATCTGCGCCTCCTGGCCCTTCAGTCCTGCTGCGGCCCCGTCTGCTGCTGCCATGGTTGCCTCCTCGTGGCACGTCCCGTTGCTCTCGCCGCATTAAGCGGCGAGATTGGCGTCACGTCCAGAGGAGGATGGGGCCGATGGGGTTCGGATCAGGCCTCAGGCGACCTTGGCAAGCAGAACCTGGAGCTCCGGCTCGTGTACCAGGCGCGCTGCGTCAACTGGCGCATACCAGGCGCGCTGGCGTTCGGCGGCTTCGGGCCAGTCTTCGGCGATCTCGGTGACCACGAGCAGGTAAACTTCGACGACGACGGGCACAACATCGTTCTGCCGTCTCTTGTCGTAGGTGAACGTGCCGATAATCTTGGAGCTTGCCGTGCCTTGGACGCCGGCTTCCTCCCAGGCTTCTTCGATCGCAGCGTCACGGTCGCTGAGCCCCGGCATGGGCCAGCCCTTGGGAATTACCCAGCGCTGTGTTTCGCGCGAGGTGACCAGCAGCACCTCGATCGCCCCGCTGGCGGAGCGACGGGTAGGGATCGCTGCAATCTGTCGCAAGACCGTCACCGGCGCATGATTCTGCTGACGCGCCACCTTGGGTCCGGTCGCCGAAAATTCGCGTTTCTGGCTCACCCGAGGTGTCATGCATCGGCCTCTCTAGATGCGGATCGTCCGTTGTTGCGCTGCGCATTCCTCGGGCACCGTGCCGAACGCAGAGCCCGATGTTAAGCTATTGACCTCGCGGATGTCTTAATCAACCCAGGAGTTCAGCGATCTGTTCCATAATATGGTGAAGCAATCAGAATTGAGACAGGCGCGAACTTTCGGCAATCCAACGAGCCTAGCTGGGTAGATTGCGAGCCGGCGACTCAATTTGACACGCATTGCATACAGGCGCGCGATCCTGCTCGCAATCCCGGCCAGCGCCGGTTTGCGCAACGCAGCATTGCACCGAGGACGTTGCCGTCCCCGGCTCATTAAATGCAGCTGTCTCTCAACCCACCGGCGTCAGCACGTATCCCTTGCCATCCTTCGCAACGGTGCCGGCACCCGGCATGCCCCAGTGATAGCCCGTGCACACGATCTTGTCGGCGATGGCCCGATCGAAGGTCTTGCGCCGCGTTTCCTCGGCCTGCTTGGCATCCTGATCGAAACCGATGTGCCAGCCGGGATTGCGCAGGTTGATGGCCGGAATATTGGTGACGTCGCCAAGCACCATCAGCTGCTGATCGCCGGATGACAGATGATAGCTGGTGTGGCCGGGTGTGTGGCCGTTGGTGGCCACCGACCGAATGCCGGCAACCACCTCAGTGTCCGCTTTGACCTGACGGATGTTGGTCCAGGTCGGGAAGGTCAACTGGATGCGCTTGGCCAGCGCTTGGCGGGCTTCGGGGAGCGTCGCGACGACCAGCGGGTCGGTCCAGTACTTGTACTCCGTCTCCGGCATGATGATTTCGGTCTGGCCGAACACCTGGGAGCCGTCCTTGGCCACCAGACCCGAAATATGGTCCGGATGGAAATGGGTGACCAGGATGGAATTTATCTTCGTCGGATCGATGCCGGCGTCTTTCATGCCGTCCTCGAGCAGGCCGGTGTTCGGACGCCCGGCGAAGCCGTTGCCTGAATCGAACATCACCGTACGGTTGCCGAGCTTGACGACGGTGATCGTGTAGGTGTTGGGCACCTTGGCCTCGGGCAGGCCAGCGGCCTTCAGCGCCGCCTTGGTGTCGTCGACGGAGGCGTTCTTGATGAAGCTGGCGTTATGGTCGCGCTCCACGGCGCCGTCGAAGATCTGCGTCACTTCGATGCTGCCGATCTTGAACTTGTGGTGCTTCAAGGCCTTGGGGTTCATGGGCGTGGCGCCGCCACCCTGCTGGGCGTGGGCACTGGGCAGGATCTCCAGCCTGCCGTCGAGGCCGAAAGCTGCGGCAGCCGTGGCCGCCGACAGGACGACATTGCGGCGTGAGAACGAGAGCATGGGATAACTCCTTTTTGGCAGTGATATCGGGCTTGTTACTGAAGAGGACGGGATACTTTGTGGCGCGGTTTGGCAAGTCTGCCGCTGTACGACCTGACGTTGACGTTGCGCCGGGAATGGCGGCAGTTCTTCAAGATTTGAGCCGGACCTTCACCCGCTCCAGCATGTTCGTCGCCGTGAGGTTCATGCTGAGCGGCGTCACCGAGATCCAGCCGTTGTAGACCGCCCACAAGTCCGTGCCGCGTTCGGGGTTCGAGCGCCGCTTGGCGTAGCCGAGCCAATAGTAGGGCGTCCCCCAGGTGTCGCGCCGCTCCTCGACGCCCAGCAATTGTTGGTCGCGGCGGCCCTGTGTCGTTACCTCGATGCCTTCGATGTCGTCCGGCGCCCGGTCGGGAAAGTTCACGTTCATCAGAATGCCCGGTGGCCAGGGCTCGACCAGCAGCTTGGTGATCAACCCCGGGGCATGCTTGACCACGGTTTGCCAGTGCGGCAT
Source organism: Hyphomicrobiaceae bacterium (assembly GCA_046154645.1). Taxonomy (GTDB): domain Bacteria; phylum Pseudomonadota; class Alphaproteobacteria; order Rhizobiales; family Hyphomicrobiaceae. Next base: position 183,017 of record JBJXDZ010000129.1, read on the forward strand.
GTCGCCGGCCTCGTAGCTGTAGGCCTGCGACAGCGCAATCGAGCGCACGCCGAGTTGCGTGCCTTCGAGCGCGCCGGCGATGGTGCCGGAGTAGGTGACGTCCTCGGCCAGATTGGCGCCACGATTGACCCCTGAAAGCACGATATCCGGCAGCTTGCCCTTGAGCACGTGCCGCATGCCCATGATGACGCTGTCGGTCGGTGTTCCCCGAACAGCAAAGGCGCGCTCCGACACCTGCCGCATGCGCAAAGGCTCGTTCAGCGACAGGGAATGGCCGGCACCTGACTGATTGGTCTCCGGCGCCACCACCCAAACCTCGCCCGTGGGGCCCGCGAGTTCGTCCGCCACCTGCCGTAAAGCCTGCAGGCCCGGTGCGTCGATGCCGTCGTCATTGGTCAACAGTATGCGCATGCGGTCCCCCTTCGCTGGCGCTTAGCATAGGGTGATGACAGCGGCGCGTCGAATGTTGACGCAACGTCGGGGTCCGAAGTGCGGCCTGTCTGGAAATCGCCTCAAAGGGCGTGGTCAGCCTTACGGTCGCCTCGCGCTGCGTCAACCGCGAACAGGAAGCGCACGGTGACCTCGGCCGGTGCCCCTTCGGGCCGCGCCGTCACCAGCTGCAAGGTAATGCCGTCGAGACCGAGGCTGGCGCCGTCCAGAGGCTCGATGGCCACCACTTCGATCGCCTCGGAACCGCCTTTCCGACTGTCGATGACCATGCGGTCACCAACGGCAAAAGGCTTGCGAATGGCATGGGGCATGGGCAAGGAGGCTGGTCGCAGCTCCACGCCGTCGCTGGCAACGGTCGGCCAGAGGCGCTCAGAGTGTGCCAACGCGGGCGCGTAAGCGCGCTCCAGCAGATGACCGGGTGACAGGAGCCACGTCCCGAGCAACGCCAGCGGCAGCAGCACAAGGCCCAAACCGAGGGTCAGGTGGCGGCGGATCGTGCCTCGTGGCGCGCGACGGCTCATGAGCGGCTCCCGTGGACGGTGATCAGAACGACTGCCCACAATATAGGTGCGCCTCGAGAGGATGTGGAGGAGGGATCCTAAGATCCAGCGGAGAGGATCAACGGCCCCTCCTCCACTCACCTCGCCGTGGGGAGGCGTACACACGGCGAAGATGACGCCAGAAGGCCAGATTGAAGGCAAAGATCAGGGTAAATGTAAGGCCGAGGACGATCATGGCGGTTGGCTGCTGCGGCCTTTGCAGCGGGCGGGCACCGTGCAGAACGGCGCCAAGAACGGCGTTCTCGCTGCCGGCGCTGGGAGGGGAGGTGGCGGCGATGGCCCGGGCGGCGAGATGATCAGCGGCCGATGCGCGCGATAAGGTCCAGGTATCCGAGGGTGCGCCGAGCACAGCCATCAGCAGGAGAAAAGTGCCGAGGCCATACCCGAGGTCGCGAAGCACCTGGCGGCGGCGTAGGCGGCGTCGGCGAAGGGTGGCGCTATGATTGCCTGGGGTGGTCATGCCGGGCTCTCCCGTTCGGTTCTGCATTCGCATGACGGTGGCCTAACGGGCGAATGTGGCCTCGTCGGTGGCATCGTGTGACCAAATTAGGCCGTCGCCGACCTGTGGCTGTTGCGCATCACCCGTTGGCGTCAGGCCGCGAAGTTGCGTGGGGAACGGCCTTTGCCCTTGCTGCACCCAACCAAAGCTTGGTTGTTAAGCGCAACCACTGTGGACGAACGAACGAGCGACACCTGTTCACCGCCCCGAGCCGTGAAGGACCCCCATGACCTCGCCTGCAAAAATGGACGACGCTGCCCTGCAGAAGCTCGAGGCCGAACTCGACCCCGAGATGCAGTTCCGGCCGCTGCTGCCGTGGACCGCCTGGATCGTGGCTGGATTGCTGTTGGCGCTATCTTGTTTTCACTACTATACGGCGGGCTTCGGCTTGCTCGCCGAGACCACCCATCGCGGCGTTCACATGGCCTTTGTGCTGGGCCTGATCTTCCTGGTGTTCCCGGCCCGCAAGGCCCGCGATGGCCAGGGCGGGGGCAGCCTGTTGCTGGGTCCGCTGGCCCTGGTCGTTGGCGCCGTGGCGCTTTACCTGCCGTTCCTCGCCGCCACCGCCAAGCTGCCGGTCAATGTGCTTGCCCTTGCCGTTATTCTCGGCATCGGCGCGCTGATCGCCGCGGGCTACGCCACGTCGTGGGCGCGCACCGAGACGCCAAGCGCGTTGGCGCCCCTTGGCATCGGGCTTTCCGATTGGGCGCTGGTTGCCGCTGCCGTCGTCACCTCGCTCTATGTGCCCTCGATTTTCCATGACCTGCAGTTCCGCGTCGGCAATCCCTTGGTCATGGACTGGGTTATGGGCACGGCGTGCATTCTGATCGTCCTGGAGGCCTGTCGCCGCAGCGTTGGCGCGGCGCTCCCCATCATCGCCATCGTGCTGCTTCTCTACGCCTATTTTGGCCCGAACCTGCCGGGCATCTTGCGTCACGCCGGCAACGACTGGAAGAACATTGTCAACCACCAGTATCTGACCATCAATGGTGTCTATGGCGTTGCCCTCGGCGTGGTCGCCACCTATGTCTTCCACTATGTGCTGTTCGGTGTGCTCGCCAACCGCGTCGGCCTCGGCCGCTTCTTCATCGATATCTCGATCGCGATCGCCGGTCGCTTCTCGGGCGGTCCTGCCAAGGTCTCGATCTTTGCCTCGGGTCTCTTCGGCATGATCTCGGGCTCGTCGATCGCCAACACGGTGACGGTGGGGTCGCTCACCATCCCGATGATGATCCGCATCGGCTATCCCCGACATTTTGCGGCGGCTGTCGAATCGACCGCTGCCACCGGTGGTCAGATCACGCCGCCGATCATGGGTGCTGCCGCCTTCCTGATGATCGAGTTCCTCGGCGTCTCCTATCAGACCATTATCCTGGCCGCGATCGTGCCTGCCTTCATGCATTTCTTCGGCGTCTTCTGTCAGGTGCACTTCGAAGCCAAGAAGCTCGGCATGCGTGGTCTCTCGGGCGATGAGTTGCCAAAAATCGGCGAGGTGCTGCGCCGCGATTGGCCGACGTCGATCCCACTGATCGTACTGCTGCTGATTCTGTTCTCCGGTTTCACGCCCTATCTCGCGGCGTTCTGGGGCATCACGGCATGCATGGTCGTCGGGCTCACGAACCGCAACCCGGTGGTGGCCGTCGGGTTCCTGGTGCTCGTCACCGCGGCGACCTATCTCGGCCTCATCACCGAGCCCGTGGGTCTCGCCATGGTGATGGCTGCCAGCCTCGCTGCGGCGGCTTGGGGTGTGCTCGCCCTCGACGGCGGGCGTGATCGGCTGATCGACATTGCCGATGCCTTCGTGCTCGGCGCCAAATACGCGATCTCGGTCGGCGCTGCGGCGGCTTGTGTTGGGATCATCGTCGGTGTGGTGACGCTGACCGGCATCGGCCTCAAGCTGTCGGGGATCATTGTCGGTGCCGCGACCAGCCTGTCGGACTTGACGGCGATGATCCTGCCGTTTCTGACATTCGACGGGAAGTCGTTGATCCTGTTCTATACGCTGGTGATGACGGCGATCGTGTGCATTCTGCTTGGCACCGGCGTGCCGACCACGGCCACCTACATCATGATGGCCACTATTGCGGCACCAGCTTTGGCGGCGCCGGCGCTTGGGGCCCTGCGGGTGGAGCCGATCGTCGCCCACTTCTTCGTCTTCTACTACGGCGTTCTTGCCGACATCACGCCACCGGTGGCGCTGGCCGCCTATGCCGGCGCCAGCATGGCCGGCGCTGATCCCTTCAAGACCGGCAACACGGCGTTCCGGCTCGGTCTCGCCAAGGCCTTAGTGCCGTTCGTGTTCGTTTACTCGCCCGCCATGCTGATCGTCACCAAGGGGTTCACCTGGGCCGAGTTCTTCGAGACCACCATCGGCTGCCTTGTGGGCATCGTCATGCTGGCCGCAGCCCTCACGGGGTATGGTCTGGCGCCCATGCCAAAATGGCAACGCCTGCTGCTGTTTGCTGCCTCGGTGATGGTGATCACGCCCAGCCGGACCATGACCATCCTTGGCTTGGCGCTCGCCGTACCTGTCGTCGCCATGCAGATCATGAGCCCGGACAGGGGCCGTGCCGTGTCCTCGTATCCGGGTTCGTCAGCGTGATGCCGCTATGTTCAATGCGCTATCAACGGCACGGCGAGCCTCGTCGATGGCATCATCGAGTTGGCCCGAATAGCCGCTGCGCACGGCGCCAGCGGCAAAGATGCCAGGTATCGATGTTTCGAGATGCGCGTTGGTGATCAAAGCACCGGCTGCAGTGCGCGCCAGCGATGGCGGCAGCATGTGTGTCGCCGGCTCGAGGCCAATGAACGGAAACAGGCCGCTGCAGGCAACGGTCGCCTCGGCCCCAGTGGCGCGCTTACGCATGTGGACACCGGTGACATTGACCTCACCCAGCACCGCAACCACTTCGGTTCCGAGCCGCAAGTCGATGTTGGGTTCGTCACGGACGCGCGCCACATACTCGGGTCGAGCCTTGCAGACGTCGCCGCGCACCAGCAGCGTCACGGTCGAGGCGATCGTCGCCAGATGCAACGCCTCCTGCAAAGCCGAGTCGCCGCCACCAACCACCACCACGGGTTTGCCACGGTGCAGCGGGCCGTCGCACCAGCCACAGTAGGATAGCCCGAGATCCTCGAACTCGCTGGCACCGGGCACCGCGAGCCGGCGCAGCCGCGCCCCCGTTGCCACGATGACGCGATCGACGACCAGCTTGGTTTCGCCCAAGAGCAAGGCGAGCCCGTTATCGACAACGGCGAGATCCTGGACATCTTCCAGAACGGGTTCGACCCCCATCTCGCTGGCATCCGTAAAGAGTGTCGTCGCGAGATCGATGCCGGCGACCTCGCCGCCCGAGAAGTTTTCCAGCACGCCGACGTTGGCAACGAGACCGCCCATCACGTCCTGGCCCATGATGTGCCACACCGTTGCGCCGGATGCCGCGGCTTCCCGCGCCGCAACCAGACCGGCAATGCCACCGCCGATGACAGCCAGGGTGATTTGTTCAGCCACGCGTCGTCCTCCGTCCGTCCATGGAGACGCCGCTCGCAAACAGCGTTGTGATCTCAGCTTCCGTCAAACCCAGCTCGGCCAGCACTTCAGCTGAATGCTCGCCCTGCAGCGCCGGCTCGCGGCGAATGTCGGGTTGGCTGCGGCTCCAGGTCGAGGGCACGCCGAACGTCTTCATGGGACCTGCATGGGGATGTTCGACCTCGCGCAGGAAGCCGACGGCTTTCAGATGCGGATCCTGCATGACCTCTTCCGGCGTCTTGACGGCCATGGCGGGGATGTCGGCCGCATCCAGCATCGTCAGCCAATCCGCCGTGGCGCGTGTGACCAGCACGCTCTCAAGATACGCCGTCACCTCGACGATGCGTTCGCTGCGCATGCCCATGCTTTGGAATGGTGGCAGCAGGGCGCGCTCGGGTTCGCCGATGGCTTGGAAGAAGCGCTGCCACTGCCGGTCATTGAACAGCAGCATGCCAATCCAGCCGTCGCGGGTCTTGAAGGGGCGGCGTTCCAGCATGCGGGAGTAGCGCGGCGCTCCGGTCGGGGGACGAAAGGTCTCGCCGAACAGGTGATCGCCGTAGATGAACTGCGCCATGGTCTCGAACATCGGGATTTCGATCGATTGACCCTCGCCGGTGCGCTCACGATGAAACAGCGCCATGCCGACGGCCGATGCCAGCGCCATGCCGCACGTGCGGTCGACGATATTGGTGGCAAGGAAGCGCGGGGGATCGCCGGCCTTGGCCTGCAGGACCGGCGCGCCGAGTGCGGCCTGGATGAGGTCGTCGTAGGCTGGTTTTGCGGCATAGGGCCCCGTCTGGCCATAGCCGAAGGCGGTGGCGTAAATGATCTTTGGGTTCACCGCTGCCGCGTCCTCGTAGCCGAGGCCGAGCCGGCGCATCGCCTGCGGGCGTTGTGAGGTCACCAGCACGTCGGATTGCCGCAGCAAGCGGCGCACCACATCGCGCGACGCCTCCGCTTTCATGTTCAGCACGAGGCTGCGCTTGTTGCGATTGAGATGCAGGAACTGCGATGACAGCGTCGGCTCGCGGCCCTTGGTGCCGACCGTGCGCATGGGCTCACCCTCCGGCGGCTCGACCTTGATCACATCGGCACCCATGTCGCCAAGGATCTGCGCCGCCAGCGGTCCCATGACGTTCATCGTCAGGTCCACCACCTTGATCCCGTTGAGCGGTCCGCTCATATCGCCTATCCCTCTCGGCACCCACCGGCAACGCCGTCATGCGTTGCGTCACAGCAGAATAGCAGAGACAATGGCGTCTTGCCCAAGGGCAAAGGGAACCGAACGCACCGTGAAGCTGACCGACCTCAACAGCTATGCCGACGCACAGCGCCAGTTCTCAATGGCCGGCCTGTGGGAGCTGTTCGACGGCAATCGAGAGCGGCTCAACATCGCCCATGAGTGCATCGATCGGCATGCGGGCGATGCAACTCGAGTGGCCGTCCGGCTGGCACATGCCGATGGCCGCCACGAGGAATTGACATTTGGTACGATCAAGGCTGCCTCCAGTCGCCTTGCGCACTGGCTGGTGGCGCAGCGCGTGCTGCCCGGTGATCGCGTCGCCTTTATGCTGGAGCCGACGCTGGCGTTCTATGCGGGCCTGTTCGGGGCCATGCGGATGGGCGCGGTGGCTGTGCCGTTGTTTACACTGTTCGGCCCGGACGGCCTGCGTCTGCGCCTCGATGACTGCAAGCCGAAGATCCTGCTAACGACCGCCGACAAGGCTGAGCTCGGTAGTGGCATACCCGGCCTCACCACTGTTATCGCCGACGATGCTTTTCTGGCCACACTTGCCCAGTTCCCCGACCACTTGGCCCCGGCCACGCGTGCCGATGACATGGCCATGTATCAATACACCTCGGGCACCACGCGCGAGCTGCCCGAAGCGGTCAAGCACACGCATCGCGCCATCGTGCTGGTCACCATCGCCGCGCTCTACGGCACCGGTATTCGTCCTGGCGATCGCTTCTTCTGCCCGTCCTCACCGGCCTGGGGGCATGGGCTTTGGCACGGTACGCTCGCCCCGCTTGGGCTGGGTGTTGCGACCGGCGCTTATGCCGGTCGCTTCGACGCGGATCGGCTGCTGCAGGCGCTGGCGCATTTCCGCATCACCAACCTCTCGGCTGCCGCCACCCACTATCGCATGATGAAGAACGCCGGCACCGCCGACCGCTACGCGTTCACCCTCGAAAAGCTGTCCTATACCGGCGAGCCCATCGACAGTGACACCTTGGCCTTCGTCGATCGCACCTTCCAACTGCCGGTGTGCAGCATGTACGGCACCACGGAAGTGGGCGTCTGCCTCGTCAATTATCCTGGTGCGAGCGACTTTCCCGTCAAGCCGGGCTCGCTCGGCAAACCTCCGCCCGGAATAACAGTCGAGATCCACGGGCCCGACGGCTCAACCGTTGCACCTGGCCGCATCGGCGAGATCAAGTTGAAGCGCGGCGCCGTTTGGATCGCCACCAAGGACCTCGGTCACGTCGACGCTGATGGCTATTTCTTCCACGATGGCCGCGCCGACGATGTGATCATCTCGGCCGGCTGGACCATGAGCGCGGTCGAGATCGAGGACACGCTCTTGAAGCACTCCGACGTGCGCGAGGCCGCCGTCATTGGTGTGCCCGACGCCATGCGTGGTCAGGTGGTGAAAGCCTTTCTCGTCACGTCGCGTCAGGGCGATGCCGCCTTCGTCACGGAGATCCAGGAATTCGTTCGCACCCGCCTCGCGCAGCACGAGTATCCACGCCAAGTGGCCGTGGTGACCGAATTGCCGAAAACGCCGGCGGGCAAAGTCAATCGCAAGGTGCTGCGCGACCGTGAGGCGGCAGCTGCCAAACTCGCTACGGAGCCCAAATGAGCCAGGATTTCCCTAAGATCACCGACGAGGGTCTGGACGCCCTCAAACGGCGCATTGGCGTGCCCATCGTCGACAGCCTGGAGCCGTGGTGCCACGAGGCGACGCGCGACAACATCCGCCATTACGCGCATGGCATCGGTGACGACAATCCGTTGTGGTGTGATCCGGCATATGCAGCCAAGTCAGCGCACGGCACCATCATCGCGCCGCCGAGCTTCCTGTTCGCCACCAATCGCATCATTTCGGGCTATGTCGGAGGTCTGCCCGGTGTGCATGCCATGTGGGCTGGCGCCGACTGGACGTGGCACAAACCCGTCAAACGCAACGATGAGATCACCACCAAGGCGCATCTCAAGGATCTGGTGCTGCACCAGACAAAGTTCGCCGGCCGCGCCGTGCAGCAGATCTATCACGTCGACTTTTTCAACCAGAAGGGCGAACTGGTCTCGGAGGCCGACAGCTGGTGCTTTCGCACCGAGCGCGACGAGGCGCGCGAACGCGGCACCAAATACACCGAGGTCAAGGAGCGTGCCCCTCGCCGCTACACCGACGCCGAGTTGGCCGCCTTCTACGACCTCTATGCGAAGGAAGAGGTGCGCGGTGCCAGACCACGTTACATCGAGGATGTCGCGGTCGGTGAGGCACTGCCACCGCTGGCCAAGGGGCCCATGACGGTCACCGGCTTCATTGCCTATGCCCAGGGCTGGGGTGGGCTCTACATCCGCGCCAACAAGCTCAACTGGCGCCAGATCTCGGCGCATCCCGGTCTCGGCATCAAGAACAAGTTCGGTATTCCCGATTGCCCCGAGCGCGTACATTGGGAGGACGAGTTCGCGCTGCAGGTCGGCACGCCCGGCGCCTATGACTACGGGCCGGAACGCTGCTCCTGGCTCACGCACCATTTGACCAACTGGATCGGCGACAGCGGCTTCCTGGTGAAGGCCAGTTGCAAGATCCGCCGCCACAATCCCGTCGGCGACATGCTGACGTTCGCGGCCAAGGTGACGGGCAAACGCACCGAAGGTGGTCGCCATCTCGTGGACATCACGCAGGAGGCGCGCAACCAAGATGGCGAACTGTCGGTGATTGGCACCGGTACCGTCGCGCTGCCGAGCCGCGCCAAGTAGCGGCACGACCGCACGCACGGCTTATGCCGCACAGATGACGGTGGTTTTGGCGGAGCAGACCCAACCAGGTTTTCTGCCGCCGAGCGCCTTGTCGCAATGAAACGAGCCGTGGCGGTGGGAGCCGACACCCCAGGTGGGGCCGTAAGTGGCGGCAATCTTGGCGACTAATGCGTCACTGGCAGAGGCTGTTGCGGCATCGATGTCCGTCTTCTCCACACCCATGGCAGAAACGGTGACGTCTCTGCAGGCAGCGCTGGCCGTCGCCGCGGTGCCGATGTGACCAGCGGCCAGCACCACGCCCAATGCCGCTACCTTCCACGTTGCCCGCTCAAACTCTACCGTGGCGGCCAGCATATGCGGGCCCCGTTCGCGGCTCCAGGCAAGGCCCGGCAACTCGCCATCGCCTGCCCTGCCCCAGCTTGCCGGAAGTTTCCGCCTTCACATCCGCAGCTCTGATGTTGGGGACAAATCCTGCGCCGGTCCGGCATATGGACGGGAAGGGGCCAGGCCTATAGGGTGACGGGTGGCTCGCAAGAAGCCTGTGCCTGAACGCACCATACAAGAGCTTGAGCGGCGCACCCGTGGTGCACTGCCACCCCAAAGGGAGGGTTGATGTCTGACTTACCAAGCGCCGGGGCGCAGCCCACGGTCCGTTTCGGCCGTGAATTCGGCGCGGGGATGCTCCTCGTGCTGCTCGCCGCCGGCGGCTTGATCGGCTCGTGGTCGCTGAACTTCGGTCAGATGTCTGGTGTCGGTCCCGGCCTGATGCCGCAAGCGACCGCCGCCTTGCTTGGTCTGCTGGGTATCGTGTTGCTGGTGCAGGCGCTGTTGGCTGGCAGCGAGCCGCTGGAAGCCTGGTCCCTTCGCGGCATGCTGCTTGTGCTTGGCGCCATCGGCGTCTTTGCCGCCACCATTCGCCCGTTCGGGCTGGCTTTTGCCGGCCCCGTGGCGATGATCATGGCGTCGCTGGCCGATCCCAGCACACGGCCACGCGAGATCATCCCGTTCGCCATCATACTCCCGGCTTTGTCGATCGGGCTGTTCAAGTACGCGCTTCGCCTGCCGATCCCGCTGGCGCCGCCTCTGCTCGGCTATTGAGGCGCGACACAACTCATGAGCTTCCTCGATAAGCTTGCGCTCGGCTTTGCCACCTGCCTGCAGGTGGTGTGGTGGACCGACCCCGTGTTCGGTCTCTCGTGGCCGATCCCGACCAATCTCATCCTATGTTTCATGGGTTGCCTCATCGGCACCCTGATCGGCGTGCTGCCCGGCGTCGGGCCGATTGCCACCATCGCCATGCTGTTGCCGATCACCTACGGGCTGCCCCCGGTTGGGGCATTGATCATGCTGGCCGGAATCTACTATGGCGCCCAGTACGGCGGCTCGACGACGGCGATCCTGGTCAATATCCCTGGCGAAGCCACCTCTGTGGTCACCACACTCGATGGCCATCAGATGGCGCGGCAGGGTCGAGCCGGAGCAGCGCTCGCCATCGCGGCCATCGGTTCGTTCATCGCCGGCACCATCGCGACGCTGCTGATTGCGGCCATCGGCCAGCCGATGACGCAGTTGGCGCTGCTGTTCGGGCCGGCCGACTATTTCTCGCTGATGGTGCTCGGTCTCATGTTCGCCGTCGTGCTGGCGCGCGGCTCGGTGCCGAAGGCGATCGCCATGATCATCGTCGGCATTCTGCTGTCGACGGTCGGCGTCGACCTGGAGACCGGCGAGGAGCGATTGACGTTCGGCTGGTCGGAAATCTCGGACGGGATTGATTTCGCCGTCATCGCCATGGGGCTGTTCGGCTTCGCCGAGATCCTGAAAAACCTCGAAAGCCCCGAGACACGCGATGTGGTGCAGGGCAAGATCGGCCGCCTGATGCCGACGCGGGAAGAGATGCGCGCGTCCACGGCGCCGATCCTGCGTGGTACGTTTCTGGGATCGATCCTCGGCATTCTCCCTGGCAATGGCGCCGTACTTGGTCCCTTCGCCTCCTACACGCTGGAGAAAAAACTCGCCAAGGATCCAAGCCGGTTCGGCAAAGGCGCCATCGAAGGCGTGGCGGGACCGGAGGCTGCCAACAATGCCGGCGCCCAAACGGCCTTCATTCCGCTGCTGGCGCTCGGCATTCCGCCGAATGCGGTGATGGCGCTGATGCTGGGCGCCATGACCATCAAGAACATCGTGCCGGGCCCGGAGGTCATCACCAAACAGCCGGCACTGTTCTGGGGCATGATCGCCTCGATGTGGATCGGCAACCTGATGCTGTTGATCATCAACCTGCCGCTGATCGGCGTTTGGGTGCGGTTGTTGAAGGTGCCGTACCGGCTGCTGTTTCCGGCCATCGTGCTATTCTGCTGCATCGGCATCTACTCGATCGGCAATAATCCGCTCGACATCTGGCTCGCCGCTGTGTTCGGCCTGCTTGGCTATGCCTTGATCAAGCTCGGGTTCGAGCCGGCGCCGTTGCTGCTGGGCTTCGTGCTTGGGCGGCTGATGGAGGAGAAGCTGCGTCAGGCGCTCGCCATCTCGCGCGGCAAGTTCTCGACCTTCATCACCGAGCCGCTGTCGCTGGGCTTTCTGGCGGTGGCGGTGCTCATGATCATCATCGCGCTGCTGCCAACGATCCGGCAGAGCCGCGAGAAAACCTTCGTCGAGTAGCGCCGCGCGCCTCGACACCACTTCAGGAACCAGAAACCGGGAAAGGACACCGCATGACGAACATCACCCGCCGCAGTTTCGCACTCGGCCTGCCTGTCGCTCTGGCCGCAACGCCGGCCCTGGCCCAGGCCTATCCCAACAAGCCGATCACGGTCATCGTGCCGTTTGCAGCCGGCGGTCCAACCGACGTCATCGCGCGCCTTATCGGCGATCACATGACGCGCACCCTTGGTCAGCAGATCGTGGTCGAGAACGTCGGCGGCGCCGGCGGCAGCACCGGCATGACGCGCGTCGCGGGTGCGACGCCGGACGGCTACACACTCGGCGTCGGCAACATGGGCACGCAGTCGGCGGCGCCGGCGCTCTATCCGAACCTCAAGTATGACCCCGCCAAAAGCTTCGATCAGATCAGCATCCTGAACTACACGCCGCAAACGATCGTCTCCAAGAAGGATATTCCTGCCAAGGACCTGAAGGAGCTGTTGGCCTATCTCAAAGCCAACCAGGACAAGATCAGCTACGGCCATGCCGGCGTCGGCTCGATCAGCCACGTGTCGGGCATCCTGTTCAATACGCAGCTTGGCTTGAAGCCGGCGCTGGTCGCCTATCGCGGCACCAACCCGGCCATGCAGGATCTGGTGGCCGGCAAGATCGACTACATGGTCGACCAGTCGCTGAACGTGATCCCGCAGGTGCAAGGCGGGGCGATCAAGGCCTATGCCGTGGCGGCGCCGCAGCGCCTGAAGAGCCTGCCCGATGTGCCAACGACGAAGGAAGCCGGCCTCGACTTCATTTTCAGCGCTTGGAATGCCATGGTGGCCCCCAAGGGCGTGCCCGCCGACATCAAGGCGAAGCTGCTCGACGCGGTCAACAAGGCGCTCGACGATCCGGCCATCCAGAAGCGTTATGAGGATCTCGGCAGCACCGGGCCTGCTGGCGCCGAACGCGGCCCGGATGGACTGCAGAAACTGGTCGAGAGCGAGGTGGCGCGGATCACACCGGTGCTCAAGGCGGCCGGCGTGGTGGCTCAATAGAGCTATAGGGACGTTTCATCGCAGCCCAGCAACGATCGAGGTGACACCGTGCGCAAGCTGTTGACGGCTCTGGTGGCTATCCTATTCCTCAGTCCCGCTTTCGCGGCATGGGCGCAGACCTATCCGTCCCGCCCGCTGAAGATCATCGTACCGTTTGGTCCAGGCACGATCACCGACACGCTGACGCGCATCTACGCCAACGAGCTGTCCATTGCGCTCGGCCAGCCGGTGGTGGTCGTCAACAAGGGCGGCGCCGACGGCTCGATCGGCGCGACAGAGGCCGCACGCTCGGCCCCTGATGGCTACACGCTGATCGTCGCGCCCAACAGCTCGATCGCCGTCGTGCCGTTGCTGCGCAAGGTACCGCCCTACGACCCTCTCGCGGACTTCACGCCGATCAGCTTCATGGGTGACTCGACGTTTCTGTTCGTCGTCCACCCCTCGGTGCCGGTCAATACGATCGCCGAGCTGATCGCGCATGCCAAGGCCAACCCGAACAAGCTGAATTACGCCAGCGCCAATACGACCAGCATCGTGTCGACGGCGCTGCTGGCGGCGAACAACGGTATCACGATGCAGCACGTGCCCTACAAGTCGGAGCCGGAGGCGATCCCGGACCTGCTCAGCGGCCAGATCCAGGTGATGATGGCGTCGTACGCGACGCTCGGCCCACACGTGAAGGCCGGCAAACTGCGTGCGCTTGCCACCGGGTTGCCTGAGCGCACGCCGCATCTGCCCGATGTTCCCTCCATCACGGAGGCGGGGCAGCCCAAGTTTTCCGTCGGCCCGTGGGCGGCCTTGCTCGGCCCGGCCAAGTTGCCACCGGAAATCGTGGCACGGCTCAACAAGGAAACGGTGACGATCCTCAATCGGCCGGACATCAAGGAGCAGATGCAGAAGTACGGCTTTGCGCCGAAATCGTCGACGCCGGAGGCGTTCACCGCTTACCTCAAGGAGCAAATGGAGATCTGGAAGGCCGCCTTGAAGACGGCCGGCATCGAGGCGCAGTGACCCCCCGCCGCGCTGCCGCAGCCCGGACCGTGCGCTGGGCTTGGCCGAAGAAGGCTCACAAACCGTTGATGCGCATCAGCGCGTCGAAGTGCTTGTCGGCCTGCACCTCGACCACCTGCATGTACTGGCGTGCGGTCTCGCGCACCTGGTCCTCGGGAATGATCTCCAAGGGCTTGCCGGTCGACATGGCCAGCACCTGCTGTTTGCAGGCGCGCTCGAGGTAGTAGAGATCATCGAAGGCGAAGGCGATCGAGGGGCCGCCGATCGAGATGCCGTGGTGGGCGAGGAAGAACACGTCGGCGTTGGGATTGCCGCGCTGGGCGTCGGCGATGCGCTTGCCTTCGGTCTCATCCAGCGCAATGCCACCGAACGATTGATAGGCGACGCGGCCCCAGTAGCGCGCTGCCGTCTGATGCGCCATCTCGAGGCGGCCGCCCTTGACCATGGTCAGCGATGTCGCCCACGGCATGTGGACATGCAGGATGCATTGATGGCGCGGATTGGCGCGGTGGCCAGCGACATGGATGTGGCGCGCCGTGGCCTCGACCTCGCCATCACCCTCGATGACCTGGCCCTCGCCGTCGATCAGCAGCAGGTGCTCGGGACGCATCTCCGACCAGTGCAGGCCGTACGGATTGATCAGGTAGCGCTCCTTGTCGCCCGGAACGGCGACCGAAAAGTGATTGCAGATGCCTTCCGAGTAGCCGAATTTTTCAGCCAGGCGAAAGGCAGCGGCTAGCTCGCGACGCAGTTGCATCGGGGATGGAGTGGCGGCGGGCATCGCAGATCCTCGTTCGTGGGCGAAAGGTTGCCTGCAACATACTCAACCGGGTGGGGCCTGCAAGCTTTCGCAGGGGTGGGCTGCCTGCTATCAGAGACAGCTCAGGTTCGACGGAGCTGGGGACGGGAAACGACGGCATGACAGATATGATGCAGGGTTTTCCACCGCCGGAGCCCGCCCAGGTAACGCTCGGCAACTGGCGAACCGCGCCGTTCAGTGCCTGGGCCTTCCACCACGTGCGCGAGATCCTGCCGACGGCCGAGATCCCGCACGCGCCGGCATCTGTCCGCGACCTGCCCGCGGCGCTGCAGTCCCTCGATGGTGTTTCGGCTGCGGGCGCGAGCGGCCGGTCGTTGTCCCATGCCGACGTCTTGGCAGAAACCGATACCGACGGGCTCGTGATCTTGCACCAGGGCCACATCATTGCCGAGCACTATGCCCATGGCATGGACGCACGGGCACCGCACATCCTGATGTCGGTGTCGAAGTCGCTGCTGGGGTTGCTGGCCGGAACGCCGGCGGTGCAGGCGATGCTCGGGCTCGAGCGCCCGATCACGGATCTGGTGCCCGAAATGGCGAACGGGCCCTATGGGAGCATCTCGATCCGGCACCTGCTCGATATGCGCGCCGGCATCGTCTATGACGAAAACTACGGCACGACGTCAGGTCCGATCATCGCCTATCGCAAGGCCATGGGCTGGAATCCGCTGGCGCCAGGTGACACGCCCACCGATGTACGCTCGTTCCTTGCCACGCTGGCTGTGCCGGCGGGGCCGCACGGCGGCAAATTCAATTACGTCTCACCCGGCACCGACCTGCTCGGCTGGGCGATCGAGCGGGCCATGGGCCAGCGTTACGCCGATGTGATGGCGGAGCAGCTTTGGCAACCCATGGGCGCCGAGTGGCCAGCCTCGATCACCGTTGATCGGCTGGGCTCGGCCAGGGCTGCAGGCGGCATGAGCATGGCAACGCGGGACCTGGCGCGCGTCGGCCAACTGCTGGTCGAGGGAGGAGCGCGTGGCCGTCGCCAGATCGTGCCGGAGGCCTGGATCGGCGATCTGGAAACCGGTGGCGACCGCGCGGCCTGGGATCAGGGCACGCTCGCCGACTACTATCCGGGCGCGGCGATGACCTACCGGGCGAAGTGGTATGCCGACCACGGTCCCCTCGGGCCGCTGCTGTTCGGCATGGGCATCCACGGCCAGAACGTGTTTGTCGATCGTCGCCGCCAGTTGGTGATCGCCAAATTCTCCTCGCAGGCGATCCCGCTCGATCACGCCCGCATGGCGCTGACCATGCGCTGGGTAGACGCTGTCCGGACGCAGCTGTCGTAACGTGCAGGACGCGACGCGTGACGTCGATGGCCGGCCATGGGGATTGCGGGCATGACTGAGACGAGCGGAAAACAGCCGTCCCACGCGACGGAGCCTGGACCGGCGTCGCGACTGCGAGGGCTGGCGGGCCTGTTGGCGCGGGTGGTGCACATCGAGCCGGCCGAGCGGGCCGCCGTGCTGTGGTCGTTCGCCTATTTCTTCTCGGTGCTGTGTGCCTATTACATCATTCGCCCGTTGCGCGACGAGATGGGGGTTACCATCACTAAGGCCGGCGGCAGTCTGGAGTGGCTGTTCGTCATCGTCTTCATCGTCATGCTGGCGGCGGTGCCGGTGTTCGGCTGGGTGGTGTCCAACTTTGCCAGGAAGCGCGTGGCGCCGGTCATCTACATCTTCTTCATGCTCAATCTCGGTGTGTTCTGGCTGCTGCTCAAGGGATCGTCGAGCCCGCTTGTGGCATCGGCCTTTTTCGTGTGGGTGAGTGTCTTCAATCTGTTCGTCGTGTCGCTGTTCTGGTCGGTGATGGCGGACCTGTGGAGCAGCGGCGAAGCCAAGCGTCTCTATGGCTTCATTGCCGCTGGCGGCAGTGCCGGCGCCTTCACCGGCCCACTGATTACGCAAAGCCTGGTGCACAGCGTCGGCACCGCCAATCTGCTGCTCATTTCGGCCCTGTTTCTCGGACTGGCGCTGGTTTGCATCTGGTCGCTGCGTGGGTTGATCGGCGAGGGCAAAAGCGCAGACAGCGATGCACCTGCTGGCAGCGGCATCATCGACGGCATGCTGCGCGTGGCCAAGGATCCCTACCTGTTCAGGATTGCGCTGTGGGTGATGATCGCCAACCTGATCTCGACCTTCTTCTATTTCGAGCAGGCGCGCATCGTTGGCGCCGCACTGCCTGAGCGCGTCGATCGGGTGCAGCTGTTTGCGCGCATGGACCTCACCGTGAGTGTGTTGACCATTGCGGCGCAGTTGCTGATTACGGGCAACGTGCTGAAGCGGCTCGGAGTGGGCCTCAGTGTTGCGGCTTTGCCGGCAAGCGCGGTGGTCGGACTGGCGGCCATCGCCATCTCGCCCACGCTGTGGGTGATCGTGGCCGTGATCGTCATCGAACGGGCAATCGGCTTCGCCATTTCGAACCCCGGTGCGCGTGTGCTCTACACGGTGGTGGAGCCCGAGGACAAGTACAAGGCGCAGAACTTCATCGACACGGTCGTCTTTCGCGGCGGCGATGCGGCGAGCGGGTGGGTGTTCAGCGGCCTCGGCAAGGCGCTGGGCCTTGCCACATCGTACATGGCGCTGGTCACAATTCCGTTTGCGCTGGCCTGGTTCTGGCTCAGTCTGCGGCTCGGGACGGCGCAGGAGCAGCGGGCGGCACGCAAGCCTTAGTCTTGGCCGGCGGCGCAACAGCGTGGCCCGGCCCCGGCACATCGACCGCACGTTGCATGTTTACTGCGGGACAGTGATGCCGCGCCGGCATTGCCGCCAATGGCGAATACGATTAGCCTCGCCCGTGAAGTGCGTGACCCCTGGGTCGCAAGCGTTGATGCGACCGATGCAGCTTGGCAGCGACAGAGAGGACTCATGCCCCGCGCCAATTCCCGAATTCTGCTGGCGACCGCCGCTCTGGCGGCAGCCCTGGCCGTGCCTGCTCCCGTCTTCGCCGAGGGCGCAATTGCTGTCGGTATGCCCGCCGATGTCGCCAAAGAGGGCGTCGCGTTCGGCTGGGTCGTCGGTTCGGCGACGCGACAGGATGCGGAGCGCACCGCCCTGAAGCAGTGCCATGATTTCAAGGATGCGCCGGAGAGCACTCGGGCCCTGTGCGCCGTCATGCGCACGTTCAAGAACGAGTGCTTCTCGATTGCGCTTGATCCCGAGCCGGGAACGCCGGGCGTGGGCTGGGCCATTCTGCCGACCCAGGCGGCAGCCGATTCCAAAGCCATGGCCGACTGCCGCGCCACAGCCGGGCGAGGGCGCGAGTCCTATTGCCAGGTGACAGGCAATCGCTGCGACGGCTCGGCGAAGTAGCTGATAGGGGGGCTGATTGGGGGACAGTCACCATTTCGGCGAGGCTGCCTCCCTTCCGGATCCCATGACGTTTGCAGCCGCCGGTTGCCATGCTGCGTGACGTGGCGGGCGTCATCCGGAACGACGCTGCGAGCGGCACGCGGAACGGCGCGAAACAAAGGGAACGATCAGGGCCGCCAAGCGCTGCCATTCGCAGCTCGCGCCGGTTGTGGTGATTAAATGGTGGCTGTCTCTATTTTATTCATTTTATTCGATCCCGAATGCATCGGCAATTTCAACTGAGAGGCGACCCTCTGGGTCGATCCGCCCGCCTGGAAGTTTGTGGCGCCGTTGACATCCCAACCGGGAAGATGCCGCTCGAAGAGTGGAGCAAAATCCCTGGCAATCTCACGAGGAATGGTATCCATTCCCTGTATTGGCCCCCAGCCCATGATCAGACTTCCTTCAATTTGAAGTGCTTCGGCAGGCGCAAGCCTAAACGAGTGATTTCAGTGATCAACTGATTGGAGAAACAGACAAGCGCGCTCGACATGCGGCGCTCGCACCACAAGTGTGCGTTGCCGAAACTGTCCCTGCTCATCGCAAGTCTGGCCATGTGCCTTTTATCTTCCTCGTAGTGATAAAAACCGTCAATGCTACTATGCCCCCAAGAACCCGGATCACTTTTTTCTGGTAAAAAGCTATCGAGATATTGCCTGATCGCGATGACGAAATACTTCTTGGGATAGATCTTCTTCAACATCGTGATTTCGATAGGAGAGAAATGGTGCACCCCCGGCTCAACACTTTCGATGACGTTCTTTAAAGACTCATCAACAGCAAGAATCTGACCTGTGAGTTTAGTAAGGGCACCCAGGGAAACGTATTTCGTTTCGCACTCGAAACGCTTCGGTGCCTCGTGGGCGGCGATCGGACCAAAGGGGGGTATGCCTTCGTGCTTCAGGCCGGGTTCAGTTATGAGATTCATCGCCGCATAATAGATGTATTGTGCGGCAATGGGCGGCTCGAAAAGCGCCTTTCGCTCGGCAGACATTTGATTGTCAAAGTAAGCGGTTAGCTCGTCCTTCCACCCGACATAGTTGCCGTCAGGAAAGAATTCGCCGAACTTTCCGGGCAATGCCATTCCCCAAACCATCTTTCGATCCTCCTTGAATTTGACAGCGGTTGCGCCACCAGGCCGATGAACTTCGGCCCGCACGCTACAGTGCGCTATAGAATTCCGCAGAGGGTCCTGATCGCTGCGGTCGCAACGCGTCAGATCCTTCCGCACCCCGATTGTAATAGGGACAGCCACCATTTGACCGTCAAGGAAGAATGGGATAGCGGATGGGGGAAATGTTGCGTGAGACGCCGACAGCTTTATTGGTGACTGTCCCCATTTGACGCATTTGTCATGTGGACAGGCGCGTAGGTGCCCGCCTGCGCGGGCATGACGCTGGTGGGTGTCGTTGGATAAGAGAACGAGCACCAATCTTCTGCGGCTATGGCGACGGCTAGCAGACAGCTATGGCGACGGCGAACATGTGCCGGCGCGGGTGCAGACCTCCTTGCAGACATCCGGACTACCCTCCCTGGAACAGCGCCCATAAAGGTGTCGCGCCCTCACCCTGGCTGGCCGAACTCGCCTGCCCTGAGCTTCCGCGCCAGCCGATCCAGCACGCCGTTGACGACTTTGGGTTCGTCGTCGGAGAGGAAGGCCTGCGCCACCTTGATGTATTCGGAGATGATCACACGGCCGGGCACGTCCGCGCGCTCCATCAGTTCGAACACGCCAGCGCGCAGCACGGCGCGCAGAATGGAATCGATGCGGTTGAGCCGCCAGCCCTGCGCCAATTGCTGATCGATCATCGGGTCGATTTCGCGCTGCCGGCGCACGACGCCCTTGACCACGTCGGTGAAATAGCCCTGGTCGGCGTCCTTGAGGTTCTGGTCCTCGGCATCGGGACCGAAACGCAAGGTCATGAACTCGGCGATGAGATCGGTGAGATCGGTGCCGGCCAGATCCATCTGGTAGAGCGCCTGCACGGCGGCCACGCGCGCGGCCGAGCGCGGCGCCAGCGGCAAGTGTTTTTCGCCTGGGGGTTTCATGCCGCGCTGTCGACGAACTGGCGTCGGATCTCGATCAACCGTAGGCAAGCCCGCGCCGCGTCGCCACCCTTGCCGCCGTCTGGCGCCGACGCGCGTTCCTTGGCCTGCGCCATGGTGTCGACGGTGAGGATGGCGTTGCCGACCGGGGCGCCGAAGCCGACGGCGATGTCCATCAGCCAGCGGTTGGACTCGTTGCAGACCACCTCGAAATGGTAAGTCTCGCCGCGAATGACGCAGCCGAGCGCAATCGCACCCTCGAACACCTTGGCATGATCGCCGCTCTCGTCGTCGAAGCGGCCAGCCTCCACGGCAGTGGCCAGCACCTGCGGGATCTCCAGGGCACCGGGCACGCCGATGCGCTCATAGGTGCAGCCGTGGCTCTCCAGCACCGAGATGGCGCCGGCGGCCATGGTGTCGGCGAGATCCGCGTAGAAGCGGCCCTCGATGATCAGGATGTGCGCGCCGATGCGCTTGGTGGTGGGACCGCCCGCCGTGGATGCCTTGCCTGCCATGCGTCTACTCGATCTTTCTGGTGCCAACGATCTTCAGGCCATAGCCCTCGAGGCCGATATAGCGCGATTGCGGCTGGTTGGTCAGCAGGATCATTTCCTTGATGCCGAGATCGCGGAGAATCTGCGAGCCGATGCCGATCTCGACCAGGCGGCGCTCCTCGACCTTGCCTTTGGCCTGGGGCTGCGTGCGCTTGGCAATGCCGTCCGACACCGAGCGGGGCCGCAGATCGCGCAGCAGAACGACGACGCCACGGCCCTCCTTGGCGATCAATTCCATGCTCTTCTGAATGAGCGTGCCACGCGCGCCCTCGGTGCCGATGCCGAGCAGGTCGTTGGTGATGTTCACCGCGTGCACGCGCACGAGCACCGGACCGGGCTTGCGGAGATCGCCGAGGGAGAGTGCCAGATGCTCCACCGGCTCCATCTTGGTCTCGTAGACGTGCATGTCGAAGGTGCCGCCGTAGACACTGTCGATGCGGGCGACGGAGGTTTCCTTGACGACGCGGTCGTGCTTCAGGCGGTAGGCGATCATGTCCTCGATGGTGCCGACCTTGAGCCCGTGGCGCTGAGCAAAGGCCACCAGATCCGGCATGCGCGCCATGGTGCCATCATCATTCATGATCTCGCAGATGACGCCGGCGGGATAGAGCCCGGCCATGCGGCACAGGTCGACGGAGGCCTCGGTGTGGCCGGCACGCACGAGCACGCCGCCTTCGCGCGCCACCAGCGGGAAGACGTGACCCGGCGAGACGATGTCGTGGGCGCCTTTCGAGGAGTCGATGGCGGTGGCGATGGTGCGGGCGCGGTCGCGGGCGGAAATGCCGGTGGCGATGCCTTCGCGGGCCTCGATGGAGACGGTGAAGGCGGTGCGGTTGCGGGCCTCGTTGTTGCGCGTCATGTATTCGAGGCGCAGATCGTTGGCGCGGCCCTCGGTCAGCGACAGGCAGATGAGGCCACGGCCGTGCTTGGCCATGAAATTGATGGCATCGGGCGTCGCCATCTGCGCGGGGATGACGAGATCGCCCTCATTCTCGCGATCCTCGGCATCAACGAGAATGATCATCCGCCCGTTGCGGAAGTCCTCGATGATGTCCTCGACGGGCGAGATGAAGCCCATGCCCTCGGCGTACTCGACGCGCGAAAGATCCGACGTCCGTGACGACCTGTCCGTGCTCACGCGCTCGCTCCTGACCTGCCTTGCGGGTTCATCATGACGCCTGATTGGGTGTGCCCACGCGGCTTCAGCGCTGGCCGAATTCGAGCAGACGCGCCACATAGCGCGCCAGCGGGTCGATCTCGATGTTCACCCGGTCGCCTGTCTTCTTGCGCCCCCACGTCGTCACCGTCAAGGTGTGGGGAATGAGGTTGATGCCGAAGCGGGCGCCGGAAACTTCGTTCACCGTCAATGACGTGCCGTCCAGGGCCACCGAGCCCTTCGGGGCGATGAAGCGCGCGAGCTCCAGCGGCACGTCGAAGGTGAAGCGGCGGGAGTCGCCGTCGGTGCGAATATCGGCGATCACTGCCGTGCCGTCGACATGGCCGGAAACAATGTGGCCGCCAAGCTCGTCACCGGCTTTCAGCGCCCGCTCCAGATTTATGCCCTGGCCCGGTTGCCAGCTGCCCAGCGTGGTTTTGGACAGCGTCTCGTTGGAGACGTCGAGGGTGTAGCGGCTTCCCTTGCCGTCGGCGACGACGTTGGTGACGGTCAGGCAGCAGCCGTCATGGCAGATCGAGGCGCCGAGCAGGATGCCGTCTGCTGCATAGCTCGAGCGGATCGTGAACACGCCGCCCTGACGCGCGATCACCTCACCAACGTCCGAAATGATGCCTGTGAACATGGCAGCCGATGCCTTTCAAACCTGCGGTCGCACGATCGGGTGGAAGCCCGCGTGATCGACAATCACACCCTTGGCGCCGGCCAGCAACTGGGCCCTGGCGCCATCAGGAATGGGATTGCTTTTCCAGCGCCCCGCCTGATCCACCACGTGCACATAGACGCCATCTGCGGCGACGATCACGTCGGGACCCTTGCCGGCCAAGCGCAGATCGAAATGCACCTCGAACGAGGTCTTGCCGATCCGGGTGACGAAGGTCGAAATCTCGAGCACGTCCTGGAAGCGGGCCGGCGCCATCCATTCCGTGACCTGCTTCTTGAGCTGGATCTCGAACGTGTTGTCGAACGGATCGCGCTCGGGCATCACGGCGGCCATGAACTCGGTGATGGCGAGATCGAGGTAGTCACCGTAGCGCGCATTGAAGACCACGTGCTGGCTGTCGCAATCCTGGTAGCGGACGCGGACGTAGTGGCGGAACGGCGGCTGTTCAGGCATCAGGGGGACTCGCGGGCATAGCGGCGAAGCTGATCGGATCCGAGCGCGCGAACGCCGGCGGGCTTGAGGTGATACGCGGCAAAGTGAGCGTCCGGATCGCCTTCGATCACGGACAACACGGGACCGGTTGCAACGCCGGCGCCATAGACGACACAGACTTCATCGGCAAAGCCTGCCCGCAGGAAGGCGCCCCAGACGGTCGGGCCGCCCTCGACCAGCAGGCGCGTGATGCCATTGCTGATCAGCGCATCGAGCAGGCCGTCGAGATCGAGCGTGTTGCCGTTGGCGCTGCCGATATCGAGCACGATGGCGCCACCCGCCTCATGCGGGGAGCGGTCGCGGTCGCCATCGTTGACGGCGGCGGCGATCCAGACCCGCGGCTTGGTGGTGTTCTGGCGGTAGACCTTGGCCGTTGCCGGCGTGCGCAGGCGCGTGTCGAGCACGATGCGGTCAGGCGAGCGCGCGGCCAGACCCGGCAGGCGACAGGTGAGCGCGGGATCATCGGCCATCACCGTGCCGGCGCCCACAAGAATGGCGTCGGCCTCGGCGCGCAAGAGGTGCGCATAGGCGCGCGCTTCCTCGCCCGTAACCCAGACCGGCGCGCCATCGCCGGCCGCAACCCGGCCCTTGGCGTCCAGCGCCAGCTTGAGCTGCACAAACGGGCGCGCCTCGGTGTGGCGATAGATGTGGCCAAGCGTCACCCACCGCGCCTCGTCGGCCCTGAGGCCCACGTCGACCTCGAGCCCAGCGGCGCGCAATTGGGCAAAGCCACGCCCCGAAACGATGCGATTGGGATCGGGGATGGCGCACACAACGCGGCGGATACCGCCCATCACCATGGCATCGGCGCAGGTCGGCACGCGGCCGGTGTGGGCGCACGGCTCGAGGGTGACATACATGGTGCGGCCGCGGGCGCGATCACCGGCGCGGGCCAGGGCTTCTTTCTCGGCATGCGGGCGCCCGCCCGGCTGCGTCCAGCCCCGCGAGATCACCTCGCCGGTGGCTTCGTCCGCGATCACGGCGCCGACGGCGGGATTGGGCGCAGTCGTGCCGATGCCGCGCCGCGCCATGCGAATGGCGATGCCCATCATGTGCCAATCGAAGCGCGCGCTCGCGTCTTTCATCGCCTCGTGTCCGATTCGTAGGACTGGTCGGTCCTGGCCGTTCGCTTCGCGAGCGAGGCCAGCCTCGCGCTCCGCCGGAGGGATACCCTCCGGACCGCCCGCTCATTATGGACTAAGTGGTTCCTAGGCAAGCCCCGGCCAGGACTTTCATCAGTGCTTGCGCTCGGTGGTGGGAGGACGCGGCACCAAGGGCGCCGATGCCTCGACGCCGGGAATGGCTTCTGGCGCATTGGCAATCTCGCCCAGAACCTCGTGGAAGTCGGCAGCCTCCCGGAAATCGCGGTAAACGGAGGCAAAGCGCACGTAGGCGACGGGATCGAGCCCCTTCAGCGCCTCCATCACCAGCCCGCCGATGGCTGACGACGGGATCTCGCTCTCGCCCAAGCTTTCCAGCTGCCGCACGATGCCGGAGATCAGCCGCTCCATACGTTCAGGCTCGACGGGGCGCTTGCGCAAGGCCACCTCGATGGAGCGAGATAGCTTCTCGCGCTCGAACAGCACCCGCCGGCCCGAGCGCTTGATGACGGTCAGCTCGCGCAGCTGTACGCGCTCGAACGTGGTGAAGCGGCCGCCGCAATCCGGGCAGATGCGCCGCCGCCGGATGGCCACGTTCTCCTCGGTCGGACGGCTGTCCTTGACCTGGGTGTTCTCGGACGCGCAGTAGGGGCAGCGCATGGCAAAGAGCCTCTCAATAAATCGGAAACCGCGCGCACAGGGCCATCGCCTGCTCTTTGACGCGGTTTTCGACCTGGGCGTCGCCGAGATCGCCGTTCTTGGCCAAGCCATCCAGCACGTCGACGATCAGGCGGCCGACCTCGCGGAACTCCGCCTCGCCGAAGCCGCGCGACGTGGCGGCGGGCGTGCCGAGACGAACGCCCGAGGTGACGAACGGCTTCTGCGGATCGAAGGGAATGCCGTTCTTGTTGCAGGTGATGTGGGCGCGGCCGAGACCGATTTCGGAGGCCTTGCCGGTGAGCTTTTTCGGCGTCAGGTCCACCAGCATCAGATGGTTGTCGGTGCCGCCGGTGACGATGTTGTAGCCGCCAGCCTTGATGGTTTCGGCCAGCACTTTGGCGTTGGTGACCACGGCTTTGGCGTAGGTCTTGAACTCCGGCCGCAGCGCCTCGCCGAAGGCCACGGCCTTGGCGGCGATGATGTGCATCAGCGGGCCACCCTGCAGGCCCGGGAACACGGCCGAGTTGATCTTCTTGGCGATGTCCTCGTCGTTGGTCAGGATCAGGCCGCCGCGGGGGCCGCGCAACGACTTGTGCGTGGTCGAGGTGGTGACATGCGCGTGCGGCACGGGCGAGGGATGCACGCCACCGGCAACGAGGCCGGCAATGTGCGCCATGTCGACCATCAGGTAGGCGCCGACCTCGTCGGCGATCTCGCGGAAGCGCTTCCAATCCCAGAAGCGCGAATAGGCCGTACCGCCAGCAATGATCAGCTTTGGCTTCGAGGCGCGGGCAATCTTCGCGACCTCGTCGAGGTCGATCATCTGCGTGTCGCGGGTGACACCGTAGGGCGCCACCTTGAACCACTTGCCGCTCATGTTGACGGGCGAGCCGTGGGTCAGATGCCCGCCGGCATTGAGATCGAGCCCCATGAAGGTATCGCCGGGCTGCAACAGCGCCAGAAACACGGCCTGGTTCATCTGGCTACCCGAGGACGGCTGCACGTTGGCGAACCTGGCCCCGAACAGCATCTTGGCGCGTTCGATGGCCAGCGTCTCCGCCTCATCGACGAACTGGCAGCCGCCGTAGTAGCGCTTGCCTGGATAGCCCTCGGCATACTTGTTGGTCATCACCGAGCCCGACGCCTCGAGCACGGCGCGCGAGACGATATTCTCCGACGCGATAAGCTCGATCTCGGTCTGCTGGCGCTTCAGCTCCCGCTTGATGGTGCCGAACAGCTCGGGATCGGCATCGGCAAGGCTCTGGGCAAAGAACGGGCTCGCGGCCATGGGGCTGGCCTTGGCGGTCGATGGCATGAGTGGCTTTCCTCGAGGCTTTGCGCCGGCTGGGTTAAGCCGCGCGGCGCCCTCATAGCAGCGTTCGACCGCAGCAACAATGCTGGGGGGCCGAGACTTCGGCGCCGGGCGCACGCGTCGGCCGGCCGAGGCTGAGACCGCGGTGCGCTTGCAAGCCGACACTGAGAGGGTCAGCGGCGCCCACTCGTCCGGCGGAACCCGGGCTTGGCAGGGCACGGGTACCTGGTGCGGTCGAAAGGACTCGAACCTTCACGCCTTGTGAGCGCTACCACCTCAAGGTAGTGCGTCTACCAATTCCGCCACGACCGCAAGTCAGGCATCAGGAAGCGCCCGTTTAGCAGATGGCCAATGGGGCAACAAGTCCTGATCTGAGGATAGACACAGGGGCCCGATCGCCACTTGGCCAGCGCCCCCGGCAAGCCTTATGGTGGCGCCTCCAAGCGGCCAAACTCGAGGCAGCCATTGCCATGTCGCCCCTCAGCGCAACGCCGACGCTCAGTGCTGTGGTAGGTCCGTTACCGGGCCGAAGGGGAAAGGGGTGGTCGGGAGCGGATTCGTTGCTGATGAGGGATTTCAGA
>JBJXDZ010000130.1:0-138376 GCA_046154645.1 Hyphomicrobiaceae bacterium
GGGGAAAGGGGTGGTCGGGAGCGGATTCGTTGCTGATGAGGGATTTCAGAAGCATATCCCGCGAGGCGCAACATGGCATATAGACTTATCATTGGGAGTCGCGAGCACATTTCCGACGACGCTGCGAGCCACTTCGAGCCATATGGACCCGAACTCGAAATATTGACCGATGCCGGTACAGTTCCAAAAGAACTCATTCCCTACCTGCCTCGAAAGGCAGTGGTAACCCATGGTTCGTATCGAATTGAAATTGGAATTGGCGCGACGCAGTTTTTGACATGCGTCGACAAGGCAAAAACTCTCCTTCAGACTATCGATCCGTCGATTGAGTATTTCCCGCTAGAGTGGATAGATCTGACCACGAATAAGAGCGAAGGGCGCTGGCTCATGCGGACTCCCCATCACGTCCGCATGATCAACAAGGCCTTGTCAAAGGATGCGCTGCAGGTCGTACCGCCGACTTGGATGGTTGCGAATGGCAAGCGCATACAAACTCTAGAGTACATGCGCGTCGCACATTTCGACCGGCTTGTTCTCGACAAGTCGGCCATTGCGAATCTGCATTTTTGGACCGGGGTTCTTGGCGAGGGCCTGATCGGTACCTGGTTCTGTTCACAAGAGTTTCGGGACGCTATGTTTCCTTATCGCCGATCTTTCGAGTTTCAAGCGATTCGAGAGGCTTAAGGATACGCACTGCCGTCGAGACTAGGGGGAAGTCATGTCGTCACCAGAGTATATTCCGCTTCGTGAAGTGGGCCGAAGGCCGGATGGTGTTCGTTCAGGCTCCGAGTTTACGGCAAATCACGCGCTCAGTGCCACGCTCGGCTCGGTTCGCGCAGACGGCTTTTGGTTCGACCTTCGCAACGCGCGAGACAGATAATTAGGGACAGCTACCGAAAATGAATACCAGCCTAGGCGGACCGAGCCTATCGATGGCCCCGTCCCTGCGTCGCAATTAACCAGTCCGGCGCCGAAACATCGTTAATCCAAGAATCTGCGCGCCGGCAGCGTGCAGCAACCTGGCGGCACCCACCCTAGCCAAACACATGCCGATGGCCCTGCAGCAGCGTGCCTGAGCCTGCGCGAGGCATTTGCCAAGTCGAGGGTCGGTGATGCGGCAGGGGCAGTCCGTGCGTTGCCCATGCGCATGCCGCAGGCGGACGGGCGCTGCGGTGGGGGCTGCATGGTCTCAAGGCGGCCGGCGCGTCGCCTCGGCCAACCACTCGACCAGCGCGCGGCGGTCAGCGGGGTCGGTGACCCGCTGCTCCGGCATCTTCGTGCCCGGCGTCATGGCGGCGGGGCCGATCTCGAACAGGCGCGCCACGGTCTCCGGCGTCCAGATGATGTCCATGGAGCGCAGGGCGTCGGAGTAGGCGTAGCCGGCCGCCGTGCCGATGCGACGCCCCATGATGCCGTGCAACGTCGGGCCGGCGCGGTGGCCGTCGTCCGGCCCCGTGGCATGGCAGGCGACGCAGGCGCGGAACACGCGGGCGCCGGGATGCCGGTCGGCGGTGGCGGGCAGCATGTCCGCGGGCGGCGCGACGGGATCGCCCACCGGCTCGCCGGTTGCCACCGTCCATTGCCGCAGTGCGCGATCGGCGCCACCGGTGAAGAGATGCCGCCCGTCGCGCGAGAAGGCCAGCGCCCAGACCGGCAGCCCGGGACCGAGGATGCGGCGCGCGGCCTGGCGCCGGCCGACATCGATCAGGGCAACCGGCGTGCGCATGCCGGCCGCGGCGATCATCGTCCCGTCAGGCGACACGGCGACGGCCGTCAGCGGACCGTCCGGCAGCTCGATCTCGAAATCGGCCGTGAGGTCGGGCTTGAGCACGCGGACGCGACCATCGGCCGAGGTGAGGACGATGCGACCTTCGGGCAGCAAGGTGAGGCCGTTGATGGCGGCCGGCAGCTGTGTTTGGCGCAACAGGCGTGGTGGCTCGCCAGCGCGGTCGATGCCGCCGCCAAGTGACGTCAGGCGCACCTCGCCGTCATAGCCGACACTGATGATGGCGCGGCCGTCGCTTGCGAAGGCAACGCCCGTGACCGGCGCCTTGTGCTCGGCAATGACGCGGCCGGGCTCCAGGTCACTGTCGCGCGTGCCGCCGGCCACCGTTGCGATCGTGGGCCACAGCCGCACTTCACGGCTCCAGGCGCCGCTGGCGAGCCAGGCGCCGTCGCGGGAGATGGCCAGGGCGGCGACCGGGCCCCTCGGTGCCGGACCGTCGCCGCTGACCTCGTGCGCGGGCCTGGTCGCCACCCCGCACCAGCGCGCGATCCGGCCATCCTCGCCGCCGGAGACGAGGCAGCCGTCGGGCAGCGGGAGCAGCGCGTTCACGGTGCCGTCATGGCGGCGCAGGACATGCCGCGCAGAGCGTCGCGCCACATCCCAGACGATGATGGCGGCGTCGAAGCCGCCGGTCGCAACCGTGGTGTCGTCGAGCACCGCGAGCGCGCGGATCGGGCCGCCGTGTCCGCGCAAAGCGGGGTCAGACTCGGGGGGGGCGGTTGCGATCGGCGGAGCGTGTTGGGCCGCAACACCCGGGGCAAAGCACACGGCGCCGGTGGCGAGGCCCGCCACCAGCGCCAAGGCACGTGCTCGACGGCGATCCGACACGCGGGCGGCGCCTCAGGTCTTGGGCTTGTCGACCTTGTCGCGCAGCTTCGGCTCGGGATCGGGACGGGCGCCGGAGCCGACATGCTGGTTGTCGACCGTGCGCTGGTAGGTTTCCAGAATGAACGCGGACGCATAGCCGATGGCAACGACGGCGAGCACGGCGGCCAGAAAGGCTTTCATAGCACTCCTCCTGCAGTTCGCTTACTCAGCCGGCGTCGGACGTGGCGCCGAGGCCTTCTGGTTTGCGGGACCGATGACCTTGTCGGCCCACACCGAGTGATGCTCGCGCGCCCAGTTGACGTCGACCTTGCCCGAGCCCATGGCCGAGAAGGCGCCTTGCATGCCGAGCGTGCCGATGTAGACGTGCGCGATGATGATGGCGATCAGGATCAGCCCGAGCAGGCCGTGCACGCTGCCCGCGAACTGCATGGCCGCCACATCACCGAACTGGAACGGGAACATCAGCAGGTAGCCCGACCAGGCGATGCCGGCGCCGCCCAGGATGACCGACCAGAAGATCAGCTTCTGGCCGAGATTGAAGCGCCCGGCCGGTGGATGCGCCGAGCCGACCAGGCCGCCGCCCTTGACCAGCCAGACGATGTCGCGCGGGTGCGGGAAGTTGTCCTTCACCCACAGCACGAACATCAAGATGAGACCGAGCGCGAAGGCGAAGCTGACGTAGTTGTGCACCAGCTTGCCGGCCAGCGTGACCTTGGTGAAGGCCTCGGGTCCGATGAACGGCATCAGCACGCTCTTGCCGAAGGTGAGGTTCAGCCCGCTCAAGCCCAGCAGGATGAAGGACACCGCGGTGAGCCAGTGCGCGAAGCGGTCGAGGCCGCCGAAGCGAACCACCAGCTGGCCTGAGAAGCCGCTGCCGATGCGGATGCGGCCGCGCTTCATGAAGAACAGCGTGATCAAGGCCAGCATGCCGAGAATGGCCGCCGCCCCGACGAGGCGGAGCGTGCCCTGATGGAAGCTGCGCCAATCCTGGCCCGCCGGCTGAATCAGTTTGCCGGACTGCTTGTCGGGGATCGAGACGCGGCCGCCGATGGACGTCGGCGCGTTGGGGCCGCCCGCCTTGAGCGCATCCAGGAGCTGTTGCTCCTTCACCGACTCGGCGGTCGGATTGACCGTGGTCGGGCCTGTCTGCGCCGCCGCTGGCGAAACCATCATCAGGCACCCGAGCATGACGACGGCCAGCGCCTGCAGCGCCGTGCGCAGACGCGACGGCAAAGGCGCCTGACGTCGTGGAGACCGATCAGCAAATCGCATCATGTGACAATCCTCCCTGGGGTCGATCGCCCCGGCGAACCCTTGGCGGGTCTCGTTGGTCCGTTACGGTCCAACCGAGCGGGACGGCGCCCATGCGTGCGCTGCCCCGCCTTCGGTTGGGCTCAGGTCGCGATCCCGTCCTTGTAGGCCGTCTTCCAGCCCCAGGCGCCGGAGCCGTAGCCCCGCTTGGTCACGCGCTCCTTGTAGATCTGCGCGATGATCTCGCCGTCGCCAGCGAGCAGCGCTTTGGTCGAGCACATCTCGGCGCACAACGGCAGCTTGCCCTCGGCCAGGCGATTGGTGCCATAGGCGACGTACTCCGCCGGCGTGCTGTCGGCCTCGGGGCCGCCCGCGCAGTAGGTGCACTTGTCCATCTTGCCGCGCGTGCCGAAGTTGGCCGTCTTCGGATACTGCGGGGCGCCAAACGGACAGGCGTAGAAGCAGTAGCCGCAGCCGATGCACAGCTCCTTCGAGTGCAGCACGATGGCGTCCTCGGTGGTGTAGAAGCAGGACACCGGGCACACCGCCGCGCAGGGCGCATCGGTGCAGTGCATGCAGGCCATCGAGACCGAGCGCTCGCCCGGCTTGCCGTCGTTGATGGTGACGACGCGCCGCCGGTTGATGCCCCAGGGCACCTCGTGCTCGTTCTTGCAGGCGGTGACGCAGGCGTTGCACTCGATGCAGCGGTCCGCGTCGCAGAGGAATTTCATTCGTGCCATATGTGAAGTCTCCATTTACGCGCCGGATGCGCAAGTGGGCATCCGAAGGCGCCAGGACCTAAGCCGCTTTGATCTGACACAGCGTGACCTTGCCCTCGTGCATGGCCGTCACGGGATCGAACCCATAGGTGGTGATCGTGTTCACGCTCTCGCCGAGCACGATCGGGTCGGTATCCTTCGGGTAGTTCTTGCGCTGATCCTCGCCCTGGAACCAGCCACCGAAGTGGAACGGCATCCAGGCGACACCTTTGCCGACCCGCTCCGTCACCAGGGCCTTGACGCGCACCTTTGAGCCCGACTCAGGTCCGGTCACCCAGACCCAGGCGCCCTCGGCGATGCCCCGTGCGGCCGCGTCGGCTGGATTGATCTCGACGAACATGTCCTGCTGCAGCTCAGCCAACCACTTGTTCGAGCGCGTCTCCTCACCGCCGCCCTCGTACTCGACCAGACGTCCCGACGACAGGATGATCGGGAACTCCTTGGCGATGCCTTTGTCGACGGCTGCCTTCTGTACGGAGAAGCCGATGTTGGGCACGCGGAACTGCTTGAAGTCGGGTCGCGTCGGGTACTTGGCGACGAGATCGACGCGCGGGCTGTAGATCGGCTCGCGGTGGACGGGGATCGGATCCGGCAGATCCCAGGCGTTGGCCCGCGCCTTGGAGTTGCCGTAGGGAGCGCAGCCGTGCGCGATGGCGACACGCTGGATGCCGCCCGAGAGGTCGATCGCCCACGATACGCCATCGACGTTGTTGCCGCCGATCTTCTCGATGACGGCGAGTTCCTCGGCGGTCAGATCCTTGTCCCAGCCGAGTTTCTTGAGCACGGCCATGTTGAACTCGGGGTAGCCGTCCTTCAGCTCGCTGTCCTTGGAGAAAGAGCCCTCGGCGAGCAGGTTGTGCGTGATCTCGCGCTCGACCTCGACGCCTTCGGCGTTCTTTTCCTTCACCTTGATGACGCGTTGGGTTCCGAAACGGGCACGGAACGTGCCGCCACCGTCCTTCACCGCGAGATTGGTATTGTAGAGGATCGGCGAGCCCGGATGCTTGTGCTCGGGCTTGCCCCAGCAGGGCCACGGCAGGCCATAGTGATCGCCTGCAATCTCGGCCGGAGCGCCGGGTAGCGATTTCAGCGTCACGATGTCGAACTTGTCCTGATGGCGCATGTGCGCCTTGATCCGCTCCGGCGACTGGCCGCAGTAGCCGGTCGAGAAGCCGCCACGATTGATCTCCTCGAGGATCGACTCCGCCTGCGGCTCGTCGCCGAGCTTGCCCTTCACCAGCTTGATGTTCTTGAACATCTTGTCGGCAAAGCCCAGGCGCTTGGCCAATTCGTACATGGCCCAGTAGTCGGACGCTGATTCAAAGATCGGCTCGACCACCTTCTCGCCCCACTGGATGGAGCGGTTCGAGGCCGTGCGTGAGCCGTCACACTCCATGTTCGTGCAGATGGGCAGCAGATACGTGCCCTCCTTGCGCCCGCCGAGCGAGACGAAGTTGGTCGGATGCGGATCGGCGACCACCAGCAGATCGAGCTTGGCCAGCCCCTTCACCATTTCCGGCATGCGCGGCACGGTATTGCCGCCGTGACCAAAGATGATCGCGGCCTTGAGCGTGTCGCGCTGGTCAACCTGATCCTTCGGCAGCGACACCGCATCGAACCATCGCGTCGAGGGAATACCCGGCATAGTGCGATAGTTGATCTTGGTGTTGTTGGGACCGTCCTTCTTGTCGAAGCGGCTGTCGAGCCACTCG
Organism: Hyphomicrobiaceae bacterium; assembly: GCA_046154645.1. Lineage (GTDB taxonomy): Bacteria > Pseudomonadota > Alphaproteobacteria > Rhizobiales > Hyphomicrobiaceae. Next base: position 6,357 of record JBJXDZ010000130.1, read on the forward strand.
AAATCGACCTCCCATACGCGCGCCCAGTGGCGCCAGGCCGGATCGGCGAGACCGTAGTAGAGCGGCAGCGTGATGACGTCGAGGCCGAGGTCTGTGGCACCCTGCACGTTGGTGTGGCCGCGGAAGATGTTGGCGCCGGTGCCTGCCGCGCCGACGTTGCCGGTGGCGAGCAGCAGTGTGCAGTAGGCGCGCACGTTGGCGGTGCCGACGGTGTGCTGCGTCGCGCCCATGCACCAGATCAGCGTCGAGGGACGCTGCTTGGCGAAGGTCTCGGCAACTTTCTTCAGCTGCTCGCCCGGAACGCCGGTGACGTCTTCGACCGTCTTCGGATCCCACTTCTTCACTTCGGCGCGGATGTCGTCCATGCCGTAGACGCGCTGCCGGATGAACTCCTTGTCCTCCCAGCCGTTCTCGAAGATGTGCCACAGCATGCCCCAGATCACCGGGATATCGGTGCCGGAGCGGATGCGCACATACTCGGTGGCGTGCGCCGCCGTGCGCGTCATGCGCGGATCGATGACGATCAGATTGGCGCGGTTGATTTCCTTGCCCGTCAGCACGTGCTGCAGCGAGACCGGATGCGCCTCCGCCGGATTGCCGCCCATGATGATCATGGTCTTGGCGTTGCGGATGTCGTTGTAGGAGTTGGTCTGGGCGCCGTAGCCCCAGGTATTGGCGACGCCGGCAACCGTCGTCGAATGGCAGATGCGCGCCTGATGGTCGACGGAGTTGGTGCCCCAGAAGGCGGCCATCTTGCGATAGAGATAGGCAGCCTCGTTGGTGAACTTGGCAGAGCCCAGCCACCACACCGATTCAGGGCCGGATTTCTCGCGGATCTCCAGCATCTTTTTCGAGATCTCGTCGAGAGCCTGGGTCCAGCTGATGCGCTGGTACTCGCCGTTGACGAGCTTCATTGGGTACTTGAGGCGCCGATCGCCCATGACGATTTCGCGGATGGCAGCGCCCTTGGCGCAATGCGTGCCGCGATTGATGGGTGAATCCCAGGCCGGCTCCTGCCCGACCCACACACCGTTCTGCACCTCGGCCTTGACGGTGCAGCCGACGGAGCAGTGCGTGCAGATGTTGGTCTTGATGGTGATGGGCACGCCCGGCACCGGACCGCTGCCTGCGGCTGCCTCTGCCTTTTTCACGCTGCCGAGCGACAACGCTCCGAAGGCCGAGAGGCCGCCGACGGCGAGGCCTGAGCGGGCGAGGAAGCCGCGGCGGTCCAAGGCCTTGCGCGGGGACGGCTCAGCGGCGAGGCGCGAGCGGCGGGCACGCACGTCTTGACGTTTGGTCAGCATGGACGTTGCTCCCGATCAATAGCGATTGGTGCGATAGAAGGCCTTGACGTGATCGGTCTCGCGGTACCGCTTCTTGACGCGATCGGCAGCAGATTCGGCGGCCGCCGCCGTGCCCGGCATGACCGCTACGCCGGTGGCAGCTACCGCCGCGCTACCGGCCGCACCGTGGCCGAGGAATTTCAGCAGGCCGCGCCGATCGACAGTTTTTTTGGCGTCACTCTTGTTCGTCATTGTCGTCACCTCCCGATCAAAAAGTCTTTTGTCTTGGTGGGCGGACGTTGCCGCCTTGGGTCAGCTCAAGTTGCCTCACGGTGGCAGTTGCATCGCCTCTTGCTCGAGGGTCAGCCAGATACAGCCCCAGTCCGCGACGGCCCGGTAGAAGCGCGCTGACGGCGCCGCGGCGATGTCATCCAGGATGCGTGTGCCGACACGGGCGATGTGGCGTTCGAAGAAGCGATCCGCCTCGGCGTCGGCGTCGAACGTGGCCTCAGGCCCATCGGCAAAATCGCCGCGCAGCAGTCCGCCCATGATCTCGAACAGGGAGCCCAGGTGATCCTCGGGCTCGAAGGCATCGTCGTGCCGCGCGATCCCGAGGCGCTGCATGTCCTGGCGCAGATACGCCAATGGGCGATCGTTGAGAAAGCCGGTCAGATAGAACGACGCGTAGGGCACCACCTCGCCGCGTGCGATCCCGATCAGAATGCTGAAATGCTCGCGGCCGGCGCTTTCGATGGTCGCCACGCGCGCTGCATCGGCGAGCGCCAGTTGCGCCATGCCGAGCGGACTCGCATCACCGCGCAAAGCGGCCAACTGTGCCAGCATATCGACGGAGGGTGGGCGGCGCAGCAGCGTCGCCAGCATCAGATAGGCGGCCGCTCGATCAGCGTTCTGAGGATTTGCCGCGGACGCAGCCGCAGGGCACCCCGCCTGTGAGGGGCCCGTCAGTACGGTCGTCGCCTTCCCGGCAGCAAGGTAGTCGCGTCTAGCCTGCACTCTTCATCCTTCTACCGGGCGGCCTCGTAACGAGGTGCCTCGGTTCCGCACCCGACGTGCGGGTCGGCTTAACGCCGACATCGATGACGAGAAATGACTGCTGCTTAACTGTGAGATCGAATAGCACCGGCGGGCGGGCGCCGCAAACGAAAGCGAACGTTCGCCCACATACGACGAAGGTCGTAGGCACGCGCAACGTTCAGCTGAAGCGCGGCAGCGCACCACCATGCCGAGGCCGGCTTTGTTGCGGTGCGGCATCCACCTGAGGCTGATCCGGCGCCGCCGCAGCCATGACCGACGAGGGGGCTTGAGGCGCGTCTGGCAGCGGCGTTGCGTCGGCGACGGGCGCCTCCGCCGATGCTTCAGGATTGACGGGATCAAATGCGGCTGGCGACACGACCTCACCGATCCCAGTCTGCTGTTGCGCCACCGCAATCGGCTGCGTCGGTGCTTCGGCGACGGCGCGGATCTGACCGGTCGCTTGCGCCAGCAGCGCCTCGATGTCGACCCCCGGATCGAGCGCCCCGAAGCCCGGCACACCATCCGGCGCATTCCAATTGTATTGGTTTTCGGCCACCTCGATGAAATCCCGGATCGCAGGATCGAGCGACCAGGCTTTGCGCAGTGCGAGACGTTTCAGCTCATCCGGCACACCCTTTTTCAGGAAGGCCGTAATGTCACTTGTGGGCAACAGATCCTCGATCTTCGGCAGCCGCGCGAGATCGACCGGGGGCTCCTCGTCCGTTGCCGTTGCCGCTGCGGCGTCGGCGACGGGAGGACCTGGCTGCGACACGGCGGGCGCTACTGATACGGCACCACGCTTCACCCGTGACCAGCGCGCGAGAAAGCCCTCGCCGTCATCGCCGGCTGGGTCATGATCGGGCTTGTCGGTGTTGGCGGTCATGTGCCACCTCCCGACGGGCTGGAACCGCCATCGCCGCCACCGTCACGGCCGGTCGTGCCAAGGCTCCCGGAGCCCGGTCCGCTCTCCGTCCACTTGTGCCGCTTGCGCTTCTGCATCGCTCGCTCGACGTGATGGGTTTCGGTGAACTCGGCCAGCAGCGCTGCGATCTCCACCGGCATGGCGATGGTGTCGACGATGTTGTTGCCAGCTTCGGTGTGGGCTTCGCCTTCGGCCGGATCCGCGGTGACGGCGACGATCTCGATCGGCGGCTCGGGCCCATCGGCGCGCAACACCACCCACAGCTTCGGCGCCCCTGTCGCCAGATTGTCGGCATAGTTGGACGTGTAGGTGGAAAAGAGCTGCATCTCGACCCGGCCGCCGTAGTAGCGCGTCGCCTGCCCGAAGATGCCGAGCGGCGTCCAAGGCGCCACGTCCGGCGGCACCGGAAACACGGCGGCCGGGCGCCAGATGAAGCCACCCCAGGGACCGTCAAGCATGCGCCGCTCGACGGCCAGTCCGATCATCAACCGTTCCTCTGCCATGGGCGCAGCATACCGGAAACGGGCGCGGTTTTATACAGCCGGGAGCGTCCGGATGCACGATCAGGTCAGCTCGCGGCTGCCGCCCCCGTGCGCAATGGCAAGCCTGCGATCAGGTTCTGCGGCTTCATGCGCACGATGCGGGCCGGCGACATGGCGAGGATGAGCGACACCGGCCGTCCCGCGACTCGCTCCAGCATTTCGCGGGGGTCGGCGAAGGTCAACTCGAACAGCGCCACGATGCGCTCCCGCCCCTCGCCTGCAGGCTCCTCGCCACGCCACAGCGCATTGCCGATCGTGGTGGCGTCCTGGTCGAGGCCAACGAACCAGGCCCAGCTGTCCTCGGCGATGCGGTCCACCGGCTTGATAGCGACCGTGACGCCGGTGAGGCTCCCGACCCATCGTTCCATGACCCGCGCGAAGGCCCCGCGGGCGGCCTGGCCATGGCGGAAATCCAGCACCATGTCGAAGGCGTCACTGCGCCCGACGTACTGCGGCGCCGTCTCGGGGGCCAGCACGTCCAGGCTCTTGGCCTTGGCGTCGCCGAAGATGGCAACCAGCGGCGAGGCCTGCGCGTCGTTGGCCGCGCTGTCGACGACCTCCTCGTCGGCGAGCAGCAGCACCCCGTCCTTGAGACTGAGCCGCTGGGCACGGAAAAACATCTCGGCCGCCCGCAGCACGAAGGCGTCGGTTTCGCCGTCCAGAATGTTGCGCAACAGGAGATGCACCAGCTGATTGAGGAACAGCGGCGGCGTCGTTACCTTCGGCGCGCGGGCGAGCGCCACATAGGCCGCTTCCAGCGTCGGATGCCGCAGCAGATGATCGCGGAAGGCCAGGAAATGCTGCCAGTTCTCGCGCGCGTCACGGTCGGCGATGTGCGCGATCTCGTCGCCCGGCACCGGCGCCCGGGGCTCGCGCATGAGGCGCTGATGGATCGCGCGCTCGATGAGGCAGGCCTCCGGTGGCGGCACGATTTCCGCGCGGGCGAGATAGGCCTTGAGAAAGGTGTCAGTGACGACGAGGCGGCCATCGCTGTCGCGATCGATGAGATGATGGCCGCTGGAGACCCAGAAATCGTTCATTGTGGCTGAGCCTTCGCTGACGCCGCCGCGCTACGGCTCGCGAGGTCAAAAAGATCGACATCTCCGGCGACGCCCGTGGATTGCCCCGCCTCGACGGCGCCGTCATCGTCGACGATGGCAAAGGCACCGGCACTGCACGGCATCTGCGCGGCCTCGCGGGCGTCGGCAGCATGCAGCGTGCGGAACTGCTCGCGGATGTTGCCGTCGCCGTCGAGCGTGCGATGCAGCGCAATCAGCGTGCCCTCCGGATGCTCGGCCAGACCCATGGCGGCCGTGATCTCCTCTTCGGCCGCAGTCATGGCCGCGGCCAGATCGGGGGCACCGTGCGCGGCCATGAGATGACGCGCCAGGCTCGCCACGGCCGCCAGCCGCTCCTCGGCGGTGATCGGTTGCGCCACCACCAGGGTCGACCAGCCAAACGAGGTGAGCCCGAGAAAACCGCCGCGGAACGCCTGCTTCTCGCGGCCCTTGAGGCCGGTGGGCTCGGCTGTCCAGAACTCGAAAGCACCCGGCACCGCCCATTCGCCGGCCGCAGCTGCGCGCGTATAGACGAAGGTATCGGAGGCATCGAGGCGGATGGTTCTGAGCAGCTTCATAGCCATGGCTCCCCCGTCTCCGGATCGAGCCATTGGGGCTGAGCCAGCGCTGGCACGAGGGCCTGCCGTTCGGGCGCCCCTGGCCGGCCGAGATGATGCTGCAACAGGTCGCCGTTGCCGTCGATGCCGCGCCGGATACTGCTTTGCGCCGGCAAGCGGGCCAGAAACGCTTCGCCCTCGGGCTTGAAGCCGTTGGCCTGCCAGCGATCGACGTGGTGCAGCAGATGGCGGGCAAAACTGCCGATCAAGCCGGCCGCGTCCATCATCTCGAAGCCCTCGATCTCCAGGCTCGTGCCGCGTTGCAGGTCGAGATCCAGCGCATGCCCGCCTGGGGCGCCGCCGCGGCGGTGCGCCACCGACATGCGCAGCACGACGCCGGCCACCAGCCAGTCCGGCGGTTCCAACTCGGACGCCCCGGGCGGCCAGGCCAGCCGCGCGCCGCCGAGGATGCCGCCATCGAGCAGGATGGTGTCGGGCCAGGCGAAGCTCAGGGGCTTTTCCGGCGGGCAGTGGGCGGCGATAGCGTCGCCGGCCGCATTCAGCACCGCATAGATGGCGCGCCGGGCCGATACCAGCGGCTCTTCCGGCTCCAGCACCACGGCAATCTCCACGGCATCGAAGCGGCGCACCCAGACCAGCGTGCCGGCGCCCTCCTCGGTCGCGATCGCGCAGGCATGGCTGAAGGCGTCGCGATGCTCGCGCAACGTGACGGCGCGAAAGCCGGGGGGCAGGTCGAGACCGCCGTCAAGTTCGATGCCGCTGTTCATGGCGACATTCATAAACGCGGAAAAGTGGAATACAAGGGACCGGCCGCAGAAGGACATCACCACGTCATGACCACGCCACCTGAGACCATCGTGCTGCTGTGCTCCTGCGAGGACAGCATGGCACTTGCCCCTGACGTGGTCCGCAGCGGGCTGCCGGGCATGCGCGTCGTCACGGCCCGGCAGTTGTGCGGCGAGGAACTGGCCCGTTTCACGCAGGCCGCCGGACGACAGAACAGCTCCGTCATCGTCGCCTGCACGGCGCAGCAGACATTGTTCTCCGAAGTGGCGGAAGACGAGAAGCTCGCGGGCCGTCTCACACTCGCAAATGTGCGCGAAACCGCCGGCTGGTCCCGACAGGGCGCCGACGCAGCCCCCAAGATGGCGGCCCTGATCGCTGCGGCGGCCGTGGCTGGACCGGCACCGCCAACGGTCAGCCAGGAGAGCACCGGCGTGACCCTGATCTATGGCCGCGATCAGCGCGCCATCGAGCTGGCCGAGCGTTTGCAGGCGCGTCTCGATATCACCGTGATTTTGACGCCCGGCGCCGATGTGACGCCGCCCGCGCGCGCCGTCTATCCCATTCGCCAAGGCCGCATTCGCAGCGTCAAAGGCCATCTCGGCGCCTTCGAGATCGGCATCGACGCCTATGCCACCCCGGCGCCGTCGTCGCGCGGCCGCCTCCAGTTCGGCGCCGCCCGCAATGGTGCCGTCTCGCAGGCCGACCTCCTGATCGATGTCGCGGGTGGCGCGACGCTGGTCGCAAGTGGCGAGCTCCGGTCCGGCTATCTGCGCGCCGATCCCAACAGCGCTGCCGATCTCGCGCACGTGGCTTTCGCCGCCTCCGATCTGGTCGGTACCTTCGACAAGCCGAAGTACATCACCTTCCGCGAGGATCTGTGCGCGCATCAGCGCTCGCGCATCAAGGGCTGTACGCGCTGCCTGGATCTGTGCCCGGCCGGTGCCATCACGCCAGCCGGCGATCACGTCGCGATCGATGCCAACATCTGCGCCGGTTGTGGCCAGTGCGCCGCTGCCTGCCCGACCGGGGCCGCAAGCTACGCCCTCCCCTCAGTCGATATCGTGATCGGCCAACTGCGCGCCATGCTCGCCGCCTATCATCTGGCCGGCGGCACCGCACCGCAGATCCTGGTGCACGATGGCGAGCACGGCGCCGCCCTGATCGATGCCGCAGCCCGCCACGGTGACGGCCTCCCCGCCCGCACGCTCCCCCTCGCCGTCAACGAGGTGACGCAACTTGGGCTCGAAACCATCGCCGCGGCCTTCGCGTATGGCGCCGTGTCGCTACAAGTGCTCACGCGCGCCAAGCCCCGCCACGACATCGCGGGGCTGCGCCAGACCCTGGCTGCGGCCGCGCCATTGCTGGCCGGCCTCGGCTATGGCGACGGCGTCGCCGGCCTGATCGAGACGGACGATCCGGACCAGCTTGTCGCAGCCCTCAGCTCGGCCCCGCCAGGACGACCAAGCCCTCGCCGCGCCGGCTTCTCACCACTGGGCACCAAGCGCGATGTCATGAAGCTGGCGCTGCGTGAGTTGCATCGGGCAGCCCCAGCTCCGGTCGACGTCATTGCGCTCCCCAAGGGCGCGGCCTTCGGCGGCCTCGACGTGCGCACCGACGGCTGCACGCTGTGCCTCGCTTGCGTCTCAGCCTGCCCGACACAGGCCCTCGGCGACGCGCAGGACCGCCCGCGCCTGTCGTTCGACGAAAGCCTCTGCGTGCAATGCGGGCTGTGCGTTGCCACCTGTCCCGAAAAGGTAATCACATTGGCGCCGCGGCTGGATTTCCGCGCCTTCGAAGCCGGCCCCCGCATCGTCAAGGACGAGGAGCCGTTCTGCTGCATCACTTGCGGCAAGGCGTTCGGCGTGCGCAGCACCATCGAGCGGGTGATCGCCAAGCTCGAGGGCCGCCACTGGATGTTCACCGACCAGAACACGGCGCGGCTCGATCTCATCCGCATGTGCGAGGACTGTCGCGTCGAAGCCGCGGTGAATAGCAACGTCGATCCGTTCGCCGGTCCGGCGCGGCCGGCCGCCAAGACCAGCGAGGATTATTTCCGCGAGCGCGCCGCGCGAGACCAGCAGGCGGCAACAGAACCGCCGTCGATCGCAGCGCGCGAGGTCGAGATGAAACGCAAGATCGAGCGGGGCGAAGTATGACCACTGCTCCGCCGAAAGGGCCGGCCGAGGCACCGCCCGTGACGTCCGACGCTGTACGCGCCGCGCTGGCCGGCGTCATGCTGCCGGCATCCGGCGGCGCGCTGGCTCAGTCGGGGCGCCTCTCCGACATCCTTGTCCAGGCCGGCGCGGTGACGTTTTCCATCACCATCGCACCGCGTGAGGCGGCAGCCTTCGAGTCCATTCGCCAGGTAGCGGAAGCCCGGGTCGCAGCCCTCCCTGGCGTCGCTCGTGTGCGTGCCGTGCTGACCAGCGATGACGCGGCCGCCACGGCACCCTCGCCGCCACCCGCGCCGAAGTCCGGGGCCGCGGAGGGCATCACCCGCCTGCCCAGTCTTGCCGCCATAAAACACATCATCGCCGTCGCCTCCGGCAAGGGCGGTGTCGGCAAATCTACCACCGCCGCCAATCTGGCATTGGCGTTGGCCGCCGCAGACGGTAGCCCCGTCCGCCCGCTGCGCGTCGGCGTGCTCGATGCCGATATCTACGGCCCCTCGATGCCGAAGCTGTTCGCACTGAAGGGCCAGCCGCGCATCCTCGCCGGTCGCACACTCGCTCCGCTCGAAGGCTACGGCCTCAAGGTGATGTCGATCGGCTTCCTGGTCGACCCGGCCAAGGCCATGATCTGGCGCGGCCCTATGGTCGCCTCCGCCGTCACGCAGATGCTGCGCGATGTCGCCTGGGGTGAACTCGACGTCCTCGTCGTCGACATGCCGCCCGGCACCGGCGATGCGCAACTCTCACTCGCCCAGACCGCGCCGCTCTCAGGCGCCGTCATCGTCTCGACGCCGCAGGATCTGGCCCTCATCGATGCCCGGCGCGGCGTCGCCATGTTCCAGGATATCGGCGTGCCCATCCTCGGCCTGATCGAGAACATGAGCTACTTCGTCTGCGATGACTGCGGCAAGCGACACCACATCTTCGCCAACGGTGGCGCGCGGACCGAAGCCGAGCGGCTCGGCGTGCCGTTCCTCGGCGAGATCCCGCTCGATCCGTTGATCCGCGAGCGCTCGGATGCGGGGCTTCCGGTTGTCGTCGCCGAGCCGGACAGCGCTGCCGCGCAAGCTTATCGCGCCATCGCAGCCAACGTCCGCCGCGCCCTCGGGCTACTCTAATATCCCGGTGTGAGTTGGGGCCAACAAGCCGCCGCTGACGGGACGCTGCTCGCGACACGACGTGGCCTGGACCTCACCCCTCCAGCGGGAACCGCGCGCCGCCGCTCCACACCACCAGCCCGTCCCCCTCCGCCACGGCCATCTCGATCAGATCGTAGTAGAGCGCGCGGGTGAGCAGGGCCTCCAGTCGCCCGCGCACCAGCAGATAGGGCTTGAGGCCGCCGGCCGCCGCCTCGACCACGAAGCGCAGCGGGTTGGCTGGGCCACAGCGCACGATATCGTCGACATTGGTGCGGAAGGTGAGCACCTGCTCCCGCCCCTCACCCTGGACTTGCATCTCCACCGCAAGGAAGTGGGCGTCTGCGACCGCCACATCCACCTTCTCGGCCGGCGTCACCAGGTAGGTGCGGCCGTCGGCATCCTTGCGCAGCACGGTCGAGAACAACCGCACCAAGGGTTTGCGGCCGATCGGGCTGCCCTGGTACATCCACGTGCCATCGGCGCGAATGGCCATGCCGATGTCGCCGCAATAGGGCGGGTTCCAGCGCTCGACGGGCGGCGGGCCCTTGCCGCCTTGCGCTTGCAGCAGCGCTTCGAGGCCCGAGATGCCGATCTCCCGCACGCGTTCACGCTCGTTCGGGCCGTCCGCCATGGCTCGCTCCTGCCCGTTTACCGTGCACCAACCCTGCCTCAGATGACGCAAAGTTAATTATCCCCGGCCGCTCCACCGCTGGTATGCTCCGTGGTGGTCGCTCACATTGTGACCACTTTCGCACGGCCAAAGTCGCCGTTCCATCCTTTAGGGCGAACAGTTCCAGAGCCATGAGCACAACAGCAGGCACGGCCCCCGTTTCCACCACCGATATCGTCGAGCGCGTCGAAGCGGCCGGCGAACGCATGCGGCGCGTCCACAAGGCTGCCGCCCAAGTCATCTTCGGCCAGGATCAGGTGATCGAGCGCACGCTCATCACCATCCTGTCCGGCGGCCACGGCCTGCTGATCGGCGTGCCGGGCCTCGCCAAGACGCTGCTCGTCGAAACACTTGGCCGGGTACTGGGGCTCGATGCCAAGCGCATCCAGTTCACGCCCGACCTGATGCCTTCCGATATCATCGGCGCGGAGGTCCTGGAGGACCAGGGCGGCACCGGACGGCGCAGCTTCCGCTTCATCAAGGGGCCGATCTTCGCCCAGCTTTTGATGGCCGACGAGATCAACCGCGCCAGCCCGAAGACGCAGTCGGCGCTGTTGCAGGCCATGCAGGAGCATCACGTCACCGTGGCCGGCCAGCGCCACGACGTGCCGGCGCCCTTCCATGTGCTCGCCACCCAGAACCCGCTGGAGCAGGAGGGCACCTATCCGCTCCCCGAAGCCCAGCTCGACCGGTTCCTGCTGCAGATCGACGTCACCTATCCCGGCGAAGCGGCGGAACGGCGCATGCTGTTCGCCACCACCGGCACCGAGGAGCGCCGCCTCGAGGCCATGCTGTCCGGCGTCGAGTTGCAGGCCATCCAGCGCCTCGTGCGCCAGATCCCGGTGCCTGACAAGGTCGTCGAATCCATCCTGGCGCTGGTGCGCTCGGCCCGTCCCGGCACCGGTGCCGGCGGCGATACCGACCGCCTCGTCGCCTGGGGGCCCGGTCCCCGCGCCAGCCAAGCCCTGATGCTGGCGGTCCGCGCCAAAGCCCTGCTGGATGGCCGCCTGGCGCCCTCCGTCGACGACGTGGCGGCACTGGCCGAGCCGGTCCTCAAACACCGCATGGCGTTGACGTTCGCTGCCCGCGCCGAGGGCTCGGACGTTACGTCTGTCATCGCCGGCCTGACCTCGCGCATCGCCTGACGCCCCGCACTTGCAGGAGACGACACCTTGGCCAAACCCACCGTCCCAACCCTTGCCGCACAAGGGGCTGCACGCGCCTCGCTGGCGGGGCTCGAGACGGAGGCGCATGGGCTGGCCGACCGGTTGCCCGATCTCGTGCTCGAGGCCATGCGCATCTCGAGCACGATCTCGCACGGCATTCACGGCCGCCGCCGCGCTGGGCCGGGTGAGACCTTCTGGCAGTTCCGGCAATACGAGCAACTCGACAGCGCCACGCTGATCGACTGGCGCCGCTCTGCCTCCACCGACCACCTCTATGTGCGCGAACGCGAATGGGAAGCCGCGCATACGGTGTGGCTGTGGCCGGATCTGTCGAAGTCGATGGAGTTCCGCAGTCACCTTTCGCAAACGACCAAGCGCGACCGCGCCGTCGTGCTGATGCTGGCGGCAGCCGAATTGCTGGTCCGCGGCGGCGAGCGCGTCGGCCTGCTCGGACTTTCCCGCCCGACGGCCAGCCGGAAAGCGGCGGCCAAGCTGGCGGAGTCGCTGGCCATGAACGTCGGCGCCAAGGAGCTGACGCAAAGCCTGCCGCCTGAGATCCGCCTGCCGCGCTTCACCGGCGCCATCCTGATCAGCGATTTCCTCGATCCCGTCGAGACCATCGAAGCGCGCATGAAGGCCATTGCCGGCGCCGGGGTCAGCGGGCATCTGGTGCAGGTGCTCGATCCGGCCGAGGAATCGCTCCCCTACGAGGGCCGCGCCGAATTCCTGGGCGTCGAGGACGGCGCCTATTGGATTGCTGACCGCGCCGAAAGCCTGCGTGAGCGCTATCAGGTCAAGCTCACCGCCCATCGCGCCGCCCTCACGGAGGCCGCGCGTCGCCTGGGCTGGACCTTCATGGTGCATCACACCGACCGCTCCGCGGCCGAGCCGATCCTGTCGCTGGTCATGCGGCTGCAGGGCCAGGCCGGGGATTATCGCCTGAACGCGGCGACTGTGGCCGCCGAGGCCGCCACCGCCGCCCCCGAACCCGCCGAGAAAGTCGCCCCATGAGCCTTGGCGCCCTCGCGTTTCTCAATCCGCTGCTGCTGGGTGCCCTGCTGGCGCTGCCAATCATCTATTGGCTGCTGCGCACCGTGCCGCCACGCCCGCGCCGCATCGAGTTTCCGGCCACCCGCATCCTGGTCGGCATCGACAACAAGGACAAGACGCCCGCCAAGACACCGTGGTGGCTGACGCTGATCCGCATGCTGGCCGCCGCTTTCGTCATACTCGCGTTGGCGGAGCCGGTGCTCAACCCGAACCGCGAGAAGGGCCTGAAGGGCGCCGGACCCGTCGTCGTGCTGGTCGACAATGGCTGGTCGTCGGGCTCGCGCTTCAACGAGCGCCTGCGTCTGGTCGACCGCTTCATCTCCGAGGCCGAGGCACAAAGCCGCCCCGTGCTCATCGCGCAGACGGCATCGCCGGCCAAGACGCAGACATTGCGCATCGAAGCGCCGGCTGCTGCCCGCTCCACGGCTGCCGCGCTGGCGCCACAGCCCTATGAGCCCTCGCGCCTCGAAGCGGCGGCTCAACTGCAAGCGGCGCTCGCCGGTCAGCCCGCCTCGACCATCATCTGGCTCGCGGACGGCCTCGATCACGATGGCCAGACGCGGGCCTTCGCCGATCGGCTCGCCACCCTCGCCGGCAGCAGCGGCTCGCTGGTGGTGGTGGAAACGCGCCCGGGCGAGGAAGCGCTTGGCCTCACGGCTGGCCTTGGCCGCGAAGGCCGACTGGAAGCGACGGTGATGCGCGCAGAAGGGGCACCCCGCTCCGGTTTCGTGCTGGCCTTTTCCGCCCGCGGCCAGCGCCTCGGCGAGGCCCAGTTCAACCTTGGCGCCAACGAGCGTCGTGTCACCACGCCCTTTGCCTTGCCGCTGGAATTGCGCAATCAGGTCACCCGCGTCGAGATCGCAGCCGAGCGTTCCGCGGGCGGGGTGCATCTCCTCGATTCCCGCTCGCGCTGGAACCGCATCGGGCTCGTCTCGGGCGAGAACCGCGAGCAGGCACAGCCCTTGCTGGCGCCGCTCTATTACATCGACAAGGCCTTGGCCCCCTTCTCCGAGCTGGTTCGACCCAAGGATGTCAACCTGACCGAAGCCTTCGCCGACGCCTTCAAGCAGAATGTCTCGGTGCTCATCCTCGCCGACATCGGCACGCTCTCCGGCGACGTGCTGGCCAAGGTCGAGGACTGGGTGAAGAAGGGCGGCGTGCTGGTCCGTTTCGCCGGCCCGCGCCTTGAAAAAGGCGGCGATCCCCTGTTGCCGGTCACGCTAAGGCTCGGTGGCCGGTCGCTCGGCGGCGCGCTGTCCTGGTCGACGCCGCAACCACTCGCCGCCTTCGACGATGCCAGTCTCTTCACCGGCCTGTCGATTCCCACTGAGGTGGTGGTCAATCGTCAGGTCCTCGCCGATCCGGCCGCCCTCGGCCCCGAGGTCAAGATCTGGGCCCGCCTCAAGGATGGCACGCCGCTGGTCACCGCCCAGAAGCGTGGCGATGGCCAAGTGGTGCTGTTCCACGTCACCGCCAACTCCGAGTGGTCGAACCTGCCCCTGTCTGGCCTGTTCGTCGACATGCTGCGCCGGCTGTCGACGCTCGGCCGTCCTGGCGGCATTGCGGCCCGCGGCGTCGAGGTGGCCGCGACCGCCACCGACGCCCCCGTCACCGCCGAGGTGCTGGCACCGACCGGCACCCTCGACGGCTTCGGTGTGCTGCGCTCGCCGCCGCCGACGGCCCAAGCCATCCCCTCGGCCCGCATCGATCAGATCAAGCCCGGCCTCGACCATCCCCCCGGCTATTATGGCCCGCAGGATACGCCCCGCGCCCTGAACGTCGTCGGGCCAAAGACGGAGTTGAAACCCTTGCCCGCGCTTCCCTCAGGCGTCGAACGACGCGGCTACGAGAGCGAAACGGCGCGGCCCTTGAAGCCGTCGCTGCTCACCGCCGCCCTGGCGCTGCTGTTCATCGATATCATCGCCGTCCTGCTGCTGCAGGCCGGCCCCTTCTGGCGGCGCTGGCAGCAGCGGCCCGCCGGTGGCGCCGCTGCCGTCACGGCTCTCATGGTGCTGATCACCGCGGCCAGTTTGGTGCCGACGCCGGTCGACGCGCAAACCGCGCCCCGTGCCGAAACCCGCCGGCCGACCCCGCCGGCCACGGCCAACCGCGGCGAGCAAACCGCCATCCAGGCCACCGGCAAAGTGTCGTTCGCCTACATTATCACCGGCGATGCCGCCACTGACGACACCAGTCGCCTGGGGCTTTCCGGCCTCTCCAAGTTTGTCGGCGCCCGCACCGCCGTCGAGCCGGGCGAGCCCTACGGCGTCAACATCGTCAACGACGAGATCGCCTTCTTCCCGATCCTGTACTGGCCGGTGCTTCCCAACGCGCAGACGCTGCCCGATGCGACCCTCGCCAAGATCGACGCCTACATGAAGCAAGGCGGCATGATCATCTTCGACACGCGCGACCAGGGCACCGGCGGCATCGGCACCACGCTGTCGATCAGCCGCGATGGCACCACGCCGCTGCAGCGCATGCTCGGGCGTCTCGATATCCCACGCCTGGAGGCCGTCCCTGAAACCCACGTGCTGACCAAGTCGTTCTACCTGCTGCGCTCGTTCCCCGGTCGTTACGACGGCGGCCAGCTCTGGGTCGAGGCCGAGAGCCCGGACGAAAAATCCGACACGCGCAAGGCCCGCCGCGCCGACGGTGTCAGCTCCATCCTCGTCACCTCGAACGACTTCGCCGCCGCCTGGGCCCTGGACGATCGCAACCGCCCGGTCTTCCCCACGGTACCCGGCGGCGAGGCCCAGCGTGAGCAGTCCTACCGCGTCGGCATCAACATCGTCATGTACGCGCTGACCGGCAACTACAAGGCCGACCAGGTGCACATTCCCGCGTTGCTGGAGCGGCTGGGACAATGATCACGTGACCGATGGCGAGGCCACCCAAGGGCGCCAGAGATCCACAAGGCGCCAAGGCACCGGGTAAACCAGGGGAAACCGAAGGGTTCGAAGATCCGGATGGCGGCGAACTCTGGAGCAAGAACCCGAACGGGCGCGGCTATGGTTGGCAAGACAAGGTTGGCAACGTGTGGATGCCAACGGGTCTTGGCCGCACCGCCCACGGAGGGCCGCATTGGGATGTGCAAATGGCGGATGGCACCCACGTGAATGTCTATCCGGGAGGTCGATTGAGATGACTGAAACGGCCGTCGTCACACTGCAAGCCATCCAGCTCCGCTTTCTGTCGGAGAAGGACGAGGCTGCGTTTTTCCATTGGCTGGGCTTGCTCAACAACTTCGCGACCTATCGCGGTGACGGCGACGCCATTTGCATCGATGTGGCGTCGCGCAAGATCGACGACGAGCACTTGCGCGAGTTGATCGCGTTGTTCCACCGCTATCGGATCGACATGAACCAACTGCGAGTGTTCGAGACGCGCAGCAATCGCAAATGGTTGACCAACACGAACGCCTATTGGCATCAGGCCATGTACGAGGCCGTACCAGCCGATTGACCTGAGCAACGACACCGCCAGCACTGCCGACGCCACCGACTGCGGCCACCGGAGCGAGTATGAACTGGAAGATCGATATTGCGCCGATGTTGCCGGGCCCCTGGTTCTGGGCCGCCATCGTCGTCGCCCTGCTGCTGATCGGCGCGCTGCTGTTCCGGCGCACCCGCGGCGCCACGCTGCGCGCCTGCTCGCTGGCCGCCCTGATCGCGGCGCTGGCCAACCCGACGTTGCGCCAGGAGGAGCGCGAAAGCCTCGCCAACATCGCCATTGTCGTTTTGGACGAGTCGACGAGCCAGACCATTGCCGGCCGCCCAGCCCAGGCCGCCGCCATTCGCGCCGACCTCGAGGCCAAGCTCGCCAAGATTCCCAACCTCGAGGTGAAGTGGGTCAACGCCGCCAAGCCCACGGGCGATGGTCCCTCCGGCACCAACCTGTTCGCCGACCTCAATCGGGCGCTGGCCAACGTGCCCCCCGACCGCCTCGCCGGCGTCATCATGGTTACGGACGGGCAGGTGCACGACATTCCGAAAAGTGCGGCCGGCCTCGGCTTCGACGCCCCCGTGCACGCCCTCCTCACCGGACGGCCCGATGAGTTCGACCGCCGCATCGAAATCCTGAAGGCGCCGAAGTTCGGCATCGTCGGCCAGGCCCGCGACATCGAGATCGCCGTCCGTCAGACCGGCCGGCGCAGCCGCAGCGACTCGGTCACGTTGCGCATTCGCCGCGAAGGCCGGCCCGACGAGACCCGGCGCACGGCGATCGACAAGACCGAGAAGCTCGCCATGTACTTCCCGCATTCGGGCATGAACATCGTCGAGATCGAGCTCGATACCATCGAAGGCGAGCTGACCGGCGCCAACAACCGCGTCGTCGTCGCTGCCGAGGGCGTGCGCGAGAACCTGCGCGTGCTGCTCGTCTCGGGCGAGCCGCATGCCGGCGAGCGCACCTGGCGCAACCTGCTCAAGTCGGACGCCGCCGTCGACCTCGTGCATTTCACCATTCTGCGCCCGCCGCAGAAGCAGGACGGCACACCCATCCACCAGCTGTCGCTGATCCCGTTCCCGACGCGTGAGCTGTTCTCGGAGAAGATCAAGGAGTTCGACCTGATCATCTTCGACCGCTACCAGAACAAGGGCATTCTGCCGACACTCTACTACGACAACATCGCCCGCTATGTGGACCAGCACGGCGGCGCATTGCTGATCGCGGCTGGCGACGACTATGCCGGCGAGACCAGCCTCTATACCTCGACCATGTTGCGCTCCGTGTTGCCGGCTGCCCCCTCGGGCCGCGTCATCGAGGCCCCGTTCAAGGCCAAGGTTGCCGGCGATGGTCTGCGCCACCCCGTCACCAAGGGTCTGCCCGGCGCCGGCGAGCCCGGCAAGGATGCCACCTGGGGCCGCTGGTTCCGGCAGGTCGATGCCCGCCCGACGCGGGGCCGCACCGTCATGAATGGTGCCGAGGAAAAGCCGCTGCTGGTGCTCGACCGGATCGGGAAGGGCCGCGTTGCCCTGCTGCTGTCCGATCATGCCTGGCTGTGGGCACGTGGCTACGAAGGCGGCGGGCCCCACACCGATCTGCTGCGCCGCACCGCTCACTGGCTGATGAAGGAGCCGGATCTCGAGGAGGAACGCCTCGTCGCCACCGGCAAGGGGCTCAAGCTCACCATCGAGCGGCGCACCATGGAAGAGCGCATCAACCAGGTCACGGTGCAGGCGCCGGGCGGAGAAACCTCGCAGGTGACGCTTGAAGCCGCCGGCACCGGGCTGTGGCGCACCACCCTCGATGTCAAAACACCGGGGCTCTACAAGCTCCAGACCCCCGCCATCACCGGCCAGCTCACCGCTGTCGCCCACCTCGGCTTCGAGGACGCGCGCGAGATGAACGAGGTCACCGCCACCGACGCCAAGCTCAAGCCGCTGGTCGAAGCCACCGGCGGCGGCGTCTACTGGACCCGCGGCGGCGGCCTGCTCGCAAGTGTTGCCGGCGATGCCGTCGACGTGCCCCGCGTCTCGCTGCTCACCAACGCGCGCGTGCTCTCGGGCTCCGGCTGGCTCGGCCTCAAGGACCGCGAGGCCCACGTCACCCGCGGCGTGACGTTGACGCCCATGTTCACGGGCCTGCTCGCGCTCGCGGCTCTGCTGGCCTTCATCACGTTGGCCTGGTGGCGCGAAGGCCGCTGATGGCGTCGCGTCATCGAGCGGCGACGGCCGGCCATCTGCGCCTGCCGCTGTCGCTGCCGAGCGTCACATATGGATGGCGCGCTTGGCGACGGCCAGCGCTGCTTCCTTGATCGCCTCGGTCAGCGTCGGGTGTGAATGGCAGGTGCGCGCCAGATCCTCGGCCGAGCCGCCGAACTCCATCAGCACAGCGGCCTCGCCGATCAGCTCGCCCGCATGCGGCCCGACGATGTGCACGCCGAGCACGCGGTCCGTCGCCGCGTCGGCCAGCACCTTGACGAAGCCTTCCGTGCTGCGGTTGACCTTGGCGCGGCCGTTGGCCAGGAATGGAAACTTGCCCACCGTGTAGGCGACGCCGGCAGCCTTTAGCTCTTCCTCGGTGCGGCCAACCGCGGCCACCTCCGGCGTCGTGTAGACCACGCTTGGGATCACGTCGTAGTTCACATGCCCCGACTGGCCGGCCAGGATCTCGGCCACCGCCACGCCCTCGTCCTCGGCCTTGTGCGCCAGCATCGGCCCCTTGATGACATCGCCGATGGCATAGATCCCGGCAACACTGGTCTGGAAATGCGCGTCGACCTCGATGCGCCGCCTAGCATCGACTTTGATGCCGGCTTCAGCGAGGCCCAGCCCCTCAGTGTAAGGCACGCGACCGATGGCAACCAGCACCACGTCGGCGAACAATTCCGCTGCAGCCCCGCCCGCTGCCGGCTCGATGGTCACCGTGCAACCCGACGCATCCTGCCTGAGGCCCGTCACCTTGGTGCCGAGCTTGAAGGCCATGCCTTGCTTTTCGAGGATGCGCTGGAAACCTTTCGCCACTTCGAGATCGATGCCGGGCAGAATGCGATCGAGATACTCGACCACCTGCACCTTGGTGCCAAGCCGCCGCCACACCGAGCCGAGCTCCAGACCGATCACGCCGGCGCCGATCACCAGCAGCGACTTCGGCGGCGCCGACAACGTCAATGCCCCCGTCGAGGACACCACGGCCTTTTCGTCGATGGTGACGCCCGGCAGCTTGGCCACATCCGAGCCCGTGGCAATGACGATGGCTTTGGCCGTGAGCGTTTCGGTCCCGCCCTTGGCCAGCGTCACCTCGACGTGGCCGGCGCCGACGATGCGTGCCGCGCCGTGATGCACGTCGACCTTGTTCTTCTTCAGGAGATAGGCGACGCCCTGCACGTTGCCGGCCACGCCTTCGTCCTTGAACGCCAGCATCTTCGCCAGGTCCAGCTCAGGCTTGACCTTGATGCCCATGGCGGCGAAGCCGTGGCCCGCCTCCTCGAAGCACTCGGACGCATGCAGCAGCGCCTTGGAGGGGATGCAGCCGACGTTGGCGCAGGTGCCGCCGTGCGTCGCCCGCTTCTCCACCACGGCCACTTTCAGCCCCAACTGCGCCGCGCGAATGGCGCACACATAGCCGCCAGGACCCGTTCCGATAACGATGAGATCGAGTCCGCCTGCCATGCCCTACCGTCCCTGCTGCACCGCCGGTTCCAGCGCGGGGCCTGCCACATCGGCCGTCGCCCGCGGGCCGCTCTCCACGCTCGCGCTCAGGTAGCGCGAATTGCGCATCAGCCCAAGGCCAAAATAGCGCGCCAGCGAAACCCCGGACAGGCTTGAGGCGCGGAAGATGCACCAGAGCACCAGCGCCGGCACCACGATGCCTAGCGGCGTCGCGAGCAGCAGCACGCTGGCCTCGCTCAGATGACCGGCCGCGGCCAGCCCCTTGCGCGTCGCGGTTGTCACAAAGAGATGCATGACGTAGATCGCCATCGCCGCTTCGCCCATGTAGGCCATGAGGCGCAAGCCGATGTTTTGCGGTTGCGGCAGGGCACGGGCCATGAGGATCACGGTCAAGCTGCCGATCAGCCCGAGCAGCAGACCTGTCATCGGTCCGTTCAGCGCATTGATCGCCGGATAGGCGACGCCCCAGGCGCACAAGCCGAGCACAGCCAAGGCGAAGGAGCGCGCCTGCGTCTGCGGCATATCGAGATAAGGCAGCACCAGCAGGCCAAAGCCGAAGAACGCCAGATTGTGCAGATAGTGCCAGGTCGGAACCCAGGTGGCGCCGAAACTGACGCAGACCATGGAGGCCAACGCACACGCCACCAGCACTGCCATGCGCCCTTTGAAGGGCAGCACGCGCTCGAGGCCATGCCAGGCGAGGCGGATGAAGAACAGATGAAACAGGAACCACATGTGCCCGACCGGCTCCCACAGGATCGTGGCGATGCGCGACAACGTGACGGGATTGTCGGTGAAGTCGCTGAGTGCGGCCTTGAGGGCGATCCACAGCACCGACCACACCAGATAGGGCACCGCCAGCGACCAGATCGCGTCCTTCACCACATTGTCCGTCGAGGCCTGCTTGCGCAGATGTACGATATAGCCCGCCAGCATGAAGAACAGCGGCATATGGAACGAATAGATGAAGCCATTGAGCAGCTTGAGACCGTCGCCCATGAGCAGACCAGGGGTCTTGGCGATGCCACTGTTGACGTGCCCGAGCACCACGAAAAAGATGCCGAACGCGAATGCATACTCAACCCAGGCGACCCGGGTGATGGGCTGTGGAGTACGCATGACAAATCCCCCTGCATCGTCCTGCCGGCGGTCTAGCGGGCACGCGACGAGTGCGGAGAGTGTACGTGAACTCCCATTAAGCCTTCGTTTCCCAGTTGATCGACGACGAATGATCATCGCAGCGCCCAGCGCCCGCGATCGAGCACCTAGATGATGCCGGACAGCTGGAGTTGGCTGGATACGATCAACAGCAGCCAGCCCATGAAGAGGACCAGGAGCACGCTGAACACGACCGGCCCGGCGACATCGTCCCACGGCCGGCGGGACGCAGCCATCACGTTGGCTGGATCACCGCGTTCGTAGAGGAGATCAAGGCGGCTTCCCACCTGATACTGCATGATCAGGTGGTCCGTCCTGGTCTCGCGATGCACATAGGTCCCTTCGTCAACGACGTAGGCCAGCATGAGATCCACGACGGTGCTTTCGGACGTCGCGCCGGGTGCACTGTAGAGCAGCACTTCGGTTACCGTGGCCGAGATCGGCACGGCATAGGCTCTCAGCCGCCAGCGGCGCCACAGTCCCTTGACCGCCTGATAGAGATAGTAGCTCGGCACCAGCATCCACAGGACACCGACAATCGCGGGCATGTGCGACAGGACAAGAGCGAGAAAACCGTCCATGTGGTTAAGCGCTCGGTGCGCGTGGGGAAGCCGTCGTGACTGCCACACCGGACCAACTCACGCCGATCGCGTGCAGACAGTAGTCGATGTTGAACTCAGCCACATGGGGCAACTTGAACGCCTTGAGCAGGAAGCCGGCAGTCAACTCGCCGTAAGGTGCTGCATACTTGAGTGAGATCCACTTGTCGGACGTCCGCGACGTGATGGTCTGCGGCGCTATCTCATGCATGACGCCGAGCGCTGCGGGTAGCGTGGCGAAGTCATTGAGCTGGCGTCCACGCAAGCGAACAAAGATCCGGTCATCCAGCAGGATATCGACGCCTGGCGGCCGCAGGATCGGCGTGCCGCTGTGATCATGCAGTGAGACGGCAGATTCCACCAGCCGCAGGATCTGGTCTGTACCCGGCGCACCGAAGGAGAGACCCGCAAACCGCTGGTCGGGCCCGAAATGCCAAGCGAATTCCTCGTGCTCCCAAAGCCGGATGCCCTCACCCAGATCGCCGAGAGCATCGAGCGTGATGTCGTCTGGGGCACCACACAATTGTACAATCTCGGCCAACGATGTCACACCAAAGCGAAGTGCGCCGTCTGCCGTCGCCCCTGTTGTAACCAGCTCCCATAGGTCTATGAGACCCGTCGAGCGTTGCGGCGCCCCATCCGCGCGATAGTCGGCGAGCGATACGATCCTGCCGTCCGCCATGACTGCCCCATTTTCCCGCCAGAACTGCGGATCAACCCAAGATCTAGCTGCCGCATGCCGCTTTCTGGCCGGCCCGGCAATTCAGCCGGGGATTGGGTTCATCACAATGCCAGGATGAACCTCTGCGGATCCTCGAGGCATTCCTTCACCCGCACCAGGAACGACACCGCCTCCTTGCCATCGACGATGCGGTGATCATAGCTCAGCGCCGGTTAGATCAGGCTAAGCGTTTCGTGCAAGGTTCAAGCCCGTCCATGCAGCTGTCGAGCCGTAGAAAAGATGAACCTAGTACTTCGTCGGAATGCCCTGATCTTCTAGTCGCGGGCCAGCCCATTGAACTTCTCAATGACGACTGTTCCAGCACCAGACACCG
This sequence comes from Hyphomicrobiaceae bacterium, assembly GCA_046154645.1. GTDB lineage: Bacteria > Pseudomonadota > Alphaproteobacteria > Rhizobiales > Hyphomicrobiaceae. The sequence continues at coordinate 28,684 of JBJXDZ010000130.1, forward strand.
TACCACAGCAGCGCCATGAAGGGAGTCATAGCCAGCCAAATGCCGATCCGCTCCCAAGCCGTTATGTAGGCGAATGAACCTCGAGTTGATATGGCGCACACAACGCCTATCACCACGTACCAAATGCAGAAGTGTTTCCAATGACCTGACCAGGCTCTGTCATTGTAATTCTCATCGTCATCCATTGACCGCCCTCGGTAGGTTCATTCGAAGGGCGCTGTCACAATTCCAGGATAAACCGCTGCGGATCTTCGAGGCATTCCTTCACCCGCACCAGGAACGACACCGCTTCCTTGCCATCGACGATGCGGTGATCATAGCTCAGCGCCAGGTACATCATCGGCCGCACCACCACCTGGCCGCCACGCACCACCGCGCGGTCCTCGATGCGGTGCATGCCCAGAATGCCCGACTGTGGCGCGTTGAGAATGGGCGTCGACATCATCGAGCCGTAGACGCCGCCATTGGAAATCGTGAACGTCCCGCCCTGCATGTCCTCGATGCCGAGCTTGCCGTCGCGGGCGCGCTTGCCGAAGTTGGCGATCGTGGCCTCGACCTCGGCCAGGTTCATGCGATCGGCCTCGCGCACCACGGGCACCACCAGCCCCTTGTCGGTGCCGACGGCGACGCCGATGTGATAGTAATTCTTATAGATGATGTCCTGCCCGTCGATCTCGGCGTTGACGGCGGGAATCTCTTTCAAGGCGGTAAGGCAGGCCTTCACGAAAAAGCCCATGAAACCGAGCTTCACGCCGTGCCGCTTCTCGAACAGGTCCTTGTATTCGGAGCGCAGCTTCATCACCGCGCTCATGTCGACGTCATTGAACGTGGTCAGCATGGCGGCGTTGTTCTGCGCGTCCTTGAGGCGGCGCGCGATGGTCTGGCGCAGGCGCGTCATGCGCACCCGCTCCTCGCGCGCGGCGTCATTGGCGCTCGACGGCGCCCGCAAGGCGGTGGCCGGAACCGTGGCCAGTGCCGACGCTGGCGGCACGTAGGCGGCGGCAGCCGGCGCGGGCGTTACTGCCGCGAGTGGGCGAGCACTCTCGGCCGCTCTGGCTGCGACCGCCATCACATCTTCTTTGAGGACTTGCCCGCGACGGCCCGTGCCCGCGATGTCGGCGGCGTCGAGACCTTTCTCATCCATGAGCTTGCGGGCGGCTGGCGCCGGTGGCATCGCCGTGCCTGCCACGACCGCAGGCACGGCGCGCGGCGCGACAGGCTCGGGGCTGCGTGGCGCAGCGGCCGCACCCGGCGATGCGCCGGCCGTTCCGGCCTTGATGGTCGCGAGCACGCTACCCACAGCCACCGTGGTGCCTGTCGGAGCCAGGATGTCACCCAGCACGCCGGCAGCAGGCGCTGGAACCTCAACCGACACCTTGTCGGTTTCCAGCTCAACGAGGGGCTCATCGGCCTTGACCACGTCGCCCGGCCGCTTGAGCCATTTCCCGATCGTGGCCTCGGTCACCGATTCGCCCAGAGCCGGAACCTTGATCTCGATGCTCATGCGTTCTGCCCGCTGGTTTGCCCGCTCGACTCGTGCTGCGCGTGTCACGTCCACCGGATACCCCGGCGCTTTGAGGGACAGCACGTCCTGCACGCGGTAGTAGCATCCGATCGCTCACAGTCAATCCGTCAGTTGGCATGAGGCCATGACGAGGCCAAGACGCAGCGCCACGTCAGGCCAGCATTGGAAGCGCCGCCCCGCTGAGGTTTCGTGATGGCCACCGTGAGGAGTAGAAGTTACGGCTGGTGGGATATTGTCCGCCCGATAGCCTTCGCCTATAAGCGTTGACAGTGGCTGGTCACCAATCAAGGCGACACAACAGCCAGACGGCACGCTGCGCTCGAAGTCTACCGATTTCGTCGGCGCGCGGAGAGGGACCGGGGATGACCAAGCTCAACTCGGGGGAACGAGGAGTGCGCTGGTTTTCTCCGGTCCCTTCAAGTATTTATATGTACACATTTATGCCAGACGACCGCTGTCTGAGCAATCCCGTGCAACTACGTAGGCGTGACCGCTGACGGATCTCCCGCCGCCATACTTGCGATCGCGCCACACAATGTGCGCCATCGCCCGCGTGCGCTATAGAGATGATGTCTGTCGCCGTGGCCCGGCTTGCCATCTCTCGCCTCCCAAGGACTGAAACTCCATGAAAATCACCCGCATTCGTCAGGCCTCGGCCTCGATCGCCTCGCAAATCCGCAACGCCTACGTCAATTTCTCCACCATGACGGTCAGTGTCGTCGCGGTGGAGACGGACGTGGTGCGCGAGGGCAAACCCGTGATCGGCTACGGCTTCACCTCGAACGGGCGGTATGCTCAGGGCGGCATTCTCGCCGAACGGTTCATCCCCCGCGTCATGGCGGCGGAACCGCGTGACCTCGTCGACGGCAACCACGACAACCTCGATCCCTTCGCCATCTGGCGCGCCTTCATGACCAATGAGAAGCCGGGCGGACATGGCGACCGCGCGCACGCGGCCGGTGGGCTCGACATGGCGGTCTGGGATGCCGTGGCCAAGATTGCGGGGAAGCCACTCTGGAAGCTCCTGTCGGAGCGCTACAACGGCGGCAAGTCGGATACGAAGATCCTGGTCTATCCCGGCGGCGGCTACTACTACCCGGGCAAGGAGATCGAGGGCCTGCAGGAGGAAATGCGCAAGTATCAGGAGCAGGGCTACAAGGTCGTGAAGATGAAAGTTGGCGGCGCGGATCTCGCCACCGACCTCAAGCGCATCGAGGCCGTGATCAAGATCGCGGGCAGCGGCGCCAACGTCGCTGTCGATGCCAACGGCCGCTTCGATCTCAAGACGGCCATCGAATTCGGCCGCGCCGTCGAGCCCTATCAGCTGTTCTGGTACGAAGAGCCGGGCGATCCCCTCGATTTCCATCTCAATGCGGAACTGGCGCAGGCCTACCCCTATGCCCTGGCCACCGGCGAGAATCTGTTCTCCGTCATCGACGGCCGCAATCTCATTCGCTATGGCGGCATGCGCCCGGATCGCGACTGGATCCAGCTCGACCCGGCGCTCTCCTACGGCCTCACCGAGTACCTGCGCTTCCTTGACGCCTGCGAGGAGATGAACTGGCCGCGCCGCAAGCTGATCCCGCATGGCGGCCACCAGTTGGCGCTGAACATGGCGGCGGGTCTCACCATGGGCGGCTCTGAAAGTTATCCCGGCGTGTTCCAGCCCTACGGCGGCTTCGCTGACAACATCCCCATCGTCGATGGCTACACGACGCTGCACACCACGCCCGGTATCGGCATGGAGCTGAAACCGGTCATGTTCGCGGAAATGCGCAAACTGCTGGGCTATGCCTGACGCGCGCGCTCGGGCTCAGTTCGCTCTGAGCTCGAGCCCGGCGATCCCCACGGCCAGATTGAGGCCTTGCTGTGCCTGCAAGCTCAGGGGTTGCAGCACGACGCCGCGGTTTGAGCCGCCAACCAGCACATTGGCGCCGAAACCAACGCCGACGGTTGCCTCGCCGGTAACGCCGCCGTAATTGCCGGTCAGGCCACCCCGTGCCAGATCGCCCTTCGAGACAAAGACCGTCCACGCGATCTGGCTGCCGGTGGTGCCGCCGATGTCGAGGCCGAACTTATTGATGACGCCGCTGTATGACTCCCGCCGCTGCCCCGACTGGAACGAACAGTTGAGCGACTTGGTCGAGCCGATCACGAACCCGGCGCCGCCGGCCACGGTGCACGACAACAGGCCCGCTTCCAGATAACCGACGGGCTGGGCCGCGCCGGATCCCGCAAGGCTTGCCAGCAAGCCCGTCAGCGCCGCACCAAGGACACGCGTCCTGCCAATGTGCCGTCTCGACATGCTGCATTCCTATGTAAGCTATGGTTGGCCGCGAGCGAAATGATACCAGATCACGCCAGGACTTGGCCAGATCCACCGGCTCGGCGACAAGTGAGGGAGTGCAAGAGTTGGCCACCGTTGAGATCTTCTATCCCGATGTCGAGTCCATGCCGGTGCCGCCGGGACACCGCTTCCCCGCCGGCAAGTACCTGCTGCTGCGCCAGCTGATCGAGGCGGAGAGCATCCTGCCACCCGGCTGCCTCAAGGCGTCCCCGACGGCCACCCGCGCTGATCTGCTGCGCGCGCACCATGCCGACTACATCGACGCCGTTCTCAACGGCACCCTCGACGCCGACGCGCTTCGTCGCATCGGCCTGCCCTGGAGCCCGGCCCTGGTCCGCCGCACGCTCGCCACCGTCGGGGGCGCCATCGCCGCCGCCCGCAGCGCGCTGACAACGGGCATCTCCGGCCAACTGGCCGGCGGGACACATCACGCGCATCCGGCCTTCGGCTCGGGCTTCTGCGTCTTCAATGATCTGGCGGTGGCCGCCCTGACACTGCTCGCAGAGGGCGACATCGCCCGCGTCGCCGTCCTCGATGTCGACGTGCACCAGGGCGACGGCAATGCCGCCATCCTGCGGCATACGCCCGGCGCCTTCGTCATCAGTCTGCAGGGCGCCAAGAACTTCCCCTTCCGCCGCGTCGCCGCGCACATCGATGTGGAGTTGCCCGACGGCACCGGCGACAGCGACTATCTCGCAGCCCTCGCCGACGTGCTGCCGCGACTTGAAGCCTTCCGGCCGGATCTGGTGCTTTACCTTGCCGGCGCCGATCCCCTGCAGGCGGACAAGCTCGGTCGCCTGTCGCTGACCCATGATGGCCTGGTGGCGCGAGACCATCTGGTGCTGGAACTCTGCCGTCGCCGGGGCTGGCCGGTCTCGATCGCCATTGGCGGCGGCTATGCCGAGCCGATCTCCGCGTCGGTGCGCGCCTATGCCAACACCTTTCGCACCGCGCGCGACGTGTTCGGATTCTGAGCGCAGTCGGCGTTCAGGCTCGTCGTCACGCCGCGACCGTTGCCGGCACCGTGCCGCTGCCATCGGCGGCGCGATCCTCGAGCCATAGTTTCAGCGTCCGCGCCAGCTGCTCCTCGGTGAAGGGCTTGCCGACGTGATCGTCCATGCCGGCTTCCAGGCAGGCCTGGCGGTCGCTGTCGAAGGCATTCGCCGTCAAGGCCACGATCGGCGTGCGCATGCGGCCCTTGGCCTTTTCGCGCAGGCGGATGTTGCGGGTGGCGCTGTAGCCGTCCATCTCCGGCATCTGGCAGTCCATGAAGATCAGATCGTAGTCGGTAGCCTCCGATGTCGACACCGCCTCGACGCCGTTATGGGCAATGTCGACCTTGCAGCCGAAGCCGGTCAGATATTCGAGGACGACTTCCTGATTGACCGGGTTGTCCTCGGCCACCAGCACGCGCGCCGAGAACTGCGGCAATTGCAGCGATGCGGGTGTCGCATCCCGCGTGCGGTCGTCCCCCGGCTTGCGGGTCAGCGCACGCACCATCGCGTCGAGCAGGTCGCCGCGGCGGATCGGCTTGTTGATGACCTCGCAGATACCCGCGGCCTGCAGGTGTTGGCGCTGCAGTTTGGCCCCGATCGGCGCCACCAGCACCATGGCCGGCGTTCCAGCTGGCGACAGCGCAGTAAGCGCCGCGGTTACGGCTGCTGCCTGCGTCTCCGGTTTGTCCGTATTCAGCACCACGCCTTCGATCGGCTTCTGCCCCTTCAGCGCCGCAGTGAATGCTGCCGGCGCCTCTTGCGCCGACGCTACCACATCGACATGGCTGCCGGCGTCAGTCAGATACCGGGCGATCACGCCGCAATCCATGCCAGGCTCATTGACCAGCAGCAGTCGGCGGCCCGCCAACTCAGCGCGCGCCGTGCGATCCGACAGCGCCGGTGATTGTTCCGCGACGGCCAACGCCAGCAGCACGTTGACCGTGGTGCCCACATTCGGCCGGCTCTCGACGATCAGCTGGCCGTGCATGAGGTCGACCAGTTGTTTCGAGATGGCCAGTCCCAGCCCCGTGCCACCGAAGCGGCGATTGATCGAGCCGTCCGCCTGCACGAACGGGCGCTGTATCCGCGCCAGCACGTCGGCATCCATGCCGATCCCCGAGTCGGCAACTTTGATGCTTACATCGACCGTCGCCGCGGTTGCCCCGGGTTTGGCGTCGATCGTCAGCACGATGGCGCCGCTTTCCGTGAACTTCAAGGCATTGCCGAGCACGTTGACCAGCACCTGGCGCACGCGTGCCTCGTCGCCGCGAAGGAGTGCCGGCACGTCCTTCGCAATCATGCTGCTGATCTCGAGGCCCTTGCGCGCGGCGGTCTCCACGAACAGCTCGATCGTTTCCTCGGCGCACCGCGCCAGATCGAAATCGCGCACCTCGAGCTCGAGCTTGCCGGTCTCGATCCGCGACCAATCCAGAATATCGTTGATGATGGTGAGCAGGCTGCGCGCCGACTGGCTGGCGGTTTCGATCAAGCGCCGCTGGCGTTGCGACAAGGGGGTGCGCCGCAACAGATCCGTCATGCCAATGACACCGTTCATCGGCGTGCGGATCTCATGGCTCATGTTGGCGAGGAACATGGTCTTGGCGCGGTTGGCGGCCTGCGCCTGGATATTGGCCTCGCGCAACTCCCTGGCCACCGCCTCCAGCTGCGCATGCGCGGCGCGAACCTGGCGGCTGTTCCATTCCAGGAACAACATCAAGATCAGTCCGCAGGCAACGATCGCCAGCAGCAGCCATGAGAACAGCCAGTGCAATTGCGAGACCTCGGCCTGCTCCGTGGCGACGATCTCGCCGCTGTAGCGATGTGCCGACGCGGCGAGACCGATGAACTTGCTGTTGAGCGGCATCAGCAGGGCCAGTGCCTTGGCGGCCACGTCCGGATTAGACACCTGCGGCATCAATGGCCCTACGGCCTCGATCGCGATGACAGCGTCCCGGATCACGGCCTCGGCCCGGTCATCCTGAGCGATGAAGCGCAGGAATTCGCCATTGCGCAAGAGCTTCAGCCGGTTGCTGACAATCGCATACCGCAAGGCCGGCTCGTCGATGTCGGCCTTCTCCTTGGCCAGCCCCGCCGCGCTGATGGCGAGTTCCAGCCGCATCAACTCGGAGACCGCCTGGCTGGCGCTCCACTGCAAGCTGTAGCGGGACGCATTCGTCAGCGAGGCTTCCCGATCGAAAATCAGCACGGCCACATAGGTCGCCGCGCTCAGGAATGCGAGCACGACGAACGCCATGATGTATCGACTGACTTGCAGCACGCGACCTCACAATCGAGGACTTGGCGCAGATCGATTGACGCCACTTGACTTCGGCTTAGCGAACCTCGATGCGGGCCACCTGCCAGGCCGAGCGCGCATAGAATTTCTGGCTCTTCAGTTCCGGCCGGCTGTCATAGTTGTAGACGATGAACAGCGGTCCCTTGTCGGTCACGGGCATGTAGCTGCCGTCGCGCTTGAAGGCCAGGATCGGCGCATAGGCCTCGGCATCGGCAATCGGGATCTCGGTGGCGTAGTCGTTCAGCGCCGTCACGACCAGCTTCTCGCCCTTGGCGCCGACCGCTTGCAGCAGCTTGGTCACCGGCACGCCGTCGAACCGCACTTTGCTCGTGTACCACGGCGTCATCGTCTCGAAGGTCACCATGCCCAGCTGCTCCAGGCTCTTCATGTCGAAGATGGCCTGATCGCCGTCGTTGGTGTTGGTGATCTTGCCGCCGATGCGCAGGATCGGCTTCTCCGACGGCACTGCCAGTTTGGCGACTTGAGCGAACGCCGCAGTCGGCAGGGTGGCGATGGTGCCGAGCAGGGCACAGGCGGAACGACGTGTGATCATGAAGATCCCCATAGGCAGTCTCAGGCGAATGATCACGCGATCCTATGCTGGCAGACTTAATTCTTTCGCAACAGCGTATGAAATCGACGCCGTTCCAACAGAACGACAGGCTCGAATGCGAGGGCGACCGGGCAACTCCTGCTTTAACGCCATATTTTCTTCGAATTGCGCCGCGGAAATTTAACGTTCGCTTAGGATGTTGCCTCACCACTTGTAAAATCATTGCCGGTATGAATGCCCCATCGAACTCAGAAAAGGGCCGGGCAAACCGCCATGATGGAGACGTTCAAACAATTCAGCTTCGAGGCTGCGCATCAGACCCCGCCATATTCGGGGCTGCATGGCCACTCGTTCGTCGTGTGCCTCTACCTGACCGGTGAGCCGGATCCGGTCTACGGGTGGACGCACAACATGACCGAGCTCGAGAAATCGATCGACGCCATCCGCCAGCAGATCGACCACAAGTATCTCAACGATGTCGAAGGGCTCGAGGTGCCAACCCTTGAGAACGTCACGCGTTGGCTGTGCGATCGCCTCGACCAGTGCGTCGCGGGCCTGGATCGGGTTGCTGTCCAGCGCGGTCGCGATGGCCAGATGGAAGGTTGCGTCATGCGTCCTCGTCGGGCCAGCGCGAGCACGAGGGACGCCGCGTGACACATCCACTCAAGAAGGACGGCCCGTACCAGATGGTCTCCGTCGGTCCGGTTGCACATCTGTGCAACGAGGCCGTGGCAGAGCCGATCAGCTCGACCGAGGCGGCGTTGATGAAAATGGCAGCGGCGCAGAAACTGGCCGAGCTGTTCGACATCCTGCGCATCGACCACGTCAATGACCACAACACCCGGGAGACGCCGCAGCGCGTCGCCAAGATGCTGGTCGAGGAGACCATGGCCGGCCGCTTCCAGGCGCCGCCACGGATCACCGAATTCGACAATGTCGGCAACTATCAGCAGATGATTGTGACGGGGCCGATCGAGTTGCGTTCGACTTGCGCTCACCACATGATGCCGATCTACGGCTCGGCCATCATAGGCGTTCTGCCGGCCAAGGGTGGCAAGATCATCGGCCTGTCGAAGTACGACCGCATCGTGCACTACTTCTCGGCACGGCTGCAGATCCAGGAAGAGCTGGTCCGCCAGATCGGTGATTTCATCATCGAGCAGACGCAGCCACGTGGCCTGGCCGTTCGCATCAGCGCCGTGCACATGTGCAAGACGCATCGTGGCGTCAAGGCCTCGCATGCGGCGCGAATGGTCAACTCCGAGTACTACGGCGACATGCTCACCGACAAATCGGCCCGCGCCGAGTTCCTGCAGGAGTGCCAGTCGCTCGACCGCGGCGGCTGCTGATTCCCCTGTCGGAATCGAGAAGGGGCGAGCCCAGCCGGGTTCGCCCCTTCTTGTGCGATATCCTCAGACCCTGGGGGTGGCCTTACTCGGCCGCCTGCTGCGTCGGGGCGTCGACGACGCGCGTTGCAAAATTGGCCGGCGAGACGATCTCGAGCACCTCGAAATCTTCCGAGCAGGCGATCTCGCGATGCTTGATGCCCGGGATCTGGTTGATGCAGTCGCCCTTGCGGATGGTGCGCTGGCCTTGGCCCTCGTATTCGAACGTGGCCCAGCCATTGAGGACATAGACGAACTGGAACGTGCAATCATGCACGTGCCACTTCTGCACCTCGTCTTTCACCTTCTTGCCGTTGTGGCGAATGACATGGGCGACGTAGTCACCCTTGGTGCTGTCCGTGAAGCCGAGATCCCGATACTCGAAGATCTCTCTGAGGCCCGGCGTCCACTTGGCATCCTTGGCTTGATTGTGCGTGAAATCCCATTTCTTGTCGGACATGGTTTCCTCCTGTGGTAGCGGCTTGCTCCGCGACGTCTTACACCAAACAGCCAAAGCATCGACCCGGTGCCAGCCCCCTCACCCCGACCCTCTCCCCAAGGGGAGAGGGAGACGTGCAAAACGCCTGCAGCTTGCTTCGCCTCTCCCCCCGGGGAGAGGCCGGCGCTCCACCATAACTTGCTCCGAGTTCATCACAACGAGAGCGCCGGGTGAGGGGGCTTAAGGCCAGGTCGAACCTCTTGCTTGATGGTATGAGAGCAAAAGTGTCCACCAATCCAGCGCCGCTGTCGAGCCGGTATCTGCCACCGCTGTTGAACAGGGTTTCCCGCTACTTGGACGCCAGCGGACTGGCTCCAAATCGGTTGGGACCGGGATCACCGGGCAGGAAAATCAGCTCGATCAAGGGCCACATGCAGATCACTGGAACCATCAACAACAGGCTGAACCAGCCGGTCCAGTTCCGGTCGTGGGCCCGCTTGGCGTAGATGGCGAACGTCATCCACAGCCAGAGCACAGCAATCACGGCAAAGCAGGTGCCGGTGACCGGCCCAAGATCCGACTTGTTGATCTCGCCGACGGCCGTTGAAATCCCGACCGTGACGCAGAACGCGGCGACAATGATCAGGAACATCATCAGGAAGCCGAGCCACACCTTGGCCCGGTTGATGCGGCCGGAGAACGAGAACAGCAGCTTCGGCAGCGGCATCCAAGCCGCCGTGAAGGGCTTGCTGGCGGCTGGCGGCTCTGCCGGCAGCTTAGCCTTCAATTGAGCAGGTGGCACCGGCGGCGCTTGCACATGCGCCACCGTCGGCACCTCGATCACCGGAATGTTGGCGGGCTCAGCCGCCAGAGCTGCACCGGCGGCGGGCGCCAGCGCACCGGCCGCAGGCCCCGCGAACAGGTGCCGGAACGCCGCCAGCGACTGCGGCCGCGTCGCCGGCTTCAAGCGCAAGGCCTGATCGACGGCCGCCAGCAGGCCGTCACTGTACCGGCCCGCACCGAGCGTCGCTGCCGCGACCAGTTGATCGTCGAGAATGCGGTGAATGCTGGTCGGCGGCTTGGCCCCTGAGATCGTCTGATACAACACGGCGCCCAGCGCATAGATGTCCGTCCACGGTCCCTGCCGGCCGCCACTGCCGAACTGCTCGGGTGGCGAGTAACCCTCGCGCACGATACCGGTCAGCGCCTGGCTTTTGTCGGCAATGGCGCGGCGGGAGGCGCCGAAGTCGATCAGCACGCCACGCCCATCCGGCCGCACGATGATGTTGTCGGGCGAGATATCCCGGTGCAGCACGGCTTGGGCATGCAACACGTCCAAGGCCTCGAGCAGCGGATAGATCAGCGTGCGCACCTCGGCCTCGGTCATGGGCCGTGCTAGGGTTTCGAGATGCTGCTTCAAGGGCAGCCCCTCCTCGTAGCGCAGCACCATGTAGGCCGTGTTGTTGGCCTCCATGACGCGCATGACGCGGGTGATCGCGGGGTGATCGAAGCGCGCCAGCAGCTGCGCCTCCTTGAGGAAGCTGTCCAGGCCCCACCGGAAGGTTTCGCCCAACTCGCCACTGCGGGCGCGCACGCTCTGGCTCGCATCGCGAAGCCCGAATTCGGCCGGGAAATACTCCTTGATGGCCACAGGCATCTTGAGCTTGATGTCTTCGGCCAGATAGGTGATGCCGAAGCCGCCCGCCCCAAGAACCTGGTCGATCCGGTACTCGCCCGCGAGCATAACCCCGGTTCGCAAGGGCTCCCGCAACTCCATGCCATCACTCCCGTCCGCGCGCCACAGGTCCATCTCATGGCCGGCCGCCAGCCTTGGCAAGGGAAATCTGGCGCGCACTGGATGGGCCGTGACGCAGCCTTGCCACGACAACACGACAGACGCCGGTCAGGCCACCTTGGCGCGCTCCTTGAAGAGCTTGTAGGTGATCGAGTCGGTCAGCGCCTCGAAGCTCGCATCGACGATGTTCGACGAGACGCCGACCGTCGACCAGCGCGCGCCCGAGACCTTGTCCCGGCTCTCGACCAGCACCCTGGTCACGGCCTCGGTGCCGCCGGTCAGGATGCGCACCTTGTAGTCGACCAGCTCGACATGGCGCAGGTGTTCCTGATAGCGGCCGAGATCCTTGCGCAAGGCCCTGTCCAGCGCGTTCACCGGTCCGGTGCCTTCCGCGACCGACCATATGGCCTCGCCCTCGCCTTCGATGAACACGCGCACCGAGGCTTCCGACACCGTGACCAGACGGCCCAAGGCGTTATGCCGCTTCTCGACGATGACGCGGAAGCTGTCGACCTTGAAGTATTCCGGCACCTCGCCGAGCAGACGCCGCGCCAGCAGCTCGAACGAGGCTTCCGCACCTTCGAAGGCATAGCCCATGTGCTCGCGCGATTTCACCTCTTCGAGCAACTGCGTGACACGGGTATCGCTCTTCGGAATGGTGATGCCGAAGCGCTCCAGCTCCGACAGGATGTTGGATTTCCCCGCCTGCTGCGACACCAGCACACGACGCTGGTTGCCGATCGCCTCGGGCTTCACATGCTCATAGGTCTCCGGCTCCTTCAGAATCGCGGAGGCATGAATCCCGGCCTTGGTGGCAAAGGCGCTCTCGCCGACGTAGGGGGCTTGCCGCGCCGGCGCCCGATTGAGCATCTCGTCGAGCAGCCGGCTGGCCGCGGTCAGACGTTGCAACTGTGCCCGCGAGACGCCGATCTCGAAGCGGTCGGCGAACTCCGGCTTGAGCAGCAGCGTCGGGATGATCGAGGTCAGATTGGCATTGCCGCAGCGCTCGCCGAGGCCATTGAGCGTGCCCTGGATCTGCCGGCAACCGGCGCGCACGGCGGCCAAGGTGTTGGCCACCGCCTGCTCGGTGTCGTTGTGGGTGTGGATGCCGAGATGGCTGCCCGGCACGACCTTCGACACGGCCCTGACGATGGCGTCGATCTCGTGCGGGAGGGTGCCGCCGTTGGTGTCGCACAGTACCACCCAGCGGGCGCCCGCCGCATAGGCTGCGCTGGCCACCTCCAAGGCATAGGCGGCATTGGCCTTGTAGCCGTCGAAGAAATGCTCGCAGTCGATCATCGGCTCGCGGCCGGCGGCCTGCACAGCGGCCACGCTCTCGGTGACGCCGCGCACGTTCTCCTCGTTGGAGATCTCGAGCGCCACCCGCACGTGATAGTCCCAGGCCTTGGCCACCAGGCACACGGCCTTGGCCGGCGACTGTACCACCGCTTGAAAGCCCGGATCGTTGGCCGTTGAGCGACCCGCCCGCTTGGTCATGCCGAAGGCGGTAAAGGTGGCGCGCTGCAAGTCCGGCGGGGCGGCGAAGAAGGCAGTGTCGGTGTCGTTGGCACCGGGATAGCCGCCCTCGATGTAGTCGAGGCCGAGGTCGTCCAGCACCTGGGCGATGCGCCGCTTGTCGTCGGCCGAGAAATCGACGCCCTGCGTCTGCGCACCATCGCGCAAGGTGGTATCGAACAGATAGAGGCGTTCGCGGGTGGTGGCGTTCATAGTGGTCTCGCTCTTAGAAGCGCTTCGATCGCGGCGACGAATCGTTCTGCATCGCCGACAAGCTGACGCGCGATATCCAGGGTTGTCCCCGACTCCCGATAGTCAGCCGTTTGTCGGATATCGTAGGCCCGCCGCAACAGCCGCCCGAGGTCCGGGGGCAAGGTATTGTCTTCCCCGGCAAGCTTCGCGAACCGCCGCAGGACCGTCTTGTGCGTCTTGCCATCCATGAAATCGGGATCGATCGCCCGCAGTGCGCAGGACGCAGCGTGGAACATCGCGTAATAGGCCCGATTGACGGCGCCGGGAGCACGCTTCGCGGCGAGGAGTATTTGCGCTTCCTCCAATATGGCGCGCGCGTAAAGCACAGCTTCGCTCATCACAGCTTATCAAGCGGCTTGGCATCGCGGCGTGCCGCGAACAGGTACGCGGCTTCTCTCGATGTGGTCTCGGATTGCCAATCCGACTGGCTGATGGGGATCGCTTGAATGAGCAGGTCCGCTGCGACCAGCGCATCGTACGATAGATCCGAGAGTCGCAGTTTTTCCTGCCAGAAGTCCCAATCCCCGTCTTCGATGATGATGGCCAGGTCGATGTCACTGTCGGAACGTGCATCGCCGCGCGCCCGACTGCCAAACACGAAGATATCCCGGAGCCGCTCGCCAAAATGTGTCCGAACACACATGACAAAGGCATCCAGAGCTTCGCGCTGCTGGATCGTCAACGATGCCGCTGGCACACGTGCTAAGCCGACACTCATTGACGGTCTCCGTGCCCGATTGTCGTCTGCGCACCGTCGCGCAGGGTGGTGTCGAACAGATAGAGGCGTTCGCGCGTGCTCATGGCTGCCCTTTGGCTGTCGGCGCCGTCTTGCTGTCCCAAGCCTCGGTATCGTGATCCGGGTGCTGGTACGAAGCGATGCTGTCGACCCAGTTGGCGCGCCATGCCGTCTCGTCGGGGCGGACGGGAATGCCGCCGATATCATCGCACCAGGGAAGTCGCTCGGCGCGCGCCATCTGCACGGTCGGCACGATTTCGGCAGCCTTGTCGAAGGCGGCGATGGCGACGTCGATCTTGCCGTCGTATTCAAAGGTCAGGGGCGTACCGCAATCACCGCAGAAACCGCGGCGGACCTTGTTCGAGCTATGGAAATGGCGTGGAGCGCCGCGGGTCCAGTGCAAGCCCGCAGCGGTCACCAGCGCGCCGCCGATGCTGCCGAACGCCTTCTGGCACATGCGACAGTGGCAGAGCGACGCGCGCCCGAGGCCGGCGATGCGGAAACGAACGGCGCCGCACTGGCAACCGCCGGACCAATGTGGAGCTGTCATCGCTTCAGCTCCCAGGTCGTCTCGATCTCACCCGTCGCGGGGTTCTTGGCGTCTTTCAACGCTATCCCCATGGCTGCGAGCTCATCGCGAATCCGATCGGATTCCTTGAAGTCCTTGGCCTTGCGGGCGGCGAGACGGGCAGTGATCAGGCTGGCAACTCTGGCCTCGTCGACAGAGACATTGGCCGGCCGCCACGCTTTCCATTGCGCGGGCGTCTGCTGCAGGAAGCCCATGAGCCGTGCCGAGGACTTGAGGCAGGCCGCGGCACCTTTGGAACCCTTCACAGCTTCGGAGCGAAGCGCATGCAGGGCGGTGATGGCCGCGGGCGTATTGAGATCATCGAGCAGGGCGTCGCGCACGTCACCGCACAATGGCGCGCCGTCGGCAGCATCCGCCGTCAGCTCGTACCACTGATCCAGCGTGCGCCGCGCTTCGAGAATGCCCTTCTCCGACCAGGGCAAGGGCTGGCGATAGAGCGAGGACAGGAACGCCAGCCGCCCAGCTTCACCCGGCGCGCCGTCGAGCAACTCGCGCACCGTGATGAAGTTGCCGAGCGACTTCGACATCTTCTCGCCGGCCGTCGCTTCCAGGAAGCCGTTGTGCATCCACACGTTGGCCATCACGGGCGTGCCGTGCGCGCAGCGCGATTGCGCGATCTCGTTCTCGTGGTGTGGGAATACGAGATCGATGCCGCCGCCGTGGATGTCGAACACCTGCCCCAGATGCTTGCCAGCCATGGCCGAGCACTCGATGTGCCAGCCAGGACGGCCCGGCTCGGCAATGCCGCACGGTGAAGGCCACGCCGGCTCACCAGCCTTGGAGGGTTTCCAGAGCACGAAATCCATGGCGTCGCGCTTGTAGGGCGCGACATCGACGCGGGCGCCGGCCTGCATCTCCTCGAGCGTGCGATTGGAGAGGCGGCCATAGTCAGCCATGCTCGGCACGTGGAACAGCACATGCCCCTCGGCGACATAGGCATGGCCACGCGCGACCAGCAGCTGGCAGAGCGTACGCATCTCCTCGATGTGGTCGGTGGCGCGCGGCTCCACGGTCGGCGTCAAGCAGCCGAGGCCGGCCACGTCCTGATGGAACAGCTTGATCGTGCGCGCGGTCAGCTCGCCGATGGCAATGTTTTCCTCGGCAGCGCGGGCGTTGATCTTGTCGTCGACGTCGGTGATGTTGCGGGCATAGGTGACGTGGGCGGCACCGTAGACGTGGCAGAGCACGCGGTAGAGCAGATCGAACACCACCATCATGCGGCCGTTGCCGATGTGGATGCGGTCATAAACGGTGACGCCGCACGCATACATGCGCACGTTCTTCGGATCGATGGGCTGGAAGGTGTCCTTCCGCCGCGTCAGCGTATTGTAGAGCACCACAGACATGGAGGCATCCTCGGCCAACTGGCGGGGAGCGGTTCTCTGTCTCGGGAAGCAGGCAAAGAAGCGGCCGCGCGCCAGCGTTGAGCTAGCTCGAAGTAATAATGCCGCAACACATGTTGACGGCAGGTTGAGAGGCGGCGCTATTCATGGGGCGCTTTATCGGCGGTTTGCCGCATGCGGTCAAGCTGGCGATTGGCGCGCGCGAGGCCTGCGAAACGCCCTCGCATCGGCATGACGCCACTTGCCCTTGTGACACTGGACCTGTTGATGAGGCGGTGGTGCGCTGATGCCGCCGTTGACCACCCCGCACTCCGCTACCATTATCTCGACACACGAGTTTGATTTGCATTCAGCTGTACGTGAGTCTGTCGGAAGCCAAGAATCCAGCCTGTCGGTTGGTCCGAATTGTGTCAGGTGAACAGTCGTCATTGCTGCCCGAAAGACGGCGGCGAGGCTGCAACGAGGGTGGAATGGCGCCAGCGCGCAGGCCAAACGAAGCTCTGACGTCCGGGACGGCACCATGGGTGGTGTTGCTCGTCGTCGCTCTGTTTGGCGTGTTGGCAATGCTGCAGCCGGCCGCAGCCCAAGGCGGCTGGTGGCCCTGGGCCGGCCAGCAGGAGCCCGGTCCGCGTCCTCCGCCAGTGCCCCGTGAACCCGTTTGGCGCGGCCAACCCGGACAACCGGGTGGTCCTGGCGGCCCGCCGCCGGCACCAATCCCGCCCGCGCAAGCTGACAGCCAGCGCGGCGGCATCTGCCTGCAGCTCGAGCAGCGACTGGTGCTCGAAACCCAGCGTGGCAGCCAATCACGCGATCAACTGCCCAAGATCGAGGCCGACTTGCGCCTGGCCGAGCGTGCGTTCCGTTCGACGGAGGCCCAGCTCGAGCGTAGCGATTGCTACGAGCAGTGGTTCCTCTCGCGGACCTTGCGCAAGACCCGCCAATGCATCGATCTCTCGGCGCAAGCCGAAGCGGCCCGGCGCCGCATGAGCGAACTCGACGCCCAACGCCAGCAAATGATGGGTACGCGCGAGCGCTCGTTCCAGGACGACATCATTCGCGAATTGGCCCGCAACAACTGCGGCCAGCGCTACGAGCAGGAGGCGCGCAAATCGCAGCGGCCGTTCTCCTCGCTGTGGCAGGATGAGGACACGGGACCCACGCGCGGCAATGAATTCGGCACGCTGCCTTTTGCCACCTATCGCACCATCTGCGTCCGCCTTTGCGATGGCTATTATTTCCCGGTCAGCTTCTCGACCCTGGAGAACCATTTCTCCCGCGACATCGATATCTGCCAATCGAAATGTGCGGCGCCGGCTGAGTTGTTCTTCTATCAGAACCCCGGTGAAGCCGTGGAGCAGGCGCGCTCCGTCAAGAGCAAGCAGCCCTATACCACCTTGAAGACGGCGTTCCTTTATCGCAACAAGTACGTACAGGGCTGTTCGTGCAAGGTGAGCGAGTACACGCCGTCGCCAGCCGACCGCGGCGACCGGCGGACGGAAGCGCTGCCGCCGGCACCCGTGCCCCAGTCTCCCCGTCAGGCCCAGCGCTGATTGTCCGCTTTCACCCCAATGGCGTATAATCTGGCCTCGATTTACATCGCCGGACAGGGGAACGCGCGCGAGCGTGGCAATGCGCTCGTAAATCCTTCATATTCCATCTATATTTGCTGCGGCTGGCTCGATTGACGGGTCGATCAACTCGGCTTGACGCAATGAGTGACTGGGAGATCGATCGGCAGGCACAACGGCAGCTGCTGCCCATTCGGCTGTCCCCGATCGGCATCGATGACTGGTCGGCCGTGCGTTATGTGCACCGCATCGCCTTCGAGCGGCTGGTGAGCCCGTATCTCGACCCGAACGAGATCGAACTGTTCCAGGCCCGCATCAGTGGCCCGGAATACACCGAGGACTTGATGCGGGAAAACCTCACCGGTGCCTGGCTCGACACCGAATTGGCCGGCACCGCTGGTTGGCAGCCGGCCGACGACCATGGCACCACCGCGCGCATCACGTCCGTATTCGTCCTGCCCGTCTTCACTGGCCTTGGCATCGGCGCCCAACTCCTCGCTGACGCGGAGGCGCGTGCTGAGATGGCCGGCTTCACCAGCTTTTCCGTGCGCGCGACACCGAATGCGGTCGGTTTCTTCGGTGCCCTTGGCTATGACATCTCGTCACATGGCATCAGTCATGTGCTGGCCAATCAGGATGTGCCCATCACCTTCATGCGCAAGAGCAATGCCGGGCCCGCCGTGGCGGAGCCAGGGCCGCCAGTGATACCGACGCAGGATTAGGGCGCTTGCCACGTCGGTTGGGTCAAGCACAGCGCGACCCAACATCCACGGCGCTGGCCCTAGCCCCGCCAGTGCGTGACGATGTCGGCGAGGCGCGGTCGATCGCGGTCGGGCTGACGCTCAGCAGGCGTGCCGACGTACACAAAGCCTGCCACGCGCTCATTCTCGGCCAGACCCATGGCTCGGCGCACGCCTGGGCTGTACGCATACCACTCGGTGATCCAGCAGGTGCCAAAGCCAAGCGCGTTGGCGGCCACACAAACGTTGAAGGTGGCAGCCCCGGCCGACAGGATCTGCTCCCATTCCGGCGCCCCGCTCGATGGGACGACGCGACTGACCACGGCTATCACCAGCGGCGCCCGCAGGAAGCGCCCGCGCTCCGTCTCGAGCCGGACCGTCGACGGCGGCTCCTTCTCCTCGGCCGCCAGCGTGCGCGCCAAGACCTCGCCGAATGTGGCCCGCGCCTCGCCTTCGAACAGCATGAAACGCCACGGCACCAGCTTCTTGTGATCCGGAACCCGGGCCGCGCAGGTCAAGATCTGTTCCAGCTCTGCCGGGGTCGGTCCCGGTGCCGCCAACGAAGCAGCCTTCACGGAGCGACGCGTTGTGAGTAGGCTCAGAGTGTGGTTCATCAGAGCACGGTCCCGGGCGTTGCTGCCGGCCACCGATGGGCGGGCATCTTGGACTGCAGAGTTGCTTGGCTAAACCAAATCGGGACTGGCGACAATGACAACGCGTAGCGAGCCGCTGGTGAAACGGCGCCTGCCATCGGCCGTGGCGGCACTGACGCTGGCCGGTGCGGGGTTGTTTGGCCTATCGAGCCAGATCGCAGCGCAGAGCCCGCCGCCTGCCGCCGAGGCTGCGACCGTGATGATCCTCGTCGATGGCTCCGGCTCCATGTGGGGCAAGCCGGAAGGCGAGCGCCAGGCCAAGGCCTACATGGTGCGCGACGCCTTGAAGGCGGGCTTCAGCAAGATCCCCAAGGAGACCAACATCGGCCTCGCAGCCTTCGGTCATCGCCGGACCAGCGACTGCAGCGACGTCGAGACGATCGTCAAGCCGGAGCCGCTCAACACCGACAAATTGTATCCCCCTTTGGACAAGTTCAATCCCCGCGGCCGGGGCCCGATCACCAACGCGCTGCGCGATGTGGCCAAGGATCTCGGTCCCCAGTCAGCGCCGTCAAGCGTGATCCTGATCCATGACGACAATGATAATTGCCAGTTGGACCCCTGCTCGGCTGTGGGCGAGCTGCGGCGGGCACATCCCAAGGTGACGGTGCATGTCATCTCGCTCGCCATGAAAAAGGAGGACGCCCAGCGCATCGCTTGCCTGCCGAAGGCGACCAACGGCCGCCATTTCGAAGTCTCGACGCAAGCGCAGGTGACGCAGGCCGTCGAGGACGCGCTGCGGCTGGCGAGCTTGGCCGGCCAACCAGCGACACCGACACCGGCGACAGCCATAAGCCCGCCGCCCGCCGTGCCCCTGGCGCCGCCCGATCGCCCGGGCGTGCAGCTGTCGGCATCGCTGGCGCCTGGCAGCGACGCCATCGAATTGCCGGTGCGCTGGCGCATCAGCAAGGCCAACGACACGTCGGGCGTCGCCGTCTGGGAAGGTGATGCCGCCGCTCCGCTGATTGAATTGCCGAGCGGGCGCTACGACGTTGAAGCCTGGCTCGGCTTCGTCAGGGCGCGCAGCACTGTCGATGCGGTGGCAGGTCAACGCCGCACGCTGGCCCTCTCGCTCGGCGCCGGCACCGTCAAATTCGGCCAGTTGACGCCCAAAGCCCGCAGCATCATGCGTGATGCCCTGATCAGCTTTCGTCGCATTGATGGCGGCCCCAACGAGGCGGTGGCCATCCAGCGCGGGCTTGAACCGGAGATTGCCTTGGTCGCGGGCAGCTACATCGTGTCCGTGACCGTGGGGGCGCTGCGGATCGACCGAGGCGTCACGATCCGTCCTGGCGATCGCCTGCCCTTCCAGCCGCCGCTGAGCTTCGGCGACATCGAGCTGTCGGCGGTACCAGCTACGGGCGCCCCGGCGCTGGACGAAGCCGAGTTCAGCCTCTTCGAGGATGATCCGGACGCCCCCCAGGGCCGGCGCGAGATTGCCCGCTCGGTTGCGGTCCAACCCCGCTTCACCCTGCCGCCCGGCACCTACTACGCCGTGGCCCGTGTCGGCGCGGCTGAAACCCGCGAACGCATCACCGTGCGTGCCGGGGAATCCGAAGCGCGCGCCCTGGTGGTCGAGGCCGCCCGCCTCACCGTGGCCGCGCGTTTGCCGGGTGGCCGCATCGAGATCACCGAGCCCGTGACGCATCGCCTCGAGCGGCTCGGTGGTGACGCGCGCGATGTCCAGCATGCCAACCGGGCCACCAGCGTCATGCGGGTCGCGGCGGGTCGCTACAAGCTGGAGACGCGGATCGGCACCGGCAATGTCCGCTCCGAGCGCGAGATCGAGCTCAAGCCCGGCGCCCGGGACCAGGTCGTCGTCGAGCTGCCGGCCGGCCTGCTGGTGCTGCGCCTGCTCGATGGCTCCGGCGGGGCGGCACTCCCCGACGTCGCCTGGGACATCCGCGATGCCCAAGGCCAGACGGTATGGCTCGCGAACCTGACGGAGGCCCGCCCACTGCTGCTCGCCGGCCGCTATACGGTGACGGCCACCACGCGAGGTCGCAAGGGCGAGCGCATCATCGACGTGCGTGCCAGCGAGGTGCGCGCCTTCGACCTGACCTCGCAATAGCCCAGCGTCGGCCCTATGGCGCTGGGCAGCTGAGCCCGCGACCAGCGAGCCTCGCCTTGATGCTGCCGCTTCCGGGCGATCTTTCTGGGGACGACGGCGCCACAGCGGTTGGGACTTGGCTCGCCGCATGGCATCGCTTGGGCCTGCGGGCTGGATCATGCCAGCCCCCTGGGGACTGAAAGGTCGACGGAACAGATCGCTCATGCACGCAGGTATGCCGCACGACAGAGCATTCCGGCCCGGGTGCAGCGCCATCCGCCTGGCGCTGGCGCTTGGACTGACCCTGATGGGCCCGATCGCACCGGC
The DNA here is from genome assembly GCA_046154645.1 of Hyphomicrobiaceae bacterium. GTDB lineage: Bacteria > Pseudomonadota > Alphaproteobacteria > Rhizobiales > Hyphomicrobiaceae. The sequence continues at coordinate 49,792 of JBJXDZ010000130.1, forward strand.
ACGGTCTCAGACCGCCCCTCCCGTGGCAGCACCCGCGCAGCCCGCACCTGCGGCTCCCGGCGGCGACTGGGGCGGCACCACGCGCGTCGATCGCGCCGCGCCACCAGCTGCGCCCACGGTGCCCTTGCGTCCGACCCTGCCAGCGCCCGGCAATCCTGCCAACACCACCGTCGTGCCCCGCTCCGCCCCCGAGCCTCGCGCTGCCCCGCCCGGCATCCAAGCCGGCGAGGTGCGCCTCGAGGCCTTCTTGACCGACGACGGCCAGCGCATCGAGCAAGGCCTCGTCTGGCATGCCTTCGAAGACCTGCCCGCCACCTCGGCTGCAGCAGGGCCTGCGCCGACAACCGGTCCAGGCGCGGAGCAACGCCCCAAGCCGCGCCACGTCGGCAGCTGGAAGGAAGCAAGCCCAACCGTGCGTCTGGCACCCGGCAGCTATCAGATTACCGCCACCTTCGGTCGCGCGCACATGATGCGGAAGATCTCGGTTCGGCTCGGGCCGGCAGCCGCGCCGGAACGCTTCGTGCTCAACGCCGGGGGATTGCGCATCACGGCCCAATTGACCAACGGCGAGCCGATTCCGGAAATCGCCTTCGGCTATGACATTCTGGCCGGCGAGTTCGATCAAAGCGGCCTGCGCGCCAAGGTGCTGTCCGGGGTCAAGCCGGGGCTGATCATCCGCCTCAATGCGGGCATCTACCAGATCGTGTCGACCTATGGCGACGCCAACTCCATCGTCCGCGCCGACGTCACAGTCGAGGCCGGCAAGCTGACGGAGGCCACCGTCACGCATCAAGCGGCCAAGGTCACCTTCAAGCTGGTCACTCGCCCTGGCGGTGACGCCCTCGCCGACACGCAATGGACCATTCTGTCAGCGGCCGGCGAGCGCATCCGGGAAAGCAATGGCGCGCTGCCGTCGCATATTCTGGCGGCTGGCGCCTACGAGGTGCATGCGCGACAGGCCGATCGCATCTACAAGCGCTCGTTCATTCTTTCCGCTGGTGATCCCCAGCAGATCGAGGTGCTCATTCCACCCGGTGGTCGGTGAACAGAGTGCGGTAGCGATCGGCCTGTGCTGCAGCCTCGCATCAGACGCTACGTTTGCACGTGCTCACGCCCAACAGGCGATAGGCGGGACACCAGCCGACGAGCGCCGTCAGCAGCGGGACCAGGCCGATCCAGGCCCACGGCTGCGCCGCGGCTCCCGGCCAGTATCCAGCCGCCAACGCGATCAACGCCAACCCCACGATCACGCGTACGATGCGATCCAAATTGCCGATGTTCGTGTCCATGACAGACTCCATGTTGTTACGATCATGGCGCCATGCATGGCACGTTGAACATCGGCACGCCTTGCGCCGAATCAACACCGCCGCCCTCGATGATGTCGAAGGCGGCGGCGAAAGCATCTGTCAGTGGAGCTCAGGAGCCCGGCTCACAGATCCGGTGCGTTGAAGGTATCGCACTGCTGGATCTGGGCTGTCTGCAGTCCCTTGGTGAACCATTTCACCCGCTGGGCCGACGAGCCGTGCGTGAAGGCGTCGGGCACCACGCGGCCCGTCTGCTGACGCTGGATCATGTCGTCACCAATCGCCTGCGCCGCGTTGAGCCCCTCCTCGATGTCGCCCTGCTGCAGGCGGTTCTTGAGCTGGTGATTGAGGGCGGCCCACACGCCGGCGAGGCAGTCGGCCTGCAACTCCATGCGCACCTGCACCCGGTTGGCATCACGCTCGTTCATGCGGCTTTTCAGCTTCTGCACCTGATCGGCGATGCCGAGCAGCGTCTGCACGTGATGGCCAACCTCATGCGCGATGACGTAGGCCTGGGCAAAGTCGCCGGGAGCTTTGAACTGTCGCTTGAGTTGCTCGTAGAATGTCAGGTCGATGTAGATCTTGCGATCAAGCGGGCAATAGAACGGCCCCATCGCCGCCTGTCCCGTGCCGCAGGCGGTCGGGAATGCGCCCGAGAAGATGACCAGCTTCGGCTCCTCGTACTTCTTGCCGAATTGCTGGAACACGCGGTTCCACACGTCCTCGGTGTCGGCCAGCACGCGGCTGACGAACTTCTTCATCTCGTCACTCTCGGCGGCGACGGGGCGCGCGCCACCACCACTACCCGGCAGGCCCGGGATCTCGAACGGCGACCGGCCTTGTCCGGGTGCCGGCTGGCCCTGGTCGACGCGGGACATGGGCGGGAACTGGATGCCGCCGCTATCGCCACCACCGAAGATCTTGCTGCCGAAGAAAAACCACAGCAAGCCCAGGATGATCAGCGTCGTGATGCTCATGCCGCCACGGCCACCGCCCATGGGGATCGGAAATCCGCCGCGGCCGAAGGGCGAGCCGCCACCGCTTTCGCTTCGGCGATCCTCAACATTGCGGCTTTCGCGATCCTGGTCATCGTAGCGCATGACGATTGCTCCTTCCGCGTCGCGGCCGCATTGGGCCAACGCAACGCCAATTGCACGTTTGTAGCGAATTCAGCATGCCCAGGGAACGGGCACAAGGGCTGCCAACGGCTGATTTTGTGCCCTGCGGGCGATCATTCCGCGTGACCGGCGCGATGGCCCGATTATCGCGTGTCATCGGTTGGTATTCGCCCGCCCGCCGGTGGCGGCAGGGCCTTGGGCGTCGGCTTGGCTTTCTGCTTGCTCGGCGGCCGCAGCAATCCCCGCACTGAGCGGGAGGCCACGATTTCGCCGTCGTTGGCAAAGGTCTCGTGATTGCGCTCGATCTCCTTGAGCTCATAGCGGTAGTTGACCATCAGCCCATGCGCCTCGCGCAGGCCCTTTTCGGAGACGTCGCCGAGCCAGTTGATGCGCTCCAGGCGGGCGCCATTGCCGAGATGAAAGCGGGCGACGGGATCGACGGGGCGGCCATCGCCGGACTTGGCCTGCAGGAAATAGTGCGCGGCCAGCGCCATCAGCGGCGCCTTCACCGCATCCTCTTCCTCCGGGTCTTCGAGCCAGCCGGGATCAGCCAGCACCTGCAGCGCCACCCGGTCGGCATCCGTCACGATCCCCGCCGCATCGTCACCGCGCACCCGGTCCAGCCAGCGCGCGAACGTCGGCACCGGGGACAAGGTCACGAACGTCTTGAGCTGCGGCTGCTCGCGCACCAGTTCCTCCACCACCTGCTTGATCAGGAAGTTGCCGAACGAGATGCCGCGTAGGCCTTCCTGGCAGTTGGAAATCGAGTAGAACACCGCTGTCGTCGGCACATCACTGCTGCCGGCCTTGCGCTTCTCGTTCAGCACGGTCTGGATGGATCCGGGGATATCGCTGGTCAGCGCCACCTCGACGAAAATCAGCGGCTCGTCGACGAGCGAGGGATGAAAGAACGCAAAGCAGCGCCGATCCGCCGGCTCCAGGCGGCGGCGCAGATCGTCCCAACCCTGAATCTCATGCACAGCTTCGTACTGGATGATCTTCTCGAGGATCGCGGCCGGCGTCTGCCAGTCGATGCGGCGCACGACCAGGAAACCGCGATTGAACCAGGACGCCAGCAGATGCGCCAGATCGACGTCGACGGCGGCAAGGCCCGGATCGGCCTTGGGCATGCGCAAGAAATCCTTGCGCATGGCGACGATCTCGGCGGTGGCACCCGGCGCCAGATTGAGGCGGCGGAAAAACTCCTGCCGCGGGCTCTCGACGGCAGCTTGCAGCTTGCCAAGCGTCAGGTCGCCCGGGTCGGCGGCGTAGGCCGCAACCGCCGCCTGTACGGTCTCGTGGTCCGGCTTGAAATGCTCGGCCAACAGGCGGAAGAAATTGCGCCGCTCCTCCGGGCCAAGGCCTCGATACTGGTCGAGCAACTGGCGTGCGATGGCAACGCCCGAGGCCTCGCCCCGGCCGGAAACCAGGGCCTTGGCCAATTCGTCGATGTTCTCGCGCGTGCCGCCAATCAGGGATGCCGGCAGATACTGGCGCCCCTGCTCGGCCACCGTGGTGAGCAGATCCTGGAGGAATGAGACATTGACGGCCACGGGGAAACCTCCGAAGGGCAGGCGGACGGGCGGCGCGCGGCACGGCGCAATATGCGGAGATGCTATTGCGCCCTACGGACTGCACGCACCCAAGCAGCCATCTAAGGCAACTTGACGCCCTTGGCCAGCCGCGGCCGGGATGCGGCGATGCCCCGAAAGCCAACAGGATAGTTCCAGCGAGACGGGTGGGGACGGGGACGCGACCGTCGGGCGCAATAGCCTACTTCGGGCGTATTGCGCCGCACCAAACACGCGCCAGCTACTCTCAGCCATCCCCAGCAATCGTCGTGTCTTCGTCCCAGTTGGCTCGCCCTACTTCACAGTCAATCTGCTCGATCCCCTCCCGCCTTACTCAATCTTTTGACGGCAAAGGACACGGCGCGAAGAACCTCGCTCACGCCGGTCGTGCATGCGCAAACACTTGCCAAGCATGAACCAGAATGATGATCCAGCCGGCGGTGAAGATGATGGGTCGCACCGGCAAGCGCGCCCACGCGGTGATCATGCCGACGGCGTGGGCCACGCGCAGCCAGAAGAACAGCATTGTGCACCAAGCGGTGATCGCGGTGTGCACGCCGAGGCTGTGTCCCACCAGCACGATCACCGCATAGGGCATGAACTGCTCGAGCAGGTTCTGATGGGCCCGAAAGGCCCGGTGCACCCACGGCACCATCTTGTGATGGTCAGGCGGAATGACGAAGAAGTCGTGCTCTGCGCCACCCGCGTACGGCGTCGAGTTCAAGCCGACGATGAAGGGGATCCACAGGGAGGCGGCCAGTAGGGCTGTCAGCAGCAGCCAGAAGAGATCGGCAGTCATCACGCTCTCCTTCGGTTGGCTCAGCCGCCGCTCATCGGCTTGCCCGTTTCCAGCAGCGTTTTCAGGCCTGACAGGATCACCATCCAGCCTTGCGCAACGGACTTGTACGTCGCGGTCTCACCGTCGAAATCTTCGTGCACGACCGTCAGCTTGCTAACGCCCGGCATGGCTTCGACGATCTCGTAGGTGCATGTGCTCGGTCGGTCGCCAGCGAAGTCGGGCTGCCAGTTGGCGCGGAAACTCGTCACCAGCCGGTGCGGCGGCCGGCATTCGAGAATGTCGCCGTCCCACATCACTGTGCCGTCAGGCTTCCAATAAGTGAGCTTGCCACCCTTGCGCCAATCGCCCTCGACCCTGGCGCCGAAATTGAAGGCCGGCGTCATTGCCGGGCTGGTCAGGGCATTCCACACGGCCTGCGGAGTAGCCTTGATGAGGATTTCGTAGACCTGTTTCGGGGGCTGCATTTGTTGGGACTCCAGACGGGTTTTGAGGTCGACCATGGCCATGGCGAACGGCTGGGCGAAGCGCGAGATCCAGCGGTCCGAGATGGTCTGAATGGGCACCGGATTGAGGTAGTGGAACTTCTCTCGCCCGACCTTGCGGCTGGCGATCAGGCTCGCATCCTCCAGAACCTTCACGTGCTTCATCACCCCAAACCGGGTGAGGCTCGGCAGCACCCTTTCCAGCTCCCCCAGCGTCCGCCCATCCTTGGCTCGGAGAGCATCAAGGAGCGCGCGGCGCGATGGATCGGCCAGGGCCTTGAAGATTGCGTCCATGCAGCCTTATACGTGACTCATTAGACACGTGTCAATATAGTCACCTATCTCATCTAATGGCTGCCGCGTCGAAACGTTGGTGGGGGGCGACACGCTCATGCCGGACCCGGATACGCACTGATCCGTCACGCGCACGAAGGCAGTGAAATCGACCTTGCGGGTGTCAGTTGTCCGGGTGAGCCACGTCTGTCGCGTGGCACGTCGGCGCAACCGACAGCGACCGGGGCTCCGTCACCAGTGGCGACCAACGCCGAACGCTAAGTTCAGGCCGCCGTCGCCGGTTCGGGCTTCTTCGCGCGCTCCCGACGGGCCGCGTCCGCCAGCTGCTTGAGGCGGGCCTGGCTGTCGGGCGTCACCATGCCGGCCGACAGAATGATCTTGGCCGCGTCCTCGACCGAGATATCGATCTGCGTCACCTTGGCGCGCGGAACGAACACGGTGAAGCCCGAGGGTGGCATCAAGTGCGTCGGCATGAACACGGCCACCAGATCCTGGCCCGGTGCGACGGCCTCGATCTCCTTCGAAGCGGTGCCGGTCACGAACACCAGGGCATAGATGCCGGGCGAGGGAAACTCCATCACCGCCACCTTCTGGAACGGCTGGTCGGGACCGGTGGCGGAGACGACGGACTCGAAGATCTGCTTTACGGGCTTGTAGACGTTGCGCACGATCGGCAGCCGATCGAGCATGAGCTCCCCCGCCGAGATCAGGGACCGGCCGAGAAGGTTTGCCGCCAGCGCGCCAACCAAGGTCAGCATCACGATCACGAACACCAAGCCGGCTCCGGGCAAGGCGAAGGGCAGGTAGTTGTCGGGATTGTAGATGCGCGGGATGTAAGGCTTCACCCAGCTGTCGAACGAGGTAATCACATACCAGGCGATGGCCAGCGTGATCGTCACCGGTCCAACAACCACGAGGCCGGTCAGGAAGTAGTTGCGCAGCCGGGTTCCCAGACGCGCCCGCGGCGGCGGCGGCCCGGCGTTGGCGTCCAACACAGGCCCGGCCGTGAGCGGGCTCGCGGGCGGCAGTTTACCGCCTCTGGAAGCCGACTTCTCCCGCATTTCAACGTGCTCCTCGCCATCCGAGGGACGGCGTACTATCAAGCTGCAACTTCAGGTCACTATCGCCGATCCTGCACCAACAAGCAAAAGCCTGTCGCCGCGGTCACCGTTCGCAGTTAAGCGCGAGGCTGCGCGTCCAGGCGGAGGCGGGACGGGCGTGGGACACGTGCTAGCGCCAGGACGGCTCAGCTATTGCGTCGCTACCCGGCAATCGATGCCTTTGCCGCGCAGCGTCGCGCACAGTCCCGAGGGCTCCTTCGCATCGGCGTAGGGGCCGACGCGAACCCGATAGAATGTGCCCATGTTGCCGAACGCGGCCTCTTCGATCTCGAAATTGCGGCCTGTCACGTCCCCGGCGTGATCCTTCTTGACGCGCTCGATGGCGGCCATCGCTTCCTGGCGGCTGCGCGCGCCCTCGATCAACAGACGGAAGCGGCCAGCCGTGGCAGGGGCAGCAACCGGGGTCGGGGCCGATGGGGCCGCGGCGGGCGGCGTGACGGCAGCAGGTGCCGCCTGGGCAACGGTGGCACGCGCCGGGGGCGGCGTCTTGCTGGCCGCTTTCGCCGCCGTCTCTGGTGCGGCTGGAGCGGGTGGTGGCGCGGCAACGGGCGTGGTCGGAGCGGTGGGCGCCGCTTTGGGAGCGGTCGGTGCGGCCGGGGCCCCGCCGCCGAACAAGCTCGACAAGAAGCCACCACCCGACCCGCTGGTGGGGGGCGGCGTTGGGGCCGGTTTGGCGGGTTCTGGCGCCCGCGCTGTCGACGCGGTCTGGACATTGGTGGCGACGGGGGCGCCCGGCTTGGTGGCAGCGCCGATCGGCTGCGGCTCCGGCAGGCCAGCCTCCTTGTAGGCTTCGATGCGCGCCTGGGTTGCGGCCGCGCGATCGGCGTCGTTGAGGCCGCCCTTAATGTAGAGCGCGCTCTGCAGGTCCGACATGGCCTGTGCCGGCTTGCCTTGCTTCTTGTAGCCGAGCCCGCGAATCACCAGCGCCCGGGCCATAGCCTTGGCGTCGATGCCGGCTTGCCCGACCACGGCATTGGCCTGATTGACAGCGACGTCGAGCTTGCCGGCGTCCAGCGATTTCTGAGCCGCGTCGAGTTGCTTCTGGACGGCTGCCGGATCCGGTTTGCTGGCGGCCGCATCCTTGGTTTCGCCGGCAGGAGCGGCGGCTTTTTTCTTCGGTGGTGCGGGCTTTTTTGCCGGTTCGGCGGCAGACTTCGGCGTGGCAGGCGGCGGAGATTGCGCCAGCGCGCGCATCGGTGCCATCGCGATCGCGATTCCGACAACCACTAACGCCGCCAGCGTCGCATGAACGCGAGCCATGTCTCTTCCCCGAGCCGTTCCGGTACGCGCAAGCACCCCACCCAAGGTGCAATGATAGGTCAAAGCCTGACAGCAAGGCAATTCCATGACTGAGGTTTTGCCTGCCTTGAAACAAGTTATTCCACAGTTACCCGCCCCTTTGTCGCGCCGCAAGAGCCGTTCCGATGGGTGTCCGATGGGCGGGCGACGCCAGTTGCAGGTGGGTTGAGATGTGGTTTGCCTGCCGCAGGCTCGCGCAGCCTCAGGGAACCGGGTTGGGCAGTTCCAGGGTAGGGTGGCCGCCACCGGGTTGCTGCAGGCTGCCGGCGGGCTGATTTTCGAGTTAACCAGTTTTCAGCCGGATCTTGGTTAATGAATTTCACCGACCGCATGCCGCCGTCGCGCTGCCTGTGCGCGTCGGCGGCCGGGCCTGCAGGTCATTCCACCGTGACCGACTTGGCGAGATTGCGCGGCTGGTCGACGTCGGTGCCCATGAACACGGCCGTGTGGTAGGCCATCAGCTGCATCGGCACGGCATAGACCAGCGGCGCCACGAACGGATGCACGGTCGGCATGCGGATGTGGGTTGCGACTTTGCAGCCTGTCGATTCAGGATCGGCATTGGAAACGAATACAATCTGGCCGCCGCGCGCCGCCACCTCCTGCATGTTGGAGACGGTCTTCTCGAACAAGTCATCCTCGGGCGCCACGACGACGACCGGCACATTCTCATCGATCAGCGCGATCGGGCCGTGCTTCATCTCGCCGGCGGCATAGCCTTCGGCATGGATGTAGGAGATTTCTTTCAGCTTCAGCGCGCCTTCAAGCGCGATCGGGTAGGAGACGCCGCGGCCGAGGTAAAGCACGTCGCGAGCCTTGGCCAGCCAGTGGGCCAGCTCCTCATAGCGGCGCTCGTCGCGCAGCAGCGTCGAGATATGCCGCGGTACCTCGGTCAAGGCTTTCACCAGCTCGCGTTCACGCTCGGCATCGATATGACCGCGCGCGCGCGCCATGGCCAGCGCGAGACAGGCGAGTGTCGACAGCTGGCAGGTAAACGCCTTCGTTGAGGCAACGCCGATTTCGGGGCCGGCCAAGGTCGGCAGCATGGCGTGGCTTTCACGCGCAATCGTCGAGGTGCGCACGTTGACCACGGAGGCGATGCGCTGCCCGTTGGCCTTGCAATAGCGCAGCGTCGCCAGCGTATCGGCCGTCTCGCCCGACTGCGAGACGAACACGGCGAGGCCACCCTCGGGCAACGGTGCCTCGCGATAGCGCAGCTCCGAGGCGACGTCGATTTCGACTGGCACGCGCGCATACCGCTCCAGCCAGTACTTGGCGACGAGGCCGGCATAGTAAGCCGTGCCGCAGGCCGAGATGGTGACGCGTGTCACCTTGGCCAGATCGATGCCGAGATCGGGGAAGTTCACTTTCCCCGCGGCCATGTCGATGTAATTGGTCAGCGTGTGGCTGATCACCTCGGGCTGCTCGTGGATTTCCTTGAGCATGAAGTGGCGGTGGTTGCCCTTGTCGACCAGGAAGCCCGAGGCCTGCGATGTGATCATCGGTCGATCGACGCGGCGCCCCTGCCGGTCGCGCACTTCCATGGTCTGACGCGTCAGGATCACCCAGTCGCCTTCGTCGAGATAGGTGATCTGGCTGGTGAACGGCGCCAGGGCGATGGCGTCGGAGCCCAGATACATTTCGCCGTCGCCGTGGCCGACCGCCAAGGGGCTGCCCTCGCGGGCGCCGATCATCAGATTATCGTGGCCGGCGAAGATGATGGCGAAGGCGAACGCGCCGCGCAGGCGGCCGAGTGCGGTCTTGGTGGCTGCGATCGGATCGGCGCCGTTGCGCATCTCGGCGGTGATGAGATGGGCAACGACCTCGGTGTCGGTATCCGAGGTGAACTTGGCGCCGGCGCGGATCAACTCGTCCTTGAGCTCGCGGAAGTTCTCGATGATGCCGTTGTGCACGACCGAGACCTTCTCGGTCATGTGCGGGTGCGCATTGCGCTCGTTCGGCGCCCCGTGCGTGGCCCAGCGGGTGTGCCCGATGCCAGCGTGGCCGACCAGCGGCTCCAGATTGAGCTTGTCGGCAAGATTGCGCAGCTTGCCCTCGGCGCGGCGCCGATCGAGCGTGCCGTTTTCGACGGTGGCAATGCCCGCCGAATCATACCCCCGGTATTCGAGCCGGCGCAGCGCATCGACCAGATCGGCGGCGACAGGCTTCGTTCCGAGAATTCCGACGATACCACACATGGATTTTTTCTCCGGACGTTAGGTCGTGGTCTGCTGGCTGCATCTGACGTGATTTGCGGGAATCAGCAATTCAACAACTGTTTCATTGGTTTACACACGTAGTTTGCGCCTTCGGATGCCCAGTTCGCATCCGGCACGAACTTGGTTTGCGCCACGGGGTGCCCGGGTCTTTGCAGCGCCAAGCTCCGCCTGGACGCATCCGAGGTCGTAGGGACGGGGGGGGCAGACCCGATGCGCGCCATACGAGCGCAACACGCCAGACGCTTGCGCCTTCCCCTCCCCAGCGGGGAGGGGTTAGGGGTGGGGAGATGATCCAAGAGGGACGATGGCGTTAGGCCTGCAGACTCGCGGATCTTGGAGCAATCGCTGCTCCAAGCTCGACACCCCACCCCTGGCCCCTCCCCTGATGGGAGGGGGAAACACGCGGCATGCTCGCCGTCCAAAGCTGGCGCCACTGGTGTCAGACCCATGGCTCTGACTCCCATTGAGCAACGGGCAATAAGTGTCGGCTTCATAGCTTCGCCTTCTCGGCCTTGCGGCGTTGCATGGTGGCGCGGAACTTGGCCGCCCAGCCCTCGCGCGTTTCTTGCGTGGCCCGTTCGAGTGCCAGCGCGTCGGCAGCGACGTTCTTGGTGATGACGCTGCCCGAGCCGACATAGGCGCCGTCGCCGATCTTGACGGGCGCCACCAGCGACGTGTTGGAACCGACGAAGGCGCCCCGGCCGACGTCGGTGTGATGCTTGAAGTAGCCGTCGTAATTGCAGAAGATGGTGCCGGCGCCGATGTTGGCCTTCTCGCCGACGCGGCCATCGCCGATGTAGGCCAAATGATTGGCTTTCGAGCCAGCCTCCATGCGCGCGTTCTTCACTTCGACGAAGTTGCCGATATGCACGTCCGGGCCGATGTCGGCGCCGGGGCGCAGGCGCGCGAACGGGCCGACCTCGGCGCCCTTGCGAATGACGATGCCCTCGCGGCTTTTGCCGTCGATGCCCTGGATGTGCGTGTTGGCTTTGATGGTGACGCCGTCCTCGATCACCACGCCGGGGCCGAAAAACACGTTGGGCTCGATAAGCACGTCCTGGCCGATCACGGTGTCATGGGCGAACCAAACTGTCTCGGGTGCGATCAGCGTCGCGCCGTTGAGCATCGCCTCGCGGCGGCGGCGCCCCTGCCAGATGGCTTCGGCGGCGGCCAGCTGATCGCGCGAATTGACGCCGAGCACCTCGGATTCGGGGCACAGCACGACCGCCGCGTTCAATTGCCGCTGGAAGGCCAACTCGACAACATCGGTCAGATAGAATTCGCCATTGGCATTGGCGTTGCCGACCGCATCCAGCAACTTGAGCAGATAGGCGCCTTGAAACCCCATGAGACCTGCATTGCACAGCCGTGTCTGCCGCTCGGCCTCGGTCGCATCCTTGTGCTCACGGATGGCAAACAGCTGGCCGCGATCATTGCGCAACAGGCGGCCGTAGCCAGTCGGATCAGCCGCCTCGAAACCAACGACGGCGATGCGGGTTTGGCCTTGCAAGGCCGCGCGGACTGCCGCCACGGTTTCGGGCCTGAAGAGCGGTGTGTCGGCGAAGGCCACCAGCACGTCACCGTCATGGGCGGCAATCGCGGCTCTGGCCATGCGAACGGCATGCGCCGTGCCCAGTTGCTCGGCCTGGATGCAGATTTCTGCGGCCGGCACATGCACGCGCGCTTCAGCCGCGACAGCGTCCATGCCCGGACCGATGACCACAGCAGTGCGTTGCGCGGAGGCGGTCCCGGCCAATTTCAGCACATGCCCCAGCATCGACAGGCCAGCCACGCGATGCAGCACCTTCGGCACCGCCGACTTCATCCGCGTGCCCTTGCCCGCGCCAAGTACGATCGTCAGCAGCGATGGCGTCGTCATGCAATCCCCTGCGTTGCGCCCTGGGTCGGTCCTGATGCCGGCCCGCACATTAACCCAATCGGAGGCCTGTCCGATCAGCAACATTCATGCCGCAGGCGTGTGTCATCCCTTCGGCGTGGCCAAATCGTGTCCACGGGACTGGCCTATGGCAACCTCACAACAGGGCCGGCGCATCGCACCGTTCTCCACATCTGTGACCGGTCGAAACCGGCGCCGCAATTGACCCGAGGGCCCTTGCGGCCCCAACTCAGCGACGATCATTAACCCGATTCGATGTTCGTGCTGCCTCATCGAGGGATTATCCGTGAGCACAAATTCCACGTCTGCAGAGCGCCGCCCAGCGGCCCTGCCCTATCGCTACCTGACGGTTTGGGCCATCCTGGCGGCGCTGGCGCTGACCTATCTGGCTGTGCTGGTGGTCAAGCCTGATCTCGCCGAGCGCCTGGTGCCGGGTCCGAAATTCGGCGCGCCGGAGGACAATCGTGGCCAGCGCGCCCTGGCCAAGGCTTTGGCGGAGCTCAAGGAGGTGCGCCAGATCCTGGCCAATTTCGAGCGTGACCTTGGCGAGCTGCAGAAGTCGGTGACCGCGGCGGATACCCGCGACGTGGCGCTGGCCGGCCGGGTTGCCGCCTTGGAAGCGCAGCTCAAGGCGTTCGGCAAGGGCGAGCCGGTGCGGGTCGGGGCTCCAGCGGATCCCGGCGATGTCCCTGTGGCCGCCGCGCCAGCCCCGCGCGTGCTCGGTTTCGTCGAGGAGCGCCCGACCAAGTCCCTGCGTGATGCGCGCCCTGCCGAGCCGCCCAAAGTTGCCGCCGCCACAGCGACCGCGCCGCCAACCGTCGCGCCACCGCCCAAACCGTCGGGTCCGCCCGTTGCCATCGAGGTTGCCTCGGGGCCGTCGCTGGACGCCGTGCGCCTGTCATGGCAACTGCTGCAGGACAGCCACAAGGCAACCGTGCGCAACCTCGAACCGCGCGTGGTCGAGACGGCCGGCGATCCACCATCCTATCGCTTGCTGGCCGGCCCCATTGCCAATGACGCCGAAGCCGAGCGCCTGTGCTCACGCCTGCGCCAGCGCCGCATCGGCTGCAGTGTGCAGGCCTTCACGGGCAAGCCGCTCTGACAGGCCTTGGGCGCGGTCGCCAAGGCTGGACTTTGGATATAGTCTTGCCGGGGTGAGGCGCGGGCCGCTGTCGAATGGGACCCAGATATGACCGTCATCCAGACCCAAGGCGTCCACCACATCACCTTCAATGGGGCTGACCGCCAGACATCGATCGATTTCTGGCAGGGCATCCTCGGCATGCCGCTGGTGTTCGAGCAGCCCAACCTCGACCAGCCTGAGGTCAACCACCTCTATTTCGATCCGGGTGACGGCCGCTTGATGACCGTCTTCACCAGCGAGGACCGCCCGCGCGATGCCCGGCCCAATCCGAGCGGCATCGGCAACCTGCACCATCTGGCCTTCACGGTATCGCGGACCACCTACAACGAGAGCGCCCGGCGATTGGCGGCAGCCGGCTACCCGACCTCCGGCCCGGTGGATCGCGGCTTCATGGATTCAATTTACTTTCGCGATCCCCTGGGCCAGCTCTTGGAACTCGCCTGCTACAAGTTTGAGCCGCCACCTGGGTTCGCGCACGCCGATGTGCTGCGCGAAGCGCATCAGGTTCGCGTCAAAGCGGGCGCCGCCAACATCACCGACACCCATCTTGTCGCCGCCATTGCCAACCTGCAACAGCGCCAGCCCGCGCCACCGGTCGGCGTCTGACACCGGCCTTTTGACCACGCCGCCTTGTTAGCCTTGCACCGCTTTCAAGGCTCGGTGATACTCCGCGAAACGTGTCCAGATACAACGTCATCTATTTCGAGGTGAGACCGTGAGCGAGCCCCCCCGCAGCGACAGGCCGGCTGGCGGCAGCACGCGCATTCCGACGTCGGGCGGCAGCGGCGGATTTACGGCACTCCCCTCCGGAACCCGCCTCGATGGCCGCTATGTCATCGACAGCGTCATCGCCGCCGGCGGGTTCGGCATCACCTACATGGCGCGCCATGAGGCGCTGGCGGATATCTGCGCCATCAAGGAGCACTTTCCCCGTCAGTTCGCGACCCGCAACGGGGCCACCGGCCGCGTCTCGGCCACTGACGAAAGCACGTTCAAATGGGCGCTCGACCGCTTCCTCGGCGAGGGCCGCTCGCTGGTGCGCTGCAAACATCCCAACGTGGTTGCGGTCAAGGACATCTTCGAGGCCAACGGCACGGCGTATCTGGTGCTGGCCTTCGAGGAGGGCATGAGCCTCAAGTCCTATATCGAGCAGCTTGGCCGTCAGCCGACACAGAGCGAGCTCGACCGCCTGCTGCGCCCGCTGCTGGACGCGCTCGAGTACGTGCACGCGCAAGGCCTCATGCACCGCGATCTGGCGCCCGACAACATTCTCATTCGCAATGACGGCTCGCCGGTGCTGATCGATTTCGGCTCGGCCCGGCAAGCGATCGCCGAACGCTCGCAGGTGATCTCGGCCATCATCAAGTCCGGCTTCTCGCCACCCGAGCAGTACACCACCGACGGCCGCGCCCAAGGCCCCTGGACCGACATCTACGCGCTTGCCGCCACCATCTATCGCGCCATCACCGGGGGACCGCCACCCGAAGCCACCAACCGGGCCAGCGGCATGGAAATGCCGATGCTCGCCGATGATCCGGCCTTGCGGACCCGCTACCGGCCAACGTTTCTCGGCGCCATCGATGCCGCATTGAAACTGCGCACCGTGGAGCGCCCGCAATCGGTTGCTGCCTGGCGTCCGATGCTGCTCGATGCCAGCGTCACGCATCCCGTGCCCATTCCCCGCTCTGCTGGCGATTCCGCGCGAACCGCCTTTCCCGCGCGAGACAACGCGCGGCCGACGACGGTGCCCCGCCAAGCGACGTTCAGCGAGCTGCCCGACGGCCGCTCGACGCCTGTGGCGCCGCCCAAGTCATCGGCTGCCACAGTCGCCGGCGTGCTTGCCATCACGCTGCTGGCAGCGGTGGTCGGTGGCGGCGCCTATTATTGGGATCGCTCGGCGCGAACCGCGTCGAACACGGTCCCCCTGCCGCCCCGGGTCGAGCCGCCGAAGAGCAAGGCCGAGCCCGGCAAAGGCATTTCGCTCGACACCATCAAGCTTGGCGAGCCACCGGCCCAGACGCCACCGCGCGTGCCGGATACCGCGCCTCAGACACCACCGAAAACGCAGGTGCCACCGACCCAGCCGCCACAACAGCCGCCAACCCAAAAGGCCAGCAACGATCCCGGCCGCCAAGTGCCTGCCGGCTCCGGTCAGTTCTTCCGGGATCCGCTCCAGGGCGGGGCCACGTGTCCGCAATGCCCGCAGATGGTGGTGGTTCCTGCCGGCAGCTTCTCGCTCGGCTCCGCCGTCTCCGAGCCGGAGCGGGAGGGCTGGAAGAAGGGCGTCGAGAGCCCGCAGGTGCGCATCTCGATACCGCAGCCTTTCGCGGTCGCCCGCTATGCCGTCACCTTCGACGAGTGGAACGCGTGCACCAGTGACGGCGGCTGCGGCGGCTATCAGCCGCCCGATGACGGCTGGGGACGCGGCAATCGCCCCGTCATCCACGTCTCCTGGATCGACGCCAAAGGCTATATTGCCTGGCTGGCACGCAAGACCGGCCGGCCCTATCGCCTGCTCTCCGATACGGAGCGCGAGTACGTGACCCGCGCCGGTACCACGACGCCGTTCTGGTTCGGCACCCGCATCACCGTCAACGATGCCAACTACGACGGCAACTACGTCTATGCCGGTGGCGGCGAGAAGGGCCAGTATCGCGAGCGCACGGTGCCGGTCGACAGTTTCCGGGCCAATCCCTGGGGCCTCTTCAACGTGCACGGCAATGTCTGGGAGTGGGTCGAGGACTGCTGGCAATTGACGCACCAGAACCATCCCGGCACGGCGGCACCGCGCGTGACCGGCGACTGCACGGAGCGCACACGGCGTGGCGGCGCCTGGATCGGCGTGCCGTGGGCCATTCGCGCCGCCCACCGCGCCAACGGCGAGGTGACGCTGCGCAAGAATGAGATCGGCTTTCGCGTGGCGCGCGATCTCGGCAACTGAGGAGGGCGGTGACGGCTCAGCTTCCGGTCACTTGGCCGAAAGCACAGCCATTGGCCGGCTGAGCGACAGAAACAGCACCAGCGCGCCGCCGCACAGGATGATCAGCGCGGCGCCCAGATCGAAGGTGGCGCGACTGCTGCCGGCCAGCGCCGCGCTCAGGCCCGCAAGCCACGGGCCGGCCCACTGCGCGGCATAGAACACGGTAAAGAACAGGCCCATGCCGATGGCCCGTGTCGATGGAGCCAGGACGCGCGCCGGCAAACTCATGATCGGGCCAGCCGGAAAGCCGCCGACGAAACCCAAGAGCGCGAACAGCAGCACGCTCGGCTCGACGCGGACCGCCAGCGCGAGCACGGCGGCGAACGCCACCAGCCCACCGAACAGAACCGCCAGCGGCCGGCCGGTCCAGTCCGCCAGCAGGCCACCCGCCGGCACCGACAGCGCGAACACCCACAGCGTGACGCTCAGCATGGCCGTCGCCGCCTGCAGGCTGAGCCCGCGCTCGCCGAGCATCAGCGGCCCGAAGCCAAACACGACGCCGAAGCCTGCATTGTAGAGACCCCACACGAGCCCGGCCGTCAGCACAGCCAGCAGCGCGCGGCCCGCGGGCCAGGCCGGCTGTGGGCCTGAGCCGCTGGCCACATTGGCCGCGACTGGCGTGCGATAGAGGATGGCCAGTGCCAGCAAGCAGACGGCGAGATAAGCCACCACCGCCAGCAGCGGGAGTTGCAACCGGCCGTCCCCCGCGAGCCACGGCAGCAGCACGAGCCCCAGCCCAATGCCAACCGGCCAGGAGTTGACGAACACGCCCATGGCGGTGGCGATCTCTTTGCCTGCAAACCAGTCAGCGACCATCTTGGTCATCACGACGTTGAGCAGGATGCCGCCAACACCCGCAACCACGCGGCCTCCAATCTGCCACGTCCAACTCGGCGCCAGCGCCATGATCAGGCCGCCGGCGATCATCATGGCCAGCCCCAGCAGCACGGCGGCCTTGTCTCCAATGCGTTGGCTGATGGCGCCGCCCGGCAGCGCCAGGGCGAGACCCGGCGCATGATAGAGGCCGACCAGCAAACCGATATCGGCAACCGTGATGGCGAAGTCGGTCATGAACAGCGGCGACAGCGCCGGCACGGCCTGGAATTGCAGGCCCATGCCGGTGCGCACCGCGAACAGGAGAGCCAGCACGGCCCAGCGGTTGGTCAGCATTCCGATTCGCTCCTCAACGTTCAACTGTGGCCGCCCTTACAGGTCCGGCGCGGTTTTGCCCTGGGCCAAACGTTGCAGGCGTAGCGCGCCGCCGACCAGCAATGTTGCCATCAGCGACAAGAACGCCAGCGGCATGCCGAAGCCGTCCGACCAGTCATGAATGAAGCCCATCAGCATGGGCCCGCTGGCGCCGCCGATCTCGGCTGCGGAAAAGAACAGGCCGCCGGCCGTCGCCGCATGCCGCTCGCCGATGCCCGGCAATTCGACCAGCGTCAGCATGGCGACCGTCATCATCGACGAGCGGGCGATGCCTTGCAGCATCAGCCCTACTGCCAGCACCGGGCCTTCTCCGGCACGAATGAGCAGGCTTGCCAGCAGAGCCGCGGCGCACAGCCCGACCAGCATGCGATAGCGCCGCTCGGGTGTAGCCAGCCGCGGCAGCGTCAGCGACCCCATTAGGCCAACGAGTGTCGGCAGCGTCGCCCAATAGCCGCCGCTCACGCTCGACATGCCTTTGGCGCGCAGCACCTCGGGCAGCCAGTTGTTGAGGCCGTGATTGAACATGAAGATGGCGATGCTCATGGCCAGCAGCACGCGCACCGCCGGCACGTCCAGCAGCGTTCCCACCACCGTCCACTGCGATGGCTTGGGGCCTGCGAATTTCACCGGCTCGTCCCGGCGGCGCATGTGCGGATGCCGGGCGATCAGGAACCAGACGAGGCCGGCAGCAAAGGCGAGGCCGGCCCACACCAGCAGCACATGACGCCAGTTGCCGACGAAGGCTGGCAGCAGCACCGAGTTCGTCATTGCCAGCGCCGTCATGGAGCCGAGCGCGGGACCGGTGATGTAGAGCCCCATGGCGAGCCCGCGTTCCTGGCCGCGAAACCAGCGGGCCACGACCTTGGGCGCGCCCGTCGACACGATGGGACCGCCAATGCCGAATACGGCCACCGCCAGCAGCAGCGTCACATAGTCGACCGACTGGCTCCGCAGGAAGCCCGACAACGCAATGGTCGCAGAGCCGATCAGCAGCCCGCGACGCACGCCGACGCGGTCGATCAGCATGCCGCAGGGCACCGACGACAGGATGAACACCAGTTGCCAGGCGCCGAACACCAGGCCCATGGAGGCATTGCCGATGCCGAGGTCGCGCGTGATGGGCAGCACCAGCGGCGCCAGACTGACCGTGGTGGCGCCGAACGTTGCATAAATCAGCCAGATCCCGGCCAGCACCACCCAGCGATAGGGCGACGGTGGCTCGTCGGGCAGGCCCGCCTCCTCGGCTGTGTTCGCCAGTCCTCGCGCCACTCGGGAGCCCCCACGTCTGACTTTCAGTTGTTCAGATACAGGTCCATCCCCATCGTGCGCAACCGTCGCTATTGCCTCAGGGGCTCGCTGTGCAGCGCAGCAGCGGTGCATTTTTGTGCCAGACCACGGGCAATCTCGGCAGCAGCATTTGACGGCGCCGCGCGGTCAGCTTACGTGACAGGTCATGCAACCCAATCGCGGCATACGTCATCAGATCGCGGCCCGCCTCGTCGGTGTTGTGCTGACCATGCTGGGTTGCGTGTCGACAGCCGGCTCGGCGCAGGCACAATCGCAGCCGCAGTCTTGCACCCGCGATGCGTTCCGCAAGGTCGTCGACGATACCGGCCAGGCCCTGCGCCGCCTGCATGCCGAGGCGCAGCCCCGTTATCAGGACGCCTTCCGCCGCCTCAAGGAACTGCAAGGCTGGTCCGAGGACGAACACGTCGACCGCGCCATGGCACTGGCCTCGGACCAGCGCTCCGAGGCGTTGGATGCCAAGGCCGCCGATCTGTTGCAGCAACTCGACAAGCACGCCGAGGCCGCGCCCACGGAAGCCGGCGATTGCGCGCGGCTGGCCGATCTCGAGGCGGCAGCTATCGAACTGCAAGCGACCGTACGTGCGAAGACGGACTACACCTTGACCCGCCTCGACAGGTTGGCGCGTGAGAAGGAGGCCGCGGCGCGAACACCCTCCCCGGCACCATCGCCGCCGCAGACCGTCGACGTGCAGCCGCTGCCGGCGCCCCGGACCAAGGAAGCGCCACTGACGGCCGTCCCGACATCGCCGGCCGCACCGCAGGCAAAGGCACCACCGCCAGCACCGGCCCCGCCCGTTGCCAAGGCTCCAGCCACCGGTTGGACGACAACCACGCGTGAAGACCCGACCGCCCGTGAGCGCCCACCGTCGGCGCCACCCGCAGCCCCCCTGGCGATGCCACCGCCAAGCCAGGACGGCTTCTCCATTGACGAGATCAAGGAGGCCTCGCGCGGCTTCTTCGGATCGATTTCGTCTGGCCTTGCCGGCGTCATCGAGCACGCCTTCTCGAAGGCCGGACGGCCAACGGGCTATGTCCTCGGCAACGAGGGGGGCGGCGCCTTCATCGCCGGCGTGCGCTACGGCAGCGGCACCCTGTTCACCCGCGGCGGGCGCTCGCGCGAGGTGTACTGGCACGGCCCTTCGATCGGCTACGATTTCGGGGCCTCCGGCGCCAAGACCATGTTCCTCGTCTACAACATGCGCGAGGACATCGACATCTTCGCCGGCTTCTCGGGTGTCGAAGGCTCGGCCTATCTCGTTGGCGGCGTTGGGCTGACGTTCCTCACTGATGGCCGCGTCGTCCTCGCCCCCATTCGCTCCGGTATCGGCCTCCGGCTTGGCGCCAACATCGGCTATCTCCGCTTCACGGCGCGGCCGACCTGGAACCCGTTCTGACAGGCTGCGATCGCCAGCCGCGCCGACCATCGATGAGGGTCACCGACAAAGCTATGCGATCGCGCGGAAAGCCGGCATGGTGGTGGCTAGCTGGAATTACCGACGCACGAGAGCACGGCGCGCATGCTGGCGAAAATCCAGGACTGGTACCAGGACACCATCGTCGACCTGATGCGGAACCTGCAGTGGTCGTTCCTGCCGCCGCTGATGGTTTACTTTGCCGCCGGCATCTCCGGCTTGACAGGTATCGTCGGCACGTTTTTCGTCAAGGAGTATCTGGGCCTCTCAGCGGCCTTCCTGGCGGGCCTCTCGTTCTGGGCCGGCATCCCCTGGGTGCTGAAAATGCCGCTCGGCCATCTGGTCGACCTGATCTGGCGCTGGAAGGCGGTGCTGGTCTATTTCGGCGCGCTGCTGATCGCAGCCAGTGTCCTGATCATGTACGGCCTGATCGCGCACACCGACGCCATGCGCCGGATCATGAGTGCCGAGGCCTGGTTCGTGTTGAGCAGCCTGTTGTCGCCGACGGGCTACGTCGTCCAGGACACGGTCGCCGATGCCATGTCGGTGGAGGCCGTGCCGAGAACCGGGTCCGACGGCCAGCCCCTGTCCGAGGCTGAGGCCAAGACCCTGCACACGACCATGCAGACGCTCGGCCGTATCGCGCTCATCCTCGGTCTGGTGTTCGTCGCCGTGCTCAACATCGTCATGTTTGCCGGTGTCGAAAGCCTGTCGCCCAGCGACAAGGCCGCCGTCTACGCCCGCATTTATCTGTGCGCGCTGATCATTCCGCTGGTCTCGGTCAGTGGCGTCATCCTGCAGCAAAGCCTGCTCCGGACGCGGGCGAGGCAATTGCGCGAGCAAGGCATCGCCGCTGCTGAAATCGATCGCCGCGTCTATGCTCCCGAGGCTGAAACCACGGCGGACTATCGCCTGTTCGCCGGTGGCGCTGCCTTCGTGGCCTTGACCCTCACCATCGGTCTGGCAAACGTCCCCTTCGGCCAGGAACTCATCTTCGCCGGCTCGATGTTGATTGTCCTGGCGCTGATCCGAGAGTTGATCCGCAAGTTGCCGCCGGCCAAGGCCAACGCCTTAATCGGCACGGCGCTGATCATCTTCGTGTTTCGCGCCGTGCCGCTACCGGGCGCTGGTGCCACGTGGTTTGCGATCGATCAGCTGAAGTTCGACCCGCAGTTCCTGTCCGTGCTGTCGCTCATTGCCTCCGGCCTGACGCTGGTCGGCATGGTGCTGCTGCGTCCCTTGCTGGCGCATCGCTCGATCGCCTTCATCGTCGTCGCGCTGACCATCGCCGCCGGCATCCTGTCGCTGCCCAACATCGGGCTCTTCTACAATGTGCAGGCCTGGACGGCACGCCTGACCGGCGGCATCGTCGATGCGCGCTTCATTGCCGTCATCGATACCACGCTCGAATCGCCGCTCGGCCAGGTGGCGATGATCCCGCTGCTGACCTGGATCGCGCGCAACGCGCCCGCAGACCTCAAGGCGACGTTCTTTGCCGTGCTGGCCTCGTTCACCAATCTGGCGCTGTCGGCCAGCAGCCTGCTCACCAAATACATGAACGAAATCTTTGTCGTCACGCGTGAGGCGAGGAATTTGGCGACCGGCGCGGTCGAGGTCGCCGCCGACTACAGTCGCCTCGGCATGCTGCTGATTGCCGTGGCGTTGGTTGGCGTGGTGGCGCCGCTGCTGACCGTCCTGCTGGTGCAGCGATCCCGCTACCATACCGAGGATTGACGGTGGCGCGAAGGGGGCGCTGGAAGCCGCTTGCCGCCCTGGCGGCGCTGTCCGATATACTGCAGGCCGTGATCCATGCGGCGTACGTAGGACGCCGGCAGCCCGGGCGGAGGGGCAGACCTCATGAAGATCTACGACTTGATTGCAAGCGCCCAGGGCGGCGAGGCCATTGCCAATCTGGCACGCACGGCCGGCATCACCGAGGCTGAAGCTGCAGCCGTCGTTGAAGCGGCGCTGCCGAGCCTGGTGTCTGGCATAGAGCGCAACACGCTGTCGCGCGGTGGTCTCGCCGATCTGGTCAAGGCGCTGGGCGCTGGCCATCATGAGGTCATCCTCGAGCGGCCGGACGTCTATGGCGATCCGCGCGTGCAGCAGGACGGGCAAGGCATTCTCAGCCACATCCTGGGCTCGGACAGCAAGGCGCGTGGCCTGGCTCTGCAAACCGCGCGCGCCACCGGCCTCAGCGACAGCATCATCCAGATGCTGTTGCCGATCCTGGCGCAGATGCTGATGGGCGCCCTCTCGCGCTGGTTCAAGGGTGGGCTTGGCGACATCGCGGGCCGGCTGCCGGGTGGCGTGCAACTCCCGCAGGGTGGCGGCGGCGGCTTGCCGTTCCCAATGCCACAACCGGGCGGCGCACCGCGCGATGGTGGCTACGGGCGTGGCTTCGAGCTGCCGAAGGCCGAGCTGCCGCAGGGTGGCTATCCCATGCCGCCGCTGCCCGGTGGTGGTGGCGACACCGGCTTCGGGCGCGGTGGCACCATGGAGCAGGCGCCGATGCCGCGTGGCGCTCCCCAGGGTGGCTTCCCGATGCCGTGGCCGACAGGGCGAGATCCCAATGTGGGCGACGCGCCGGACGGTGGTCTCGGCGGCAACTGGCCCCAGCAGGGTGGCGGGCCGCAGAGTGGCTCACCGCTGCCGTTGCCCTTGCCACAGGCCGGCGGCAACAACCCATACGGTGATCTCTCGGATATCCTGCGGCGCGGCGGCGGCAGCGTCGGCACGCCCCGCGGCGGTGGCGTCGGTGGCTCCATCCGCGATCTGCTCGGTGGCGCCCTTGGTTTTCAAGGCAAGGGCGTCTTGAGCTGGATCATCCGCGCCGTCATCATGCGCTTCGGTTGGAGCCTGCTGAAGCGCGTCCTGGGACGCGCCTTGACCGGCCGCTGACACCAGCGCGCCAAGCTTCAGCGCGCATCACCCGGCCACACCAGCGGACGGCCATGGCCGTGGACGCTGCGGGCCATGCCGTGATGGCCAACAGGATGCGAGACCATTGGCGGCCGTGCCACGGCGTGTCGGCAATGGGGGCCGTGCCAGTGCCGAGCCTGCGGCGCATGGATGGCGATCGTCACCGGCTCCGAGTGGTGCGACGGAGCCGGCGCGTGGACGACGCGCGGTGCCGGCACATAAGCGTGGCGCTGAGGTTGTGCGATGTAGCGCGGCGGTGCCATCTGTGCCGCGACCGGATGCGCCAGCTTGCACGGCTTGGCTTTCGATTTGCAGCTCCACACCGTGCCGCCGCGATCGGAAGCGGATTCCTGACAGTCCATGGCGGCCTCGGCCGCGAGGCGGAAATCTGCCCATTCCTGGCCGTATTCGAGCCGCGTGAACGACCCCCATGACTCCGCCGCGCTGGCTTCCGCCTGCGCACGCGTCGCCCAGCCGGCGGTCTGGCCATAATGGAAATGGCCGGCCATGCAGACCTTGTTGCCGACCTGGACGTGTTTGTGGAGACCTTCGAGGCCCGATGCCTGGACCGCAGTGGCGGCCATCAGCACGCCAGCCAAGCTCGCGCCGAGCGCGGCGCCAAATCGAATGCTACGCATGTTACCCCGTACTGGTTACGCGAGGCGTGACGACGCCTCGACGCAACAGTCGCACCGGTACGGTTAATTATGCCTTAAGCGTTGCGCGAGAGCGGCGCCTCAGCGGCGGCGGCACGGGCGCGCTTCGAAGGTGCATCCCCAGCCGCCCGAATTGGCGCAGGACATGCCTTTCGACTCGGCCATTCCGGGTTGGCCCCAGGCGTTGCCATACTCCCAGGCCGTAAACCCGGCCCAGTCGGACATCGCCGCCGCCTCTGCCTCTTTGCGGGAATTGCGGCCGGAGCTGGTGCCGGTGTGGAAGTGATCCGCCATGCAGATCTTGTTGCCGACGCGAACCTTGTCGTGCAGGCCGACGAGGCCTGAGTCCTGCGCACCCGCAGCGCCTGCAAACATGGCGCCAATCAAAATCACCACCGCCACACCGCACAGTCTTTGCATCGTCGCCATCCCTTGCCGGACAAAACTTTCCCGCCTCCTTCAATCTCTGATTTGGTAGGACGATGCCAAGGTGCACGGGTGCCGCAGGCACCGAATTGCTGGCCGCCATGGCCTTCCCGCCACGGGGGCAATCCCGGTGGCCACGCCAATGGGGCTCAGGCGAGGGCGATGCGCGCCAGCGCGGCCCGGATAGCGTCGGGAATCGGCGTCGGACGGTGGGTGGCGCGCTCGACGAACACGTGCACGAAATGGCCCTCGGCGCGCGCCATCTCCTCGCCGGCGGCGAACAGGCCGATCTCATAGCGCACGGAGGAGGTCCCGAGCCGGCCAACGCGCAAGCCGCCGTCGATCGTCTCGGGATAGGCGAACGATTTGTGGAACCGGCACAGTGTCTCGACGGCGATGCCGATCACCGGTCCGTCGTGAATGTCGAGGCCGCCGTGGTCGATCAGATAGCGGTTCAGCAGTGTATCGAAATACGAATAGTAGACGACGTTGTTCACGTGCCCGTAGAGGTCGTTGTCCATCCACCGCGTCTGCAGGGGCATGAAATGGCGATAGTCGGCGCGACGGCCGACGGGCGTTTTCTCAGGCTTCATGTTGGGAATCCGGACCGGGTTAGCGCTTGATGGCGACGACCTGAATTTCCACCAGGCAGCGCGGATCCGCCATGCGATTTTCGACGCAGGCCCGCGCCGGCAGGTTGTTCGGATCGACCCAGGCCAGCCAGGCCGTGTTCATGGCATCACGCAGCCGGATGTCGGCGAGCCAGATAACAGCCGAGAGAACATGCGACTTGTCGCTGCCGCACAGCGCCAGATACTTGTCGAGGTCGGCGAGCGCCTGCCGTGTCTGGCCGGCGACATCGAGCGTGGTGTCGTCGGCGATGCAACCGGCGGTGAACACGAACGCGCCGGTTTCCACGACATTGGCAAGGATCGGCTCGAGTTCGCGCCGGACGATGGTCATGACATGGGGCCCCATTCAAGCATCGCGCCGTTTCTCACCAGGGCCCGCGGCCGCGGGCGACGCTGCGCTCGTCATCACGCGACGGCGGCGCACCTTCGCCGCTGGTGAAGCCCATGAAGGAGAAGGCGTCGTCGGGCTCCTCGGTGGGCTTGAACACCTCGAGGATGGACTCGCTTTCGCCGGGCCGAGCGCGCAGCCCGGTCTTGGCATTGACTTGCACCAGCTTGATGCCGGCCGGCTGGCGGAAGGGCGCCGGCTTCTTGCCGACCAGCGCGGTCTTCAGGAAGTTGGCGAAAATGGGAGCCGCGATCTGGCCGCCGGTCGCCGCATTGCCCATGGGCTTGGGCGTGTCATAGCCGACGAAGACGCCGACCACGAGATCTGGCGTGTAGCCGACGAACCAGACGTCCTTCGACTCGTTGGTGGTGCCCGTCTTGCCGGCAATCGGCGTGTCGGGGACGATCTGCTTGACGATCGTCGCGGTGCCGCGCTGCACCACACCCTCCATGATCGAGGTCATCTGATAGGCGGTGTGGGGATCGATGATCTGACGGCGCTCATCGAGGAGATCGGGCTCGCGGACCTGGCTCGACCACGCTTGCTGGCGGCAGGTCGAGCAATCGCGCTCGTCGTGACGGTAGACCGATTTGCCCCAGCGGTCCTGGATGCGGTCGATCAGGGTCGGGCGCACCGCGCGGCCGCCGTTGGCCAGCATGGCATAGGCCGACGTCATGCGCAGCAATGTGGTCTCGCCGGCGCCGAGCGACATTGACAGCACGGGCAAGAGATCATCGTAGATGCCGAAGCGGCGCGAATACTCCGTGATCAGCGGCATGCCCATGTCCTGGGCCAGCCGCACCGTCATCTGGTTGCGTGATTTCTCAATGCCCACGCGCAGGGTCGCGGGGCCGAGCGACTTCGACTTGTTGTAGTTTTCCGGCCGCCAGATGTCCTTGCCAGGCCCCTGGTCGATCTCGATCGGCGCATCGAGCACGATGCTGGTCGGCTTGTAGCCGTTGTCCATGGCGGCCGCATACACGAACGGCTTGAACGACGAGCCGGGTTGGCGCTTGGCTTGCGCGGCGCGATCGAACTGGCTCATGGCGAAGGAAAAGCCGCCGACGATGGCCAGCACGCGGCCCGTGTGCGGATCCATCACGACGATGCCGCCACCAACCTCGGGGATCTGCTGCAGCGTCCACAGGCCCTTGTCATTGTTGGGATCTTTGGGCGAGACCCAGATCACGTCGCCATTGTTGAGGACGTCGGTGACGCCCGGCGTCCGGCTTGGCTTCTTATTGGCCCATTTGATCTCGTCGTAGGAAATCTCCACGGCCTCGCGCTCGGTCGGCACGGTGTTGTCGCCACGCTTCGCCGGGCGCAACCCGACCACGGCCTTGGTGCGCTGCGCATCGAGTACGACGCCCATGCGCCACGGCACGATATCGTTGGGCACTTCGTTGCCGGCCAGCGTGACGCCCCAATCGCCGGTGATCTCGATCTTCTGCAGCACGCCGCGCCAACCCTGCTGGCGATCGAAGCTCACCAGGCCATCGATCAAGGCCCGGCGGGCCAGCTTCTGAAAGCGTGGATCAAGCGTGGTGCGCACCGACAGGCCGCCGCCATAGAGTGTGTCCTCGCCGAACTGGTTGACCAGCGTGCGGCGCACTTCCTCGGCGAAATAGTCGGCCGCCTGGATCTGCGTGCCGAACGAGCGCAGACGCACGGTCAGCGGCTTGGCCTTGGCGGCCTTGGCCTGCTCGAGGGTGAGATGCTTGTTCTCCACCATCTGGTCGAGAATCCAGTTGCGGCGCTCGACGGCGCGCTCGCGGCTGCGCTCGTCCTTGGTCGGGTGATAGTTGTTCGGCGCCTTCGGCAGCGCGGCCAGATACGCCGCCTCCTCATGCGTCAACTCCTCCAGCTCCTTGCCGAAGTAGTTCAACGCCGCAGCGGCAACACCGTAGGAGCCGATGCCGAAATAGATCTCGTTGAGGTAAAGCTCGAGGATCTTGTCCTTGGGGTAGGCCTTCTCGATGCGCATGGCCAGGATGGCCTCGCGCAGCTTGCGGTCGAAGGTGCGCTCGCTGGTGAGCAGCATGTTCTTCGCCACCTGCTGCGTGATGGTCGAGGCGCCTTGCAGGCCACCGCGGCCCTTGATCTTGTTCTCGATGAACTTGATGCCGGCGCGCGCGATGCCGGTCATGTCGAGGCCATTGTGCTCGTAGAAGCGGCGGTCCTCGGCCGACAGGAAGGCATTGATGACGGACTTCGGCACCGTGTTGATCGGCACGAAGATGCGTCGCTCGCGCGCGTACTCGGCGATCAGGGCACCGTCGTTAGCGTGGATGCGCGTCATCACGGGCGGCGCATACTTGGCCAAGCTGTCGTAGCTCGGCAGGTCCTTGGAGGCGTTCCAGAGCAGATAACCGCCCACGGCCGATCCGGCGAGGAACAGCACCACCGCGGAGCCGAACATGAAGCCGATGAAGCTCACGACCCAGCTGCGGCGGCGGCGCCGGCCGGGCTTGGCTTGCTGCGGCGGAGGCAGAGTGGGCGCTCTCATGGGCCGTCCGTTCGTTGAGCCTGGGGGCCGTCGATGGCGATGCAAGGGCCGTTCATACGCGATCTCGTCGTGACGTGCTTGGCTATGTTGGTCCGCTTGTGTCCAGAATCGTGCCCTGCCGCAAGCGAAGACCACAAGTTCCCGCGCAACAGTCCCAATCTAGTGTGGATTGTGGCTCTCGTATGAATTGTGGCGATACGAGGCCCTGCGACCTGACAGCCAGCGCACGCGTTTTGCGGCGTTTCACGGCTCGGCCCCGCCCTTGCGGACCACCTGGCGACGGAAATACTCGGCCACGGCCGCCGTCACCGCCTGCGCGATGGAGCGCTGCCAAACCTCGGTTCCCATCAGCTTTTCATCTTCCGGGTTGGATATGTACCCCAATTCCAGCAATACGGCCGGCGAGCCCGGCTGGCGCAGCACCTTGAACGGCGCCGCCCGGGCCGGCTCTTTCGCCAGCGCCAGGCGCGGGCGCATCTGGCCAAGTAGCAGCGATCTGAAATCATTAGATAAAGTGGCCGATTCCCGGCGCATCAGGTCGACCAGGATATCGCGCACTTGAACATCGTTCGGAGCCGTGTCGATGCGCAGCCCAGCCAGCAAGTCGGCGGCATTCTCCTTCTCGGCCAGCCGGCGCGAGCGATCGTCGGAGGCTTTGTCGGACAGCACATAGAGGGTGGCGCCCCGCACCTGATGCGCCAGTTCGCGGGCAGCAAGACTGTCGGCATGGATCGAGATGAAGAGATCGGCCACATGCCGGGATGACAGGCGAACGCGCTGATCCAGCGACAGGAAAACGTCGGTCGAGCGCGTCATGACGATGTCGTAGCGGCGCGTCGCGGCGAGGGCGCGCTGGATCTGCAGCGCCACGGCCAGAACCAGGTCTTTCTCCAGGCCGAGAGCCCCTTGGGCGCCGGAATCAATGCCGCCATGCCCCGGATCGATCACAACGATCGGCCGGTTGCGCTTCGGCTTGGCCGCGTCCGGGCGTTCCGGCGCCTTGGGCTTGGCGGCATCGAAGCCGGCGGTGGCTGCCGCGATCTCGTCTGCCGCAACCTCGGTCGCCGTGGCCGGGATGAAATCGAGGGTGAGGCTGGCTCCTGGTCCGCTCGTCGCGGCTTCCAATCGCGCCCACTCGATGCGCACGGGCCCCGCCGTATCGATGACGATGCGCGATTTTCCTTCGGCGACCAGACCATATCGGAAGGCGCTGACGAGGCCCAGTCGCTGCCGGCCGGCGCCTTGCGGTAAGGCGAACTCGACGCCGCTGAGGTCGACGATGACGCGATAGGGATCAGCCAGGCGATAGGCGGTGAATTCCGGGCGGCCCGACATCTCGAACGCGATCCTGGTGCGGCGGGCATCGCCGGAGAGTTCCACGGAGCGGGCCTGGATTGGTGCCGCCGTGCCGGCTGGGGCGCTCGGCAACGGGCTTGGCGGGGCCGTCGGTGACGCGGGCAACGGCGCGGCTACCTCGGCAGGCTTCTTTGCGGGTCGGCGGGGGGGCGATGGCGCTACGGTTGTCCCCCAACCGCCGGGGCCGGCCTCGGGCGCGGGCTTCGCGGGCTGTTGCGCCAGGCTCACGCCGCTGCACATCGCTAGCCACACGCAGGCCAGGCCGGCAAGCGGGCGCCACGCGGGCCAACGGCCACGGTTCCCCCAGCCGTTGCTGGTGCGCCGGATCACCACGTTTCCGTCCCCCAAGGCCCCGACCGCTCAAGGCCGAGACCGCTAGCCAACCAGCCCGTTGCCCGACCCGATCGATCAAGTCCTGCAACCCGCACTTACCTGCAGCCTCGGAGCATCGTCACCCCTAAAAGTTGCAAAATGCACCACTAATCCCCATTTACGGGAGGCAGGCATCAGGTTCGGATTGCAACCAATCGATCCACAACCCGGTGTAACTGATGTTCAATCATCGCGAACCCAGGCATTTTCCTCCGCCGTACCAGCAACATGCGGCTTTGTGACGGACCTTTACCAAATCTTCGCGTTTGGTTGCACTACTGTCATGTGTCGAAGCGCGATTTCGATTGAGCCCCTGTTACAGGCTTGCCTCGATGCGCGCGAGACCGTAATCTTGTTCCTGCGTTGCATTGTGACTGTCTTTCGCCGCGGCGCCGGAAGCACGGCCTGCCTCCAGGGGACTGGCGAGGCCAATATTGACCGGACGACGGCAGGCGGCATCATCGAACGTCCGTGTTCGTGGATGGCGCCTCGCGAGGCTCAGTCAACATGTACCGAGATGCTGCAGGCTAGAGGCGTAACCGATCAGTTGCGATCGTGGTGCGCTGTGACAGCAGGGCGAGCCGGCAAGAGCCGGAGGCGCTGACTGGCCAGCCTCGACATCTGCGGCACGCGCAACGCGCAGCTTTACCGGTGGCCTCCCTCGGGATGGCTTACCAATCCGAGTTCCAAAGGTTCGAAATGTCCTGGAGTGTTTGCGTCATGCAGCTTCCAGGAATGCCAGGCTCCAGAAGGACCATGAGCGACCAGATCCGAGAAATCACTGCAGGTCACCGGCCGCAAGGCCAGGAGCCATGCGTGACGGTCACGATGCGCATCGAGCGCGCCGGGATCGCAGGATCGGGATGCGCAGCCGCTCCGTGGAGACTGGCCCCCCTGCTGCCACTCCTCATCCCGTATCCAACCACACAACGAGCGCGCCCCCCGGCAAGCCGGCGACGGATATCCGTTCGCCTGTCCGGACACCATCACAGGTGGCCCGGCCTCGCCCCGGCGCGCGACAAGGATCACTTTCAATGGACCGCAACAATAAGATGCTCATCGATGCCACCCACCCCGAGGAGACTCGGGTGGTGGTGCTCCGGAATGGCCGTGTAGAAGAGTTCGATTTCGAATCCGCCGCCCGCAAGCTCCTCCGCGGCAACATCTACCTCGCCAAGGTGACACGCGTTGAACCCTCGCTGCAGGCCGCGTTCGTCGACTATGGCGGCAATCGGCATGGCTTTCTGGCGTTCAGCGAAATTCATCCCGACTACTACCAGATCCCGGTCGCCGACCGCGAAGCCCTGAAGCAGGAGCAGGCCGAGGCCGACGCTGCCGAGGAAGCCGAAGCCGAGGAGCGCCACCAGCGCCGCGGCCGGCGCGACCGTGGCGATAGAGATCGCAACGACCGTGGTGACCGCAACCGCAATCGCGACCGCTCCCGCCGCCACGGCGCCGATGCCAATGGGGATGGCAACGGCAACAGTGACGCCGTCGCCCGCGACGAGGCGGGCCCAGGCCCTGACGCCGCTCATCAGGACATGGCTGTCGACACCATCGGTGGCGGCGAGGGTACCCAGGATGCACGGCCTCACGACGACCATCGCCACGACACCGCTGGCGAGTCGCCGCATGCGGTGGCCCTCGGCCATGATCACGTCCAGCACGCCGACGACCGGCTGACGGCCGAGCCGGAACGCACATCCGGCGTGGCATCCCGGGACGACGAGCGTCGCGACGATGATCGTGGCGGCTCGCACATCACCGATGTGCCCGAGCCGATCGGCAACGTCGAGGATCAAGGTGTCGTCGAGATCAACGGCGGCAGCGACTCCGACACGGCCGGAAGCGAGATGGAGCCGGTCGAGCAGGTCGCGACCGAGGAGGACGCACTCGAGGAACTGCCGGAGCGCCCCCGCCGGCGCTCGCGCCGTCAGTACAAGATCCAGGAAGTCATCAAGCGGCGCCAGATCATCCTGATCCAGATCGTCAAGGAGGAGCGCGGCAATAAGGGCGCGGCACTCACCACCTACATCTCGCTGGCCGGCCGCTACACCGTGCTGATGCCCAACACCGGGCGCGGCGGCGGCATCAGCCGCAAGATCACGCAGCCGGGTGACCGCAAGCGCCTCAAGGCCATCGCCGAGGGGCTCGATGTCGCGGAAGGCATGGGCCTGATCATTCGCACCGCCGGCGCGGCGCGCAACATGCAGGAGATCAAGCGCGACTACGAGTATCTCCTGCGTCTCTGGGAGAGCGTGCGCGACATGACGCTGTCGTCGACGGCGCCCTGTCTGGTCTACGAGGAAGGCAACCTCATCAAGCGGTCGATCCGCGATCTCTATTCCAATGGCGTGGACGGCGTCGTGGTGGCGGGCGAAGCCTCGCATCGCGAGGCGCGCGATTTCATGACCATGCTGATGCCCGGGCACGGCGATCAGGTGCAGCACTATACCGGCGCGGAACCCTTGTTCACGCGGTACGGCATCGAGCGGCAGCTGAACGCGCTGTTCAGCCCGTACGTGAACTTGCGGTCGGGCGGCTATCTGGTCATCAACCAGACCGAGGCCCTGGTCGCCATCGACGTCAACTCGGGCAAGTCCACGCGCGAATTCTCGATCGAGGAAACCGCGCTCAACACCAACATGGAAGCCGCCGAGGAAATCGCCCGGCAATTGAAGCTGCGCGATCTCGCCGGCCTCGTCGTCGTCGACTTCATCGACATGGAGGAGAAGCGCAACAATCGCTCCGTCGAGCGGTGCATGAAGGATGCGTTGCAGCACGACCGCGCCCGCATCCAGATCGGGCGCATCTCGCACTTCGGCCTCCTCGAAATGTCGCGGCAGCGCCTGCGCACCGGCATGCTCGAGGGCTCAACCTCGCAGTGCCCGCACTGCCAGGGCACGGGCACCATCCGCTCCGTCGAGTCGGTGGCCCTCGCCGTATTGCGCGGCCTCGAGGACAATCTGCTGAAGCAGCCATCGTCGCTCTCCGCGGTGACGACGGCCGAGGTGGCGCTCTACATCCTCAACCACAAGCGCGCCTACATCAATGATATGGAGCGGCGCCACGGCATCGTCATCACCGTCGACGCCAGCGACCGCATGCAGGGCGCCAACTTTGCCATCGAGCGCTCCGCGGCCGTGGCTGCCGTGGCCAAGCCGGAAGCGCGCGCCGCCGTCAGCATGGACTGGGCCTTCGACGAGGACGACACCACGGTTACCGAGGTCGATCAGGCGCCACGCCACGATGCGGCACTGGTGGCCGGTGACCGCGATGCCGACAGCGAGCATGACGACGATGCAGGCCACGCGCGCCCTGCGCGACCCGAGCGCTCTGGCCGCCATGACCGGCACGGACGCGGTGAGCGGTCTGGACGCGGCGAGCGCCATGGGACTGGCGAGCGCCCGCGCGACGATCGCGCCCGGGACGACCGTGCCCGCGATGAGCGCCCGGGTGACGAGCGCAGCGACGTGGTCGAAGTCAGTGATGCCGCCGAGCCCGGTGAGGGCGATGGCAGCCGTTCCTCGCGTCGCCGTCGTCGGCGGCGGGGACGGCGTGGTCCGGACGGCGGG
Source organism: Hyphomicrobiaceae bacterium (assembly GCA_046154645.1). Classification (GTDB taxonomy): domain Bacteria; phylum Pseudomonadota; class Alphaproteobacteria; order Rhizobiales; family Hyphomicrobiaceae. The sequence goes on from JBJXDZ010000130.1 coordinate 82,784, forward strand.
CCGGAGCGGCAGACGCCGCACGATGGCGTCCATCGCAACGGCCGCGATGGCCACAGCCAGCATAGCGGGCAGCATGCCCATGGCGCGCATCGCCATGAGGCTGGCGAGGCCGCCGGAGAAGCCATCGACGCCGAGCGTGGCGTGATCGAAGTCGGCGGCGATGCCCCGTCACCTGATGCGCGCCCCGCCAGCGACTGGGCCATGCGCGATGGCGCACGCGAGGAAGGTGTCGAGGAGATCGGTAGCGACCTGCGTGGTGACAGCACAACACGGGACGACAGCCCGGAGGCGACGGCCGGCGACGATCAGGGCGACCGGCAGCGGCGTGGCCGTCGGCGCGGACGTCGCGGCGGGCGTGGCCGTGGCCGTGATGGACAACCGCTGACGCGCAGCGATACCACGGGTGCCGTCATCGGTGCCGAGGGCAGCGCCGAGGGCCGTGACTGGGGCATCGCCGAAATTGCGCGGCCCGGGGCTGACCAGCCCGAGGGCCCGCCTGCAACCGTCGCTAACAGCTGGGACAGCGGCTTCGTGCCGACGGCTCCGGTGCCCGCGCCCATTCCCGTCCGGCCGCCGGTCGAACGTGCGACGGTGGCAGCGCTGGTCGATACGGCCCCGCCGCCGACCGCGGTCGAGCCACCGGTGGCAGCGCCTCTGCCGCCGATCCCGGCTCCCATTCCGGTACGCGAGCCGGTTTCGCTGGCCTCGCGTGTGCCCGTGATCGAGAACCGGCCACCGGCAGCCGTCGACGTTCCCGCCCCGAAGCCGGAGCCCGTCGCGCGCATGGTCGAGCCGGAGCCCGTGGCGCAAAGTCCCGTGGCCCCAGCACAGAAACCGATATCAGAGACACCAGCGCCGATGCCGGCCGAAAGCCCGTCAGGTCCGGCCCGCAAAGGCTGGTGGCAGCGCCGCTTCGGCGGCGAGTGAGCCACGGCCAGCCTGAGCAGCGAACATGATCCAGGGCAGGGGCCACCACCTCTGCCCTTGTTCTTGTGTCAGTGGTCAGCGATGCGAAATCGCGCTGTCCTGCCCGGCCTTAGCGCAGCGCCGCCGCCCGCAGAAGCGCCCCGCTTGCTGACATGCTGCAGCGAAGTCGTGATGTGGTCGAATTGTAACGGCACACGACTTTAGCGCACGCGACAGCTTGAGGTCGTGAAGCCTGCTTCCCACAACCACGCTAACTATGCCACCCCTGCAACAGGCAGAGTGCTGCGGGGGCAACACGCATGAAATCGTCACTACGGCTCTGCGTCGGCATGACCGCGCTGTTGGCCAGCTACGGCACCGCCGTCGCTGGCGATTGGACGCAGCTCTACGGCGGCATCAGCGTTGGCGCCGATGCCTTCACGGGCAGCGCCAAGGTGGTCGATCTCACTTCCGGACAATCCCTACTCAAGGCCAGCGGGCCTTTCGGGGCCGACATCGGCGCCAGCCTGACCATTGGCGCCGACTACCAGATCAATCGCCACTGGGTCATCGGCGGCCAATTCAGCTACGATTGGTCGCGCTCGCAAACCGAAGCCAGCATTCGCGAGCAGGGCATCACCGCCAACGCCTCCCTGATGGCCATCGACCGGATGTGGTTTGGCGGCGCGCGCTTGGGCTTCCTGGTCACCGACCAGACGCTGGTCTATGGCCTGCTCGGCTATTCGTGGCTATCGGTCGAAGACCTGAAGTTCAGCGCCTCGAATGGCGGCAACACGGTGTCCGCGCGCCTGCCGTTGCCAAGCTCGCAAGGCGTCACCATCGGCGGCGGCATCGAGCACAAGCTGTCGCACAACGTGTCGCTGCGCGCCGAATATCGGCTGACCGACTACGGCCGCGAGATCATTTTCCACGATCCCGGCAACAACATCTCCGTGACCGGCCAGGCGCAAAGCCATGTGGCACGCCTCGGCGCCTTCTACCGCTTCGGTGCCCCGTCGGGTGAGCAGGCCCAGGCGGCCGCCGCAGACACCGGCACATGGAGCGGCGGCTATCTCAGCGTCGGCGTCGGGCTCGCGTCCTATCTCAGGGACCTGACCATCGCCGGCACCAGCCCGGGTCACGTCGGCGATGTGGCCGAAGTCTCCGGCCTCGGTGGCGGCAACATGCTGATCGGACTGTCGGCCGGTTATGATTTCCTGGTGTCGCCGCGCGTGATCGCCGGCATCGTCGTCAGCATCGACGCCGGCACCGCCAACCATGAGCTGGCCTTTTCCTCGCAAGGCAACAAGGCGACGATCGACCTCTTGAACCAGAAGTACGGCTGGTCGATCGGCGGGCGCGCCGGCTATCTATTCGCGCCGAGCCTGCTCGGCTACGTCTCGGCTGGATTTGCGCAGATCCAGTTCGAGGACGCCACGCTGATGGCCAACGGTGCCGACATCTATCGGTTCCCATTCTCGGCCCTGAATGGTGTCTATGCCGGCGTCGGCTTCGAGAAGCAACTCAATGCGCGGTGGCTGATCAAGACCGAATACCAATACTCGGCCTTTGAAACCTTCACCGTGAACAATTTTGCCGTCGGCGGCGATCAGGCGCGCGTGACGTTTGATCCCAGCAGCCATGCCGTGAAGTTGAGTGTCGGCTACCGCTTCGGCCAACTCGGCCAGTAGGCCGCAAGCCAGCGCGACCCCCGGGCCATCGGGCACGACGCCGTCACCTCGCCCATGCCAGCAAACTTCGCCGCAACTCCGGATCTCCCAATTCCGAAAACGACCAGCCAGCGGCGGGCTGGGCCACGACCGAAAGCAGAAACGCGGACGACCGACGGCGGCGACACCTCGGATGCCGAACGCCATGCCGCCGCACCCATCACGATTCCCGAAAAGCGCGGCTCATGACATCGGTAATGGGACGCGCAAGATACTGAAAAAACGTTCTCTCACCGGTGCGGATATAGACCTCCGCGGGCATGCCTGGGGTGGGAAGAAACTTCTGCACCACGGCGACCGATGCCACATCGAGTTTCACGCGGGTGACATAAGCGTTATCGGTCGCTTGATTGCGCTCGTTTTGAATGGCATCGGCAGAGACGTAGACGACCTGCCCGGTCACCATGGGCAGCCCGACATGCAGCGGGATATCGTCGATCTGGCGTTTGGATGACTCACCACAGCCGACGCGCCGCGCACAACCGTTCAGGCACCCTTCACATGGAAAGACGATCCCGATTGGCAGCCACGCTGCAATCGCTTGTTGCCAGGGGATCGCGAACGCCTGCTCGCCATCGGCGACGTCCCGGCGCCCCAAACGCGGGAAGCACCACGGCAGAAGCGAGCATCGCCGCAGCGATCGCGCCACGCGACGTGATGGGCCAGTAGGGTGTGTCGAGAGCGCTGCGATCAGCCCAAAATCGCGGCGACTTTCCGGGGTGGTGCGGAAGCGTGTTTGCTGAGCTCCGACTGCTTAGACGTCGCACCGGGATGCAATAACCTTTCGGCGCGCGGCATCGGGTTACTTCGCCGTGTGGGGGAACATGGCCGACCTATTCATCTCTTGCGCGGGTGCGGATCGAGATCTCGCTGCGTCATTGGCTGACAAGCTGGATTCGGAAGGGCGCTCTGTGTGGTGGGACAACGACGCGACCGCCGGGCTAGGATAGGCATTGCTTCCGTCTGCCTTCTTGCTGCACTCAAACTCCTAGGATCGGTCCCGCTGATGCATGGCCCTCAGGCTGCCGCTCAACTTGCATCAGCCGAGCCGATGCCCACGCTCGGCCGCGTGCTGGCGCTCGCCGTGCCGATCATGCTTGCCAACGCCTCGACGCCACTGATCGGCTTCGTCGATGCGGTGGTGGTTGGGCGATTGGGCGATGCCGCCCTGATCGGCGGCGTGGCCTTGGGGGCTGCCATCTTCAACGCTATCTACTGGTGCGTCGGTTTTCTGCGCATGAGCACCACAGGCTTTGCGGCGCAGGCGCTTGGCGCACGCGATACAGTCGAGATCGCCGCCACGCTGGTGCGCGCAGTGTTGATCGCCGTCGCCATAGGCATGGCCGTCGTGATGCTGCAGGTGCCGATCCGGCGCGGATTTCTCTGGGTGCTCGGCGGTTCGCCAGCCGTACAGGCGGCCACGACTGCCTACTATGACTGGCGCATCTGGGCGGCGCCAGCGGGGCTCGTAAACTTCGCGCTGCTCGGCTGGTTCATCGGCCTTGGGCGCACGATGGTGGCGTTCTGGCTGCAGGTGCTCGCCAACATTCTCAATATCGTCTTTGCCGTCTTGTTGGTGCCGTTTCTGGGCTGGGGCGTGCCCGGCGTCGGCATCGCGGCTTTGATCGGCGAGTGGGCGGCGGTAATCAGCGGCCTCGTCATCGCGACCCGTGAATTCCGCGTGCGCGGCGCCATCCTTGACCGCGCCGCCGTATTGGCACCGGCAAAACTGCGCGCCATGTTTGCGGCCAATCGCGACATCATGATCCGGACCATCTGCCTGCTCGCCGCAAGCCAGATTTTCCTGGCACTCAGCGCTGGCCAGGGCGACAGCGCACTGGCCGCCAATGCGCTGCTGCTGGCGCTGCTGACCATCACCCACTTCATGCTCGATGGTTATGCAAATGCGACAGAAACGCTCGTTGGCCAGGCGATCGGGTCCAAGGACCGGCCCCGTCTCGACCGATCCGTGCATCTCGCGGCGATCGCTGCCGGCATCACGGGTATTCTCACTGGCATCGTCATCTGGTTGGCCAGTGATGCTATCATCGCCTTCATGACCACCAACGTAGAGGTACGCACGCTGACCTCAAACTACATAATCTGGGTCGCGCTGCTGCCGTTCATCGGCGTGTGGTGTTTTTTGCTCGACGGCGTGTTCATCGGCGCCACGCGAACCGGCGACATGCGCGACATGATGGTGGTCAGTTTCTTGGTCTATCTCGCGGCCCTTGCCGTGTTCGTGCCGGCCTTCGGCAACCACGGCATCTGGTCGGCGCTTTGTGTGTTCTACATCGCACGCGCGGCGACTCTCGCGTGGAGGTATCCAGGTCTGGCGCGGGAAGCGGAACGCGCCGAAGCCGCTTGAGTGGGTAGCTAAATTGGGACAGCCACCATTTAGTCACCGCCCCATTCAGGCTCCCGTGCCTCTGAGAGTGAGAGCGTAACGATCCGACCCCAGTATTGCTGGCTGTTGGTCCGCTTCCGATGACGAACGGAAGCGCACAGAACAATCTGCGACCTTCCGAGTCGGCTCACTCGCGTCGCGCTGCTCTTTCCCCACCCCTTACTGACCCACCAGCTTGGCTGTGCCGGAGCGGCCGTTGTCGCTGACCCAGTTGATGATCTGGCCCTGCTGCTTGAACTTGAGGCACTGCTGCTCGCGCTTGAACCAGACGTTCCAGCGCTGACAGAGCTTGGTCTTCTCGATCCACCACTGACCCTCGTCCTGCGCCGCGCCGAGGAAGCCCGCCAGGCCACCCGCCTTGCCGCGCATGCGCCCATCCTCGGCGAACTCGATCGGGATGACGGTGCCGATGGGTGTGTCGAGATGCACGGTGCGGCCGCTCACCAGTTGGCGCAGCTTTTCGTTCTCGCGGTCCTCGCGCGTCAACGGTTTGGCAGGTGCCGGCTCCAGGGCCGCTGGTGCCACCGGGGCAGTTGGCACGGCGGCGGGTGCCGTCGGCACAATCGGGCGTTGGCCGGGCGCGGTCATGGCCGCGTAGCGCTGTGGCGGCGGCTCGGCGGCAATGGCCGGCGGTGGCTCGACCTTGCCGGCGCCGAGGCCCGAACGAGGCGTGGCGCGAATATCAGGTGCGCGCTCGAGGGCCTGCCGGGCCATGGCATAGCCGCGCGCTTCTGCGGGCGCCTCGGCCAGGGCCACGGGGGCTGGTGACCGCCGGGCGGCATCTGCGACCGGCGTTTCGGCCGGTGCCACCGGCGCGGCGCAGAACTGCTCGCGGAAACGGCCAGCGACCGCTTCGATATGACCGCCGTAGCCGCGGTTCTCGGGGGCCCACTGGCTGGCCAGATCGGAAAACGTCGTCGGCCGGCCAAGCGTGCGCTGCCAGACGCGCACCATGCCCCAGTCCCGCACCTTGCGCGTGCGCTCGGCGATCGGATTGGCGACTCGGGCCCCGGTATAAAGGGTGATGTGCTGCAGATGCGCGCGTACGCCGGTGGCAACATCGGGGAAGGTCTCGCCCGGGTCGCGGCCGGAGATGGTGCCAAGGCCGGCGAAATTGTTCTGCCCCGGACCAACGGTGCCCGGACGGCCATCGCTGCGCCGGTAGGTGAGGCCGCCCGTCTCCACGATCATCTGGAAGAACGCGTAATCCCACCGCACGCCCATGGCCTGGCCTTCGCGCATGTAGTGGCCGGCAATCTGGTCGTAGCGCCGTTCGAGAGCGGGGTTGCGCACCCGCAGGAATTCCATCAACCGCTCGGGCGTCGTGCAGGCCGGAATCTGGTTACCATCGTCGAGGCGGATCCCGGGATCAGCCACGGCTTGACCCGTGCCGGCGACCAGCAGGATCAGGAATGGCAGGGCACGTCCAAAAGTCGTCATGCGGGAGCTTTCGGAAGAGAAACATCGACACCACGTCGGCCGCGGCGCCACGGAGCCCGTCTCCGGCCTCAGTTGCGGCTAACCGCGTTGCCCCCGAGTACGGTCTGGGCGCGGCGATTTTGCGACCAGCACGAGATGTCGTTGCAAACAGCCACCGGGCGCTCCTTGCCGAACGAGGTGGCGCGCACGCGGGCGGCATTGACGCCATTGCTGACCAGGAAGCGGCGCACAGTCTCGGCGCGGCGGGCACCGAGCGCGATGTTGTATTCGCGGGTGCCGCGCTCGTCGGCGTGGCCTTCGATGGTGACGGTGTGATTGGCGTAGCGCTGCAGCCACTGCGCCTGCACCTGCAGCGCCTGCTGGGCCTCGGGCGTCAGGTCGGAGCTGTCGGACGAGAAGTAGACGGTGTCCGAACCGTTGGACTGGAATTCACCGGCGGAGCCGGGCGCATGATTGCCACGGGCGCCAGGGCGGCCGCGATCATTATAGCCCTGGTCGTTCAGCGAATTGCCGAGCCTGGCTTCGGGCCCCTTGTTGCCGCGGGCGCATGCCATGGTGGCAAGACCGATGGCGACTACGGCGAACAGCCTCACGGCTGCATGGGATCTGGACATGGTACGCATACACTCACTGGCCTCGATGACGCGACATATGGCACCGGCATGGTTAAACGGCGATTAACGAGCTTGCAGGCGGCTGACATGGACAGCGAACGCATGGCGACAGGATGGTTGGCTGGTCGCTGATCCGCATCAGCCGCCAGCCTTGGTCTTAGGTTTCACCTCGCCGACGGGGCGCGGCATGTCTTTGTTGCCGGGCTTCAAGTCGGCCTCGATATCGAACGTCCGGCAGTTCTTGGCGGCCAATTGACGGTTCAGGGCCACCAGCCGGGCGCGGTCGTTGGCGGCGTCGGCATCGATGTCGGCGCCATAGGTCGAGTTCCCCTGGAAGGGCCGCGAGGCGTGTTGCGCCAATGCCGCGGGCAGCGACGCGCGGCGGCGGTCGCCGGCTTCGCGCATCTGCATGATCTTGATCGTGATGGAGCCCGAGAGCTGCTTGCAGTCGAGCTTCTGCTCCTGGTCCGAGAGCTGATAGGTGCCCTGGCTGTCGATGCCACCGCCTTTGGGCGCGGCTGCCAGCATCTTGTCGCGCCGGTCACTCGGCGGGACATAGCCGGGCATGGCCGCAGCGCAACCGCCGAGCAGCAGCATCGAGACAACCAGCAGCGGCATGGACGGGCGCATAGCGGCTTCCGAATCAAGGTTCGAAGTGTTTTTCGCTGCCGAACATGGCGCGGCTAGGGCGTCATCCACGGCCATATTGTGACCGCCTGCCCCGTGATGCGGTGCCCGTGATGCAGGGAACGATCGCCAACCTCCGCCTGCGGCCGGCTCGACGGCTGGCCCCTCCGGCAAGCCTGTATGGGATCGGGGTCCGGGCCCGCGAGCGGCCAGGGACTGGCCAGGGACCAGCTTGTCAGGAGCAGGAACTCGGTTAAGAGTCGGTCACCCCATTTGGCCCAGGCGAGGACAGCATGCCGCAGACGATCACCAAAGGTTACAAGCAACTTGTCGCGACGGCCAAGAGCGAGATCGAGGAATTGACGGCCGAGGAGGCGGTCAAGCTGGCCGGCCGCGACGACGTGGTACTGGTCGATCTGCGCGATCCCCGCGAACTGGAGCGTGAGGGCCGGGTGCCCGGCGCCTTCAGCTGCACGCGCGGCATGCTGGAATTCTGGATCGATCCCGAAAGCCCCTATCACAAGCCGGTTTTTGCGGCGGACAAGAAGTTCGTGTTCTTCTGCGCCGGAGGGCTGCGGTCCGTGCTCGCCACCAAGACGGCGCAGGACATGGGATTGAAGCCTGTCGCGCATATCATCGGCGGCTTCAAGGCCTGGAAGGACGCCGGCGGCCCGACTGAGACCGGTCCAGCCAAGAAGGCGTGACGCCGCCGATTTCGGCCCTCGGGTACCTCCGGTCGCCCGCCAGCGGAGCCTGAGCCCATGCTGCAGCTGCACAGCCCTTAACGACTTTTTCGCCCCTCGGGGCTAGCTTGGCACACCAGTTGCTCCGGCAGCGGAACTTCCTGCCGGCGGACGAGGTGTGAGCGCTCCAGAGCGCCCATCCCCGGTCGTTGGCCGGATCAGGCGGAGCAGGGGCAGTGCCGTGCAATCTCATTTTTGGCCACGCGTTGGATCGTTTTGCGTCAGAGCCGGTTTCATCGCGCTCATTGCTGCAACGAGCGGCTGCAAGCAGGAAGTTCAGCTGACGCGGGCGCCGTCCGTCGGGCCGCCGCCGGCTGTCCCCGTGCGCCGCGACCCGACCGTCATCAGCTTGGGTCTCGCCATCGACCTCAAGGCTGCCGCCGCCATCGCCGACAAAGCGGTGCCGGAGAGCCTGGGCCGACTGGTCGAGTGGTTCGACGATGCCGCCTGCGCCAAGCGTACCAAGTGGGTCGAGTGCAACGGCGCCAAGGCCGAGGTCGATGTGCTGCGCAACGGCCCGGTGACGCTGGTCGCGGAGGATGGCCGCATCGCCCTCAAGGTTCCTCTCAAGTATGCGCTCTCGGCGCGCGGCCTCGGCTGGGCCAGCTTCATCCGCGAGAGCCGCAACGGCGAGGTCGTGGCCACGATTCCGATCGAGGCGGGACTGGCCGCCGGCTTCGAGCCCGACATCCGCCTGAAAGATCCCGTCGTCATGTCCGAGCGGACGATCCCCGTCCTCAAGGCCAAGCTGGCGCTGGGCAAGTCGCTTGATGCGCGTCTGAAAAAGCCGCTGGCACCGGTCATCGAGTCGATCCGCGAGAGCATCCGCGCCAAGGGGCTGCGCAACGTCGCCGAGCGCGCCTGGCGCTCGCTCTACACGCCCATTGAGCTGGGTCGCGATCCGCAGTTGTGGCTGCGCATCGAGCCCGATCGCATTGTCGGCGCCGACTTCGCGGCCGAGGGCGACGAACTCCTGTTCCGCTACAGCATTGGCGCCAGGCTGACGGTTGCTGCGGGCCAGCGGCCGGCGCCGATGCTGCCGCGTCCGCTGCCCGAGACGGCACGCGGGCCGGCCCAGGGCGTCAATCTGACCAAGGTGATCACGGACAAGGCCGGCGCTGAGCCGTCAACGCCGAAGCCACACGCTACCACCGAACTGCGGCTGCCGATCACGATCGGTTCGGAGCCGCTCTTGAAGGCCTTGAAGGAGGCGTTTGCGGCCAATGAGGTGCTGAAATCAGCGCCTAGTCCCGAGGCGCAGCCGATCGGCACCAAGGTTCGCAACGTTTCGCTGTTTCCCGCCCGCGGCCAGCTCGGCATTGAGCTGCACCTCGATATCGTCGAGCCCACGCGCTGGGCTGGCATGGTGGGCACGGCGCACTTCCTCGCCCGGCCCGTCATCCGGCCGAATGGCGTGCTTGAGCTCGAAGGCGTCGGCTTGCCCGACAGTGGCGCCAAGCCCGTGCGCGGGGAGAAGAAGGCCCCGCCGTCGCCAAACGTGCCGCGCATTGGCGCCGAACCCTACGCGGGCCGCATCGCGCAAGCCGGCCGCATGACGGTCAGCAACGCGATCCGAGATGTGCTGCCGCACGCCAATGCCATGATCGAGCAGCCGCTCGGGGATGGCATCGCGCTCGGCGGGCGCTTCGATGAGGTCAAAATCATCCAGGTCGAGCCGGTGCGCGACGGCTTCGAGATCACTTTCAGCCTGACGGGCAATCTGACGCTGCGCTATTCAGCCGATCAGGCCCTGGCCGCGCCCGTGCAGCCGGAACCCGCAACGCGCTGACGCCTGCTCTCGACACGCCAACGGGGCCGGCGATGGCCGACCCCGCGCGTTCGCTATGGGCTATGGGCGATTGCGGCAACGCGATTACATCAGCGCAGGATGGCGTCGCGGCAGCCCGGCGACAGCTTGTCGGCGTTGGATTTCAGGCATTGTACGATCTGGCCGCCACCGGCCTGCACGTCGCCGCACAGGGCCTTGCGATCCTCGCGGCAGGCCTGCCGTGACTCCTTGCCTTTTTCCGCGCCCTTCTGCTTGCGCTCGACTGCCCGCTCATTCAACGCGGCCCGGCATGCCGGATCGAGCTTGTCGATGTTCTGGCGCAGGCAGGCCATACGCGCGCCGCCGCCTTTCTCAGCCGATTGGCAGAATGTCGCCACATCGGTGCGGCAGACGGCCATGCGGCCTTTGCCTTTGACGGCGCCCGGTCCCTTGGCATCGCTGGGCGCGGCCGCGGGAGGCGCTGGTGTCGTTGCAGCCTGTCCCGGCGCTGTGCCAGGGGCCGCCGGCTCAGGCGCTGGACCACCCGGGGCCGCCGCTTGTCGGTTGCGACCGCCTTTGCGCTGGTCGAGCGCGGTTTTGCAGGCCGGTGACAGCTGGTCCTTTTTTTCGGCGAGGCAGGCCACGCGACGGCCGCCACCGGCTTCGAGGCCTTTGCAATGCAGGTCCATATCGGCCTTGCAGGCCGCCCGCAGGGAAGCGCCGCGATCGGTGTCGGGGTTGCCGGCACCCGGGGCTTGGGCGACGGCGGCAGCGGCAAGCATGGTGAGCGATGCAACCAGTGGAATGATACGTTTGAGCATATGTCCCAGCGTCCTGCGTTCTGGCCACGCCTGTGGCCCCAATGAGAGTTTCATTGGCTTCCCGGGCTGCCGAAGCAGGGGCCAGGAGGCCGAACTCACACCATCAACGCAACGGCGCGCCTGATCCGTCGCGGCGCCGTCAGGACCCCACTCGGCCCTCACACACCGGCCTCGAGAAACCGCACGGGTTCGCCGGCCGCCTTGGCTTCGAGCTGGCCTTGCCACATGACGCGACGGCCGCGCACGTAGGTACCGACCGGCCACCCTTTCACCTTCACGCCATCGTACGGCGTCCAGCCGCATTTCGACTGGATCCACTTGTGGGTGATGGTCTCGCTGCGCCCCAGATCCACAATGGTGAAATCCGCGTCGTAGCCGGCAGCGATGCGGCCTTTGTTGCGGATGCCGAACAGGCGCTGCGGCCCGGCACTGGTCAGATCGACGAAGCGCTGCAAGGACAGGCGCCCCGCGTTGACGTGATCGAGCATCAGCGGCACCAACGTCTGCACGCCCGTCATGCCGGAATGACTTTCGGGGTAGGGGTGATCCTTTTCCTCACGGGTGTGCGGGGCGTGATCGGAGCCGAGCACATCCACCGTGCCATCTGCAATGCCCGCCCAGATGCCAGCCTGATGCGCGGCATCGCGCACCGGCGGGTTCATCTGCGCGTAGGTGCCAAGCCGCGTGTAGCAGTCCGGCGCCACCAGCGTCAGATGATTGGGCGTCACCTCACAACTCGCGAACGCCTTGTGTCCGCGCAGGAATTCGATCTCATCAGCGGTCGAAATGTGCAGCACATGCACGCGCTTCCTGTACTTTTCCGCCAGCCGCACCAGTCGGCGGGTCGCGATCATCGCCGCCTCCGGATCGCGCCACAGCGGATGCGTCGCGGCGTCGCCATGTTTGCGCACGCCGGCCCGCGCGCGCAGCCGCGCCTCGTCCTCGGAGTGGAACGCCGCCCGCCGTGAAATTGTGGCGATGATGTGCTCGAGTCCGGGTTCGTCCTCGACCAGCAGGTCGCCCGTCGAGGCGCCCATGAACACCTTGATCCCCGCCGACGACTCCAACTGCTCCAGCGCCGGGATCTCGGCCACATTCTCGCGCGTGCCGCCGACATAGAACGCGAAATCGCAATGCATGCGCCCGCGCGCCGCTTTCACCTTGGCCGCCAGCGTCGCCGCGCAGGTGGTCAGCGGCTTGGTGTTGGGCATTTCGAACACAGCGGTGACACCACCCATGGCGGCGGCACGCGAGCCCGACGCCAGATCCTCTTTGTGCTCGAGGCCGGGCTCACGGAAATGCACCTGGCTGTCGATGACGCCGGGCAGCACATGCAAGCCCTTGGCGTCGAGCGTCTCTTGGGCCTTGGCCGACTTGAGATCGCCAATGGCCGCGATGCGTCCAGCCGTCACCCCGACGTCGCGCACACCAGTGCCGTCCTGGTTGACCACTGTGCCGCCGCGAATGATGAGATCGTAGGTGTTGCTCATGGTGCTTTTGTCTTTCGCTTGCATTTGCCGGCCCGCGCCATCACGCCGCCGGCACCTTGAATTTTTCGATGGCCGCCCGGTTGATCTCGATGCCGAGCCCCGGCCCTTCCGGTACTTGCACCACGCCACCGACATGCTCGAGCGGCTTGGTCAGCACCGCCTGCCGGAACGGATGCTCGGAGCGGTCGAATTCCAGGATCGGCTCCAGTGGCGTGTGCCGTGGCGGCGAATGCGGCAGCACCGCCAGCAGCTGCATCGCCGTGGCGAGGCCGACGCCGCAGCCCCACACATGCGGCACATAGCGCACACCGAACGCGGTCGCCATGTCCGCGATCTTCTTGCACTCGGAAAGCCCGCCTGCCGCGCACGTATCGGGTTGGATGATGTCATGCGCGCGGCGTGTGAAGATTTCGCGGAAGCCCCAGCGGGTGAACTCGCACTCGCCGCCGGCAACCGGAATGGGTTGCCCGCGCCGCACCTCGACATAGGAGTCGAGATCATCAGGCACAACGGGCTCCTCGAACCAGCCGATGTTGTAAGGCGCCGCCCGCCGCCCAAGCTCGATCGCCTCGACAACGTCAAAGCCGTGGTTGGCGTCGAGCATCAGGCCGGTCTTCGGACCAATGGTTTCGCGCACGGCCGCAATGAGCCGCAGATCCTCCTCGACGCCGAAGCCGATTTTCAGCTTCACGGCATGGAAGCCCTCGCGCACGTAGCCAGCGACTTCCTCGGTGATGTAGCCGACGGGATCGCCCGACCCGCGCCGGTAGGTACCCGTGGCGTAGGCGCGCACCTCGCGGCGCAGTGGCCCTCCCATCAGCCGGTGAATGGGCTGCTCCAAGAGGCGCCCCTTGAGATCCCACAGCGCGATATCGACGCCGGACAGCGCCGTGATGGTGAGCCCCTTCTGGCCTTGGTCGCGGAACTGATTGTAGAGCGTCTGCCAATGCAGCTCCGTCGCGTGCGCATCACCACCCACCAGATAGGGCCGAAACGCCGCGACGATCGCCGCATTGAGCTTGGCCGGCCCGAAGCATTCGCCCCAGCCCGCGACGCCGTTCTCCGCCACGATTTCGACCAGGCACGAGCCACGGCTGCTGGTTTTGTTGAACGACCAGGCGAACGGCTCCTTCAGCGGCGCCGCCAGCACATGCACGTTGATTGCGGCTATCCGCATCGCTGTCTCTCCGCCTGAACCTGAAACTTGATTGATCTTCCCGAATCGTAGCATCAGGGGTTGTATCTTCACGAGCCACACGGGGAGGCTCCACATGAACATCATGACGCCGGCTGCGCAAGTCACCAAGGGCGATCTCGAAACGATCGCGCATGCGACCACGGAGGCCTGCATCGCCACGCGCGTGCGGCAGCTGAGCCGCATCATCACGCGGGTCTATGACGACGCCTTGCGTGGCCACAAGATCACGGCCAGCCAATTCACGCTGTTGACGCAGCTGGCCCAGACCGACGGCATCACCGCCGCCGAGATCGGCCTCGAGCTCGATATCGAGAAGTCCACCTTGTCGCGCAACCTGAAGCGGTTGCTGGCGCTGGGTCATATCATCATGGACCCGCCGGCCGGTCGCCGCGGGCGTGGCCTGCATCTGACACCGCGCGGCAAGGCCGTCATCCGCGAGGCCTATCCGCTCTGGCAGGCCGCGCAACGCCGCGCTACCGACGTTATGGGCAAGGAAGGCCGTGGCACACTCGATGTCCTGCTGTCGCAGGCCGAGAAGCTGGCTGCCGCCTGACGGTCACCTGTCAGCCTCACCTGAGCTTAGCGCGCCGCGGATGCCAGCCATCTGCGGCGTTCGCATGTCTGCTAACCGCAACCGCCGCTTCGTGGCTGGACACTCGCACAGATCGGCGTATTTTCGCGGGACTAGCTTCAACCCATTGGGGATTAGCCATGGCCGCACCACAGACCCCCGACACCGCCGTTCGCGTTTATTGGCACCCTGGTTGAACCAGCTGCCTCCGCACCAAGGAGTTCCTTGGCAAACACGGCATCCCCTTTATCTCGCGCAATGTGGTCGAGGACCCGAGCGCCTGGGATGAGATGAAACCCTTCGGCATCCGCATGCTGCCGACGGTGACGCGTGGCGACAAGTATGCCAACGGCCAGATCCTGCGCGATGTGGCCGCCCTGGTCGGCATCGAGCTTGGCGAGCAGACCATGCTGCCGCCAACCGAGCTGGTGCGGCGCATCAACCTGATCCTCGATGGCGAGCTGCGCTTCTTCGGCCAGATGCCCGAGGCCAAGATGCGTGGTGAGGTGCCGGGCCGACCGCGCACGTTCGCCAATCTGGCGTGGCACACCTTCAATGTCATCGACGCCTGGCTCGAGCACGAGGTCGACGGCATTGCCCTGGTCAACGGTGCCTACGCGCGCAACGCGCCAGCCGGCGGTGACAGCAAGGCCGACATCCTGGCCTACGGTGAGGACGTCAAGCGCCGCTTCAACGATTGGTGGACGACCTACGGCCCGACCACGGACTTCGACGATCCCGCCGAAACCTATTACGGCGAACAGTCGAAGCACGACTTCCTCGAGCGCACGACGTGGCATTCGGGGCAGCACACGCGTCAGATGATGATGATTCTCGAGGACTTCATCGGCGTGCAGCCCGTGAACCCGCTCGGCCCCGAGACCTGGGCCGGCCTGCCCATGCCTGAAAAGGTGTGGGACGACGAGAAGCCGATCAAGTGAACAGCGCGATGTCTGGTGCCATCCAGACATCGCGTTGGCGGCGCGGCTTGGGTGGCGACAAGCGTGGAGTTGGGTCAGCCGTCGGCGTCACGTTCTGGCGGTGCTAGTCTCACCACCCCAAAAATGTCTTCCCGGCCGAGCGAGCGTCGGCACGACGCGCGCGCAGAGCCGGGATCTCGCCGGTTCGGCTTGTGCACACCGCCGGCCAAGCGATCCCGGATAGCCACGCCGACGTGACGCGCTGCCAGAGCCACCACACATGGGCGGCGCGGCTTCCGGGAAAACAGGGGGAGGGCGGGGCGGGCCGCGCTCCGGCGGTGCTACTCTCACCACCCCACTGTCTTCCCGGCCGAGCGAGCGTCGGCACGACGCGCGCGCGGAGCCGGGATCTCGCCGTTTCGGCTTGTGCACACCGCCGGCCAAGCGATCCCGGATAGCCACGCCGAGCGAGCGCGCCGGGTGAATGGGCCAAAGAACCAGTAAAATCGTTGGCATGTTGCCATTGGTGGACCGGCGCCGCTGCGATCTACTGCGCCGCCTTCACGGCTCGGTTGATGGCGTCAATGGCCTCGCCGCTGTAGCCAAGCCCCGCCAGCACTTCGCCCGTGTGCTCGCCGAGCAGCGGCGTTGGGCGGCCAAGCGTCGGCGCCGTGTCGGAGAACTGCACCATCTGCCACGCCACGCGGATGCGCCCGCCGGTCGGATGCTGGCGGATGGCCACCATGTCGTTGGCGTGGGAATGGGGATCGTTGAGGAAGTGCTCGCTGTCGCCGGGCACCACGTCGGTGACGGGAACGCCGGCCGCTTTCAGCGCCGCAACAGTTGGCCCGACCTTCGCCGTCGCTAGCGCCACCTCCAACGCCTTCGCCAGCGCGCCCTCGTTTGGATGTTGATTCTCCGACGTTGGCGCCAGCCTGTTCGCATCAACCTTGGCCAGTGTCAGCACACCGCGCTGCTGCGCTTCACTCTCCGCCACCACGTAGATCCACCCGTCCGCGAGCTTGTACAAGCGCCGGAACGGGTCGAGCCCCATCTGCGCCTTGTCCGCCAATGGCCGCGCGGGTTTGCCCGCATAGTGGCTGAACCACGGCGACGTCAGGAGAATGCCGCCACTCAGCAGATTGCAATCCACCCGCTGCACCACGCCCGTGCGCGCCCGAGCCAGCAACGCCAGGATGGTGCCGAACGCGCCCATCGCCCCGGTCGTATAGTCAGTTGGTGCGAGTTGTGCCGGAAAAACGGGGGGATTCTCCGGTCCACCTTGCGCGCGCGACAAGCCCATATAGGCCTGCGCCAGCGGATCGATGCCCGGCCGCGCCGAATACGGCCCCGTCCAGCCGTAACCCGTCAGATGCGTTTCGATGAGGCGCGGATTGAGCGCCGCGTTGATCCCCATGCGCTCCGTCGCCTTGGGCCGCAGGTTTGCCACCAGCGCGTCAGCGGATTCAGCGATTCTGCAGATCGCCGCCTTACCCTCGGGCGTGCGCGCGTCGACGCACACCGAGCGCTTGTTGAAGTTGACGTGGTAGAAATACGTGCGCCCGATCGGCCTGGACATGTCGCCTTCCGGCGGCTCGAGCTTGATGACGTCGGCGCCGAGATCAGCCAGCAGGCGGCCGGCCGTCGGCCCCGCGATCAGGTTGGTGATCTCGAGAATGCGTACGCCCGCCAGCGGTGGCGCGTCGTTGCCCGGCGCGACAACGGGCAAAGTTCCGGCCCGCTGCGGCCAATCGGCAAGCTCCGCTGCCGCGATGGCCGACTTTGCACGCGGTCCGCGAATGCGGCCCGGCGTTCCACTCATGGCGATTGGCACGCCCATCTGACGCACCGCGCCACGCTTGGGATCGTCCAGCGTCACCACCATGGCGTTGTGTGCGATCTGTGGGTCGTCGAGGCTCTCCTCGGTCCACCGGGCCGGAGCATAGGGCACATCGGCCTTTTCGAAATCGACAGCCCACGCCGCGTAGGGGCGTGCCTTCACGACGTTCGCCACCGCGCCGCGGATCTCGGCATCGTCCTTCGGCGTCACACCGCCGCGCCCCTTGTCAAAGCGGGGATCATCGAGCATCGCACCGATGCCCATCAGGTCAGCGGCAATACGTATGAAACGCACATGCACGCAGCCCAATTGCACCCACTTGCCGTCGCTGCATTCGTAAAGGCTATAGAACGGCGCGCTGCCGCCGGGATGGGTCTGGAACACATGCCGCTTCAGTTTCTCGCCATCGACCTTCGGATGATAGAGCAGCGCGCCGGCCATGAGAGATGTCTCGACGGCGCGGCCACGGCCCGTCGTCTCGCGGGCCAGCAGCGCTGCCGCAATCCCGTTGCACGCGAGCAGCGCCGCACCGACGCTCGGCAACGGATGCACCACATGCACGGGTGGCGCGCGAAAGCCCGGCATGCCCGACAGCACGCCGGTTCGCGCCAGCACCAATTCATCGATGGCCGGCTCGTCCTTCAGCGGCCCGCGCATACCGTAGGCTGTGATCGACGCCTGCACGGCCCGTGGATTGAGCTTGGCAATGTCTACGCGCTCGAGCAGCGCTTGCCGCGCGTCGGAGGGGCCGAAATCGTCGATGATAATGTCAGCGCCGGCAACCAGTCGTCGCCATTCAGCCGCGGCGCCCGATCCGGCATCGCGTGCTGCCGCCAGATCGAGCCGCACGCATGCCTTGCCGCGATCCCAGATGATGAAGCCGCCGTCGCGATGCACCCGTGGCGCCGCGCCATCGAGCACGCGTACCACCCGCGCGCCATTGTCGGCGAGAAACATCGTCGCCATCGCCGCCGCCGCCCCTGTTCCGAGGTCCAGCACCGTGAAGCCATCGAGCGCGCTTGCCATGTCATCATTCCGTTGAGCGATGGAGATGGATGGAGATGGGGTCGGACCCAAGGGTCTGACCCCTTGTTAGCCCGCCGCGATCTGCAACGGCACGCGGCGCGGCACCAGGATCTGGCCCGTTACCTGGAACACGATCTCGCCGTGCTGATTGCGGCCTTCGCCGAGGTGTTGCAGCAAGCCCCGCTCGGGTCGCGACTTGAGATCGACCTTGCCCGAGATGGTCTGGCTGTAGGTGACCGTATCGCCTGCGAACACCGGCTTCGGCCACTTCAGGTCCTTGAAGCCGGGCGAGGGACCCCACACCGCCATTGCCTCGCCGCGGCCGGTGATCTTGGCCTCGTTCTGCTGGCGGCTGCGGATGTTGGCGCCGATGTAGTGGGCCGCCGTGTGCCAGCCCGAAGCACACAGCGCCCCCATGATCGACGTTTTCGCCGCCTCCTCGTCGAGGTGAAACGCCTGCGGATCGTACTTCCCCGCAAACATCTTGATTTCAGCGGCCGTGAACGTGTGCGAACCAAGCTCGCGGCGCGTGCCGATGACCAGATCCTCGAAGTAATTGCGTGCCGATTCGCTCTGACCTGTCGTGCTGCTGGCGGTGGGGGCCGCCACGACACCCGGCTTGCTCTTGGCCACGGGCTTCGCCGGCGCGGCACCGCGCACGCGAATGAGCTGCGACAGCTCCATGGTCAGCAAAGCTTCGTCGTGCTGATTGCGCATCTCGTGCTTGACACGAACGATGCCGATTTCGGGCCGGGACTGGCTGGCGCGCTTGTCGACGATGAGGGTGCGCCCCTGCAGGATGTGTCCGGGCCGCACCGGCTTCAGCCAACGCACCTCGTCGATGCCAGCGCCGCCGAGCGATGCGTACTGGTTGAGCCAGCCGTCGAAATGCAGGCGCATGAACATGGCGCACGAATGCCAGCCCGAGGCGCACAGCCCCTTGGTCAGCGACCGCATGGCCGCTTCCTCGTCGATGTGATGCGGCTGCGGATCGTAGGCGTGGGCGTACTCGAAGATTTCAGCCTTTGTGACCGGATAGGCACCATAGGTGAACGTCTCGCCGACGCTCACGTCCTCGAAATGCCGCAGTCCGCTGGCGCCTGTGGCCATGGTCCCTCCCCGGATCGTCGTGAGCCCCTGGCAAAGCTTAGGCGACCAGCCGGCCCCTGTCAGCCCGCCGCGACCGGGTGCATGGCTGACGTGCCGGACCACGCGCCTGCCTCGCGTTGCCCGGCTGTGCTAAACTCATGCCTGATCACAGGCGAGACCGGCACGGCCATGGCGAGCGAGCAGACGACCCCGACCCCGATCCAGATTTATGTCGACGCCGACGCGTGTCCGGTGAAGGACGAGGTGGTGCGCGTTGCCGAGCGGCATGGCTTGACGGTCCACTTCGTCTCCAACAGCTGGATGCGGCTGCCGGAGAGTTTCGTGGTCAAACGCGTGGTGGTTGAGGCAGGACCGGACGCCGCCGATGATTGGATCGCCGAGCGGGTCGGCCAGCGGGACATCGCCGTTACCGCCGATATCCCGCTGGCGTCGCGGTGCTTGAAGGCTGGCGCACGCGCCATCGGGCCGACCGGCAAGCCGTTCACCACTGACAGCATCGGCATGGCGCTGGCGATGCGCGACCTGATGCAGCATCTGCGTGAGACCGGCGAAAGCCGCGGCTTCAATGCCGCCTTCACGCGCGCCGATCGTTCGCGCTTTCTCGAGGCGATGGAGCTGGCCGTGCAGGCCGTGAAGCGCACCTTGACGTGAGGATGTGGCCCGCGCGCCGGCTCAGAAGAACGGATCGGGCGGCTGGCCCAGAAGAATTTGCCCGACGGCCTCGAAATGGGCGCCGCGCGCCTGGATCTGCTGCGACAGCGTATGGATATCGCGAAAGCGGCGCTCGAAGCCACTGCCTTTGAAAATGGCATCGACGCCGGCCGCCTTGTAGACGAAGTCGGCCACCTCGATCGCCGCCTGGATCGCATTGGCGGAGACTAATCGCACCTGGCCGCGGTCGCGCACGTCGATGATCGCCCACGCGTCGGCGCGCGCGGTGATATCGGTGAGCGTTTCGGTGATGTAGGCCGACGCCGCGCCAAGCCTGGCCTCGGCGCGCCCGACCTCGCCTTGCACGCTCGGCGCGTCGGCGATGCGCCCGAGACCGCGCGGCGTTTTCTTGGCGGCCAAGGCAATGAATTCCTCCAGCATGGTGCGAGCGGTACCGATCGCCACCCCGGCCACGCCGATGGCGTAGAGACCCTGCATGGTGAAGGCATAGAGCGGTCCCGGCTCGCGGCGCAGCGTCGGATCCTCGCGCGTCGATGCATAGTCCTCAGACACAAAGACATCGTCGACCGTGTAGGCATCCGACGCCGTGCCGCACAGCCCGATGGTGTGCCACGTGTCGAGCAAGGTTGCCTGCGCCGCCGGAAACAGCACCGTGCGCACCGTCGGCCGGCCGAAGCGATTGAGCCGCAGCTTGCCATCCGCCTCCTCGACGTGCGCATGCGCGCCCATCCACGTCGCTTGGCGGCAGCCACTGGCAAAGTCCCAGCGGCCCGTGACGCGATAGCCGCCGGGCGCGGCACGGATTCGGCACGCATTGGGCGGCCCCCAGGCCACGACAGCCTTCGGATCGGCAAAGATCTCGCGCGCAATGGCCGGCTCGAGGAAGGGCGCGATCAGCACCGTGCTGTTGGCGACGAAGACGAGCCAGCCGAGGGATGCGTCATGGCGCGCCACCTGCTCGACCGCCTTGAAATAGTCCGTGGGCGCCACCTGATCGCCGCCACACGAGCGCGGCAACAACAAGCGCAACAGGCGCGATCTATGCAACTCCGTGAGCAGCGGCTCGGGGATGCGGCGCGTGGCTTCGATTTCACTGGCGGCGGCATCGATGATCGGGCCGAGAGCCTTAGCGCGCGCGACAGGTGACGCCTCCACATGCGGCACGCTCGCAATCAGCTGATCCGACATACAGCGCCTCATGTGTTCCAGCGAAGGTCACTATTTTGGTGCTGGCGAATTAGGCGTGCAACTGCTCGCCGAGACGCCGTCCGATCAAGGCCAGGGTGTCGCGCGCGGCTTTGGCATCCCGCGACCAGCCGAGGAATCCGTGCGGGTGATCCGGCACCTCGTGGATCTCGGCGGCGACACCGGCTTGCTGCAAGCGCTTGGCATAGGCGATACCTTCATCAACCAGCGGATCGAGCCCGGCAACGACGACCAGTGCCGGCGGTTGTCCCGAGAGCGAGGCCGCCAGCAACGGCGACGCCCGCGCATCGCGCGCCTGCGCGGGATCATTGAGATAAAGCTTGATGTAGGCTTTCATGCGGTCGGCGGTGAGCGGATAACCGGTGCCAAGGTCCGTGTAGGAGGGCTGCTGGCAGGTGAGATCGGTGACAGGATAAACCAGCACCTGATAGCGCAGCGCCACCTCGCCCTTGCCGGCCATTGCCTGCGCTGCCGCTGCGGCCAGATTGCCACCCGCACTGTCACCGCCGATGGCCAACCGCGAGACATCGATGCCGACGTCAGCGCCGTGCCGTCCGATCCAGCGGGAGACGGCAATCATGTCGTCGAGGCCCGCCGGAAACTTGTGCTCTGGCGCCAAGCGATAATCGACCGAGGCCACGACGATGTTGGCATCGCGGCAGATGCTGCGGCACACCGGCTCGACCATGTCGAGATCGCCAACCGCGAAGCCGCCGCCGTGGGCATAGATGTAGGCGGGACGCAGGCCTGACGCCGCACTGCCGGGTGGGTAATAGAAGCGCACCGGTACGCCGCCTGCGGCTGTTTCGATGCGCCGGTTCTCGATGCGGCCGACGGCTGGCAACTCGGGCGCCAGGTGGGCCGCGCGTCGCTTCGACACGGCGCGCATTTCTGCGACCGGCAACGGCGCCACAATGCCGCGCTCCAGCTCGGCAATCGTTGCCAGAATCTGTTTCGCTTCTGGGTGCAGCGGGGCAATCTTACGCATGTGGGTCTCCGGTTCTTGCGCCAGCAGCGGTGGACGTGAACTCACGCGGCAGCAGCGTGTGCCGCCGACTGCAGCACCATCTCAGCAGCTTTTTCACCGATCATGATCGCCGGCGCATTGGTATTGCCCGAGGTCAGCGTCGGCATGATCGAGGCGTCGGCGATGCGCAAACCGGCGATGCCGCGCACCCGCAGCTGATCGTCGACGACGGCCATGCCATCCGTGCCCATCTTGCAGGTGCCGACCGGATGATAGGTGGTTTCAGCCGCAGCCTTCACCCACGCGATGATCTCGTCGTCGCTGGTGCGCGCGGCGCCCGGTGCGATTTCCGACACCTGCAGCGCAGCCATGGCCGGTGCTGTCATGATCGATCGCGCAATCCGGATGGCACGAACGGTCAGCTCGGCATCGATGGGCGCCGACAGGAAATTGAAGTTGATCGCCGGCGCCTGCTTCGGATTCGCCGAGGTGATATGAATGTGCCCCTTGCTCTCGGGCCGCATGGGATGGGCATAGCAGGTCATGCCGGACTGGCGCGAGATCCGCGGCCCTTTCGGGCCGGGCTCGGTGAGCATCGGCACCCAGCCGAGCAGTAGATCCGGCGCGTCGAGACCCTCACGCGAGCGCACGAAGGCGCGCATCGGCGCGGCCACCATGCTCAACATGCTGTCCCGCGCCAGCAGATAGCGCAAGGCCTGATTGACGAGCCCGAGCCCGCGGCCACGATCGTTGAACGTGATGCCTTTGGCGCCGATCGCCCACCGCGTGCGTGGCGCATAGTGGTCGCGCAGGTTCTCGCCAACGCCCGGCAGCGCAAGGCGCACTTCGATGCCGAGCCCCTTGAGCCGCTCCGGTTGCCCGATGCCTGAGAGCTCCAGCAGTTGCGGCGAGTTGATGGTGCCGGCGCACACCACCACCTCGCGCACGGCGCGCGCCTCGTGCGTCGCAGCGCCGATGGAGTAGCGCACGCCACTGCAGCGTTTGCCCTCGAGCAGCAAGCCTTCGCTCAAGGCGCCGGTGGCGATGCGCAGGTTGGCGCGCTTGCGAATGGGCTCCAGATAGCAGGCCGCCGTGCTCATGCGCCGGCCGCTGGCAATGGTTGCCTGACTCATGGCGATGCCGTCTTGTCGGGCGCCGTTGTAGTCGGGATTGTGCGCGATCCCGACTTCGCCGGCGGCCTTGATCAGGGCCTGGAACAAAGGCAGGCTCGGCTGCGGATTGGTAACACGCAGCGGCCCCTCGCGGCCGCGATAGGCCTCGTCGCCCTGGCCTTCGTAGCGCTCCATGCGCTTGAAGAACGGCAGCACGTCCTTGTAGCTCCAGCCGCGATTGCCGAGCTGCGCCCAGGTGTCGAAATCCTGCGCTTGGCCGCGCACGAAGGCCAGCCCATTGATGGCACTCGAACCGCCGAGGATGCGACCCCGCGGCACCGGCAGCTTGCGGCCGTTGGTGTTGGCCTCGGGCTCGGCCGCATACAGCCAATTGGCCTCGGGGTTGTTGATCAGCTTGGCATAGCCGATCGGAATGCGGGCCCAGGGATGACTGGCGGGGCCGGCCTCGAGCAGTAACACGCGGTGGCGAGGGTCGGTCGACAGCCGATGCGCCACGGCGGCTCCGGCTGAGCCGGCGCCAACGACGATGTAGTCATAGGTCTCAGCCTTGTCTGCCCGCACCGAATCCCTCCCCTGTCGATGCTAGGCAGTCTAGCTGCGGCCGCGGGTTCAGCGAAGCCAATGAGCAAGGCCGGGGTGGCTGGCTGATATGCGCCATTGGCGCTCCCGCTTGTCTGAGCCTCAGTGCAAGGGTGCCGCCATGGCAGATCTCAAGCCGGTGGGTCGATGCGGGGAAGGCGCTGCGGATTGGAGAGTGCCAGTCGGCCCTTGCCGGCGCGCTCGGCAGGTTCCTTCAGCGGGGGCCGCGATGTTGCTTCCTCGGCGGTGGCCAACGCCTCGATTGCGGCACGATCGGCGGGCAGGCTGGCTGCCATGCGATTGGCCACCAGTCGTGCCACCAGGGGGGCTGCCGCACTGGTGCCGCGGAGCGTGACCACGGAGCCGCTGCGGGTGCCGGCTGCCATCACGCCGCGATGGGCTGCGCCGTCGTCGCTCGGCGCCACGACGCTCGGGCCGGCGATCGGCGCCGGGTGCGCTGCGCCCGCGCCCGAATAGTCGGCGACGCGCCAGGTGTTGCGGTCGTAGCCGCCGACGATGATGGGATGCGCGCCGGTGCCGAGCGGATTGATGGTGCCGGCCCGTTGGATGTGGGAAGTGTCGTCCGTCTCGGGCGGCTTGTCGAATGCGCCGAAGCGCACGTGATCGGCATGATCGAAATAGGATTGGCGGCCAAAGGCCAGATGGCCGTAGCGGGTGTCGTCGCGCTGGATCCAGGCTTCGACCACGGCGTGGGCGGCAAGGCCGACGTTCTCGACCGTGATGGTCCACACCCCCGATGGCGCCGCGATGGTCTCCGGCTGCCCAGTCTCGGCATCTTCCTCAGGCGCGGTGGGGCGCACGGTGACCAGGAACATGCCGCGGTTGGTGGGCGTGGGGACGTGCGCGTAGCGGACATAGCACATGCCATCGCGCGGGGTGTTGCCCCACACCCGTGTCGGGCCGGCGGTGTCCTCGACCGCGGGCGAGGCCGTGCCGTCGGGCGGTGTCACGGTGATCTTGACGCGCGCCGTGGTGCCAGCAGCGGCAGCCGGCAGCCAGATCTCCAGATGGCTATTGGTTCTGTCGTCGGGCAGCACGCGCCAGCGCAACGTCTTGATGCGATCGGCGGCCGCAGCGGTGGCGAGAGCCGGAAACCTGAGCCGCGCGTGGCACTGCTTCAGGCGGCTGTTGCCGGTCGGGATGACGACCTGAACCGGCGCCGGGGTGCCGTGGCGCTTGGCAATCACCTCGTCGACGGCGCGCTCCAGATCGGAGGTGCCGTCATGGCGGCCCGCGATGGTGCCGTAACTGAAATTGATCACCACCGGCAGGCGGCCACACCCGCGGCTGCGGGCAATCTCATCGGCCTTGTCGAGGATGTAGTGGATGGCATCGACAACGTAGGTGTCGAGACTGGCGCCAGAGGTGCCTTCGTTGGTGGCGGCCGGCAATTGCACGGCGATGATCGGGCGGCTGTCCTCGCCAGCGGTTCCGGCCGCTTTCGGCGCGATGCCGGGCTCATAACCGGCGGCCAGATCCAGCACATGGGTGCCGTGCGTGGCATGCAGTCCGATGGTGCGGAAGATGCGGTTTTGGGTCGCTGCGAAGTCCTGCGCGCCGAGCCGAGCATAGACCTCATCCTCGTCGATCTGGCCGCCATGGGTGGCCGCGTCCAAGGCACTGTCGATGCCGGCAACGCCGCCACGATCGGCTTTGGCAAGGGAGCGTCCATAGCCATATCGCGCCGCGTCGGCGTTGTGGGCGGCATCCTGCAGCCAGATGTACTCGACCCGGGTGCGGCCAGCAGCGGTGCGGAAGCGGCTGTTGGCAAAACCGATGCCGTCATCGATGACGGCCACGACGACGGTTTCGGGCTCGCCGGCGCCGGCAGGTTCCGGCGTCGCCGGCACCGGAGGCGCGGCGACCTGCTGCGGTGTTACACCACGCGGCATCTGCCGGCTCACCGTCATGCGCGAGATGGTCTGCAGCAACGCCTGCGCGGTAGCGGTCGTTGCGGGCGTGAAGAAGTGAAAGTAGGCCTTGGTCACCAGCACCGTGAAATAGGCCGGCTGCGAGGCGGGTGTCCCATCGAGGTAGACCGCAGGCACGTGCACGACATGGCTCCACGACGCCGGTTTGCTGCCGGCGGGAAAGAAATCGCCGGCTGCAAACTGCGCCATGGTGACGCCGGGATTGAGCCGCAACAGCACGGGATAGCGCCGCACGACAGCACTTTCGAACGCCACCATCACGGCCATCGATCGTTCGAAGGCCCAATCGATATAGGGGTCGATCTTGCCGAAGCCGTTGTGGCCGATCGGTGGATTGACGTCATGCCAAGTGGGCACGGTGAACTCCGTGGCTGTCAGAAGGTGTGGAGGCGCACGTCGGTGTCGTCGAGTGCACGCCGTCCGGTGCTCGCCAAGTCGTCGGCTCGTCCCGCGCGGCGGACACGCTTGCGGAGCGCTCAGGCGGGGTTCTCGACCCACTCTTTTTTGGCCTCTTTCCACATCCAGGCCAGCACCGCCGACCCGTCACCGGCGCTCAGAGTTTGCGTGCCGAGGCCTTCGATGAAGGGATCCGTGCCGCCCTCGATGGTTGCGTTCTTCTGACCGCTGGTGACATCGAAGTGGTCGCGCCACTTGAAGTCGCCGCCGAACCTCGGGCCGTTGAATTTCCACGCCTGATAGTTGGCCGCACCCTTGCAGCGCGCGACGACATACTGCGCCAAGGTCAGGCCGAGCATCTCGCCGGCGGCGCTGTCGACGGGGAAGTGCACGCCCGCCACCGTCCGATTGACGGCGATGCGCGACGCCTGGCGCATCAGCTGTTCGCCCCAGATGGTGTTGGTCGGCGCGTATAATGGATTGCCCGACTCGCGCATGATGGACATCAGCATGTAGGCGAAGGCAAACGCCTCCGTCGCATGCCCGCTCGGCAGTGCGCCATGCAGCGGCGTCGGCAGCATCGGCTGCAGCTGCGGCGAATACTCGAACGGCCGCCGGCACGCGAGACCATGCTTGACGCGCAGCACGGTGTAGTAGCCGAGCCGAACGGCCGCCACCGCCAACTCGATGGTCTTCGGCGTACGCTCCGGCCGCATGCCCGTGATGGCGCTGTAGAACGCATCCGATATGGCCAGCTGCGCCAGGATTTCACCCGCCCGGTCGGCGCGCAGATCAGCGTAGTTATTGACGATCTCCAGCTGCGCCACAAATTGTGCTGCCGTCGGTCGATGGAAATTGGCGAGCGGCTTGAACGCCATGCCGGTCGGCGAGCCATCGGCTTGCCGCGTCAGAGAGAGGTGGTGCACCGAGGCGGACTTGGGCTTGCCGCCGTCCAGCTCGGTGAAGAAGGACAGCCGAGAGCCTAGCTCGAAGGCCATGACCTCCGCCCGCTCCTTCGGGCCGTTGAGCCCGAGATTGGCATCGCGCTCCATATCGCGTTCGGCCGGCACGACCGTCGGTGTCACCCACGTGCCGGCGATGGCGTCGCGGTTCATGATCAAAGCGCCGGTGGTGGCGGGATGATCCATGCCTGTGGTGCCATTGTAATAGCCGCTCAGCGCGCTGATACCGCTGATGCCGCTGATACCACTGATCCCGCTGATGCCACTGATTCCACTTATCCCACTGATGCCGCTGATCCCGCTAATGCCACTGATCCCACTCGCCGTGGATTCAGAACCTTCCGGCCCCGTGATTGCCATTGCTCTCTCCCATGCCCTGCTATTGAAAATTGCTCAACTTGGAATGCCCAGTTCCGTCATCGTCCTGGCCAGGTCCTGCCCGAAGCCGTACGGCGCGGTGGGCGAGCGCCGCAGCCAACCCGATACCGTCAGACCTGGTTCCAGCTGCAGCAGTTCCGCGCCTGTCTTGACCGCCGCATCGCATTGGCCGAGCCGCCACAGCGCCACGGCGCGCGCACGCAAGCTCGAGGTATGCAACCGGTTCGAGCGCAAGGCTGAGTCGGCATAGGACAACGCCCGGTCGTTTTCGCCGGCGGCAATGAAGGCCGACGCGCTGAGCGAGTGGTAGTAATAGCTCTGTGGATCCATCGGCGAGAGCCTGAGCGCGCGCTGCGTATCCTTGACGGCGTCCTCGCCTTGGCCGGTGAAGGCGTGATGCGTCCCCTTCAGCAGCCATGCCAGGGCTTCATTGGGGTTCTTCTCCGTTGCCAGGCGATAGCTGGTTTCTGCCAGATCGTGACGTTGGGTCATGTGCGTGTGCACGAGGCCGTTGATGGTCAGCGCCAACGAGCTGTCCGGATCGACATCCAGCGCCGCATTCGAGCAGCGTTCCGACTCGCTGCGATCGTGCAGAATGTCCTCGCTCATGCCCTGCTGGATGCGCAGCACGTACCAGTTGGCGAGCCAGGCTTTCGGGATCGGATGGCGCGGCTCGCGATCGATTACGGTCTGCAACATCTCGCGTGCCTTCTCGAAATCGGCAGAGGCCCGGCGATGCATGAGGATGATCGCGCTCAGCAGCAAGGTGTAGCTCTCGAGGCTGACCAGTGGCCGGGTGCGGGCGCGGCGCAACTCTTCGGTCGCGACCGCACTATAGGCACCGGCGGCGATGGCGTTGACGAGGTCCTGCTCCAGGCTGAACATGCCCGGGATTTTGTCGTTGAAGCGATCGCTCCAGATCACCCGTTCGCCACGCACCTGCGACAGCTCCACATCCAGGACGATGGAGGTCCCATCCGTGCTGTAGGTCCCCGAGAGGACATAGGTTGCTTTCAAGTGCGCGCCGATCTCGGCGATCGAGGCGGCGCGACCGCGGAACGCCATGGTCGAGAGCCGCGAGATGACATCGACGTTCTGCGAGCGCGACAAGGTCCGGATGACGTTGTCGGCCAGGATGTCACCGACCGGGTCATGCCGCGGTTCGGAAAGGCGGGCGGAAAATGGCACGACGGCGATGACGGGGAGCAGCCGGCCGAGCGACGGCAGCGGCGTCAGCGTCGGTTGTGAGCCGGCCGGCCAGGCGCAGTAGGCGCGCACCGGCTGGTCGATGCTCTTGAGCACGCGATCACCGAGATCCTGGAAGTCGGCGTCGAGCCCGTGCGTCAGCTGATCGCGCGCGGCGGCGGATACGATGATCTGGCCGGGACGGGCCAGCGTCTGGGCGAGGCGCGCCGCTCGGTTGACACACCGGCCATAGACATCGATATCGCCGACAGTGATCTCGCCGCAGTCGATGCCAATGCGCATGTGGATCTGCTCGCCCGGCGGCAGGCCTTCGTTCGTGCTGCGCAGGAGCGCCTGGAACGAAAGCGCGCATTCGACGGCTTCGGCCGTGGACTTGAAGACGAGCAGGAAACCGTCGCCACCGCTCTTTACGAGCTCGCCATGCGCGCGCGGGAGAATGCTGTTGCGGACCGTGGACAGGATTTGCAGCCAATGGGCGATAATCGCTGCCTCGGCACCCTCCATCATGCGGACAGATTCCACCATGTCCGCAAACAGGACCGTCTGCACCTCCTTGTTCAGCAACCGGGTATACAAAGGCACCTCCCCCGCGGTTGCACAGTCCGGCTCGGATGCATGTCCCGACGCAGCGCGCCGGTCGAACCACCGTCCGACATCCGATGATCGTGTGCGAGCAGCCGCTTGATCATAGGCGGGTCGGTCGCCGGCACGCAAGACCGTGTACGGGCCAAAGGGGGGTAGCCCAGGACGGCGGCCGCTTCTACTCTGCGTTGCAGCGCGATCGAGTTCGCGCAGGCGGCGGCATCCGGAGGTGCAGGCTTGGTGCGCCTCTGCTTCGACGGCGTCTTGCGACTGTTGTCCGTGGGGCCAGCCCGGCGGCGATTGAACGGATGGCCACTGGAATGGACAAGCCGCACAGGTCGTCGCCCCAGCAGGTGGTGTGGCAACAGATTGTTCGTGAACAGTCGTCATGGCTGGCGGTCCCGGCCTCAAGAGCAACTCCCAAGCCTCGCGTCAAGCGCGGGCTGATCCGCTGTCTGTGCATATGCGATGTGCTTGACCTGCCGGGCGTTTACGCAGCTACTGAGAGCGGGGGCCGGCGGGCAGAGAGGCTGGCTCGGTAGGGGCATCGGACGCAACGCGGCATGACGATCGAGCGGGTACAGCAGTTCCTGAAGAACGCCACGTTTCTCGGCTGCCTGTCGGATGCAGCCTTGACGGAGCTGGTTCGCACGGGGAGCACCCGCGTCTACGTCAAGGACGAGGCCATTTGCGCGCGTGGGGATGCCGGCCAGAGCGCCATGGTCATCCTCTCGGGACGCCTCAAGGTTTCCAACATCAATGCCGACGGTCGCGAGATCACGCTCAATTACCTGGGCGTTGGCGATCTTGTCGGCGAGATCGCGTTGCTCGACGGGCGCGAGCGCACGGCCAATGTTACCGCGCTGGAGACCAGCGAGCTGTTCATTTTGCAGCGGCGCGACCTGCTGCCGGCGCTGCGCGCCAATCCAGAGGCCATGCTGGAGATGATGGGCGTGCTGTGTGACAAGCTGCGCCGCACCACCGCCATGCTGGAGGATAGCCTGCAGGAAATGCCGGCCCGCGTCGCCCGGGGGCTGCTGCGGCTCGCCGAGCAGCACGGCGTGCGGCAGAACTCGCAGATCAGCATCGAGTTGCGCCTGTCGCAAGCCGAGCTTGGCACCTATGTGGGCCTCTCGCGCCCCAACGTCAGCCGGCAGCTCAAGGAATTCCGGGACGCCCACATCATCACCACCAGCGGGCGCACGATCGTCATCCTGAATGAAGCTCAGTTGCGCCAGATCGCCGTCGGCGTGATCGTGCCGGTCGGTTGAAAGACACGGCTGCACCCGCACGGCGTCGGCGCTCGTGTCAGGCCGTAGCCGGTGACCGGGCGCCATCAAACGACCGAGGCCCAGGTTGGACATGCTTCTCGCCGCCCCCGTCATTGGGCATAGCGACGTGAAGCGTTGGTGGCGGGCCGAGGCGGAACCGGCTCGACATCCGGCTGCGGACCCTCGCCTGGATGCAGCGCCTCGTGCAGGCGCAACATGTCGAGGGCGGCCGCGACCCTGGTCCGAACCTCCGGCGTGTCCTGGAACGTCGCATTGCCGACCAGCAGTTCAACCAGATCCAGCTGCAGCCGCGCGGGTACGCGTGAGCTGTCGACGACGAGGTCGAAGTTGTCCGGCGCGCGCCAGTCGCAGCCATAGAGGCGCTGCAAGAACCGGCCGATCAGGCCGTCCGTCGAGTCGACCTCGAGCTGCGCAGTGCCGATATGCTGATAGCCGAACTGGCGCATGGTCGCGCTGTGGCGGAAGCGATCGGGCGCGCGCAGCAGCACGCGCGGCACATGCTCGAACGGGCGCAGGATCGGGATCGCGCTCCAGCCCACGATCAACGCATTGCCCGCGGCGACGACCTCGAGCACCTCCTCCCGGATGCGTGAGGCCAATTGCTCGATCCGGATGTCGCGCAGCGCGGCGGGCAAGGGCGTGCCGCTGGAATAGCTGTGCAACTTGCGGTCGCTGAAATCGCTGCGAGCTGCCACGGCAAGCTCGAACGTCCGTTGGTCGAACAGCTTGAGGCCCAGTCGCGAGGCCAGTCCTGCCACCATCCCGGGGGCGGCGGCGCCTGGCTCGACGCAGAGTGCGAAGACTGTCATGGCATCTGCCTCGTTGGCTTGGTTTCGCGCGGGAGGCTCGGGATATCGAGCCTCAAGGGCTGCGGGTTCCGCTTGGTTGGCTTATCCCGATCTTCTGCGAGCGGGGCACCGGTGCGGCGCGGAGCGGGGTTGGCTTGGGAGGGACCAGATCTCGTTGCGAGACCCAGGGGGGAGAGGCCAACCCCGCCCCATCAGGCGCTTCCGGAAGCGCCCTGACGGGAGGATCTGCCGTCTGTCCGCGTGGCCATCGGCCTTGTCCGGCGAACATCCCGCGTCGCGGGTGACCGCACGCCGACGTCGGCGTCTTGCGGCAAGGCCTGGGGTGGTGTCATCGCGCACATTGGGCCGCTCATGATCTTCGTCAGCGCAGAGCCGACGACCCGTCTCATGGACCAACGCTAGCCCAGGACGTCACGGGCAATCTGTGCCGCACAGCACAACCGCGTAAGAGAATTTACGAATTGTTGAAGATTGGTGCCGCCCTGTGCCGGCGCGCGATGCCGCGCCGGTGCGGAACCACGCCCTGGCGCGGGCTATGACCGGTAGAACAGCAGTGACAGATTGTTGGCGGGCATGGGCTCGATCTGTGGCGGGGCGAAGCCGGCTGCGGCCGCCAGGGCGGCGACGGCCTCCAGATCCCGCACGCCCCAGAGAGGGTTCTGCTGCCGCAGATCGGCGTCGAAGCGTTCGTTGCTCGGGGCGGTGTGGTGGCCCTGGCGGCGGAAGGGTCCGTAGAGATAGAGCAGGCCCTGCGCCGGCTGCGGGTGGGCAGCGGAAGGCGCGGCTAAGGACGCCGGCTGCGGGTGGGCAGCGGAAGGCGCGGCTAAGGACACCGGCGCTAGGATGCGGGCCGCGCCCTGCACCAGTCCGACCGTCGCCGACCAGGGCGCGATATGGATCATGTTGATGCACAGCACGGCGTCGGCATGCGACAGCGGCCACTCGGGAGCCGCGGCATCCAGCGCCATCGCGGGGCGGACATTGGTCAGGCCGAGCGTGGCCCGCCAGGCATCGATGCTGGCGCGCGCCGCGGGCTCCGGATCGCTCGGTTGAAAGATGAGGTCCGGGCCGCAGGCCGCAGCGATGTGAGTGACATGCTCGCCCGATCCGCTGGCGATCTCGAGGACCAGTCCACGCGTTGGCAGGACACGGCAGAGCACCTCGCGAATGGCATCGCGATTGCGGGCGGCGGCTGGGGCGTAGCGGCGGTGATCCTGGCTCATGCCGTGATGGTGGCTGTTGGCTCCACGCAACGCAAGCGACGGCTGCGTGCCCGATGAATCGAGACATACTTGATAATCCATGAATTACATTCTCAATGATTGCCGTGCGGCTCTTGCACGTATTCGCTTGACTTTCTTTCTATTGCATTGGAAAAGACACGCCATGAAAGCTGCGAGATAATCTCGCCGCAACGTCGAGGACACCGATGCGCATCGCATCACATATCACCAGCGCGCCAAGCGCAGCCTCCGTCCGGTCCACGCGACCGGCGGTGCAGCTGTATGCGGGCGTGCGTGGCTGTGAGCAGCGCGCCTCGCTGGTCGGCAAACTCATGCAGGGCAATCAATCCTTGCTCGGCAAATTTGCCATGCCATCGTGGTCCTATGCTTACGACGTGACGAACCCGGATTAACCGGCGCAGGGCCCTCCCTCCGCCGCTCAGGCAGGAGGAACGGATGCTCTGAATGACCACTTCCCCACACTTTTCCTGCCGAGCGGTGTTGTGCGTGACGGCGCACAATTGGGCCTAACGTGCGCTCGCACGATTGGCTTCGCTGGATGACGTGCTGGCGCATGTTGACGGCTGCTTGATCGCGGCCGCTGGACCTGCGCGTGGATTGCGGCGCCGCTGGCGCCGTTGCTCTTTGACATCGTGATCGTCCAGCTTGGGCGTGACGCCGCATTGCCAGGGTGTTGCCCGTGAGAGCGCGCCATAGGGAATGTTTTCTCTTGGAGAAACAGCGTCAGGACCATTCTGGCTCATATAGTATCCGTGCTGTTTTGCGCGGAGTTTTTACGCGCCTTCTGTTAGGTGAACACCTGGGCTGGCAATAATGGCGCATGCCTGAATTATAATAATAGCAGAGTATTATTTCATGGCACAATTGTCATGCTGTTTTCCATCATCCAGGACCCGGCGCGTGCAAGCCCGAGGTGGTCGGGCAACGGGCCTTTAATCCGTCCGCCAAGAGGTTCGACTCCTCCCGGGTTCACCAGGCACGGCTAGCTCAAACGGTAGAGCGCCGTCCTCTTAAGTCGGAGGTTCGCGGTTCGCGGTTCGAGTCCGCGGTCGTGCACCAATTGTCCTCTGTAGCTCAGTGGCAGAGCGGCGGGCTCATAACCCGCAGGTCGCCCGTTCAACTCGGGCCGGAGGGACCAGTCGACGTGCGTGTAGCCCAATTGGCAGAGGTGCCGGTCTCAGAAACCGGAGGATGCTGGTTCGACTCCAGCCACGCACACCAATGCAGCGCCGGCCGGCGTTTCCCACCGCTGGCCAAGGCGGCGCATGGCGGCGGCGCGCCCGGGTCCATTCCCGTAGCCGCCGCCGCCGGGGCAGGTGCGCAGTGGTGTCAATCCGCCGGGTGCTTGTGGGCACCTGAAGGCGCAAGGACAGGCGCGCCGGGTGCTTGTGGGCAGCTGAAGGCGCAAGGACAGACGCGCCAACACCACGGCGCGGTTGGCACTGGGCAACCGAAGCGCCACTAAACAAGAAAGGAGGTCCGCGATGCGCGACACCATGTATCCAGCTCTCGTGCTCAATGCGGACTTCCGCCCCTTGAGCTATTTCCCGCTGTCGCTCGCGACGTGGCAGGACGCGGTGTCGGACGTCGTCCGTGGCCGTGTGGCCGTCGTCGCCGAATACGACGTCGTGGCGCGCAGTCCGTCGGTTGCCATCCGCTTGCCGTCGATTGTGGCGCTACGCCGCTATCGCCAGCGGTCGCGGCGCGTCGCCTTCACGCGCTTCAACGTGTTCTTGCGCGATCGCTTCACGTGCCAGTACTGCGGCATGCGGCTGCCGGCGGCCAAGCTCACGTTCGACCACGTGGTGCCGCGCAGCCGCGGTGGCAGTACCAGCTGGAGCAACATCGTCACCGCCTGCGAGCCGTGCAACACGGGCAAGGGCAGCCATGCGGCGCCGATGCCGAAGCGGCACCCGAAGGAGCCGACGCCACGCGAGCTGATGGCCGCGCGACGGGCGTTTCCGCCGAACCATCTGCACGCGAGCTGGCTCGACTATCTCTACTGGGATGCCGAGCTCGAGGCCTGAGTGCGGCAACGAGATCCCGGCCCATGGCGGCAGACGCAGGCGTCGCCGTGGGCCGGAGTTGGCGCCATTCAATGTCATGCTGTGGAAGGCTCCGCTGGAGTGGCCGGCACCCCGTCTTGAAAACGGGTGGGCACCGCAAGGTGCGGCGTTCGAACCGTCAGCCTTCCGCCACGCATCGCACCAACGATCAAGCACAGATACTCAAATGGTAACGAGGCCTGGCTGTAACCCAGGTGCCTTCGGGCTTTGCAGGTTCAAGTCCTGCTCTGTGCACCACCACCCCGGAGCGCCCGCCGTGATCAGGCGCGGGCGAACAGACTGCCGGCTGCCGCATCGAAGTGGCGATGGCTCTTCAGGCTTGTCGCCATCATCATGGCCCCTTGCAGCGTCGCGACAATGGCCGTCGCACGCTCGTGCCGCTCGCGCAGTGGCTCCTTGCTATCCATGATTGCCACCAGCCAATCGACGTTGGCCTTGAAGAAATCGGCGACGGCCGCGGCGAGGGTCGGTGGCAGTCCGCTGCATTCAGCGCCCAGCATGCCGCACAGGCAGATGCGATCGGACCCGACGAGCGCGGCCCGATACACGCCGACAAACGCGCGCAAATGATCATCGAAGCCCCGGGCCGGAGCCGCCGCCGTCGACAACCGCTCGAAGAAGCGGGCACGATAACGTGCGACGACGGCCAGTCCGAGATCCTCTTTCTGACGGTAGTAGTAGTGCACGCTGGCGCTCTTGATGCCGAGGTCGTCCGCCAACTCGCGGAAGCTCACCGCGTGGTAGCCGCGCGCCCGCATGGCCGCCTCGGCAGCGTCCAGCAGCCTCTCCGTCATCTCGGTCATGCGCGATCACCGATTCGTTATCCTATCTGCCGACAGATATAGTTGACCCACGACATCTGTCGAGCGTACCTGTCTATCTGCAGATAGATAGTGAGCCGGCTCTGCACTCAAGCCCGGTCGACACTCAAGGCCGTGATCGGTCCCAGCATGCCGAATTCCCGGATCTGGCCTACGCACGCCTTGCCCGCAACAGGAGACGTCATATGAAAATCTATGATTTCCAGGGCTTTCCTAATCCCGCCCGCGTCCGCATCGCGCTGGCGGAAAAGGGACTGACGGACAAGGTCCAGTTCATCACCATCGACGTGCCGAAAGGTGAGCATAGGACGCCGGCGTTCCTGGCCAAGAACCCGTCGGGCGCCGTACCGGTGCTCGAGCTCGACGATGGCACGACCATTTCCGAGTGCACCGCCATCACCGAGTATATCGACAACATTGCGGGCCAGCCGACGCTGACCGGGCGCACGGCGAAGGAGCGCGCAGTGATCCACATGATGCAGCGTCGCGCCGAAGCCGGCCTGCTCGATGCCATCG
Organism: Hyphomicrobiaceae bacterium; assembly: GCA_046154645.1. Taxonomy (GTDB): domain Bacteria; phylum Pseudomonadota; class Alphaproteobacteria; order Rhizobiales; family Hyphomicrobiaceae. The sequence continues at coordinate 118,776 of JBJXDZ010000130.1, forward strand.
GTACCTACTTTCATCACGCGACGCCGGGCCTTGGCCCCAAGCTCGAAACCTACCAATGCGCGGAATGGGGACGGCATCAGAAAGAGCGCGCCATCGCGGGTATGAAGTATCTCGACGGGGTGCTGGCGAAACAACCGTACTTGGCCGGCGACGCGTTTTCGATGGCCGACATCACGGCCTTCGCGGGACTGGGATTTGCCGACTTCGCCAAGATCGACATCCCCGCCGAGCTGACGCATCTCAAGGCATGGCGCGCGCGCGTCGCTGAACGGCCGAGCATCAAGGGTTGAGCCGCAGGAGCTGAGCCATGGAAATCAACGCTGACTTCGCACAGCGGGTGGTGGTGCATGCCGCATCGTTGCCGTGGGTGCCATCGCCGATGCCGGGCGTGGAGCGCCGCATGCTGGATCGGATCGGCGGTGAAGTGGCGCGGGCGACGACCATCGTGCGCTATGCGCCGGAGAGCAAATTCTCGGCCCACGTGCACACGGGCGGCGAGGAATTCATCGTGCTCGATGGCGTGTTCCAGGACGAGCACGGCGATTTTCCGGCGGGCATCTATATCCGCAACCCGCCGGAATCTAGTCACACGCCCGGATCGGCGCCCGGCTGCACCATCTTCGTCAAGCTCTGGCAGTTCGATCCGGCCGATCGCACACACGTGCGCATAGACATGAACAAGCTGGAACTGGTGCGGGCGGTGGAGCGGCCAGGCGTAGCAGCCGCCCCGCTGTTCGAGGACCAGCGCGAGACCGTCCGCTTGGAACAGTGGGATGCCGGCGCGTCTGTCAGATTGGAGTTGCCCGACGGCGGCGAATTCCTCGTTCTGGCCGGCGATTTCCAGGACGGCGCGGACACGCTGCACGCCCAGTCGTGGCTGCGGGTCCCCAGGGGCGGACGGCTCGACGCCAAGGCCGGCAGGTCCGGTGCGCGCGTGTGGGTCAAGACCCGGCATCTTCGGTTCGTATCGCCACCGACCGCCACTTGACGCGTCGTGATCACGGGCCAACGGGTTCGACCCGAGGCGCCCTTGAGTTCAGAGACTGGCGGCAGTTGTTGCTTCGACGGGCGAGGCGCGGGCCGCCAGCGCACGCCGATGTGGGCGCACGGCATTTACCGTGTTGCGGCAGAAACGAGGTTAACTCACGCACGAACGCGCCGACAGGCTGCAGCACCGCGGCCGCACCAGGGGTAGCCAACAGATGGCTGACCACCCTGCCTGAGCGTCCCTGAGCGTGCGCGAGGCCTTTGCGATATCGGCTACCGGTCAATCGACGGCCACGCCTTCAATCGACGATCGCCTGCAGCACGAGGCCGCGCAGCAATTGCCGGTAGCGCAAGCGCATCTGGCCGGGAGCGGCGGCCATGAACACGACCGTCAGGTCCTCCTTCGGGTCGATCCAGAAGTAGCTGCCATAGACGCCGGACCAGTAGTAGTCGCCGGCCGAGCCCATCAGACCGGGAATGCCGGCTGACTTGCGCACTGCGAAGCCGAGGCCGAAGCCATAGCCGTTGCAGGCGGCGTCCATGGTGACGATGCGGTTCTCGATCTCGGGCCCGAGATGGTCGGCGGCCATCATCTCCACGGTCTTGCGGCCAAGGACGCGTGTGCCGCCAAGGGCGCCGCCGTTGAGCAGCATCTGCGTGAAGCGGAGATAGTCGGCGGCCGTCGAGACGCAACCGCCGCCGCCCGATTCCCACTGAGTGGACTGGCCCGTGGCGTGATGCACGACGAGGGGTTGTCCGGTGAGCGGGCACTTGGGCAGGGCTTGGGCGTAGCGGCCGCGGCTCTGCTCGGGCAGATCGAAACTCGTGTCGGCCATGCCGAGCGGCGACCACAGCCGCTCCTTGAGGAAGGCGCCGAGTGTTTGCCCGCTGACCGCCTCGACGATGAGGCCGAGGATGTCGATCGAGAAGCCGTACTCCCACACCGTGCCCGGCTGATAGAGCAGCGCCGACTTGGCGATCAGTCCCAGGAACTCCTCGCGGCCATGCTTGACCGAGGCCGAGACTGACGAGCCGGGATAGGTCTTGTAGGCAGCCCCCGTGCCACGATCGCGATAGGTGAGGCCGGAGGTGTGGCGCAGCAGATCCTGCACCGTCATCTCGCGCTCACACGGCACCAGATCCAGCGTCTCCGAGGTCGGCGACTTCGCGACCTTCATGTCCTTCAACTGCGGCAGATACTTCGAGGCTGGATCGCCGAGCAGCAGGCGGCCCTCCTCGTGCAGCATCATGATCGCCACCGAGGTCATCGGCTTGGTCATGGAGGCGATGGAGAACACAGCGTCGGCCCACATCGGCGTCGCCTTGGCCACATCGCGCATGCCGACCGCCTCGAGATAGGCGAGCTTGCCCTTGCGCGCGATGCCGACCACGGCGCCCGGGATCAGGCCGGCTTTGACGTCGCGCTCGAGGGCTTCGCGGATGCGTCCCAGGCGGCCAGGATCAAAGCCGACGGACTGGGCATCGGCGCGGGCGAGGGTGGATGCGGACGGGCGGGCGGACGCGGCGGACATGGGCGGAGGCCTCCTCGGACTGAAGCGAGCCCGGCTGGCCCGCCGGTCGCGGAGAGTAGCGAGGTTTGCGGCCAGCGTCTATTTTCAGCGCCGGGTGCCTTGTGGGCACCTGAAGGCGCAGGCAAGTCCACGCCCGGCGATGCTGCGGTCTGCCGCCCGCGAAGATTTAGGATAAAGCGGTGCGGCGCCAGTGCGGACGCATATTTCTGCTAGAAATGTCGACTGGAATGCCATCACGGCAGCCGAACCGAACAGGATACGTCATGCGCTTCTCAGCAGCCCGCGCCTGCCTTGCACTTGGACTTGCAATTGGCTTCCTGGCTGCTGGTCTCGGGCCTCAGGCACTGGCGGCGGACCCATCCTGCAAGCAGTTCCGAAAAATCAAGTCCCAAGCCTCGACACGCGCGACGACCATCACGTTCATCAACGCAAGCAAGACCATCCGCGTCATTTCGTGGCTGGATTTCACGGGTTTTCCCAAGGATTTTGCGCAACTTGCGGTCGGCCAACAGGTCACGCTCAACACGTTTATGACCCATCCCTGGATGGTGGCGACAGGCCCTGGCGACTGCCTGAGCATCGTGCTGCCGCAGCGGAATGGATCGACGGTGCGCCTGACCGACGCGGGCAATCAAGTGGGCGCCAGCAACCCGCACGGCCCGACCCCGGTCGAGACCTGCCGCCAGCAGGGCCTCGTCTACGAGGGCGGGGTGTGCGTGAAGCCCAAGACGGCAACGGCACCGAAAGCGGGCGAGGAAGGCGGCACCCTGAAGGGTTGTCCGGTCGGCACCGTGCCGGTGGCACAAACCGACGATTGCACCCAGGCGCCTGCCGGTCAGGAAGGCCGCGGCAACCCGGTGCAAGGGCGTTCGCTGGGCGGCATCGTGCGCCGACAGGCGGACCAGGCGAGTCCGCGGGTTGCGAGCTTCCGGGAGAATGAGCCGATCACGATTCTCAAGAACACCGGTGTCGTGATGAACGACTACGCCTGGTTTCAGGTGCGCTCGGCGACCGGAGTCACCGGCTTCCAGTGGGGCGGCATCATGTGCTCGAACGTCAAGATTCCTGGCATCTTTGAGGTCTGCAAGCCCTGAGGTTCGCCCGGCGGTCGGTGTGGCCATGAGACGACAGCGGGCGGGAGACGATGGTCTCCCGCCCGCTGCATGTTTGTCGTGCCTTTAGTCCGCGGTCACACCCGGCCGCCGCGCACCTCGGCTTCCGGATTGGCGCCGATCTTGTGCACGGCGAGGTCGGCGCCTTCGCGCTCCTCGTCCGGCGTCAACCGAATGCCCATCACGGCATTGATGCTGTAGTAGACGATGGCGCCCGAGATCAGCCCGAACACCGCGCCCATCAGGCTGCCGATCAACTGCACCGGGAACGACACGCCGCCGACGCCGCCGAAGGACTTGAGCCCGAAGATGCCGCAGGCGATGCCGCCCCATAGGCCACACAGGCCATGCAGCGGCCACACCCCCAGCACGTCGTCGATCTCCCAGGTGGTGGTCGCCATCTTGAACATCTCGACGAAGATGACGCCGGCAATGGCGCCGACGATCAGCGCTCCGATCGGATGCATGACGTCGGACCCGGCGCACACGGCCACGAGTCCGGCCAGGGCGCCGTTGTGCACGAAGCCTGGATCATTGCGGCCGGCGATCATGGCCGCCAGGATGCCGCCACACATGGCCATCAGCGAGTTCATGGCGACGAGGCCAGAGGCGGTCTTGAGGGTTTGCGCACTCATCACGTTGAAGCCGAACCAGCCGATGCAGAGCATCCATGAGCCCATGGCGAGCCAGGGGATGGACGACGGCGGGATGCCGGGCGCACGGCCCTTGCCGTAGCGGCCGAGCCGGGCGCCGAGCTTGTAGACGGCAGCCAGTGCCGCCCAGCCGCCAAAGGCGTGCACGACGATGGAGCCGGCGAAATCGTGGAACTCGTAACCAAACCGGGCTTTGAAGAAGCCCTCCTGGATGCCGAGGTTCTTGTTCCACACGATGCCTTCGAAGAAGGGATAGAACAGGCCGACGATCAGGGCGGTGGCCACGCATTGCGGCACGAAACCCGCCCGCTCCGCGATGCCGCCCGAGATGATGGCGGGGACGGCAGCGGCGAAGGTGGCGAGGAAGAAGAACTTGACCAGTGACAGCCCGGAGCCTGCCGCCTCGTTGGCGCCGCCCGATAGGGCCTCGGCGCCGACCAGGAACGTGATCCCGTAGGCAATCCAGTAGCCGACGAAGAAATATGCAATCGTCGAGATCGCGAAGTCGACCAGGATCTTGCACAGGGCATTGACTTGGTTCTTGTGCCGGACGGTGCCCACCTCCAGGAATGCGAAGCCGCCGTGCATGGCAAAGACGAGTATGGCGCCCATCAATAGGAAAAAGACGTCGGCGCTGGTCTGCAGTTGTTCCATGATCCCCCCAACGTGCCCAAGGCACTGCCTGCGATTTGTGCAATGGCGCATCGCGTGGCTGCGCTTGCTACAAGTCTTAGCAGGATGATCAATTTTCGTGCCAATTTCGATCGAAAATTAATCAACTGGCAACGCAATCGTTTAGGTCAGCTGAGCAGGCATGTGGTCAAAGCGGCATGACCAATAAACATGCAGCTCGGCGCCAACCTGATTAAAAATAAGGCATCATCAGGAACGTATGCCACCGCCCAAAATCGTAATGGACGAGCTGCCGTCATCGGGCGCCAATCGCAACTGATCGAGCATCCAGCGGCCCGCCGTGCGCGTCGCTTTGGCGTACAGGGTTCCCGCGCCCTTGGGACCGCTGACCGGAATGGCCAGGTCGGCGCTGCCTTCAGAATTGCGGACCTCGAAACTGCCCGCGACGAACCGGCCACGGGTCAGGGGCGTGCCGAGCTTGGCAATCACCGCCGGATGCCGGCCGGCTTCAGCGACCGCCATTTGGGTCGCCTCAATATTGTTGAGCGAACTGAGCACCCAGTAGGTACAACCGGCCGGCAAACTCACCACCAGCAGAACACTGAGCAAGGCCCATTTCACCCAGCCGAAGCGTTTGACGGGAGGTGGTTGTGCGGCCGTTGTCATGGGCGGTCTCCCGGGCGTCTCGATCGCGTGCCCTTATGCAATAGTGGCAGGCAGGCTCGCGTCGTGGCAAACGCGCGGACAGGGCCTGCGACTGGTCTCGGCCGCAGCGCCAAGTTCACCGCACCCGGCGCGGGTTCATGTAGAGGTCGGCTTCCTGCTTCTCGAGCTTGGGAATGAACTTGCCGGCGGTGACGTCGCGGGACAGTGTCCGCACATGCCGGCGCACACTGTTGTTGAAGGCCAGCACTGCGCAGAATAGCTGCATCACCATGACAAGACGAGCGTCCGCATACTCGGTCTTGATGCGGCCTTTCCAGTAGCCGCCGAGCGTGAACAGGCTGCCGTCAATGTCGCCGATGACCTGGTTGCGCTGGTTGATCAGCTTGTAGTCGCCGCCGAGATTGATGAAATCACGTTTCAGGCGGAAGAACTGCGGCTGGCCCTCGTCCATGATGAAGAACGAGTAGTTCTCGGGCATCAGCGGCCACTTGTTGGCGGAGCGTTCGAGATAGACCATGAAATCATGGTCACCAATGTTGGCCGAGAACGCCACTACGGGCAGCCCGCGCGCACCGAGCGTCAGCTGCAATGAGCGGCCGATCATCAGGTCCATGGTGGCGCGCCAGTTCAAGCCCTCGTTGAACAGCTTGAAGACGAGGCGCTTGTCCATGCCCTCGTTTTTCTTCCACAAGTCCTCGCGGTAGCCGAGCAGCCCCGTGCGTTCGCCGTTCTCGATCACCTCGGCGAAGATATCCATGTCGGAGGTGAACTGGCGCGACTTGGCCTTGTTGCGGCTGTGCTTGTAGACGCCGAATTCCACCGAGTTGAGGTTGGTCAGCCAGACGTCGACGATGAACTCGTGCCAGGCCTTCTTGCTGTCGACGGCGCGCGAGGCGTTGCCGTGCTTTTTTGCCGGACGTGCCCTGGCAGCCTTCTCCAGCACCTCAGCCTTGGCCTCGCGGGCAGCCTCGGCAGCTGCAGCCTCGGCTTCTTTCAGGACGACGTCTGGCTTGCCGCTACCGTCTGCCATGGCGGTTCTCCTCGCGCGAGCATCAGGCGCCGGACGCAGACATCGGGCGGGCGCCGAATCGTTTCGAGAACGTTAACACCGCTCGGCCATGTCCTTGGCCCGGCGCTGTGGATAACGCTGGCGCAATTCAGTTGTCGAAGGTGCCCTACCCAAACATGTCATCCCGGGGCTTGTCCCCGGGACCCATGGTGCCACGCCCTCAAGCGTTTGCGATCGTGGCCCGATGGGTCCCGGCAATAAATGCCGGGATGACACCCTTACTTGTTCAAGAATTGAATCAATCCGTGGGAAACGCCAGCCAGCGTTACGGCAGGAGCTTGGTAAACCTTCTCTGCGAGACTTGTCGGCCAGAGGCAGATTGGACATCCGGCGGAGGCGAGGGTTTATGGCGGGGCGTGCGGATCGGGCGAGCTTCGACGGCATCATCTGCATTGGTGGCGAGGACTGGTGGTATCACAACCGCGGCCACTTCGATTTCCAGATCATGCGCCGCATTGCCAAGGATTGGCCGGTGCTGTTCGTCAATTCGCTGGGCGTGCGCATGCCGAGCGCGATCGAAGGCCGTAAGTTTCTGTCCAAGATCGGGCGCAAGCTGAAAAGCCTCCGGCATGGCCTCGTCAACGTCGAGAACAAGTTCTGGGTGTGCTCGCCGGTGGTGGTGCCAGGGTCGGCTGGGCTGAAGCTATCGAGCTGGGCACTGACGCCGCAGATTCGCGCGGCTGCCGCCATGGCCGGCATTCGGCGCCCCCTGCTGTGGGTGCATTGCCCGGCCGGCGCGACGCTGATCGATCAGATTCCGGCGGCTGCCGTGATCATGCAGCGGACCGACCGCTTCGAGGCTTTTCCGGAGGCCAGCGGGGCGCTGGTCGCCGAACAAATCCATCTGCTCAAGGCGCGGGCCGATCTGGTCGTCTACGCCGCGCCGCACCTGATGGCGGAAGAGGCGACCGCGGTGCGCCGGCAGCTGCTGGTCACGCACGGCGCCGATGTGGCGGTCTTCAAGGCCGCCGGCGAGGCCCGCACGCCCGGCCCCCCCGACGTGGCGCACTTGGCCCGCCCCCGCATCGGCTTCGTCGGCGGCATCGATGCGCACACCTTTGATCCCGCGCTGTTTTGTGGCGTCGCCGAGCGCTTGCCGGAGTGCCAGTTCGTACTGGTCGGCGGTTGCTCGCTGCCGGAGGGTTGGTGCCCGCTGCCGAACGTGCATCTGCTTGGCCGCAAGCCTTATGAGTCCGTGGCCGGCTACATGGCGGCAGCCGACGTGCTGATCATGCCGTGGAACGACAGCGACTGGATAAAGGCCTGCAATCCAATCAAGCTGAAGGAGTATCTGGCGGTCGGCCGGCCGGTGGTGACGACGGAGTTCGCAGCCCTCGATGGCTGGCGCGATCTGGTGACGGTGGCAGCCGGCGCCGACGGCTTTGCCGCAGCCATTCGTCAGGCCTTGTCGGCAACCGTCGACACGCAGAGCATCGCCGAACGTCTGGCTGCGGAAACCTGGGATGCCAAGGCCCGCCTGATCACGTCCACGGTCGCAGCCATGGGGCATGCGTTCGTTGCCGAAGCCGGTGGCAGACGCGCCGCCTGAGGCCCAGCCAGGGCCGTAGCACTCAGCGCTTTGTGGTTGGCGCGCGCAGTTCGCCGGCTGGCGAGCGCGGTGCTGTCGGTACCGTTGCCAGACGCGCGCCATTGATGGTGTTCGCGTTGGCTGGATCACGGAACCATTCGGCCAGGAAATCCATGAATACGCGCAGTTTCGGCAGCACATGCCGCGCGCTCGGGTAAAGCGCCCAGATGGCCGAGGCGCTGGCGACCTCATAGCCTTCGAGCACGCGGCTCAAGTGACCGGATTTGATTTCGTCGCGCACGCGCAGCTCCGACACGCGCAGGATGCCGTGGCCTTCGATGGCCGCATGCCGCAGCAACTCGCCATTGTCGGACCGCAGCCGGCCGTTGACGCGCACGCTGGTTTCCTCGCCATTGCGGCGGAAGGTCCAGACCGGCGAGTCGCCGAGGATCAGGCACGAGTGCTGGCTCAGCAACTCGGGCCCCGGCGGCGACTGATGGCGTTTCAGATAGGCTGGTGATGCAACCAGCACCTGCGGGTCGGGCGCCAACCGCTTGGCTTTCAGCGTGCAATCATCGAGCACGCCGGCGCGGATGACGACGTCATAGCCATCCTCCTGCAGGTTGACCATGCGGTCGGTGAGGTCGATGTGGACCTCGATGTCCTCATAGCGCTCGATGAAGGAGCAGATGGCGGGAGCGATGACGAAGCGCGAGAAGCTGGCTGGAGCCGAAACGCGTAGGCGCCCCTTGGGCTGCTCAACGTTGGCGCTGATGGCCGCGCGCGCGTGCTCGACCTCGCTCAGGATGCGCTCAACGTATTCGAGCAGCTTGCCCCCCTCCTCGGTGATGCGGATCGACCGTGTGGTGCGATCGAACAGTCGCACCGATAGCTCCTCTTCGAGGGCCTGGATACGCTTCGAGATGGTGCCAGGCGTCAGCCCCAGCTCCGTGCCGACGGATGACAGGTTCTGCACTGCCGCGACCCGAGCGAAGATGCGCATATCGTGCAGATCCATACCCGAGGCATTCCTTCCGTTGTTGGCAGACGAGTGAGCGGTTCGAGCCGACACCTGCACGCGTAACGTGCAAACGCAGCGTCGCAATATTTCAAGCTGACGTAAACGTCAATCCTCCGCCTCGGCGCCTGCGCGGGGCCCACTTTCGTGAACGATTTGGCATGAGTCCGCCACGCCTCAGTGCGAAACCATAAGACGTTGCTAGGATTGATTAAAGTCTTCGTTCACTTTGGCGTAAAGAAACTCTAGCACGACGCCCCGAAACGGGTCTTGGCCGCATACACGCAAAGCGGCGTGATGTGACGCTTTGGTGACAAACGATCGATGCCTGGCCGTCGGGCGAGCGGGTGGGCAACCACACGCCCTGGTCGGTCATCCGCGCGGTTGTCTTGAACTGGAAGTGCTCGCGCGATGACGGCTCCACCGTCGCGCGCACCCTTGGGAGGAGTGCCACGGTTCCGCGCCCAAACCCGATGTGCGACCTCAGAAGCGGCGCAGCAGGCGCTCGATGTAATCGAGTTCTAGCAACGGCCGGTTCGGCTCGCCCATGCGCCGGCGCAATTCCTCGAGGATCTCGCGCGCCCGTTGGACGTCGATCTCGTCGGGAATCTTGACGCTGGTGCCGAGATCGGGGCCATCGCTGCGCTGCGGGCGTCCCAGCGGATCGCGCGGGGCCTCGCCGCCCGGACCATTGCGGCCGATCTGGTTCGGCATCTGGCGCAGCATGTCCCGCACCATCTGCTGGGCGCCCTGCCGCAGCTGGTCGAGGGCTTGCTGCTCGGCCCGCGCGGCCCCTTCCAGGTCACCGTTGCGCAGGGCCTGCTCGGCCTCGCGCATCGATTGCTCAGCGCCGTCCAATTCACCCGGAGCCTGCAGTCCATTGCGGCGCATCTGCTCGCGCAGCTGGCCCAGGCGATCGCGCAGGCCACCCTGCCGCTCGCCGAGTTCGCCCCGGCCCTGGCCCGGACCCTGGCCCTGCTGTTGGCCGCGACCCTGGCCTGGGCCCTGACCTTGCTGCTGTCCTTGGCCCGGTTGCTGACCTTGACCGGGCTGCTGGCCCTGCCCGCGTTGTCCCGGCTGTTGGCCTTGGCCCTGCTGTTGCCCCTGGCCGCGTTGGCCGGGTTGCTGACCTTGCCCGCGCTGGCCAGGTTGCTGTCCTTGCCCCTGCTGTTGCTGGCCCTGGCGCTGCTGTCCCTGCTGGCCTTGCTGATCCTGCGGATCACCATTCTGCTCGCGATAGGTATCGTCGAGCAGTTGCTGCTGCTTGCCGATGATGTCGCCGAACTGGTCCATCATCTGCGTCATCGGATTTTGCTGGCCCTGACCCTGCTGGCCTTGCGCCATGCGGCCATTCTGCAGTTGCTCGAGTAGATTGCGCAGCTCGCTCAGCATGTCCTGGGCGCTCTCGCGCGAGCCTTGCCGGGCCATGTTCTCGATGTCGCGCATCATGCGCTCGAGATCCTGCTGGCGGATGGTCTGGCCGTTCTGGCCGATCTGCGGCGGCTGCTGCTGGTTCTCGGCCTGGCGCTGCATCTGCTCGAGGAACTGGTTCAAGGCCTGCCGCAGCTCGTTCATGAGCTGGCGGATTTCCTCATCCGACGCGCCGTCCTTCAACGCCTGCGTGAGCCGCTCCTGGGCCTCGCGCAGCGCCCGCTCCGCTTCCGACAGGTTGCCATCCTCGAGGCGGATGGCCACCTGCCACAGCTGCTCGATGGTGCTTTTGAGGCCAACGCGCGATTTGTCCTGGATCAGCCGGTGGTAGGCCGAGCGCAGCCCGAGCCAGGCGCGCCGGTCGGTGAAGAAGCCCTCGGGCTCGATCGAGATCGCCTCGATGCCTTTCAGCACGTGGTTCCGGTTGCGCGGATCCTCGATCAGCAGGCGGCGCTGCTCGACGATGGCGCGGGCGATCGGGTTCTGGAAGCGGCGCTGCGGGAGCACGAAGTCGTGTGGCTCGCTGCGGCCGATGTTGCCCGCCTGATCCTTGGCGGTCAGCAAGAGGCGCACCCGCATCCCGGCCCAGGGATGCCCGGCCAACTCGTGGAAGCTCGAGCCTTCCGCCGCCTTGGCGTTGGCACGCGGCAGTCGCAGCGCGAGCACGGGCGGGCGTTCCAGGGGTGGCCGTGCGCCTGTGTTGGCCGCACGCCGGGCCCAGTTCAGCGCGGGATCGCCGGCCTTGGGCTTGATCCGCGTAATGCGGGCCTCGGCAGCGATGACGCCATAGTCATCCTCGATCTTGTAGGTGAGTTTCATGGCCCCGCGCGGCATCTGCTCGGGATCTTTGGAGAGCGAGATTTTCGGCGCCAGATCGGGGATCACGTTGATCACCCAGGGCTCCTGGCCCGACAGGCCAACGACACGGATTCTGGCCGTCCGCTTCAGGTCGAGCTTGATTTCGGCGATGTCCTGCACCGGCAAGGCCCCACTGGCGGCGGCCACTTGCACGGCCTCGGGAGCTTTGGCTTCCAGTCGTTGCATCGGTTGGCCGTCCGGCGTGTGCTCGAGCACCAGTCCCTTGGAGCCGATGGCGCGTACCACCAGCGTGCTGCCGGTGGGAACCTCGATGGGGCCGGTCTCGGTCTTGTCGCGGTTGACGGCGGCGACCGTGCGCGAGCCATCGACCAGGATTACCGGCTGGCGCCCCGTGTAGGCCGGCGGCGTGATCCAGGCATCGAGGCGCGCATCGGACGCCAACACCGGAGCGCCGAGGCGGAAGGCGGCCATGACGCGGTCGCGGGCGCTGTCGCCAACGAACAGGGCGCCCAGAGCCAGCGCCATCAACAGCAGAACGCGCAGGGCCAGCGGGTCGTAGCGGTCGGCACGGGGTGAGGGATTGCCCACCTTGAGCCGAGCCAGCATGGCAGCGAGCCGCGTCTTGTGGGCCTGCCACAACGCCCCGGTCGACGGATTGTCGGCGGAGGCCGTGATGGTGTCCTCGTAGGTCGAGGCCGGCCGGTGCGGCACGCCCGAGCGCTGCTCGATGCGGCGGATGGCGTCTTCGCGGGTGGCGGCTGGAGTGCGGGCCGCCCAGACCAGCGTGGCGAGAGCGGCGAAGCCGAAGGCTGCCAGCAACAGGCCGTGGCCGAGTTCACTCAGGCTTGGCCATACCCCCGCCAGCGACACCAGCAGGAACAGACCCACCAGCGCGATCAGAGCCCACAGCCGGGGCCACAGCCTTTCGAACAGCAGGGCTGCGCGCGATAGCCTGACTTTGCGCTCGAAGGCGGGGTCGGCCGCGGGGCGACGGATCTGGGGATCTTTCGACATCGGGTTCGGCATCAGGTCACCTTAGCACGGCGATGGGGGCCGTCCCCAGTCAACCTCGCCGGGGAAGATCAAATTCTGGTCAACGGACCATGCCCGCCGAAGTTGGGCCGAAAATGGGCGGGGCGCAACCGGGCAAGCGTGGCGGAGACGTTAAAGTTTGGACAGGGTGCCAGCGAAAAAGTTTGGACAGGGTGCCAGCGAATGGTGCATGCGGCTTGTGCCGGCCATCTTGCTGGACAGCACCTTTGGCCCTGGTCCGGCGACAGCCGTTGCTGTCCCCGGATCCGTATCGGTGCCACGCAGGCGCCGCCTGGCGCCGCAGGCGTGCGGCTGGGTTGAGTGCGCCGTCGGCTGCCACGTCCGCCTGCCGATTTGGCGCCTGCGCCGAGGCGTGGCATGGTGCCGGCACATGCTGCCAGGAGTCGCACTTTGCCCCAACTGCCCCTCTCTGTTCTCGACCAGTCGCCCATCATTGGCGACACCAGCCCGCGTGAGGCGGTGCAGAAAACCATTGAACTGGCGCGGCTCGCTGACCGGCTGGGCTTTCACCGCTACTGGTGCGCCGAGCATCACAGCTTGCGCGGGCTGGCCGATGCCTCGCCCGAGATCCTGCTGGCGCGGCTCGGCGCGGAGACAAAAGGCATCCGGCTGGGAACTGGCGGTATCATGATGCCGTACTATGCACCGTTCAAGATCGCCGAGCAGTTCCGCATGCTGGAGGCGCTCTATCCCGGTCGCATTGATCTCGGGCTTGGCCGGGCGCCGGGTGGGCAACCCTCGACGGCCCGCGTGCTCTATGACGGGCGTAATCCTGATACCGAGGAGGGCTTCGTCAATCAGCTGGCCGAGCTGTCGGCGATTTTCCGCGGCATCGTGCCGGAAGGCCATCCCCTGAAAGGCGAGATCGCCAACCCCGCCGTCGAGACCATGCCGGAAATGTGGGTGTTGGGCTCGAGCACGGGTGGGGCCTCGTTCGCAGCCCACCTTGGTATGCGCTTTGCGTTTGCACATTTCATCAACGCGCACTCCGGCGCCGAGGTGGCCAAGGCCTATCGCGCCAACTTTCGCCCCTGGCACGAGGACCAACCGCGCGTCGCACTCGCCATGCTGGCCATCTGCACGCGCGACGAGGCCGAAGCCAAGGCCGTCGAAAAGGCCATCATGATGCGCTGGGCCGCCACCGCCATGGGCCAGAACCGCCCCGTGCCGACAGTGGCCGAGGCGGCCGCTCGCGAGCTCACCTCCACGGAGATGCGCATCGCCGCGCGCGACCGTCCCCGCGCCACCATCGGCACACCGGATGTCGTCGAGCGCCGCATTCGTGAGGTGGCCGAAGAGTTCGGCGCCGACGAGGTGATCCTGACCGCCATGGCGCCGGAGTACGAATTGCGCACCTTCACGCTCAATCAGCTGGCGCCCCGCTTCGGGCTGGAGCCCAGGGTGTGAGCCAGCCGGGGCCGAGAAAACCACCGCCGAAAGATCCCGAGCTTGATGCTGCCGTGCTCCGCGTGCCGTATTGGCGGGCGCTGGGCTTGGGTACGGGCATCGCCGTGCTGCTGCTGCCGATGCTGTGGTATCTGGCAACGGTGCGCGGTCGTGGCGGCAGTGGCATCGAAGCTGATTGGCTCGACGGCTCGGAGTGGCGCATCGTCGAGGTGGACCGCAAGACGCTGGCCAAGGAAGGCGTCGTGACCTTCAGCCAGGGCATGATGCGCGTTGCGACGCGCGACTGTAGCGACCTCACGCTGAAGTACGCACTGACCGCAGCCGGCATCTCGTTCGACCAGACTTGGCTCAAGCAGCCGCTCAAGCCCTGTGACGAGCCGCCGCGTGATCTCGTGTGGCAACGCCTGCATGAGGTCGCGGGCGTCACCCGTTACGGCACCGGTCTCGCCCTCACCGACAAGGACGGCCGCAGCCTTATCCGCATGCGGCGATGAGGCGGCGCGTGGACACGTGCGCGATTGGCATTACTATTCGAGAGTTTTCGGGGCAACTTTTTGCTGGGAGGCAAGCATGCGGGGCAAGGCGTGGGTTGGACTTGGACTGGGGATTGCAGTTGCAATGGCGACTGGCCTCGGGCCGAGCCTGGGTGAAGGGGCGCTGGCCATCGGTCAGGTTGGCAGTGTTGCCAAGAACGGCATTGCCATGGGCTGGGCCGTCGGTCAGAGAACGGAAGGCGATGCCAAGGCGACGGCGCTGAAGGAATGCCTCGCCTTCACGGACGCGCCGGCGGCGACGCGGGCCGCGTGCAAAGTTGTCCGGACCTTCAAAGCGCAATGCCTGAGCATCGCCCTCGACCCGAAAGCCGGCACACCGGGCGTCGGCTGGTCGGTCGCGAACACGGCCCAGGCCGCAGAAGAGACCGCTATGGCCGAATGCCGCCGCACGGCCGGGAAGGCGCGTGAGAAATTCTGCAAGATCACGGCATCGAAGTGTGACGCGTTATGATAGCGGCACTGGTGCGACTCCATCAGTGAAGCGCCTCACGCGTTGGCCGCCAAGGCCTGCTCGAGATCGTGGATGAGATCGTCCACGCTTTCGAGGCCGACGGACAGGCGCAGCAAATCGGCGGGGCAGGGCGTGCCTGGTCCTTCCACTGAGGCGCGATGCTCGATCAGGCTCTCGACGCCGCCAAGCGACGTGGCGCGCTGCCAGACCTTGACGTTGGCGGCGGCGCGAATGGCGGCAGCTTCGCCAGCCTTGACGCGCACCGACAGCATGCCGCCGAAGCCGCCGCTCATCTGTCGCGCGGCGATCTCGTGCCCGGGGTGGGTGGCGAGGCCCGGATAAAGCACCTCGGCGATGCGCGGCTCTTTGGCGAAATGGCGGGCGATGGTCATCGCCGCATGTGCCTGATGGCGGACGCGGACGTGCAGCGTGCGCAATCCACGCAACAGGAGTGCCGCTTCGAACGGGCCGACGATGGCGCCGAGCATGCCGCGGATACGGTCGCAGCGGTCGTGGTAGGCATCCTTGCGCGCGAACACCAGTGCGCCTGCCAACACGTCGGAATGGCCATTCAGATACTTGGTGGCGGAGTGCATGACGAGGTCAGCGCCGAGGGATAACGGTCGCGTCAGCACGGGCGTCGCAGCCGTGGAATCGACGCCGAGCAGGGCGCCAGCAGCGTGCGCGATACGGGCCGCGCCGGCGATGTCCGTGACCCCCCACATGGGGTTGGCGGGACTTTCGATCCACACCATCTTGGTTTCGCCGGGAATGACTGCCGCTTTGATCGCCTCGAGGCTGGTGGCATCGACGAAGGTGGTTCGAATGCCGTGCGAGGGGGCATCCTCGGCGAGCCACTTCTTCAGGCCCCAGTACATGACGTTGGGCGCCACCATGTGCGCGGGCCGCTCCAGCGCCAGAAACGCCGTCGTCGCCGCGGCCATGCCGGAGCCGTTGACGATGGCCGCAACCCCGCCCTCGAGTGCAACCAGAACCTCCTCGACGTTGCGCGTGACGGGGTTGTCGGGCCGACTGTAGGCGTAGCCCTTGCGGTACTGGTTGTCGGGGTCGCGGATGAACGTCGTGGCCAGATGGATCGGCGGCACCACGGCGCCGGTGGCCTCGTCGATGTGGCCAGCGGCCTGGGCGGCGATGGTTTCGGGGGTCAGGAGGGGCTGCATGCGGTTCCCATTTCGAGCGACAGAAGATTGAGCTTATCACAGCGCAACACGGCGTGGATCCCTTTGCCTATGGCGGTACGCGCAATGAAAAGCAGCGCGCGCCGGTGGGTCGGCGTGCATTGACAAGCGGCGCCGAGCCTCCCCCTACTGAGGCCCCGTTCACGGCAGCCGCCCGTCGGAGGTTTCATGGCCAGCAGCAATCAGCCGACCGCCTATGGCCGCATCTTTCCCCCGCGTGCCGATTGGCTGGCCAAGGCGCCGGCCGAGGCCATCCTTGAGCCCGACTTGCCGATCGTAGATACGCATCATCACGTCTGGCCCGATCGCGGGCGCTACATGCTCGACGAGCTGCTCGCCGACACCGGCAGCGGGCACAACGTTGAAGCCACCGTCTTCATCGAATGCCGCCAGAGCTATCGCACGGACGGACCGCAGGAGTTGCGATCCGTCGGCGAGGTGGCCTACGTCGCCGATCTCGCCGATGCAGCCGACGCCAAGCCCGGCAACACGACGCGCGTCGCGGCGGGCATCGTCGGCTATGCCGATCTCACACTCGCCGATCGCGTCGAGCCCGTGCTGGCGGCCCTGGCCGAGGCAGGCCGCGGCCGCTTCAAGGGCGTGCGCAATTCGGCCGGTTGGCACGCCGATCCGATCATCGGCAACAATCACCACGGCGCTGGCCCCGGCCACTATCTGCGCGCCGACTTTCATGCCGGCCTTAACCGCATGACGGCGATGGGGTTCTCCCTCGACGCGCTGGTCTTCCATCATCAGCACGCCGATCTGCTGGCTTTGGCCCGCGCGTGCCCCGAGGCCAACATCATCATGAACCACACCGGCATGCCGCTCGGCTATGGCCCCTTCGCCGGCCAGCAGAAGGAGGTCTATGCCACGTGGCGCCAGCTGCTACCCGAGATCGCTGCCTGTCCCAACGTCACCATGAAGCTCGGCGGCATGATGATGCGGCTGGCGTCGTTCGACTACAACGCGGTCGTAGCGCCGCCATCCTCCGCCGCGTTGGCCGACCAGTGGCGCCCCTATATCGAGCCGTGCATCGAATTGTTCGGCGCCGAGCGCTGCACCTTCGAAAGCAATTTCCCTGTCGACAAGATGGGCATCGGCTATGCGCCGTTGTGGAATGCCTTCAAGCGCATCGCGGCCAAGGCGTCGGCCGCCGAGAAACGGGCGTTGTTCGGCGGCACCGCGCGCCGCATCTATCGCCTGAGCTGAATTTGTAATTCAGTATTTGCTGCCGACTGCCGACTGTCGGCTCACGCGCCTGGCTCGGCACCAATGTAGCGGATCTGGTCGGCCGGCAGATGCCGCCAGGTGCTGTCCTGATCCTGCTCCTCGAGATAATGCGCCGCAAAGCTGACGGTGCGCGGCGTGATCAGGAACAGCCGGGTGGCCCGCCAGTCGAAGCCAAGATCCAGGGCGATCACTGCGCTGACGCCATCGACGTTCATCGGCACCGCTTTGCCACGCCGGGCTTCGGTCAACGCCGCCTCGATGGCCTTGCCGAAGCGGCAATAGGTGCCGAAGGTGCCTTCGCGCCGCGCCACGTCGAGAACTTTCGGCGCCCTGGGATCCTGGCTGTGCAGGGGAATGCCGTAGCCGGGCACGCGCGCTTTGCTCCGGGTCGCCTCGGCGACGATCGCGGCCGCCTCCCGTTGCAGCAGATCATCGGACGGCACGCCAGCCGCGAGATGCGGCGCCAGACGCTCCACCAGCAAGCGTGCCATCTGCTCGCCGAGGCCGCCCATGCGATCGCCGAACGCCGTGACGCCGGCGCCGATCGCCGACTGGATCGAGGTGCCGTAGGAGGCGTAGCAGCGGGCGATCATCGACGGCGGCGCGATGCCGTGCTCGATCGAGGCGACCAGAAGGGCGTCGAGGGTGCGGGCTTGCGGCCCCGTCGGCAAACGGCCTTGCAGCATCAGGAACATGGCTTCGGCGAAGGAGACCTTCCCGATCAGGTCGCTCATCCGATGTCCCCGGATGACGATTTCCTCGGTGTCGCCTTCACTCACCACCTTCGAGATAGCCGTTTCCCAGTTTCCCATGTCGCGCGTGGCCATGCAGCTCTCCTGTTCTCGCCGCTACTCGTTGCCGTCGCCCCGTCGAAGCGCAACAGCAGAACGCGGGTGCGGCGCGACAAGGAAGCTCGAACGGTACGAGGAGGTCCGTCCGAGGCACCGATCTGTTGAACCTTACTCGGCCTTGATGTTGAGCTTGCGGATCAGGGCGCCGAACCGGTCGAAGTCCTTTTGCATGAGCTTGGCCATATCCTCTGGCGTCGCGTTCGGATTGGGCGTGGCTGCCACCTTGAACAACTGCGCCTTCAACTCGGGATCGGCCGAGATCTTGGCCAGTTCCTTCGCGAATTTCTGGACAATGTCCGGCGGTGTCCCGACCGGAGCGGCCACGCCGAACCAGAGGATGTAGTCCATCTCCGGATAGATCTCGTGCATCAAGGGGACGTTAGGGAAATCCGGACGCCGTGCCCGATCGAAAACGGCCATCAAGTTGGCCTTGCCGGCAGTGGCGTGTGGCATCGTATTGGGATCGGCATGGATCTGGACGACGCCGGCGAGGAAGTCAGCGAGCGACTCGCCACCTCCACGATACGGCACGTGCAAGATGTCGATGCCCGCAGCCAGTTTGAACGCCTCGCATACGATATGCCCGTAGCTTCCGACCCCTGCCGTGCCCCACGACAGCTTCCCGGGATTGGCCTTGGCATAGGCCACGACTTCCTGCACCGTTTTCGCCGGAATGGACGGATGGACTCCGAAAACCAGCGTTCCCTCGGTGAATTGGCTGACCGGCACCAGATCCTTGAGAGGATCGAAGGCCAGCTTGCGCAAATGCGGCAGGATCACAAGGCTCAGCGATGGCGTGACCGAAAACGTGTAACCGTCGGGGGCCGATTTGATGACCGCCTCGATACCGAGCGCCCCCGAAGCGCCACCCCTGTTCTCGATGACGAACTGTTGGCCGAGGGCCTTGCCGAGGCGTTCGGCGTAGGGGCGCATCGCATTGTCGGTCGTGCCGCCGGGACCGAAGTTGACGATAAGCCGGACGGGCTTATTCGGCCAGTCAGCGGCACCTTGGGCCAGCACGGGTGCTTGAAGCAAGGTCAGCAGCGAACCTGCAAGCGCAATCGCTCGCAAAATGCGTCGTGGCATTTCTGATCTCCCTATCGAGTGCGCCGTTTTCGGCAGTCTTTTTCGTTGTACTCACTCGGCCTTGATCCCCAGATCCTTGATGATCTTGCCGAAACGCTCGTAGTCGTTTTTCAGAGCGGTCGCGAGACCTTCCGGCGTGCTCGAGACCGGCGACAGAGCTACCTTCCTGTGGATCGGCTCCAAATCGGGCTCCTTGGCGATCTTCGCAATCTCGGCCCCGAGCTTGGCCACGATCGCATCGGGCGTTCCCTGCGGCGCGAACAGGCCGAACCAGCCGAGGAAATTGATCGACGGATAGATTTCCTGGAAGAGCGGGACA
>JBJXDZ010000131.1:0-12521 GCA_046154645.1 Hyphomicrobiaceae bacterium
GCCCATTAGATGCATTCCGCCTCTCACCGTTGATGCCTTCGGTGAGCTCCGCGATGTCCGCATTCGGGTTTTCGAATAATTGTGCGGTGCACCGTCCAAGTCGTTGATTGCGGTAGCTTATGGCCCATGACGTCGCGATCCATTTTCGTTTCGTTTCCGCTCCATGCTGGAGGCGCTGCGGACTTGGCTCTCCCGGCCCGCTCAACCTGTTGCCGCCCCTCCCGCGGATCGTGGGTCCGGGGCTAACCCCGCCGCAAGCGCAGGGCGACGAGGGAGGGGACGAGACCGCCGCACCGCTTCAGGTCTTGCCTCCCCCATCCGCTCCGTTCACCGTGCGTTCCGTTCACGTTGGCCGTTGAGGCTGAGATGGATCCCCGTCCATCCCCTCCGCATCCACCCGCCTCCGCCGCTTTGGATACCCCCAACCCAACCAGCCCGCCCCTATAGCCAAAGCTGCTGCGCTGCCATATGAAGCCGGCTTATGCCCAAGCGCGAAGACATCAAATCCATCCTCATCATTGGCGCCGGCCCGATCGTCATCGGGCAGGCGTGCGAGTTCGACTATTCCGGGACGCAGGCCTGCAAGGCCCTGAAGGCCGAAGGCTACCGCATCATCCTGGTCAATTCGAACCCCGCCACCATCATGACCGACCCGGAACTGGCCGACGCCACCTACGTCGAGCCGATCACGCCGGAAATCGTGGCCAAGATCATCGCCAAAGAACGCCCCGACGCGCTGCTGCCGACCATGGGCGGCCAGACCGCCCTCAACACGGCGCTGGCCTTGGACAAGCAAGGCGTGCTGAAGGCCATGGGTGTCGAGATGATCGGCGCCAAGGCCGAGGCGATCGACAAGGCCGAGGATCGCCTGCTGTTCCGCGAGGCGATGAAAAAGATCGGCTTAGAGACGCCCCGCTCCATGATGGCCCACACCCGCGCCGAGGGTACCGCCGCCATCGAGGCCATCGGTTTGCCGGCCATTATCCGCCCGTCGTTTACGCTGGGCGGCACGGGCGGCGGAATCGCCTATAACCGCACGGAATTCTTCGAGATTCTGGAACGCGGCCTGGATGCGTCGCCAACCTCGCAGGTGCTGGTCGAGGAGAGCGTGCTCGGCTGGAAGGAATATGAGATGGAGGTGGTCCGCGACAAGGCGGACAACTGCATCATCGTCTGCTCGATCGAGAACGTCGATCCGATGGGCGTCCACACTGGCGATTCCATCACCGTCGCGCCGGCGCTGACCCTCACCGACAAAGAATACCAGATCATGCGCAACGCCTCGATTGCGGTGCTGCGTGAGATCGGCGTTGAAACCGGCGGCTCCAACGTCCAGTTCGCGGTCAATCCTGCTGACGGGCGCCTGGTCGTCATCGAGATGAACCCGCGCGTGTCGCGCTCCTCCGCGCTGGCATCCAAAGCCACCGGGTTCCCGATCGCCAAGATCGCGGCCAAGCTCGCCGTCGGCTACACGCTCGACGAGCTCGAGAACGACATCACCGGCGGCGCCACGCCGGCCTCGTTCGAGCCGACCATCGATTACGTCGTCACCAAGATCCCGCGCTTTGCCTTCGAGAAGTTTGCCGGTGCCGACACCACGCTCACCACCTCGATGAAGTCGGTGGGCGAGGTGATGGCCATCGGCCGCACCTTCAGCGAAAGCCTGCAGAAGGCCTTGCGTGGCCTCGAAACCGGCTTGACGGGCCTGGACGATGTGACGTTCGAGGGTCTCGGCCAAGGCGACGACAAGAACATCATCCGCGCCGAGATCGGCCGCCCGACCCCCGATCGCCTCCTGAAGGTGGCCCAGGCCATGCGCCTCGGCATGGATCATGAGCAGATCCACGCCTCCTGCCGCATCGATCCCTGGTTCCTGGCGCGTATGCAGGAAATCATCGACACCGAGGCCAAGGTCAAGACGCACGGCCTGCCCCGCACCGCCGAGGCTTTCCGGAGCCTCAAGGCCATGGGCTTCGGCGATGCACGCCTCGGCAAGTTGACTGGTCTCGGTGAGGCCGCCGTCCGCAAGCAGCGCTATGCGCTCGACGTACATCCCGTCTACAAGCGCATCGACACTTGCGCCGCCGAGTTCGCCTCGCCGACGCCCTACATGTACTCGACCTACGAGCGTGGCCTCATCTGTGCTGGCGATGACGTCGCGTCCGCCAAGCCCATGTGCGAAGCCGAGCCGACCGCCAAGCAGAAAGTCATTATCCTCGGCGGCGGTCCCAATCGCATCGGCCAGGGCATCGAGTTCGACTACTGCTGTTGCCACGCCTGCTTCGCGCTCACAGACGCTGGCTTCGAGACCATCATGGTCAACTGCAATCCGGAAACGGTCTCCACCGACTACGACACCTCCGATCGCCTCTACTTCGAGTCGCTCACCGCCGAGGACGTCCTCGAGATCATCCGCGTCGAGCAGACCAACGGCTCTCTGAAAGGCGTCATCGTCCAGTTCGGCGGCCAGACACCCTTGAAGCTGGCCGAGGCCCTGGAGGCCGCAGGAGTTCCTATCCTCGGCACCCAGCCGGACGCCATCGACCTCGCCGAGGACCGCGACCGCTTCAAGGCCTTGGTCGACAAGCTCGGCCTCAAACAGCCGGAAAGCGGCATCGCGCGCTCGCCGGACGAGGCCCGCGCCGTCGCCGACCGCATCGGCTATCCCGTGCTGATCCGCCCATCCTACGTGCTCGGCGGTCGTGCGATGGAAATCATCGCTGATGGCGGTGAGCTCGACCGTTACATCAAGCGTCTCGCGGTGACGCTCGCTGGCCATTCCGAGCTCGTCGTCTCCGACAAGCGCCCGCTACTGATCGACCGCTATCTCTCTGACGCCGTCGAAGTCGATGTCGATTGCCTCTCGGATGGCCGCGACAGCTTCATCGCAGGCATCATGGAGCACATCGAGGAAGCGGGCATCCACTCGGGCGATTCGGCCTGCTCGTTGCCCGCCCACTCGCTCGACAAGTCGATCCAGGTGCGCATCGAAAAGCAGACCCGTGATCTGGCCATCGCCCTCAAGGTGGTCGGCTTGATGAACGTTCAGTACGCCATCAAGGATCGCCAGATCTACATTCTGGAAGTGAACCCGCGCGCGTCCCGCACAGTTCCCTTCGTTGCCAAGGTGATTGGCATACCGGTCGCCGGCATCGCCTCACGCATCATGGCCGGCGCCTCGTTGAAAAGCTTCAACCTGAAGACACCTCGTCTGAAACACATCGCGGTCAAGGAAGCCGTGTTCCCGTTTGCGCGCTTCCCCGGCGTCGACCCCATTCTCGGGCCCGAAATGCGCTCCACTGGCGAAGTGATGGGCATCGACCGTGATTTCGCCATCGCCTTCGCCAAGAGCCAGCTTGGTTCCGGCACCAATCTGCCAACCACCGGCACCGTGTTCGTGTCCGTACGCGAAGCCGACAAGGACAACATTCTCGGCGCCATCCGCGATCTCGTCGATATGGGCTTCCGGGTTATTGCAACCCGGGGCACCAAACGCCATTTAGAGGCGCATGGCATCCCGTGCGAGCAGGTGAACAAGGTTCTGGAAGGCCGCCCCCACATCGTTGACGCGATGAAGAACGGTGAAGTGCATCTTGTCATGAATACAACCGAAGGTGCCAAGGCGCTCACCGACTCGAAGGACATTCGCAGAACGGCCTTGCTGAACAGGATTCCTTATTATACGACTCTCGCCGGTGCCGTTGCCGTGACCGAGGCAATCAAGGCGCTGAAGGCCGATAACCTCAAAGTGGCCCCGTTGCAGAGCTACGTGGGCAACGGTTCCTGAATGTCGGCCACAGCCCGACGTTGGTACTGTGGGCAAAGGTCTGGTCAAATCCCGAAACCTGGGTGACACTGATTGACGAGGCGCCGCCGCTGAGCCGCGCCGTTGAGGAGAATTGTGATGGCTATGGAAAAGGTCCCGATGACGCTCGAGGGCTTCCAGAAGCTGGAGGCTGAGCTGCAACGCCTCAAAGCGGAGGAGCGTCCGCGCATCATTCAGGCCATTTCGGAAGCGCGTTCGCATGGCGATCTCTCCGAGAATGCGGAGTATCACTCGGCCAAGGAGGCGCAGGGCATGAACGAAGCCCGGGTTGCCGATATGGAGGACAAACTCTCCCGCGCCGAGGTCATCGACACCACCAAGCTGTCGGGCACCACCGTGAAATTCGGAGCCACCGTTCATCTCGAGGACGACGACTCCGGCGACAAGGCCAAATATCGTATTGTCGGCGACATGGAAGCCAACGTCCGCGAGGGCAAGATCTCGATCTCGTCGCCGATCGCGCGTGCGTTGATTGGCAAGTCAAAAGGCGAATCTGCCGAGGTCACCACGCCGAAGGGCTCGCGCTCCTACACGATCCTCAAGATTGAGTGGAAGTAAGCCGCTTTCATTGGTTGTCGTCAATTGAGCCGGGTCTCGGGCGGCGCGAATTCGTCAGGGCCGTAGTCGAGGCCTAACGTCGGGGCACGGCATGTCGGCAGCAAAAAAGCGTGTCGCAATTCTGATCTCCGGCCGCGGCTCCAACATGCAGTCGCTGGTCCGCGCCATGCGCACGCCGGGCTTCCCCGCCGAGCCCGTGGTGGTCGTCTCCAATCGGCCCGAGGCGGAGGGACTTGTCTGGGCCAAGGAGCACGGCATTCCCGCAGTCGCCATCGACCACAAGGAATACGCCAACCGCATGGCCTTCGAGGCGCGGCTGCATCAGGCGCTGCTCGATCACGGCACGGAACTGATCTGCAACGCCGGCTTCATGCGCCTCTTGACCGGCGGCTTCGTCGACCGCTGGAAGGATCGCCAGCTCAATATCCACCCCTCGCTGCTGCCGGCGTTTCCGGGCCTCGACACCCATGAGCGGGTGCTGGATTCAGGCGCCCTGATCACCGGCTGCACCGTGCATTTCGTGCGCCTCGAAATGGATTCAGGCCCCATCATCGCCCAATCAGCCGTGGCCGTGCTGCCGGGCGATACGGCCACAACGTTGAGCCAGCGCGTCCTCGCGGTCGAGCACAAGCTCTATCCATTGGCCTTGCGCCTGGTCGCCTCCGACCAAGTCCGGATCGTCAATGAAACCGCGCAGTTTTCCGCGCGCATCAGCGAGCCGGCGCCGCTCATGGTGCCGTTCCTGGAGATCGGCGTTTGAGCCTGTCGAGCGGGTCGGGCGTTAACCAGCTTGTCATCGCTGCGTCAGGCCGCCCGTGGACTTGCCCCCGCCACGGTTGTAGGAGACCCAGGAGACGCTGAGACAGCGGCGCACGCAGTCCGCCAGGAGGCGACACGTCATGAGCCAAACCTCGTCCACGCCATCCCACACCCAGGGCCTCGGCGACCAGGAGAGCATCTGGTTCAAGCTTTCCGCGCTCCACAAGGGCGACAATCCGAACCCGATGACTGTGCTGATGCAGATGTCGGAGCGCTATGGCGGCGTCATTCCGTTGAACATCGGCAACCAGCGCGTTGTCTTCCTGTCCGAGCCCGAGCACTTCAAGCGCGTGCTGGTGACCAAGGCCGACGATTACATCAAGTATTTCGATGGTCTCAAGCCGATCTTCGGCAAGAGCATGATCACTCACGACGGCGCGCTCTGGCAGAAGATTCGCATGCCGCAGCAGCCTGCGTTTCATCCCGACATGTTCGCCGAATACATTCCCTACTTCATCGCCGCCATCAAAAAGAAGATGGACGTCTGGTCCGAGCTCGCTCAGACCGGCGACGAGGTGGAAATGGTCGAGCAGACCTGGACGCTTGCCGCCGACATGATCTGCAAGGCCCTGTTCGATCGCGACATGCCCTTCAACCCGCATGTCATCTTCAAGTACGTCAAAACCTACACCGACGTCATGAACCACAAGTCCGTGCGCCTGAAGAAGGTTGCCGGCGAAGAGTTCGAGCTGTCCGAGGAATCGACGGCGAAGGCCATGGAAGCCTGGGCCGGCGTGCCGCCCGATGTGATGGCCGCCGACCCCCGCGAGATGCGCGAGCGCACGTTGCTGAAAATGATCGAGGCCGCTGTCGCCGACCCCTCCATTCCCGAGTTCGATCAGCAACAGGCCATCGACGAGTTGAAGCAGTATCTGTGGGCCGGCACCGAGACAACGGCGCTCACACTGGCTTGGGCGCTGTACGAGTGCTCGCGCTCTCCCGAGGTCGCCGAGCGCATTCGCCGCGAAAGCGAGGCCGTGATCGGCAACCGCGAGCCAACGGCTGCCGACTACGCGAGCTTGGTCTACACCCGCGGCGTCATCCAGGAGACGATGCGCCTTTATCCGCCGATCTGGGGCCTCATTCGCGTCGCCTCCAAGCCTGACGAGATCGATGGCCGCCAGATCCGAGTCGGCGATCGCGTCGTACTCTTTGCCTATGGCACTCACCACAACGCCAAGTACTGGCCGGAGCCGGAAACATTTCGTCCCGAGCGCTGGATGGCTGAGGGCGGCAAGAAGCGCATTCCTACGCCCTACACCTACATCCCCTTCGGCGGCGGCAAGCGCTCCTGCATCGGCGGCGCCATGAGCCAGGTCGAGAACACCTTGGCGCTCTCGATCCTGCTGCGCCGCTTCCAGCCGCTCTACGTCGGCCCGATCCCCGCCCCCATCAACGCCACGGTCACCCTCACCCCCAAAGGCGGCCTCCACTTCCGCATCAAGGAGTTGAGTTGAGGCGCAATTCAAGGGATCTTATCGATCTTACTCTCCGCAACGATATCTTTGATAAGATCATTTGAATCAGGTTCGTCACTGATCAGACCTGTCAGACGCTCAGCGTCATGCCCGCGAAGGCGGGCACCGACGGGCCTATCAACAACGTGCGGCCGTTGAGACATGACGTTTGATTGCCACTGACAATCTCGCAGACGCGCCCCGGACCTATCGTGCCGACGTGGCTGGCCGCCGCCGATGCGGAGCGTCGCTGAGCGATGACGCGGCCATGACGATTGGGTTGGGCGGGCAAAGATGAGATGGTCGCAAAACAAGCAAATCGATTATTGTTCTGGCAGTCCTTGGTCCCAGCTTGGCCTCCGTCGGTCGATCGCCCACGCAATCCCACTATGCGCATAGGTGCCGCCACTTGAGCTCACACGGCCTTGGCCGTAACTTCCCCATTGCTCGCCGCCCCGGCGAAAGCGCACGTACAGGTGCAGGAGGCTGATTTGCCCACACTCCCCAAAGTCGCAGTGATCGGCACCGGCGGCACCATCACCTCGCTGTCGGCCGTTGGGCCGCTCGATCTCTACGAGTATACCGCCACCGGCAAAATGCTGGAGGCCGATGCGCTGGTCGACAAGTTCCCGGAGGTGCGCCAGGTCGCAGACATCATCCCCGTGCGCTTCAAGGCCGTGCCGTCCACTGCCGTGTCCTTCCCTGAATGGAAGCAGATCGTGCTCGAGGCCGACAAGGCGGTCGCAGCCCATCCCGACCTCGCGGGAATTGTCGTCTTGCACGGCACCGCCACGCTCGAGGAAACGGCCTACGCTCTCAACCTCACCGCGAAAGTCAAAATCCCCATCGTCATCGTCGGCGCGCAACGCCCCGCCAGCGCCCTGTCGACCGACGCCGGCATGAATCTGGTCAACGCCGTGCGTACGGCATCGCATCCCGACAGCCGCGGCCTCGGCGTCCTGGTCTGCCTCAACGACGAAATCCAGGCCGCGCGCGAGGTGACGAAAACCTCCACCGCCCGCCTGCAGACCTTCCGCTCGCCGGACTTCGGCGCGCTGGGCCACGCCGACGGCGATAAGCTCAGCTACTATCGCAAACCCATCCGCAAAAGCGCACCCGACACCGAGTTCGACATTCGCAAGCTCGATGCCTTGCCTCGCGTCGACATCGCCTACTCCTACGCCGGCAACGATGGCGAGGCGACACGTGCGTTCGTCAAGGCAGGTGCCAAAGGCATCGTCGCTGCCGGCTTCGCACCGGGTATGCTGGCACCAGCTGAAATGGAGGCCTTCAAAGCCGCCGTCGCAGCCGGAGTGACCGTCGTCATCTCCTCGCGCGCCGGCTCGGGCCGCACCTTCCCATCGAGCAAGATCGTCGATTCAGGCTTCATCACGGCCGACAATCTGACGCCGCAGAAGGCCCGCATCCTGCTGGCGCTGGCTCTCACGCGCACCAAGGACGCTCAAGAGATCAAGCGCATGTTCGCCACCTATTGAGAGATCAGCTGCCGAACAGATCGAGTTGTTGCCCCGGCAACGGTGCAGCCGCGCGCGGAATACGCCGGTAGCCGAAGCCGCCCGTGCGCTCGATCTGGCCGGGATAGCGCCGCCGGAACTCATCTTCGGCTTTCTGACGGGCGCCGGGAAACCGCTCACCCCACCAGATCTCGTACAGCCGTTTCGGATCACAGCCAAACCGCGCCATCAGATCCTTGCGCCGGATCCGCAGCCACCGCGCGATCCAGATCTCGACGGCATCCGCCTCCGTCAGCGCGCGCGGCGCGACAGGCTTCGGCGTCTCAGGGCTGTCATCGATGGCAATCACGTTGGCGCTTGACCTTGATTCGATCTTGGTTCCATTAATCTATCCCAATTCCAGCATTCTGGTGACCGCCGACGCGCACCACCCCTGTGGAGAGCCGATTCTTGATCCTCTTTCCTGCCATCGACCTGAAAGACGGCCAGTGCGTCCGCCTGAAGTACGGCGAGATGGACGCCGCCACCGTCTTCAATGACGATCCCGCCGCGCAGGCCCGCCTGTTCCAGGACCAAGGTTTCGAATACCTGCACATCGTCGACCTCAACGGCGCCTTTGCCGGCAAGCCCGTGAACGGTGCCGCCGTCGAGGCGATCCTGAAGGCGCTGACCATTCCCGCCCAGCTCGGTGGCGGCATCCGCGATCTGGCCACCATCGAGTCGTGGCTCACAAAAGGCATCCGCCGCGTCATTCTCGGCACCGTCGCCGTGCGCCATCCGGCCCTGGTCCGCGAAGCCTGCACCAAGTTCCCCGGCCAGATCGCGGTCGGCATCGACGCCAAGGGTCGCAAGGTCGCCGTCGAAGGTTGGGCCGAAACGTCCGAGCTTGGCGCCATCGAATTGGCCCGCCGTTTCGAGGACGCCGGCGTAGCCGCCATCATCTATACCGACATCGAGCGTGATGGCGTCTTGAAGGGCCTCAACCTGCCGGCCACGGCCGAGCTTGCACGCGCCACGCAGATCCCGGTGATCGCCTCGGGCGGTCTCGCCTCGCTGCAGGACATCGCCGATCTGTTGCGCCCCGAGCACGCCATGTTGGCTGGCGCCATTACGGGCCGCGCGCTCTACGATGGGCGGCTCGATCCTGAGGCCGCATTAGCCATGTTGCGCCGTGATCACGCGTCGTCGACGAAATTTTGAACACCATACAGTTGCTTCTCAATGGGCACCAAATAGGGATTGGTGTAGAATCTGAATCGTAGCGGCTCCCCACGCGAGGACGACACGAATGCTCCGCAAGTTCACTGTCATCATGGCACTGTTGATGATGCCGACCCTGGCTTTGGCCCAGGCCAACAAGAAGGACCAGTCCGTATGCGCCGGCAGCGACGACGACGCTGCCATCACGGCCTGCTCACGCCTCATCAAGGCAGGTAAGCTCGACGCCAAGCAACGGCGCGAGGTCTACTACAACCGCGCCCTTTCGCTCTCCAATCGTCGCCGCTTCGATGAAGCGATTGCCGATTACACCGAGGCCATCAAGGCGGACCCGAGCCACCCCCACGCCTACAACAACCGCGGCATTCTGTTCTACGAGCAGAAGAACGATCTCGACCGCGCGAAGCAGGACTACGATCGAGCCATCACGCTGTCGCCGGATTATGCGTTCGCCTACAATAACCGCGGCAACGTCTACAAGCGCCGCGAGGACTTCAACAGCGCCATTGCCGATTACAACAAGGCGATTGCGATCAATCCCAAGTACGATGGCGCCTACCGCAATCGCGGCGACAGCTACCGCCAGCTCGGTGACTACACGCAGGCCGTCTCGGATTACACCAAGGCGATCGAGTTCAATCCCAAGTTCCAGGCCGCTTACTTCGGTCGCGCTCGCGCCTATGATGCCCGCGGCGAGTTCGAGCCCGCCATTGCCGACTACAGCAAGGTGCTGGCCCTCTACGACAAGCACGTCGAGGCGATCGCCTATCGCGGCATCCTGTACGAGAATCTCGGTCGCCGCGACGAGGCTATCGCCGACTATCGCAAGGCCATCAATCTGACCGCCGAGGACGATCTTGATCGCAAAGCCCAGGCAGAGGCGCTTGATCGACTGACGCGCCTGCAGCGCTGATCGACGGTCGAAATCACCCCATACGGCAAGGCCGGCGAAACCCCATCGCTGGCCATTGTTGTTGGTCTAGTCAGTGCGGCAACAGCTCGCTACTGTTGCAGCCATTGTCGCCAGACCAGATGGGGTTCCCTCAATGCTCAAAGCCATTCTCGCCATCGCCGCCTTTGTCGTTATGCCGTCGGTCGCCATCGCACAACAGAGCAAGGACTTTGACATCTGCGCCGGTAAAGATGATGACGCCGCCATCAAGGCCTGCACCCGCATCCTCAAGAGCGGTGGCGTGAACAACAAGGGTCGCCGCGAAGCGCATTACAATCGCGCGATTTCCTATGCGGCCCTGAAACGTTACGATGATGCCATCCGGGATTACACGAATGCCATCAAGGCCGATCCCAGCTATCCGCAGGCCTACAACAATCGGGGCGTCCTCTACTTCGAGCAGAAAAACGATCTCGACCGCGCTCAGGCCGACTACGACAAGGCCATTGCGCTCGACCCGGCTTACGCATTCGCCCACAACAACCGCGGCAATGTGCTGAAGCGGCGCGGGCAACTGGATCGGGCTTTGGCTGATTACGACAAAGCCATCGTCATCGACCCCAAATATGCTGGCGCGCACCGCAATCGCGGCGACGCGTATCGCCAGACCGGCAAGCTCACGCAGGCCATCGCCGACTACGACAAGGCCATCGCGTTTGATCCCAAGTTTCAGGCCGCCTACTTCGGCCGTGGCCGCGCCCATGACCTCGGCGGCAATGCTGAGGCCGCCATCGCCGACTACAACCGTGTGTTGGCGCTCTACGAGGATCATGTCGAGGCATTGGTCTATCGCGGTGTCCTTTACGAAACAGCCGGACGCCGCGACGAAGCCGTTGCCGATTACCGTCGAGCACTTGCGCTTACGGCGGAGGACGACGACGATCGCAAGGCCCAGGTCGATGCCTTGGAGCGCATGACACGTCTGCAGCGTTGAACGCGCACGTCTAAGCACCCTTGAACGTTGACCTTATTCCGGCTTAGCGTTGGCCCATCCGGAACTTCAACAGCCAAGCGATCAACTGGACGATGCTGCGCCGAACAAGCCAAGGCCAGCCGTCGGACCGGTTCCGGGCAACGGGATGGAGACCAAACATGACGGAAACGAAAGCTTCGCGGCGGGACGTGCTGCTGGGTGCCGGCGCCTTGGCCGGTGCAGGTCTGCTCGGCACCGCCGCCTCAGAAAGCGCCGCCCGCGCGCCGCTCCTGAAGACTCAAACGCCGTACTACTACCGCTTCGGCCTCGGCAAGGCCCAGGTCACCATGGTTTCCGATGGCCCATTGCCGTTAGGCGACCCTTCGACCAACTTCCTCGGCGCCAGCAAGGAGGAAATCAGCAAACTTCTCACCGACAACTATCTGAGCCCAACCAACGTCGTGCTCGAGCAGAATGCACCGATCGTCAATACCGGCACGCATCTGGTGCTGTTCGACACCGGCATGGGCACCAGCAAGATGTTCGGCCCCACCACCGGCCGCCTGTTGACCAGCATGCGCGAAGCCGGCATTCAGCCAGGCCAGAT
The DNA here is from genome assembly GCA_046154645.1 of Hyphomicrobiaceae bacterium. Taxonomy (GTDB): domain Bacteria; phylum Pseudomonadota; class Alphaproteobacteria; order Rhizobiales; family Hyphomicrobiaceae. The sequence goes on from JBJXDZ010000131.1 coordinate 11,826, forward strand.
TGACGCCGTCGTCATCAGTCATGCCCACATCGACCACATTGGCGGTATGGCCGACGCGCGCGGCCGGCGTCTGTTCCCCAATGCCAAGGTCTACATCAACCAGCAGGACTATGAGTTCTGGACCGACGAGAAGAAGCTGACCGACGACAAGGTCAAAGCCTTCGTCAAGCATGCACGCGACAACCTGCTGCCCTACCGCGATCGCATCGTCTTCGTGAAAGACGGCCAGGAGTTCCTGCCGGGCATCACGGCCATTCTGGCGCCCGGCCACACTGTCGGCCACACCATCTACATGATCCAGTCCGACAACAAAAAAGTTTGCTTCGTCGGTGACCTCACGCATCACCAGATCCTGCTCGTTGAGCGCCCGCGCCTGGAGTTCGCCTACGACAGCGATCCGAAGCAATCGGCGGCAACGCGCGTCAAGATGCTGGACATGCTGGCCAAGGATAAGATCCCGCTGCTGTCGTTCCACTTCCCATGGCCGGGTTATGGGTATGTCTCCAAGCAGGGTGATGGCTTCCGCTATCACGCCGCACCCATGGAAATCGTTTCCATTCCGCCCAAGAAGGAAGCCGCAGCTCCACCGGCTCCCGCCGCCAAACCAGCCGCTCCCGCAGCGCCTGCCAAGAAGAACTGACGCCACGTCGGCTATACGCAGGCGTTGGGGTCAGACCCTTGGGTCTGACCCCAACT
>JBJXDZ010000132.1:0-51786 GCA_046154645.1 Hyphomicrobiaceae bacterium
CAGACCCTTGGGTCTGACCCCAACTCGGTGGGTCTGACCCCTGTCCGGTCCTCAACTCGGTCTGCGCAGTTGCGAAGTGGGCGTGCGCGACGCGAAGGATGAACGATTGACATAACGTCGCATCAGACTTAATTAATTCCATGTCCGGGCCGCCGCCGATGGCGGCTTTTTTTCGTTTCTGACGGGGTTCCTAACGGGGTTACTGACATGGCCGCTCCCTCGAAAGTTTCTTCTGCCAAGGCTCCCGCCCAAAAGGCTGCCACCAAGAAGTCTGACGCCAAGCCGACCAGGACCGATGGCAAGATGGCATCGTCGGGCCCGTCGCCGGCAGTGATGTCGACCTATGGCCGCCAGGACGTGGTGTTCGAGCGCGGCGAAGGCTCGTGGCTGATCTCGACAGCCGGCGAGCGCTATTTGGATTTCACCAGCGGCATTGCGGTGAACGGCCTGGGCCATGCCCATCCGCGGCTCGTCAAGGCGCTGACCGAGCAGGCGCAGCAGCTTTGGCACACGTCCAATCTCTATCGCGTCAAGAACCAGGAAACTCTGGCCGAGCGCCTCGCTGAAGTGACCTTCGCCGATTGCGCGTTCTTCTGCAATTCCGGCGCCGAGGCCTGCGAGGGCGCCATCAAGCTGGCCCGCAAGTATCATCACGCCAACGGCCACCCTGAGAAAATCCGCATCATCACGTTCGAGGGCGCCTTCCATGGACGCACGCTGACGACGTTGGCGGCCGGCGGCAACAAGAAGTACCTCGAAGGCTTCGGTCCGAAAGCTGAAGGCTTCGATCAGCTGGTCGGCTTCGACCTTGCCGCTGTCGAGAAGGCCATCGTGCCCGAGACCGCCGCCATCATGATCGAGCCGGTGCAGATGGAAGGCGGCGTTCGCGTCGTACCCAACGAGTTCCTGAAAGGTCTGCGCAAGCTGTGCGACAAGCATGGCCTGCTGCTCATTCTCGACGAGGTCCAATCCGGTATGGGCCGCTCCGGCAAGCTCTTCCACTACGAGTGGGCCGGCATCGAGCCTGATGTCATGGCCATCGCCAAGGCCATCGGCGGCGGCTTTCCGCTCGGCGCCTTCCTGGCCACCAAGGAAGCCGCCAAAGGCATGGTTCCCGGCACGCACGGCTCGACGTTCGGCGGCAATCCGCTGGCGACCGCCGTTGGCAACGCCGTGCTCGACGTCATGCTCGAGCCGGGCTTCCTCGATGGCGTCGTGCAGAAGGGCTTGCGGTTCAAGCAGCTCATGGCCGCCCTTAAGGACGAGCACCCGGACGCCGTCGAAGAAGTGCGCGGCCACGGCTTGCTGGCAGGTGTTCGCCTCAAGGACAAGATCCCGGCCGGCGACGTCATGAAAGCGTGCACCGCCGAGAAGCTGCTCACGGTCTCGGCCGGCGACAACGTCATTCGACTGTTGCCCTCGCTGACCGTCAGCGAGGATGAGATGAAGGACGGCATCCGGCGTCTCTCCGACGCAATCAAGTCCGTGAAGAAGAACGTAGGCTGACGCACGTGTTGACCAAAGCTTCCGCCAAGCCGGCGCGCAGCCGGGCCAAGGCTATCCGCCACTTCATCGACCTCGATCAGATCGATGCTGCAACGCTGCGGCGCATCGTTGACATGGCCCACGCCATGAAGAAGGCCGGCAAGCGGCCACCGAAGGAGCTGCGTCCGAAGGGGATCGAGGACGCCATTCTCGTCATGATCTTCGAGAAGCCGTCGACGCGCACGCGGGTCTCCTTCGACGTCGCCATGCGTCAGCTTGGTGGCCAGACCATCGCGCTCAATCACACCGATCTCCAGACCGGCCGCGGCGAGCCGGTGTCCGACACCGCCAAGGTGCTCTCGCGTTACGTTGACGCCATCATGCTGCGCACCAACAAGCATGAAACGGTCGTCGAGTACGCGGCCAACGCCACCGTCCCGATCATCAATGGCCTGACCGATCTCTCGCATCCCTGCCAGATCATCGCCGACATCATGACGCTCGAGGAGTCGCATGGCCCCATCAAGGGCCGCAAGGTGGCGTGGCTCGGTGACGGCAACAACGTCGCTGCGTCCTGGATCCATGCCGCCGTGCGCCTGGGCTTCACCATGCGACTCGCCTGCCCGCCGCAGCTCAATCCGGAGAAGCGGGTGCTCGATTGGGCGCGCCAGGAGGGCGGCGACATCCTGCTCACCGACGATCCCAACGAAGCGGTGAAAGGCACCGACTGCGTGGTCACCGATACCTGGGTCTCCATGGGCCAGACGGATGCGCCGCGCCGCAAGCAGATGCTCGGCCCCTATGCGGTGGACGACAACCTGATGAAGCGCGCCGCCAAGGGTGCCGTCTTCATGCATTGTCTGCCCGCCTATCGCGGCCACGAGGTGACGGCCTCCGTTATCGACGGTCCCCAGTCCGTGATCTTCGACGAGGCCGAAAACCGGCTGCACGCGCAAAAGGCGATTCTCGCCTGGTGTCTTGGGGTCTGAGTGATGGCGCGGGGCCCCGACAGCGCGCGCGAGGCCAGGCGCGACTACCCCGATGACATTGTGCTGCCCTTCGGCACCATCCGTTCGCGCATGGCCGGCCGCATCGTCCGCCTCGGCGCTGTCGTCGACCGGGTGCTGTCAGGCCATGACTATCCCGTCGCGGTCAGCGAGGTGCTCGGCGAGGCCTTGGCGCTCACCGCCTTGCTTGGCCAGCCGATCAAGGCGGGTGGCCGTCTCATTCTGCAGACGAAGACGGATGGCCCACTCCGGTTCCTGGTCACGCAGTACGAATCACCCGGCGCCCTGCGAGGCTACGCCGCCTTTGACGCCCAAAAGATTGCTGCGCTGGCTGCCGGTGGCGGCCGGATCGCACCCGGCGCCTTGTTGGGCCAGGGCCGCATGGCGCTGACCGTCGATCCCGGTGGCGAGCAGGAAAGCCATCAGGGGATCATCGCCTTGGAAGGCGATTCCCTCGCCGAGGCCGCCAACGATTACTTCCGCCAGTCCGAGCAGCTGCCGACCTTCATCGCGCTGGCGGTCGCCCGGCATATGACGCCGCCAACCAAACCGGCGATTGCCGGTAAACCGCCGGATCGCGGCTGGCGCTGGCGTGCTGGCGGTCTTGTACTGCAACATGTGCCCGTCGCAGGTGGCGATCCTCGCCCCGACGAGACACCAGAAGAGCGCGACGCTCGCCTCGATGGCTCCGACGATGAGGACTGGGTTCGCGTCTCAACGCTCGCCGCCACTGTCGAGGCGCACGAGCTCACGGACCCGACGCTGTCGCCGGAACGCTTGTTGCTGCGCCTCTTCCACGAGGAAGGCGTCCGCGTCTCTCCCGAGGTACAACTGGAAGCCCGTTGCCGGTGCTCGCGTGATCGCATCAAGGGTTTCCTCGACAGCTTCACGCCCGAGGATCGCCAAAGCATGCGCGAGCCTGACGGCGCTATCAGCGTGACGTGCGAGTTCTGCTCGACGCAGTATCGCTTCGAAGGCTGAGCGCGCCAGCCGCGCGAAAGCCGCTCAAACCAGCACGATGCGCGCGTCGACGGTCCGGAATGCCATCGCCACCTCGGAGCCGGGCGCCAGATCCTCGCCCGCATGCACGCGGATGAGCGAGCCGCCAGCCTCGATCAGATACTCCGAGTACGCGCCGAGATAGCTGGCCTCCACGATGCGCCCCTTGAGTGCCTGCACGTCGTCGCCCTGGAACGGCGTGCCGATCGGCGCCAGGCCCACCGCCTCCGGTCGCAACATCAACTGGTGCTGCTTGCCGGCCTGCGCCGCGCTCGAGTCAGCCTTGATGGTCGACCCGTCCGGCAGCTTCCAGGTATCGGCAGCCCCCGTCGGCGTCACATCGATGAAGCTCGCCACGCCGACGAAATCGGCAACGAACTTGTTGATCGGGCGCCGGTACAGCTCCTTCGGTGCGCCGGCCTGCTGGATGACGCCCTTGTCCATCACGATGACCCGGTCCGACATCGACAGCGCCTCGGCCTGATCGTGCGTTACATACAGCGCTGCGATATTGAGTTCCTTCTGCAGCCGCCGGATCTCGGCCCGCGTCGTGTCACGCAGTTTCGCGTCGAGGTTCGACAGCGGCTCGTCGAACAGCAACACGCGCGGCCGCCCGACGATGGCGCGCGCCAGTGCCACCCGCTGTTGCTGTCCGCCGGAGAGTTGCGACGGCGTTCGCTCGCTCAGTGCCTTCAACCCGACGATGCCGAGCGCCCAGTCGACGCGATCGGCCATCGTCTTGACCTCGGTCTTGCGGATCTTCAGCGGGAACGCCACGTTCTCGGCCACCGTCATATGTGGCCACACCGCATACGATTGGAACACCATGCCGACATCGCGGGCGTTCGGCGGCAGCATCACATTACGCTCCGGTGCTGACACCATCTCCCCCGTGATGGCGACCTCGCCGCCGTTCGCTTCCTCAAGCCCTGCGATGCAGCGCAGCGTGGTGGTCTTGCCGCAGCCGGAGGGGCCGAGCAGTGACACGAACTCGCCCTTCGCCACCTCGAACGAGACGCCGTCAACCACCTTGTTGGTGCCGTAGATTTTGATCAGGTTCTTGACCGAAATGCTCATCTGGACGGGTTCAACTCCACTTGCGGCGCGCGTTCGGCGACAGCCACAGGATCAGCCACATGACGACGAAAATGATCAGCGTCGCAATCACCGACAGCGCGCTGGCGGCGCCCCAGTTTGCCACTTCGAACTGGTTGAAAATCGACACGGAGATCACCGTGGTCGCCGCGGTGAACAGCAGCACCGCCGAGGAGATCTCGCGGAAGAAGGCCATGAACAGCAGGAAGAACGAACTCTGCACCGACGGCAGCACGATCGGCAGCAGGATCTTCGACAGCGTTTCGACGCGCGACGCTCCCGACACCCAGGCGGCTTCCTCAAGGCTCTTGTCGACCTGCACCATCTGCCCTCCGATGGTCTCCGTGGCGTAGGGCAGATAGCGCGTGATGTAGGCGATGATGATGATCGCCAGCGTGCCGTAGAGCGGCAGCGGCAGATAGGCATAGGCCCATAGTAGCCCAAGGCCGATGACGATGCCCGGAATGCCGAACGGCAGGCTGGCCGTCACATCCAGCGCCCGGCTGCCCGTCGGCCGTTCTCGCAGCGTGAAATAGGAGACGAGAAAGCCAAGTCCCGCACCAATGCCGGCGGCAATGCCCGAGGCGATGATCGTATTCTTGAAGCTGGTCAGCGTACCGGCGTCATTCCAGATCTGCGAATAGTTTCGCGTCGTGTACGCCGCCATGAATGGGTTGGCATTGAAGAATTTGATCAACGACGTGTAGACCAGAATCAGCGCCGGCAGGACCAGCGCCAGAAAGGCAAAGCCGAAGGTCAGCAGGTAGGCCGCCCACTTCCAGCGCCCGAGGCGAATTGGCGTCAGTCGCCCGGCCTTGCCGCCGACGGTGGTCAGTCGCGAGCTGCCGACGATGCGCCGTTGCACCCAGATGGCGAGCCCCGTGATGGCCGACAGTGTGAGGCCGATGGCGGCAGCGAGGCCATAGTCCGTCGGTGGAAAGCGGCACAATAGATAGAGCTGCGATGCCAGCACATAGATCCGCCCTGGCGAGCCGATGAGTGCGGGAATAGCGAATTGCTCGATCGACGTGATGAACGTCAGGATGAAGCTCGAGGCCACGGAATAGCCGAGCAGCGGCAGCGTGATGCGTTGGAGCACCTGTGCCGGGGTGGCGCCGGACGTGCGCGCGGCCTCCTCATAGATTCCATCCATGGCTGTGATCGGCCCGCGCATGGTGAGATAAACAAATGGCACCTGATGCAGCACCATCACCAGGACGATGCCCCACGTCGTGTAGATGTCCATCTTGCCCGGCAGCCCGAGCACGGTGTTCCAGACGTAATTAATGATGCCGCCCGGTGAGCCGATGATGATCCAGGCCATCGCCAGAATGAAGGACGGAAAATAGAACGCGAGGCCGATCAGCGCCGTGATGGTGTTCGGGTACTTGAAGTCGGTGCGATGCACCAGCAAGGCGATCGCGACGCCGAAAATGACCGAAATGACGGCCGTCAAGGTGCCGATCCACAACGTCAGCAGCAGCGTCCCAAGGACACCTTCCGAGAACAGGCCGGCATAGTTTTTCAGTGTCCAGGCGCCATGCGGGTCACCGGGCGCCGCAGTGCGGAAGCTGCCGTAGATCAGCGCTGCCAGCGGGATGAAGACCAGCAGCATCGTGACCGCGAACACGAGCCAATACAGCGCCCGCAGGACGCCCGTGCCCGGATTGCGTGGTGTATTGAGCGCTGACGCGGCACCTGCGCCTGCGTCGGCTTTGGACTCTTCGGCGACTGTCACACGCTGAACTTTCGATCCGACGCGGCAATGTCGATGGTCACTTTACACCGAACACTTTGCGCCAGTGCTCGATCAGCGGCTTCTGAATCTCCGGCGTCAGCACGGTCATGCCGTCGACCACATTCGACAGCTTGGCCGTGGCCGGCACATGCGACAGCGCCGGTGCATCGTTGCGCGTGGCCGAAAGGCCGCCCTGATCGACGAGCAGGGCCTGGCCTTCCTTGGTCATCAGCCAGTTCACGAACACACGGCCGACATTCGGATGCGGCGCCTTTGCTGCAACGCCGGCGATCGAGTCCGACGTCGTTGTGCCCGACTTGGGATACGTGAAGCCGATCGGCGCGCCGTCCGCCAGCATGCCATTGAGAGGGATGTCCGTGATGTGCGCCACCGCTGCGTCGCCGCGGACGACGGCTTGGATGATGCCGCTAGAGCCTTCGAAGAAGCGCACGTCGTTGGCCTTGAACTTCTCCGCCGCGTCCTTGATGCCGATCTTCTCCCAGTAGGCAAACATCTGCTGCACGGAGATCGACCGCCACGGCGTATTGAGCGCGACTTTGCCTTTCCACTTCGGATCCATCAGATCCGCCCACTCCTTGGGCGCGTCGGCGTCCTTCACCAGGTTCTTGTTCCAGATGATCGCCTCACGCACCTGCATGATGGCGTAGAGCTGGTCGCTCGTGTTCACGCTGGCCGGAAAGTTGCCCTTGAGCTCAGGTGGTTGCCACTTGGCGAACCAGTTCGGCACTTCCTTCATGAAGTCGCTGTCGGCGTAGGTGATCACGACGTCAGCAATGTGCCGGTTGGCCGCGAATTCCGTACGGAAGCGCTCGTTCAATGGTCCCGAGCCGAGACGGATCTGCTCAGTCTGGATTTCCGGATACTTGGCGCGGAACTTCTTCAGGATCTCTTCGATGCCGGCGGGGCGGATGTTGTGATAGAGCGTGAGCTTCGCCTCCTTCTTGGCGGCAGCTTCCACTTCGGCCCAGCTTTGCTGCGCCGCAGCAGGCCCAGCCGCACCAAGCCATGCCGCACCGGCACTGATGGCCAACGCAGCAGTCATCAACCGTCGCGAAATGATCGTCATGTCGTCCTCCCAAGGATACGTCGCGGATCTGAGGCCCGCCTCACGTCCATTGCCCGCTAGATCGCTTTCCGCAGGGCGCACTGTCAACTGAATTGGGGGCGAATGACCTTGCGCCCTGACATCGCCGCGATGAAAGACTAATTCCGGACCGCCTGGAGCTTAGAAAAAATCTTCAAGGCCCCCAAAGGTCGTGCCTTGTAAGCCCGTCCAAGGGGCATGGTGGTGATCGGCAGCAGCCGATCAAAAGGGGAACGCGGCCGGTGAATGACGGCATGCACGGCACCAGGAGTGACCGCGAACTCGCTCTGGCGGCGGCCAATGGCGAGCGGGACGCGTTGGCCGTCCTGCTTGACCGCCATTACGAGCGGATCCACCGCTTGGCCTGGCGTCTGACGGGCTCACAGACGGACGCCGAGGACGTGGCGCAGGACGTCTGCGTCAAGCTGGCAACGGCCGTTCGGTCCTATCGTGGCGACGCCGAGTTCGGCACCTGGATCTGGCGCATCGCCCACAACGCGGCCACCGATGTGCTCCGCCAGCGCCAAAGGATCAAGGTCCTCGAGCCGTCAGAGATGATGTCCCTTGTCGATGATGCGGATGCCGGTGCACCTGCGCGTTGGGCAACGGAAGCGCGAGACGACAGCGAAGGTCTGTGGGCGGCGGTGCGCATGCTCTCAGGCCAGCAGCGCGAGGCCGTGTTGCTGGTGTACGGCGAAGAACAAAGTCATGCGCAAGCCGCGGCAACAATGGGCTGCTCGGAGAAGACGGTGTCCTGGCATCTGCATGAGGCACGGAAGCGCTTGAAGGTGCTACTGGAGGCGTCGTCCGCCAATGCGCCTGAGCTGAAGGTTGCAAAATCATGAGCGACTTCGATTTGGACAAGCTGAAAGGGACACCCGTCCCGGCGTCGCGTCCGGAGGCGCGCAAGACCGCGATTTCGGCGGCGCTCGACGCTTTTGACAAAAATTCAACTCTAGCTGTGGCGACATCTGCGGCTGCCCCCAAGGAACCCATCCCCTTCGCTCGTCGAACGCAGACATCGACAGAGAGAAGGAGATCCACGATGTTTGCACGACCCAATATGGCCATCGCCGCCTCGCTTGCAGCTTTGGCTGTCGGCGTTCCCCTGGCCGTGATGGTGCATCAGTCCGGCCGCGAAGTGAAAGGCACGTTTAACGACGTTGTTGCGGGCTTGAAGAACCGTGTTGGGCCAGATGATGGGTCCACCTACAGACGCTCGACCGGGATCAACCCACAAGAAAGACCAGCAGCCGCGCCCGCAGCACCGCCGGCCCAGCCCGCTATGCGGGAAGCCGCTCAAGACAAGCGCAAGCCGGACGTCGCCGATGCCCCGCGCCGCGCTGATGAAGGGCGTGCCGCCGAAATGCCCGCGCGCCAGCGGCTCGAATCCGATCGCATGGCCGCCGTTCCAACCGCGCCGCCGCCGTCCGCCGTACCACGTCCGATTCCGGGCCTGGTCATGGAGCCGCCGCAACGTGTCGGTCGCCTCGACGATCGCGCGCAGCAGGATCGCCGTCCCGGTTTTCACGTGCTGCCTGAAGAAGCAAAGAAGCAGGCCATTGAGCAGGGCCGCGACAAGTTCGAGTCGACGCCGATCAATCCCGTGAAGTCCGTGGCGCAGGAACCGGTGTCAACATTCTCCGTCGATGTCGACACGGCCTCATATTCCTTCGTGCGTCGCTCGCTCAATCAGGGCCGCTTGCCGCAGCGCGATGCCGTGCGCGTCGAGGAGATGATCAACTACTTCCCCTACAACTATCCGCGACCGGAAACCGCTGACGCGCCGTTCCGTCCGACCGTGACCGTCATGCCGTCGCCGTGGAACGCTGACAATCGCCTCGTCCACATCGCTATCAAGGGCTACGACCTCAAGACGGCCGACCGCCCGCGCGCCAACCTGGTGCTGCTGGTCGATATCTCCGGCTCCATGATGCCCGAGGATCGCCTGCCACTCTTGAAGAACGGCTTCCGCATGCTGGTCGATAACCTGGCAGCAGAGGACACGGTGGCCATCGTCACCTACGCCTCGGGCTCCGACATTCGCCTGGCGCCGACAAAGGTCGCGGATAAATCGAAAATCCTCGCCGCTATCGATAGCCTGAGCGCCGGTGGCTCCACGCATGGCGCCGCCGGTATCACGGATGCGTACAAGGTTGCCGAAGCCAACTTCGACAAGGCGGCTGTCAATCGCGTGATCTTGGCAACCGATGGCGACTGGAACGTCGGCATCACCAACCGCAATGAGCTGAAAAGCTTCATCGAGCGCAAGCGCGAGACCGGCATCTACCTGTCGATCCTCGGCGTCGGCATGGGCAACCACAACGACCAGCTCATGCAGACATTGGCGCAGAACGGCAACGGCGTCGCGGCTTACATCGACACCTTGAATGAGGCCCGCAAGGTGCTGGTCGATGAAGCGTCGTCTTCGCTGTTCCCGATCGCCAAGGACGTCAAGATCCAGTTCGAGTTCAACCCGGCACGCGTCTCCGAGTATCGCCTCATCGGTTACGAGACTCGGGCGCTGCGCCGTGAGGACTTCAACAATGACAAGGTCGACGCCGGTGATGTCGGCTCGGGTCATAGCGTCACCGCGATCTATGAGATAACGCCCGTCGGCGCTCCTCGTGTCGTCGATGATCTGCGCTATGCGCCTCCGGCCGCGAAGGCTGCTGCACCGGCCCCAGACGCGCCGCGTACGGAGCCCGCACCGGCATCGAACGAGCTGGGCTTCTTGAAGCTGCGCTACAAGCTGCCGAAGGAAGAGGCGAGCCGTCTGCTCACCGTCGCCATCACCCCCTCGTTCGAAGTACCAACGGTCGCCGCCGCGCCCGCCGATGTGCGCTTCTCGGTGGCCGTGGCAGCCTTCGGCCAACTCCTGAAGGGTCACCCGTTCCTGAAGTCCTATAACTACGATGATGTCATCGCGCTGGCCAATGGTGCCAAAGGCGAGGATGCTTTCGGCTATCGCGCCGAAATGATCTCGCTGGTTCGCTTGGCGAAGTCCGCGCGGCCGTGATGCGACGCGGCGGGACACGGTGAAAATGCGCCGGGGCGGCCGTGCCTGCCCTGGCGCACATCATGCAGGGTCAACTCAGTGCGCTGCCGCAATGTCGGTCCTGCGCCCGGTGGGCTCGTCCGATGGCCGTGCGTAGGCACGGTCGTCGTTGAACGGACCGGACGCCGCGATAGTTTCCGAGCCATTCTCCGATGGCTGGAAATGCTCGTAGTAGGTCCGCATGGGCGTTTCCAGATCCTTGATCAGGACCCGTTTCGTCAGCAGCAATTCCAACAGGCGCTCGACGAAGAAGAACGCCAGCTGCCGGTTGATCCCGGTGTCGGTGAAGATGCCGTCGGCCGAGGCCTTGTCGATGATGATCGCGGCCAGCCGGTGTGCGGCGACGCAACCGGTCCTCTCGGAAACACCCATCGCTGCCATGCTGGCCAGCACCGCGCTGGGCTCGATCCGGTATTCTTCCAGGATGTCAGGCAAAACCTTGATGTGCTCTTCGGCGACCGCGCGCGGCAACCCTGAACGCAGCCAATCACCCCACAGTGTGGTGACGGTGTCGATCACGACGATCTTCAAGCCGGAGTCCCCGAACATCATCAGATGCTCGATGAAGGCATAGCCGTCACGAATCGAGCCGACAGGAGGCGGCGACGTGAGGCCACTTGCCGTCACCTGCAGGCCGGCGCCAACCAGCGCCACCAGTTCGCGATCCATGCCAAACTCCCAACGCTCGCAACTGCAGCTGTCCACATTCTGATCTGGAGGACGCCAAGCAGAAAGCTAACGCGATAGGCCTAACAAGCAGTTACCGTCCGTTTAGCCGGAGGACAGCAGGTCGTCGTCACGGACCCTCGCGATGATGTGTCCGGAGGGCGCACACAGTCACGACAACGGCTATTGAAGCAGCGTCGCGAACCGATGATGATGCAGCCACTTGCCGAGCGGCCTCGCGGCCGGCATCTGGGGCTCAGACGAGGCGTACCATGGCCAATGATCCTGCCGTCAAACCGACCGCCCATGCGTCTGCAACATTGGCTCACCTCGGCGAGGAGCCGGCGTCGGCTACCGGACGCGATCTGTTCGCGAGCCTGCTGCTGGCCTCGACAGATGAGGCGAGCCTCGCCGAGCTTGATCCGGAAGCCCTCGCCATCGAGGTCAATGCCGCGTTTGCAGCCTTGCGCCGCAAGCCGCCCGGCCGCCACGCCGTGCGCCTGCGCGATGGCCAGTTGAAATCGAGGACCGGCGCCGTTCCGGTCACCGTGCTCGAAATCGTCAACGACGACCGTCCCTTTCTGCTGGACAGTGTCATGGGCGAGGTTCAGGCGCGGGGCCATCAGGTGCTGCTGGTCCTACATCCGATCTTCAAGACGCGGCGCACGCCTGAAGGCGTGCTGGACGCGGTCACGGCGCCGGGCGACAGCAGCTGGCATGATGGGCATCAGGAAAGCTACATCGCCGTCGTCATGGAGCGGCTGCCCGTCGCGGCCTGGGCGCCGATCTCGGAAGCCATGTCGTCATTGCTCGATCAAGTACGCACGGTCGTCGATGATTGGCGCCCGATGCTGGCGCGCGTCAAAGGCGCCATCGCCGAGCTGGGCCAGCGCAGCGGTGCGGCGCCTGCCGACCAGTTGGCCGAGTCGGTCTCCTTTCTCGAATGGCTGGTCGCCGGTAACTTCACGTTCCTCGGTGTGCGCGACTATCGCCTGCTGAGTGATCCTGAGCACGGCGAGCTGGTCCCCGTCGACGGTGCCGGCCTCGGGATACTCCGCGATCCAAGCGTCCACGTCTTGCGCCGCGGCAGCGAGCTGGTGGCCATGACGCCGGAGGTGCGCCGCTTCTTCTTCCAGCCGAACCCGCTGATCATTACCAAGTCCAATGTCGTGGCTCGGGTCCATCGCCGTGTCCACATGGACTATGTCGGCATCAAGCGCTACGCCGCCGACGGCCGTCCGGACGGCGAGGTGCGCGTCATTGGCCTGTTCACGTCGTCGGCCTACACCACGTCGCCGCGGCTCATTCCACTCCTGCGCCACAAGATTGCGCGCGTCGCCCGCGAGCATGGCGCGCCGCCGGAAAGCCATGCCGGCAAGGCTCTGGCCAACGTGCTGGAGACGTTTCCGCGCGATGAGCTGTTCCAGATCGGTGTCCAGGATCTCGCACGCTGGTCGGCCGGCATTCTCAATCTCGAGCTGCGCCCGCGTGTCCGCGCCTTCGTGCGCGCCGACCGTTTCGATCGCTTCGTGTCGGTGCTGCTGTTTGTCCCGCGCGATCGCTTCACGACCACCGTCCGCGAGCGTATCGGTGCTTATCTCGCCAACGCCTTCGATGGGCGCATCAGTGCCTTCTCGCCGATGTTCTCGGACACGCCGCTGGTGCGCGTGCACTTCATCGTCGGACGTCAGCATGGCGAAACCCCGGTCGTCTCCGAGGCGGAGCTCGAGAGCGCGATTACCGGCATCGTGCGGACCTGGGACGACCAGCTCGTCGACGCGTTCGCGGCGACCGGCGAAGCGCGCCAGGTGCTGGCCGCCCGCTATGGCCGTGCCTTTTCTGCCGGTTACGCCGAGCGCTTCACACCAGAGCATGCCGTTGCCGATGCCGCCCGCATCGAGCAGCTGACCGTCCAACGTCCCGTGGCCATGAGTTTTGCTCGGCTGCCTGGCAGTCCACCGACGCGCATTCAAGCCAGCGTCATGCGCCTCGGCGGCCCGATCCGCTTGTCGGAGCGCGTGCCCGTACTGGAGAACCTCGGCTTTTCCGTCATCGACGAGCGCTCCTACACTATTGCGCCGCGTGTGGTTGGAATGGGCGGGACGCCGCAGGAAGCCGTGCTCCATGACATGGTGCTCGAAACGGCGGACGCGACGGTGCTCGACATCCCGCACCACGAAGCACGGCTCGAAGCAGCGTTTCTCGCAGTTCTGGCGGGCGACACCGAGGGCGATTCGTTCAATCACCTGATCATCAAGGCGTCGGCAGACTGGCGCGAGGCAGCCCTGATCCGGGCCTATGCCGCGCATTTGCGTCAATTGGGCTCGGCCTTCGGGCCGCGGTATATCGCCGAGACCGTCGCCCATCATGCGGGCGCGACGCGGGACCTGATCGATCTCTTTCACGCCCGCCTGGATCCCGCGCGAGCTGCGACCGCGGCGTTGCGCGCTGCTGGCGAAGCCCCCATCCGCGCGCGCATCGAAGCCGCCCTGGCCAAAGTCCAGAGCCTCGACGAGGATCGGATCTTGCGGCAACTGCTGACGCTTGTTCTGGCCACCGTGCGCACGAATTTCTTTGTGCGCGACGCGGCTGGCAACCCGCCGGCAACGATCGCCCTCAAGTACGATGGCAGCGGTCTCACCGTCGCGCCGGAGCCGCGGCCCTATCGCGAGATCTGGGTGTGGAGCCCGCGCGTCGAAGCGGTGCATCTTCGCTTTGCTCCGATTGCGCGTGGCGGCATCCGCTGGTCGGATCGAGCACAGGATTTCCGCACCGAGGTGTTGGGCCTGGCCAAGGCGCAGCATGTCAAGAACGCCGTCATCGTGCCGGCCGGTGCCAAGGGTGGCTTCTATCCGAAGCAGTTGCCGCGCGGTGGCTCGCGCGAGGAGGTTCAAAAGGCCGGCACCGACGCCTACAAGATCTTCGTCTCGGCCATGCTCGACATCACCGACAATATCGTCGATGGCCAACTCGTGCCTCCACCGGGCGTCGTCCGCCTCGACGGAGACGATCCCTATCTCGTCGTTGCCGCCGACAAAGGCACCGCGACCTTCTCCGACACGGCCAATGGCATTGCCGCCGACCATGCGTTCTGGCTTGGCGACGCCTTCGCCTCGGGCGGCTCGGCCGGCTACGACCACAAGAAGATGGCGATCACGGCGCGCGGCGCCTGGGAATGCGTCAAGCGGCACTTCCGCGAACTCGATCGCGACATTCAATCGGAATCGGTCCGTGTCGTCGGCGTCGGCGACATGTCGGGCGACGTTTTCGGCAACGGCATGTTGCTGTCACCGGAGATCCGCCTCGTTGCGGCCTTCGATCATCGCGACATCTTCCTTGATCCTGATCCCGATCCTCGTGTGGCAATCGCCGAACGCCGTCGCATCTTCCAATTGCCGCGCTCGAGTTGGGCCGACTATGACCGCAACAGTCTGTCGAAGGGTGGCGGCGTCTTCTCGCGCCAGGCCAAATCGATCGCATTGACCGACGAGGTGCGCCACCTCCTCAAGATCGACGCGCTGTCGCTCACGCCGGCCGAAGTCATGAACGCCATTCTCAAGTGCGAAACGGATTTGCTCTGGTTCGGCGGAATCGGCACCTACATCAAGGCGTCCAGCGAGTCCGACGCCGACGTCGGCGACCGTGGCAATGACGCTATCCGCGTGACAGCTGCCGAGCTGCGCACCAAGGTTGTCGGCGAGGGCGCCAATCTGGGGATGACGCAACGCGGCCGCGTCGAGGCGGCTCTGCGCGGCATCCGACTCAATACGGATTTCATCGACAATTCGGCCGGTGTGAACTCGTCCGACCAGGAAGTGAATATCAAGATTGCACTCGGTCCGGTCGTTGCCGGTGGTCGCTTGCCGCTGGTCGAGAGAAACCAGCTTCTCTCCAGTATGACCGCTGATGTGGCGGCCGCGGTGCTGCGCAATAACTATCAGCAGTCCCTCGCGCTGAGCCTTGCCGAACGCCAGGGCCACGCGGAGCTCGGCCCCAATGCGCGCCTGATGCGGGCATTGGAGCAGCGTCGAGTCCTCGACCGGCGTTTGGAATCGCTGCCGACCGATGCTCAGCTCGTCGAGCGCGACAAGGCCGCCCGAGGCTTCGTGCGGCCGGAACTGGCTGTACTCTCCAGCTACGCCAAGATCGCGCTGCTGCACGACCTGTTGGCGAGTCAGGTACCCGACAATCCCGTCATGGAGCCGCTGCTGCTCGATTACTTTCCCCCGGCCTTGCAGCGCGCCTATCCGGCGGAACTGGCGCGCCACCGCTTGCGGCGCGAAATCATCGCCACGACGTTGACCAACGGCCTCGTCAATCGGCTCGGAGCGCCGACACCCCTGCGTCTGGCCGAGGAGGCCATGCGACCCGTGGCCGACACGGCCTATGCCTTCATGGCCGCACGCAGCGTGTTCGATCTGGCCGCCATCTGGAAAGACATCGATGCCCTCGATGGCCGCATGCGCGGCGAGGCGCAGCTTGGCCTCTATGCTCGCGTGCGTGAATTGGCCATCAGGACCACCGGCTACTTCTTGCGCGATGGCGCCGCCGTAACCGATCTCGGCGGCACCATTGCCCGTCACGCCGCCGGGTTGGCCGAGCTTCAATCCAGTATCGGCGACGTCCTGCCTGAGGCCCTCGCCCGCCAGCGCACCGATCTTGCCGCCGCACTCATGCGCGATGGCACCCCGGAAGCCTTGGCCGAACGCCTTGCCGTGCTGTCGGCCCTCACGGAGACACCGCGCTTCGTCGCCTTGGCGGATCTCTCGGGCCGGTCGGTCACGGAGGCTGCGCGAACGTCGCTCGGCCTCGGCGAGAGCTTGCGCATCTCGGATCTCGTCCGCCGCGCTCGGCTGATGCGCGCCACGGATGATTTCGATCGCCTCGCCATCGCCGGCAGTATGGCCGCTTTGGAGGACAATCTGCGCTTGCTGGCGTTGTCGTCGCTCAGGTCGGGTTTCGACCGGGATGGCCTCAGTCGCTGGGCGAGCCGTCACAAGACGGCCATCGACGTCGCCGAACGTGATCTGGTGCGCATTGCGGCTCCCGGTGAGATTTCGCTGGCCCGGCTGACCGTGGCGGCGACGAGGATTGCGGAGTTGGCACGCGCGACGGCGTCATCCGGTGTAGAGATGGTCGGATCAGGGGAGCAGGTGGAAGGAATGAGATTGTGAGCACGACCCATGCCGAGGCCAGCCAGCACGCCCACGCCGTGACCGAAGCCGCCCCGCGCCGCGCCCTGGTCGGCTGGGTGCTGTTCGATTTCGCCGCCCAACCCTTCTACACGTTGATCCTGACCTTCCTGTTCGCCCCCTACTTCGCCACCGTCGTCGTCGGCGATGCCATGCGGGGGCAGGCCATCTGGGGTTATGCGGCCGCCGTTTCCGGTGTTCTCGTCGGCATCGGCAGTCCGTTCCTGGGCGCCGTTGCCGATGGCGGCGGCCGCCGCAAGCCCTGGATCGCGCTGTTTGCCGTGATCCTTATCGCGGCCATGAGCGGCCTTTGGCTGGCTAAGCCCGGAACGACTGGCGCCATGCTGTGGCTGGTCGTGCTGTGCTTCGTCATTGCCACCATCGCCGCTGAGTTCGCCTCTGTGTTCATCAACGCCATCATGCCGACGCTGGTGCCGCCGAGCAGCATTGGCCGCCTGTCCGGTATCGGCTGGGGTGTCGGCTATGCCGGCGGCTTGCTGGCGCTGCTCTTGATGGCGGGCTTCATCACGGCCGATCCGGGCTCCGGCAAGACGCTTCTGGGCCTTGATCCCGTGCTCAAGCTGGATACCGCCAGCCGCGAGGGGGACCGCCTGATCGGGCCGTTCTCGGCTGCCTGGTTTGCCCTGTTTGTGCTGCCGTTCTTCCTGTTCGTGCCTGATAGTCGACCCGTACAGGCAGCCGATGCCGCCAAGGTGTCACCGGGCGCCGCCTTGCTGGCCACCCTCAAGGACCTGCCGTCGCATCCCGACATGCTGAAGTTCCTCGTGGCCCGCGCGATCTATGTCGACGGCCTGACCGCCATCTTCACCTTCGGCGGTGTCTACGGAGCCAAGGTGTTCGGCTGGCAGGCGTTCGAGCTTGGCCTGTTTGGCATCATTCTCACCTTGACCGGTGCCATCGGCGCCATCATTGGCGGCTTTCTCGACGACCGCTTGGGGTCCCGCAATCTCATCTTGGCGGCCCTGGTGCTGTTGCTGATTGGCGCGCTGGGCATCCTGTCGGTGACGGGAACGCATGTCTTCTATGGGATGGAGGTGGCACCAAAGGCTGCCGGCTCGAAGATCTTCGCCTCCGTCGGCGAGCAGGTGTTCCTGGCCTTTGCCATGTTGGTTGGCGTCGTCGCCGCGCCCGTGCAGGCGGCGAGCCGCTCTCTGCTGGCGCATCTGGCCCCACCCGACAAGATGACGCAGTTTTTCGGCCTATTCGCGTTTTCGGGCAAAGTCACGGCCTTCATGGCACCGCTGCTCATCGCCCTCGTCACCGACATCTTCCAGAGTCAGCGCGCCGGCATGAGCGTGATCGCCGGGTTCCTGATCGTGGGCTTCCTGATCATGCTCGGCGTGCGTCAGCGGCGGGCGGCATGATGCTCTGCAACACTCAAACGGCCGGTCGCTGGCGCACCATCACCCAGGATGGCCCCGCGATCGGATCCTGCCACACGCTTTTCCACACGAAGCCGACGCGCTCGTAGGCCCGCACGGCGCGCTCATTGCGGATCGAGACCACGACCGAGCAGGCGAGCGCCAACGTCGTTCCGAACACCTCCAGCGCCAACAGGTCCAACGCGCGCTGGCCGTGGCCCTGGCCGCGGTGTGCGGCGACGCCGATAAAGAGGTCGCAATCGAACGTTCCCGGTTGAATGGCGACCGGCAGCGGTCCGTCCAGGCTCGCGGAGTCAACAGCGTGGGCATAGCCGATCGGCTCGTCGCCGAGGTGGATCATACGGGCCAGGGCGCCATCGCTGGCCAGCACCACGGCCACCTCGGCCTCGGCGGCTGCCGCATTCCCCCACCAGGCCTGCACCCCCGGATCGCGCAGCCAATGCCGGATCAGTCCCTGGTCACGCGGTGCCACAGGCAGCAGGCGAAGCTCGGGTTGGGCCATGGCAATGATTGGTCACGCAGCTGGGCAAAGGGGTTGCGGCGGCACGACGGCGCGCGTCCATTGGAAGGTCTCATTCAGGAACTTGAGGCCTTTGTAGCCCTTGACCTGCAATCTGTCCGGACCCTGCAGCCGGATCTCCACGTCGAAGGATTCGCCCTGCTCCGGGTCGTAGATCCAGCCGTTGTCCCAGGACCCGTCGCGCTGGCGCTCCAAGCCGCCGATGACTTGCAGCCCGCAAACCGCACGCACACGCTGTGCCTTGTCGGGATTGAGCCCGTCGCGCAGCGGCCGCCCTTGCGCGTCGTTCGGCTGCTTCATCCAAACGATCCGGCCGCACAACTTCGGCCCGCAAGCGGCAATCTCGATGACGCCGCGGCCGGTATGGTCGATCCAAAGGCCCGTTGGACCAGGCGGCACCGCTGGCGCGGGCGCGGGTGCCGCCCCCGGTGCCGGTACCGGAGCGGCTCGTGGCGGCGGCTGTTGTGCGCTCGCCGGCAGCGAACCGGCCAAAGCCACGAGCAGGGCCACGATCCGCCCCATCGTCCTGAGCTGAAACAGCCGGGCGTGGGGGAGGCTGGCAGTCAGCATGGCGGCTACTCCCGAAGTGGGCCGATGGTGGTGAACGGCAGGATTCTCCAGCCAAGTTCACGAAAATGTCTCTAAACGCCGAGACTAGGGCGCTGGCATGGCGGCGTCGGCCACACCATCGACCGCCGATCTCGCGACTATCCTTAACCGCGGGGCCAAGTGGTCATGGCCGTTGGGCCATCGACGCACTATATACCGGACAGCAGGCCCGCCCGACCTTGGCATGGCTCGTCGTTAACGCATTGAAGCCGCTCGCGGCGGCGCTGAGGCACATGGTATTTACACTCGCGTTTCGCAACCTGTTTCATGATCGTATCCGGCTCATTGTGACGCTGGTTGGCATCTTGTTCTCCATCGTGCTGGTGGCCGTGCAGCTCGGCCTCTATCTGGGTGCCCGTAAGATGATCGTCGGCATGATCGAGAATGCGCCGGCCGAGATCTGGGTGACCTCGTTCGGCGCCAAGAGCTTCGAGGAAGCAGGCACGCTGACCGGTCGTGAACGGCCCTCGGTGCTCGCGGTGCCGGGCGTACGCCGGGCGGTCCCCCTCGTCGCGTCCTTTGCCGAGTGGCGCAAGCCCGCTGGCGGCGCGACGCTCTCCGTCGTCGTCGGCACGGATGGAGGTGACGGCGGCCTCAAGCCCTGGAACGTGATCCGCGGCACGGCTGACGCCATCAATGCCCCCGACGCCATCGCGGTCGACCGTACTTATCTCGCCGACCTCGGCATCAACAATGTCGGCGACACGGCCCAGATCGAGAGTTCGCGCGTCCGCGTCGCCGCCATGACCGACGGCATTCGCTCCTTCACCACGGCGCCGTACGTCTTCACCACCCTCGACCGTGCCCGCTCGATCATCAACATGCCGCGCGAACAGTCGACGTTTCTGCTGGTCTCGCTGGAGCCCGGCGCCAGCGTCGAAGCTGTGCGCACCGAGATCAAATCTCGCCTCACGGGCGCCAACGTCGAAGTCCTGACCAAGGCCGAGTTCCTCGATCGCAGCCTTGAACATTGGCTGTTCGGCACCGGCGCCGGCATCGCCCTGATCGGCGGCGCCCTGCTCGGCACGCTGGTCGGCACAGTCATCGTCGCGCAGACGCTATACTCCAGCACTAAGGACCATCTGAACGAATTCGCGACCTTACGCGCCCTCGGCTCGTCGGCCGGTTACATTCACCGCGTCATCCTCCTGCAGGCGGCGATCTCGGCGGCTTTCGGTTATGCGCTCGGCATGATCATTGCCTTGCTCGTGGTCTGGTTCAGCCAGGAGTCGGCCCTGCCGATCATTATGACGCCCGGCCTCGCAGCTGGCCTTCTCGTCCTCACTGTTGCCATGTGCGCCATCTCGGCCTTTGCCGCCATCATGAAGGTCACCCGCATCGATCCAGCCATGGTGTTCGCGCGATGAGCACGTCGACTGCCAGTATCCTCGATGCCCGCGATATCGTGAAGGAGCTCGGCCAGGGCGCTGGCCTGGTGCGCGCCTTGAAGGGCGTGAGTTTGGCACTGCAGCCGGGCGAGTTGACCCTGCTGATGGGACCGTCGGGTTCCGGCAAGACCACCTTGCTGTCGATCCTCGGCTGCATCCTGGCACCGACCTCAGGCAGCCTCACCATTGCCGGCACCAGCACGGCAGGCTTGTCGCCCGAGGCTCTGGCCGCGCTGCGTCGCCGCCATATCGGCTTCGTGTTTCAGGGCTACAACCTGTTTCCCACCCTGACCGCCGTCGAAAACGTGCGCCTGGCTCTCGATGTCCAGGGCATCTCTGGCCCCAAGTCGGTCACCGTCGCGACAGAAGCTCTCACCGCTGTCGGGTTATCACACCGGATGCAAGCCTACCCGCGCAATATGAGCGGCGGCGAGCAGCAGCGCGTTGCCATCGCTCGCGCCATTGCCGGCAAGCCATCGCTGATCTTCGCCGACGAGCCGACGGCCGCGCTCGACTCCGAGAACGGCCAATCCGTCATGGCCTTGTTGTCCGATTTGGCGGGTGAGAAGAGTCGCGCCATTCTGGCCGTCACCCACGATCACCGCACAATTCCTTACGCCCACCGCATCGTCAACATCGAGGATGGCGTTATCGTCGGCGAGACGCGCCAGCAACCGACCGGAAAACCAGCCACGGCGCCGTCAGGCCCCGCGCGCACGAAAGAGAAGGCATGACCATGGCTGCCGCAAGCAAACCGCCCCTCCTGATGCTGCTCGCTGCCGCCGCTCTGGCGCTGCTCCTGGGCTTGATCGCCAGCTTGATGGGTGGCCACGTCGATTCGACCGGTCCGACTGCCACGGTGGTCAATTCCGTCAACGCTCAGCAGGCGGCGCCGATCAAGGGCACCCCATGGGCGGCAACGGCACCCGGTCGTGTCGAGCCGCGTGGCGGCGAGGTGCGGCTGGGAACGCAGGCTGCCGGTCGCATCAGCGAGATTACCGTCGCCGTCAACGACGTGGTTCAGGCCGGCGACCTGCTCATGCGCGTTGACGACGACGACGCTCGTGCCCGCCTGGTTGCGGCCGATGCCGAAGCCGCTGTCCGCCGTCGCGAGCGCGACGCCGAAGCCGCCGTTGGTCGCCTCGCGCTCGATCGCCGACAGGCAGAAGACGTTGCGCTGGCGAGTGAGCGCGCTGTGCTTATTGCGCGCACCGACCTCGATCGCACCTTGCGCTCGAGCCGCACCAACGCCGCCTCCGCCGACGATATCGCGCGGGACCGCGCCGCGCTGCGAACCGCCATCGAGAAGCTCGATGCGGATCGAACCAGCCTGCGCCGGGCCCAGACCGCCGCAGGTATCCCGTTGCCGACACGCTTGGAGGCAGGCCTAACGGCAGCCCGTGCCGATGTCTCCCTCGCCGAGCAGGCGCTGGAGCGCACTCGCATCCGTGCACCAGCCAACGGCACCGTCCTGCAGATCAACGGCCGCGTCGGTGAGACGGTCGCCCCCTCGCCGGAGCAGATCCTGCTCGTCATCGGCGATGTCTCGGGCCTGCGCGTGCGCGCCGAAGTCGAGGAGCGCGACGTCGCCAAGGTTCGCGTCGGTCAGCCTGTCGTGCTGCGCACGGACGCCTTTCCGGGTCGCGACTTTACCGGCACCGTCGCGACGCGCGCCCAGGCGCTGGGGCCCGCCAAGATGGCGCAACGCGGCCCCCGCCGTCCCTCCGATGTCGACACGCTGGAGGTCATGATTGACGTCGATGCCGGCAGCCCGCTGCTGCCCGGCTTGCGTGTCGATGTCTTCTTCCGCACGGACGTCAGCCCGGCAGCAACGCCGCCAGCCACCACCGCTGTGCCGGAGCCAACCAAGAAAAACTGACGCTCAGGCCGCCAGTCCACGCTTCTTGAGCATTGCCTTGGAGGTCGGCAGCCGCCCGCGGAAGGCCGTGTAGGCTTCCGCCGGGTCGCGCCGGTTGCCCGCCGCGTAGATGAACTCCTTGAGGCGCTTCGCCGTGGCCGGATCGAACACGTCGCCGGTCTCGGAGAACGCGTCGAACGCGTCCGCGTCCATGACCTCCGACCACATGTAGCTATAATAGGCCGAAGCATAGCCGCCGCCCGAGAACACGTGCGCGAAATGCGGCAGCCGATGCCGCATGACGATTTCACGTGGCATGCCGCGTGACTTGAGCAACTCCGTCTCGAACTTGGAAACATCGAGCTGGCCCGGATCCGCCATCGAATGCAGCTCGAGATCAGCCAGCGCTGACGACACGTATTCGACTGTCGCAAAGCCCTGATTGAAGGTGCGTGCCGCTTTCAGTCGCTTCATCAGCGAGTCCGGAATGGGCTTACCCGTCTTGTAGTGCTGCGCAAACTTTTTCATCACCTCTGGCGTCTCCAGCCAATGCTCGTAAAGCTGCGACGGCAACTCGACGAAGTCGGTGGAGACTGCTGTGCACGCCAGCGACGGGTAGGTCACGTCGGACAACAGCCCGTGCAGACCATGACCGAACTCGTGAAACAGCGTGCGCGCATCGTCGAAGGACAGCAGCGGCGGCTCGCTGGCTGATCCCTTGGCGAAGTTCATCACGTTGACAATGATGGGCCGCACGTCCTCGCCGAGCTTGCGTTGCCCGCGATAGGCGCTCATCCACGCGCCGGATCGCTTGGACGGTCGAGCAAAATAGTCGCCGAGGAACACGCCGATGTGGCGTCCTTGCGCATCCACCACCTCCCACGTGCGCACGTCTGGGTGATACTTCGGCAAGTCGCGCCGCTCTTTGAAGCTCAGCCCGAACAGCCGGTTCGCCGTGTCGAAAGCTGCCGCAATCATCCGATCGAGCTGCAGATAGGGCTTGATCTCCCCCTCGTCGAGATCGTATTCGGCCTTGCGCACCTTCTCCGCATAGTGGCGCCAGTCCCAGGCTTCGACGCGGATGTTCTGCCCGTCCTTGCGCGCGCAAGCCTCCAGCAGCCCGCGCTCGTCACCGGCGCGCGCCACGGCTGCCTTCCACACCTCGTCGAGCAGCCCGCGCACATTCTCCGGCGTCTTGGCCATGGCGTCGTCGAGCCGGAACGCCGCGAAGGTGGGAAAGCCCAGCAACTTCGCCCGCTCCGCCCGCAAAGCTACGGTCTCCGTGGCGATGGCGCGATTGTCGTGCGCATTGCCATTCTCACCGCGCTTCACCCAGGCCTTGAAGGCCATCTCGCGCAGATCCCGCCGCGTCGAGAACTGCAGGAACGGCTCGATGCTGGACCGTCCGAGCGTGATCACATGCTTGCCCGCAAGACCCAGATCAGCCGCCGACTGTTTGGCCGCCGCCCGCACGAAGTCGGGCAGCCCCGCCAGATCTGTCTCGCCGTCGAGCACCAGCCGGTAGGCTTGCTCCTCGGCCAGCACGTTCTGCGCAAACGTCGTGCCGAGTGTCGCCAGCCGCTCGTTGATCTCGGCCATGCGTTTCTTGGCTTTGGCGCCAAGCCCGGCGCCGGAGCGCACCAGATTGCGATGATAGCGCTCGAGCAGCCGCAGCTGCTCCGCATCGAGACCCAGCGTCTCGCGGCGCTTGAACAAATCATCGATTCGCTTGAAAATCTTGGGATTGAGCGCAATCGCCGTGTAGTGCTTGGCCAGCCGCGGCGACATCTCGCGCTCGATCGCTTGCAGGTCGGCGCTGGTGTTGGCCCCGGTCAGGTTGTGGAACACGGCGCCGACGCGGCGCAGCAGCTTGGCCGTCTTTTCCAGCGCTTCGATTGTGTTCTTGAAGGTCGGCTTCGCCGTCTGGCCGGCGATCTTTTCGATCTCGGTGTCGTGCTCTTCCAGCGCCTTGGCGAACGCCGGCAGGAAATGTCGTGCCTCGATCGCCTCGAAAGGCGGCACCTCGAATGGTGTCTTCCAGGCGGCGATCAGAGGATTTGTCGTCTTTGGTGCAGCTTTTTTCGCGGTGACTTTAGCGGGCTTGATGGTGGACTTGGGCTGCTTCATCGGGCACCTCGGCTCGGACTGAATCCATGCGTCAGAACTAGCACGGGGCGCACCTTTCGGCACGCCCCGTACACAGTCACAATCTTGGCATGAATTGCGGCAATCAGGTCGCTGCGCGCGCCGTCGCGTCGATGTGTTGAATGAGATCACCCGGCAGTTGCAATCCCTGTGCCAGTGCCACCAGGAAATCATGCTCTTCCTGCGTGTCGAGATCGATGGCGATGCGGGCCGCCGTGAACAATTGCACGGCTTCTTCCTGCGTGGTGACGCCGGCGACCAGCGCATCGACGGTTGCTGGGTTGTTCAGCTCGGCCGCCAGGAACTCCTCCGCCTCGGCATCGATCCCCGCCTGCCGCATGCCACCGAGCAACTGCTGATGCTCCTTGGCGTCAATGCGTCCGTCGGCGGCCGCAGCGGCGATCATGCCGCGCAGGTAGGTGGTCGCCGCAGCATTCGTGATGGCCGCCGTTTCGAAGCCTGATCCGCGCGGCGCCTCGGTGATGTTGGCCTCAGGTCCGCCGGTAATCAGCGGACGACCGGCCTGATAATTCTGCAGCGCCTTGTAGGCGAGACCGGCAATCAGCGCCAAGCCTCCGATCTTGACGGCCTTGCCGGTGATGGCGCGGCCCGTCTTGGTGCCGAGCAGCACAGTGCCGAGACCACCCGCCGCCACGCCGGCGCCGAGCTTGTTCTGCGCGATGAGATCCTTGAGCTGCTGCAGCAGCTCTTCCGGTGACTGGCCGGTCGCGCGGCCAAGCGCGTCGCGCGCATGCCCCGAAGCGCCGGTCGATTGGTCGATGCGTTGAGCGCCCTCTTTCACGCCCTGGCCGGCTTGGCCGAGAATCTGGCCCAGGATATCCATCAGGCCGCCGCCTGGTGCGCCTTGTGGCCCGCCTTGCCCGGGACGACCAAGCTGCTCCTGGATCTTGCCCAGAATATCGCCGAGGCCGCCGCCTTGCGCGCCGCCGGGCGCCTGCTGCTGTGCGTGTGGCTGGCCACCCTGACCGCCACCCGGCAGCATGTTCTTCAGAATGTCTTCGAGGCCGCCGAGACCCCCCCCTGTCCACCTTGCGCGCTACCTGGATGCATCTGCGGTTGCCGGCCCTGCGGCTCACTCGGCACCATGTTCTTCAGGATATCGCCGAGCCCGCCCATGCCCCCGCCCTGCGACTGCGGCGCCCCGCCTTGCTGGCCGAGGCTCTTGCTGAGCTGGCCGAGAATGTCGCCAAGACCGCCGCCGCCTTGCGGCTGCTGGGCCTGTCCGGCGCCACGCGTGAGCATATCGATGATGCTTTTGGGATCGAACATGGAGGCTGCTCCTGGGCTTGGCCGCGCACTGCTTTTCGGCACGCCTGCTCGCAACGTAAGGATACGGGGCGTCCGCCGCAATCCCTTCAGCTTGAATATATTACTCAGCGGCGATCGGCCGGGTGATCGGCGGCGATTCGATCAGCGCATCGGGATCCCGCGGCGCGCTGGCCGAACTGTGCTGGCCACGATCGGCAGCAGTGATTCCCGGCTCGTCGGTCGGTCCGACCAGACGGCCGAACACGCCCCAGATCATGCGGGCGAAATCGTCCATGGCCATGAACACAGCTGGCACGAACACCAGCGACAGTACGGTCGACGAGATCAGCCCGCCGATCACCGCGACGGCCATGGGCGCGCGGAATTCGCCGCCCGAACCGAGCCCGAGGGCAGACGGCAGCATGCCGCCAACCATGGCGATGGTCGTCATCACGATCGGCCGCGCGCGCTTGCGCCCGGCATCGACGATAGCATCCACCCGCGGCACACCACGCGCGATTTCCTCGACCGCGAAGTCCACGAGCATGATGGCGTTCTTGGTCACGATGCCCATCAGCATCAGGATGCCGATCACCACCGGCAGGCTCATCGGCATGCCGACGATGGCCAAGGCCACGATGGCGCCACCAATCGACAGCGGCAGCGAGAACAGGATCGTGATCGGGTGCAGGAACGAGCCGAACAGCAACACCAGCACCGCGAACACCATCATCAGGCCGGCGCCCATGGCCTTGGCAAAGCCCTCGAACACCTCTTTCATGATCTCGGCATCGCCGAACTGCTTCACCTCGACGCCCGGAGGCAGTGCTGTTGCCGCTGGCAGCTTCATCACGCCTGCAAGCGCATCGCCAAGCGGCGTATCACCAACCAGATCGCCACCCAGCAGCACGCGGCGTTGCCGGTCATAGCGGTCGATCGAGGTCGGCCCCTGCGCCAGTTCGAACGTCGCCACGGCTGAGAGTGGCACCGCCCCGCCGCTTGCGGTTGGAACCTTCAACGCCTCCAGAATCCCGCGGTCGCCACGGGCGCGATTGTCCAGCTGCACGCGGATCGGGATCTGCCGGTCGGCGATATCGAGCCGCGCCAGATTGGCACCCACATCGCCGATCGTGGCAATGCGCACCGCCTCCGAGATCACGTCCGTCGTCACGCCGAGTTCGGCCGCCAGATCCGTGCGCGGCGTCACGATCAGCTCCGGTCGGTCGAGCTCCGCCGTCGACATGACGTTGGCCAGCATGGGCGTGCCGGTGGCGTCGGTGAGCCGTCGCGCCTGTCCCGTCAATTCCGCCGCCACCTTGGTCACGCCCGCGCCGTCGCGGCCCGTCACCACCACCGAGAACTGCCGTTGGCCATTGTCCTGCAGGTACCAGAAGCGGATATCCGGGATGTCAGCAAGGTCGCGCGCGATCAGCTCCTTCAATTGGCCTTGGCTGAGCTTGCGCTTGTCCTTCGGCAGCATGTTGATGGTCAGCGTTGCCTTGCGCACCTCGGCGCCTGAGCCGAGCAGTTGGCCGCCGTTGACCAGCACAGTTTGAACTTCTGGTCGCTTGCGTGCGATTGCGTCCACCTGTCGCGTCACGCGCTCCGTATCCTCGATGCGCGATCCAGGCGGCAGCTCGATGGCCAGCAGCATGCGGCCCGAGTCTTCCGGCGGCAGGAAGCCCGATGGCAGCAGGTAGAATGATCCGATCGAGGCCGCAAAGATGATCAGGCCGAGCGCCACCGTCTTGAAGCGATGCACGACGGACCAGTGCACCAGCCGCGTGTAGGACCGAATCGACGCGCCTTCTTTTTCCTCGTGCTGCGTGTCGCGCATGAAGTAGGCAGCCAGCATCGGCGTAATCAGGCGCGCCACCAGTAGTGAGAAGAACACGGCTGCGGCCACCACCAGTCCGAACTGCTTGAAGTATTGTCCCGCGATGCCACCCATGAAGCTCACCGGGGCGAACACGGCGATGATGGTCATGGTGATGGCGATGACGGCGAGACCGATCTCGTCCGCTGCTTCGAGCGCAGCGCGATAAGGCGACTTCCCCATGCGCATGTGGCGCACGATGTTCTCGATCTCGACGATGGCGTCATCGACCAGAATGCCGGTGACGATGGTCAGCGCCAGCAGGCTGACCAGATTGAGCGAGAAACCGAGCAGATCCATGATCCAGAAGGCCGGGATCATCGACAGCGGCAGCGCGATGGCCGCAATCACCGTCGCGCGCCAATCGCGCAGGAACAGAATGATCACCAGGATCGCCAGGATCGCGCCTTCGATCATCGACTTCATCGTCGCGTCGTAGGCGCCTTGCGTGTAGCCCGTGGTGGTGTCGACCAGACGCAGCTCGACGTCGGGATGCTGCGTCTTCAGTTTCTCCAAGACCTTTTCGACCTCGGCGTGCACGACAGTGTCGCTGGCGCCTTTGCCGCGCGAGATGGCGAATGCGACGACCGGAGCGCCGTCGACGGCAGCAAACGTGCGCCGCTCGGCCACCGTGTCGGTCACCGCACCCAGCTGGTCGAGACGTACTTTGCGGCCCTTCGGCAGCGCGATCGTGGTGCCGGCCAGGTCCTCCAGGCTCTGCTTGCCGGCGAGTGTCCGGATCGCCTGCTCGCGGCCGGCAATCTCGCCCCGTCCACCGGCCAGATCGATGTTGGTGGCGCGCAATTGCCGGTTCACGTCACCGGCGGTGATGCCGTAAGCGAGCAGCCGCTGCGGATCGAGTGCGATGCGAATCTCTCGCTCGGCGCCGCCGATGCGCTGGATCTGCGACACGCCCTTCACGCCTTGCACATTGCGCACGATGACATCGTCCACGAACCACGACAGCTCTTCCAGCGTCATGGCCGGCGCCTTGGCCGAGTAGGTGAGGATCGGCAAGCCCTCAATCTCGAGCCGCTGCACGATTGGTTCTTCGATGGTGCGCGGCAACTCCGAACGCACGCGCGCCACGGCATCCTTGACGTCGTTGAGGGCGCGATCCTGGTTCGTCTCCAGGCGGAACTCGATCACGGTCAGTGATTGTCCCTCCGTCAGCGTCGAGGTTATGTGCTTGACGCCGCTGACGCCGGCAATCGCGTCCTCGATCTTCTTGGTCACCTGCGTTTCGAGCTCGGACGGTGCCGCGCCCGACTGCGCCACCCGTACTTGGATGATGGGCACGTCGATGTTCGGAAACCGCGTCACCGGCAACTGGTTGAAGCTCACATAGCCGAGCGCCAGCAGCACCATGAACAGCACCAGCGACGGTACCGGCCGCCGGATCGACCAGGCGGATATATTCGCGTTCATGTGCGCCCCCTTCAGCCCGCCGAGCCGACGCGTGGATCGGCCACGGTCACCGGTCGCACGCTGTCGCCATCTCTGAGAAACGTACCTGCTTTCGCCACCACGGCGTCGCCCTCGTTGAGCCCTTCGCGGACCTCGATCAGCTTACCCTGGGCCAGCCCGAGCTTGACGCCGCGCGTCACGATTTTGCCGTCGATCACAACTTGTACGGTGGCCCCCCCATCCGGCACGTACTGGACGGCAGATATTGGCACTGCCAGGCCACGGCTGCGCGCCGTCTCGATGATGCCGGTCGCAAACGCTCCCACCCGCAGACTAGGATTGTCGCCGATGAACACCCGGATGCGGCCCAGTCGCGTTGCCTTGTCAATCTCCGGCGACACGATGCGGATGGTGCCCTTGACGCGACCGGCGCCCGCCGCTTCCACCTCGACGGTTTGTCCGACCCGCAATTGAGCCAGCCTCGTTTCCGTCACTTCGGCATCGAGTTCCACTTCGCCTTTGGCGACAATGCGGAACATGGGTTCGGAGGCGCCCGCGGCAAATCCGCCGACGCGCGCCACGCGGCGGCTGACGATGCCGTCGGCCGGTGAGACCACCTCGGTCCGTCCGCGCCGCCACAGGAATTCACGCCGCTGCGCTTCCGCTTGCGCGAGGTCGGCCTCCGCCAGCGCCAGGCCGTCTTTGGCTGCGGCCAGATTGGCTTCGGCGGTCTTGGCGGCACTGGTGCGCTGGTCCATGCCGCTTTCGGAGATGACGCCCGACTTGGTCAACGGCTTGGCCCGGTTGTAGGCGTTGCTTGCTTCCACCAGCCGCGCTTCCGCCGCCGCAATGTTGCTCTTGGCTTGCGCAATGCCGGCGCGGGCCCTGGCCTGGGCAGCATCGTTCTGAGCCAGCTGCGTTTCGATGGTATCGCTGACCAGTCGGGCCAGCGACTGGCCCTTCTTGACCCGATCGCCCTCGTCGGCCAGCACCTCGGTGATCCGCAAGCCCTCCACCTCGGGCCCGATCAGGATCTCCTCGCGCGGCACCAGGGAGCCGGTCACCAGCACGACCTCCACCAGATCCGCCGTGATGGCCTTGGCCACTGTCACCGCAATGGCCGGCGCGATCTTCGCCGTCGTCGGTGCGCGCGGCTCGGTTGGCTTGCGCAGCAGCGGCAAGTGTCCCGTCAAACCAAGCGCTGCGACGCTCGCCACAATCAGCAGGCCTGCGGTAAAGAGCTTCAATCGCATGACTGCGCCTCCGGGCTGAGTGCTTGGGTCTTGCCAGCGTCTGTTGGTACGCCTGATACGGGGCGAAGCAGCGATCCGATCGTTTGCACGACAGCGGGCAGAATGACGTGGGGCTCGAAGTTGGGATCGATGGCGCGGCGCCAGAACAGCCCGTCGCCGATCGTGACGCAGACCCGCGCGAGAGTCGGGATGTCGAGCACGGGATCGATGCGGCCGTCGTCCTTGAGGCGCTGGAACAGCGACTGGAAGCTCTCGATGACGAACGTGTCGACGGAACGAAAGATTTCGCCGACCCCCGGATTGCGCGTCGATTCGAGGCCGATCTCGATGCACATCAGTCGCTTATGGGCGGGCTCCTCGGCAAAGTACTGCCCGGCAAGTGAGCTCAGCGCTGCCAGGAAATCCGGCGCCGTCGCCACCGTCGCGAAACGGTCGGCGAAGTCGGCCCGGTCCCTCTCGCAGATGCCGGCGATCAGCGATTCCTTGCTGTCGAAATAGACATAGAGCGCGCCCGGGCTGACGCTCGCCTCCCGGCAGATGTCCTGCATCGTGGTTCGGTGGAAGCCATGGCGTGCGAAGCACAGCTCGGCCGCATCGAGGATGTGGGCGCGACGGGCCTTCTGGATATCCGGTTTCAGCCGCGGCATTTTGTGCTCGAACAAAGCTGGAGGTGGCAGGTTTGGCCGCATTCCATGCAGCGCACAATAAAAAACGAACGATCATTCTCTTTCAGGAGTTCATGGCTATGTCAAGGCAGCCGACGCTCGTTGCCGCTGCTGCGGGCGTTCACAAAGACTTGAAAATAGATCAACAAATCAATGGGTTGAAAACAGGAGCGGACGTCCGTCGCGCTGCCATGCCGCAGCATTGAATTTCTCGAGGTAGGGTTGCAACAGCCACATCACCACCCCATTTGGCCAGCACAAGGGCGGCGATACGCGCCGGCCGTGGCCAGCCCGAAAGCCGGACATGTCGTTTCGCCTCAGGTCGCCGAAAAAGCGGCGTTTGGGGCGGGACGATAGTTAACTTCATTCGCAAACGGTGGTAGGCCTGCCGCTCAGGGGATCGCTAGTGTCATCGTTGCGCCTGTACCAGTCCTGTGGCCGGTTCGATCGGTGCGTCAGGGCGCGCCTTCGGCGTTCTTGGCGCGACGGACTGACTCCGGTGTCGCCACGGATTTGGTTGCCATGGAGCAGTGTTATCGCGCTCGGGCTGGTAGCGAACGGCAAGTTGGCATGGAACCTGAAGTGAACCCACGGCGTGGCCAGCCGTCTCTCCGATACGTGCAACCGCGACACGTGTCACAGCGGCGGGTGGTTTGGTGGTCGAAGATTGAGAAGCGCCGTCAATCGGGCGTTGAAGCGAGTGCCGACCGGCATTGACGAACGTGCCGCCGGATAGCTGCAGTCACGGGACCGCCGCCAGGCGATGCCCGAACACAATGAGCAGGTGCGATGGATCTTGGTGATCTGATCAAGCCCGAAGGGGTCATTGCCGCGCTTCCGGCGAGGACCAAGAAGCAGGCTCTGCAAGAGCTTGCCGAGAAGGCTGCTGCCATGACGGGCATCGACGCCCGCACTATCTTTGACGTGCTCGTGCAACGTGAGAAGCTGTGCTCGACCGGATTCGTCCGGGGCATCGCCATTCCGCATGGCCGTCTGCCGCAACTGAAGCGTGTTGTCGCCGTATTCGCCCGCCTCGAGGCTCCGATCGATTTCGAGGCCCAGGACGGCGAGCCGGTGGATCTGGTGTTCCTGCTACTGACGCCGGAGCATGCCGGGGCCGATCATCTCAAGGCCTTGGCGCGCATCTCGCGTCTCGCCAGAGATCCGTTGGCGACCGAAAAGCTGCGCGGCTCGCGTGACCGCGCCTCGCTCTATTCCGTGCTGACGGAGCCGATGGCGTCGCACGCCGCCTGAACCGGCGCCGTCGCCGTTCCAGCTGACCTCACCTCGTCCTTAGACGCCCGCGGCCTCACCGGCTTGCGGGCGTTTTGTTGTGCGAGCCCACCGAATCTGTCGGCACAGGGATTGCAGCCTGGGCCTCATCATCCGGAGAGCGGCATGCGAAGCGGCACACCAGTCGCGGCAGCTTGCCCGCCAATGTCCCGGAATATGCCGATCACTCAGGCTTACAGGATCGAAACGGACCGCAATGCATCCGACAGGCAAGCAAAGGCAGGCACGCATGACCAAGTGTATTCGGACCGCGACCCGCATCTGCGCCGTGGCGCTGCTCGGTGCGCTGGCCTCCATGAGTTCGCTGCAGACACCAACCGGCCGGCTCTATTCTCCCGCCGTCGCCAATGAGGTCGCACCTGTCCGCGTCGCCATTCAGATGAGCGAGAACGATCCCAAGGCCATGCACTTGGCGCTGAACAACGCGGCCAACTTGTCGGCGCACTATAAGCAGCAAGGCAGGAAGGTCGACATCCACGTCGTGACGTACGGGCCGGGCCTGCACATGTTGCGCGCCGATACCAGCCCCGTGAAGCAGCGCGTCGCCACCATGAGCCTCGAGATCGAAGGCCTGACGTTCGCCGCTTGCGCCAACACCCGCGCCAACATGTCGAAGCAGGAAGGCGCTGAAATCGCGCTTCTCAGTGAGGCCCGCGTGGTGCCTTCCGGCGTCGTCACGCTCGCCGAGCTGCAGCAGAAGGGCTTTGCCTACATTCGCCCCTGATCGCCCCGCCGCTCCATCGGTCATCGTCCCGTCCCGCTTCGAGGTTCCTCATGTTGCGTAGTGCTTTCACCACTCTGGTCGCGCTCGGCGTTGTCCTGCTCCCGGCCGTCGCATCTGCCCAATCGCCGAAGAAAAGCAAAGCCGCGGCGCCAGCCGCTGTTTCGCAGATTCCGACTCACGTCCGTCTCAACGCCTGGACCATTGGCCTCGCCGCTGGCCGCACGGAAGGCGCGCCGTTGCGCTTTGCCGCCGAGCTGGCCCGTGAGCTCGACGACGAGCATGAGATGCGCGTCATTCCCATGGTCACGCGCGGTCCCTTCGACAACGTCTTCGACCTGCTGCATCTGCGCGGTGTCGACCTTGCCATCGTCAGCGGTGACATCCTCGACTTCTTCCAGAAGGATCCGGCCGGACCTGCCATCGCCAAGAAGCTGGCCTACGTGATGCCCATGGTTCCCGCTGAGATCCACATCCTCGCCCGT
This sequence comes from Hyphomicrobiaceae bacterium, assembly GCA_046154645.1. Taxonomy (GTDB): domain Bacteria; phylum Pseudomonadota; class Alphaproteobacteria; order Rhizobiales; family Hyphomicrobiaceae. Next base: position 33,238 of record JBJXDZ010000132.1, read on the forward strand.
CCGGAGATCAATGCGATCGAGGACCTGGTCGGCAAAGCGGTGAACTTCAACTCCAAGGGCACACAGGCCGCCTATACCGGGCCGATCCTGTTCGAGCGCTTGGGACTCAAGATCGAGCAGCATTTCATCCCGCACCATCAAGCACTGGCCGAGATGCAGAAGGACGGCAAGTTCGCGGCCACATTCTGGGTCTCCTCGAAGCCACTGGACCCGCTGGTCAAGCGCAAATTTCCCGAGGGTTTCAAGCTCCTGACCGTACCGGCAACCGACAAGCTGCTCGAGTATTACTTCCCGACCTATCTGGAGGCCGCTGACTATCCGGGCCTCATCCCGGCCGGCCAGCGCGTCGAAACTCTGGCCGTGCCGACGGTGCTTGCCGCCTTCAACTGGCCGAAAGACACCGATCGTTATCGCCGCCAGCAGCGCTTCGTCGATTATCTCGTCAAGCGCCTGCCCAATCTGCAATCGCGCCCCGGCAACGATCCGAAGTGGAAGGACATCAATCTCGCCGCCACCGTTCCAGGTTGGCAGCGCCTGCCGTTGATGCAGCAGCGCCTCGATGCCATGGCCGCCGCCGCCAAGACGTCGCCGCCGCCGGCTGAGAAACGTGCCGATGCCCCATTAAAGCCGGCACAGTGACAACCGTGATTGCACACTCGCATCCGCTCCACCAGCAACGCGCGCAAGGACTGTCATGAGTTCGCCAATCGACCGCGGCGGTGCTCCGGCATCAGAGGCTACGGCTCCCGCGCGCGGGCTTGCACCGGCGTTGCGGGCCTGTCTGCCTCTGGCCGTTCTCTTGGCTGTCGTCGTGCCGGGCCTCTATCTCTACACCAGCGGCAGCTTCAAGCTCGGTTGGGCCGCGGCCCCCAAGACCGCGGCCTTGCCCTCGTTGCGCGACGACCGCCCACTCGTCGAAAACGACACCGCAAGAACGTCAACGCCGCCACCAACTGAGGCCGTGGCCACCTCGCCGCCCGCGCCAGCACCCATCGCCGAGAGCCCAGCCATCACTGAGCCCGTGGCGGCGCCGGCGATCGCCCCGCCGACGGCCAGCCCGAAACCGGAACCGGAAGCAGCGCCGACCGCCGCTCCTGTCGTCATTACGGCATCGACACCCGCCTCCGAGCCCGCGCCGCAGCGTGAGGCGCCCGTCGCGCCCAACGTCGCGTCACCGCCAGACCGGATCGCGACCTTGGTCGAGCCGCCGTCGACCACACCTGCCGCGACAGAGCCAACCGTCGCACCCGTCACGGCGTCTGAAGGTCCACGCGCTTCGCCCAAAACGGGCGCGCAGAGCGCCATCCTTCTGCAACGCGGCGCGGCATTGCTCGAGCAAGGCAACATCGCCGCTGCCCGCCTTTTCCTCGAGCGCGCCGTCGCCGCCGACAACGCCGAGGCAGCCCTTCTCCTCGGCGCGACGTTCGACCCGGCATGGTTAACCAAGCGCGGCGTTTTGGGCGTCAAACCCGAGGTGGCGCTGGCCCGCAAGTGGTACACAGAGGCGGCCCGGCTTGGCGCCACGCAAGCCGATGCCAGACTCTCCAACCTCGAAGCGTTGCGATGATCACGAGACCGTTCATGGGTTCGACTTCATCATATCACACCAACCCTGGAGACATCCGTGGATAGGCCGCGTACCCTCAGGTGGCCAACAGGGCCACTCGCTGAAACACCCAAGTCGTCGGCATATGCGATGTCCAGAGTGTCGCGCGGAGAAGGCGCCGAGTTTCGCAAGACACAGGAGTCCCGGAGCATGGATAGCCGGGTCAGAGATCGCACGCCGCGCATCTCCCGAGCGCAACCGGGAGCGGTCGAGACGTCGAGTTCGCTGATCGAGATCAAACCGATCGACGTGCCGGCGTATGTCGCCGCTGCACGCCGTCGCAAATTTCTTGTTGCGGCGACGACAATTCTGACCACCGCCGCCCTTCTCGGTCTCGCCATGCTGATGCCGCGGTCGTACGAGGCCGGCACCCGCATGCTCATCGACCCGCGCGGTCTGCAAGTGATGGACAAGGAAGTCACGCCGCGCACCGGCACGGCCGATCAGGTGGTCTCCGTCGTCGAAAGCGAGATGCGCGTCGTCACCTCGGATCGCGTGCTGCAGGCGGTGATCGATCGCCAGGGCCTGCTCGTCGATCCCGAGTTCAACGGCTCGAAGCGCTATGCCTGGTCGTTCGCCACTGATCTCATCGACAAAGCGCGCAACAGCGTCAAGACGATGCTCGGCTCCACTCAGGAGCCGCCACGCATCGACCTCGTGACGCTGCGTAAACTACAGACGGCAACCCGCATTCGTCGCGAGCCGCAAAGCTTCGTCGTGGACCTGATCGTGCGCAGCGAGGATGCGGAGAAGTCGGCCCGCCTCGCCGATGCAATCGCGGCCTATTATCTCGAGACGCGGACGCAAACCACGTCGGGTGCCACGCAGCGCGCCTCCACGGCTATGTCCGGCCGCCTCGACGAATTGCGCCGCCGGCTTGAGGACGCCGAGGCGCGAGCCCAGGCCTACAAGCGCGAGAACGACATCGTCATGGCCTCGGGCCGGCTGGTCGGCGAGCAGCAGTTGAGCGAGCTCAACACGCAGCTCGTGACCGCACGCGGCGACGCGGCACGCGCCGTCGTTCGGCTCGACCAGATCCAGCAGATCCGCCGCACCGGTGTCGACCCCGACGGCATTCCCGAGGCGCTGCAATCGGAGGCGGTGCTTCGCCTCAAGACGCAGTATTCAGCCATTCGCCGCCGCGAAGCCTCGCTGCAGGCCACGCTCTTGCCGTCGCATCCTCTGGTCAAGCAGGTGCGCCAGGAGATGAGTGACGCACGCCGCCAGATCAGCGAAGAGATTGGGCGCATCGCCGAAGCCGCCCGCCTGGATGTTGATCGCGCCCGCAACAACGAGCGTACGCTCGAGCGCAGCCTGACCGAGCTCAAGAACCTCGCCACCACCACCAATGAGAAAACCGCCAAGCTGCGTGAGCTGGAGCTCGAGGTCGAAGCCGCCCGCACGCTCTACAATCAATTCCTGCAGCGCGGTGGCGAACTTGCCGAGCAGAAGGGCTTGGACACCTCGCTGGCCGTGGTGCTGTCGCCGGCCGTGCCGCCCCGCGCACCCATCGGTCTGCCGTTGAGCCTTCTGGCGCCGGCCGGGCTTCTCGCCGGCTTGTGCTTCGGTGTGGCGCTTGCCGTCCGCCGCGATCGCCGTGACCCCGTCTTGCGCGGCGCCGATCAGTTGCCCGCTTTGGGCTCGCGCGGCACCATCAGCGTCATTCCGGGCCTTGAAGCTGCCCTCGCCGCCAGGGGCGGCATCCTCGGTCGCTTGCGCAAGAACGGATCGAAAAAGAACGGCGACAGTGCCGCTGAGATGATTCCCTCGTTCGTGCTGTCGGAACCTGACAGCGAAGCCTCGCGTGCCGTCCTCCGCCTGATCGATGACATCGCCATGGCAGCTGGCCGCGCCGAAGGCACGACCGTGCTGGTCACTGCGGCTGCCGCCTTCGAAGGCAAATCGACGATCGCCGTCAATCTGGCATTGGCCGCGGCCCGCGCCGGCGACAGGGTGCTGCTGGTGGACGGTGACCTGGAACGGCGCACCTTGACCGAGGCGATCGATGCGTCAGCGCATCTCGGCTTGTCCGACGTTATCGCCGGCAAGGAAACGTTGTCATCGGTGGTGCTGCACGTGCCAACCTTGTCCGTCGACATGCTGTCGGCGGGGCAGAGTACGGTGCGTCTGGCCGGTCAGGCCAATCGCATGGTTGAGCGCGCCATGCGCGATCTGGTGGCGCCCTATGACGTCGTCGTCATCGATGGCGGGCTCTTGCCGCATGGCCGCCTGTTGACGGCATGGGCAGCCGTCGCCAACGAAACTGCGGTGATCACGCGCTCGGATCTCAGCCAGAAGCAGGCGGTAGCGGAAGCTTTGTCGGCAGCGGCGGCGTTCCCCGGTGGCAACGTCCGCACGGTCATGATCTCGTGAGCGGCACCGCCGATCCCAACGGGGCACGCCTTCGCGGCGACGCCCCGTTTGCGGTTGCGACGTTCAACTCAGGCGGCCTTCTGGCGCTGTGTCGTCGTCGATGACATCGATTCTGCGATCAGATCGACCGCGTGGCTCCAGTCGGTCGCAGCACCACCTTTGATGCCGAAGGCCGCCAGCGCATCGCCGGGCGCACCGCCGTCGCGAAAGATGCGGGCGCAGGCTTGCCGTGCGACGCCGAGCGACTGATGCCAGGCGATCGGGTTGATGTGGCGGGGGCTGGCTTCGAGGTTGGTCTCGCGGGGGAACATGACGATCATCTCTGGCCTCTTGAAGGGTTGACGGCTTCCGGATCGTGTTGAGGGACGGCAAGCGCCCGAACGCTCTTGCAGCACTACGCGAGACCGTGCCACGTGCTGCCTCGATGACGGACCCTTGAGTCCACGTTCGAAGCGCTTGCCGTTTTCGTTGAGCAGCGGGGGGATGCGCCGCTCGAATTCCTCATCGATCCTTTTGGGACGACGGACGCTTCAATGCGTCCGCTTGATATCCTCACCTGCCTTTGGGTCAGACGCAGCAACCGTCAACGCAACCCGACCAAGAACGCTTTCGAGTACATCACTGAGCGGATGCCAATCACTGGCACGCTCGACGCCACGCAACGGGGACACGGAAACTCTCGACTCCAACCGGGACGCTGACGGGGACACCACTGACACTGACATGGGCTCACTCATGGAGAGTTACAATCATCCGCCTTGACGCTCGGAGACATGGCTCGAACTCACTGCGACGCAACCAGCACCACGCAACATCACCGACGCAACGCTCACCAACTCAACGCTCACCAATTCAATGCCAACGCGAACTCTTGACGCCACCAGACTGAAGCGACGGACGGACGCCACTCACCTCGCCAACGCCACGCAACGAATGGACACCACTGACGCGACCGACGGGCACTGGACTGACGCAACGCGCACTCTGGATCAGATCGAGCCGCTGCCGGATACGCTGGAACAAAATCGCGGCAGCAGCTCGTTTGATGTTCATGATCACGCGGGGGAGCGTGATTTTCGGGCTTGGGGGAACCTGCCCTGACGCTGACGCAACATCACGATACGCGGACGCGACACCACACGACACTGACGCAACGATACGCTCGACTGGGACGCTACCAACGCGACTGGCGGAACGTGAACCATTGGAGTGGAATTCGACGCTTTGACGGACGCTGACGCTACGGTCACCTGAACCCTCGGCCGATACGCCGGCCAACTTTACGCCACGCGAGGACAAGACTTGACGAGGTGTTCGGGTCGATGGCGAGTTGGGGTTACACAGGTACTGGATCATTTCGGCCCCTTCGCTTCTTGCGTCCGCGTTCTCGTCGTGTTCCGCGAACGAGGTCTAATTAGCCGTTGCCCTGTGACCACACCAAGGCAAGAAAAGGGTGGAGCCGAGGTATTTACCTTTCAGAACGTTCATAGAACATCCGCACCCCGTATTTCCGGGCCTTCGGCCGGGAAATCAGCGTTGACGGGCGAATTCAGCCGCTTGTGGATAACTTCTCTTTATCGGCGAAGGGCAGCAAAAGCCGCTTGCAGCGCCGCCGTGAAGATCAGGAACGACGTCACGACGTTCCAGCCGGCAAAGGACAGCCCCAGCAGGCGCCAGGGGGCCTCGTCGCAGCGCATCACCCGCGTCCGCCCGAGGTCATTGAGGACGCCACCGGTACCTGAGCCGAGAGTCCCGACCGGCCCTGAGCAGGTGTCGGGGCCCGGCCAGAATTTCCATTCCACGCCAGAATGATAGACGCCAAGTCCGGCATTCGCGAGGAAGGCCAGGGCCACCGCAAAAAACAGGAATCCCGCGGCCTTGCCGTGCCCCATGGTGGTCAGCACCAGCGACAGGAACAGCGCCGGCATGCCGCCGTAGTAGGCCCAACGCTGCAACAGACAGAGTTCGCACGGCGCATAGCCACCAAAGCGCTCGAACCCATGGGCGGCGAGAATCGAGGCCAGCGCCAAGGCCAGCGCCAGGGCACCGGCTTTGTAGGCCGAATCAGCGGTGGGCGAGGTTGGCTTCAGCGCCATTGGCAGTTCCAGCAGGAGTGAAAATTGCACAATCTTGACGTCACGTGCGCTCCGCCCGGGCGCGCTCGGTGCGCATTTTCAGGTAGATCCGGGCGACGAACAGCAGGGCCGCGGCGGCAAACGCCAGCAGCAACGGCTTCAAGCTGACCTTCGCGAGAATGTCCGACGGGTTCGTGATCTGCGCCACGCTGTGTACCGTCGCCCCGACGCTGGCCCAGAACAGCGGCCGGATCCAGGACGCCAGCACCGAGCCGATCATCAGCGATTTCAGCGTGATGCCGGCGGTGGCCGCAATAATCGGCACCAGCGGGCTGGTAATCACGGGTGCGAGCCGCAGCGCCACCGCCGCCAGCACGCCCTCGGACCGTGCGATATGCAGAATGCCGGCGAGGCGCCCTGACGAGTCGCGCTCAGCCAGGCCGGCGATCTTTTCATCGGCGAATCGGCCAAAGCCAAGCCGGGAAGCGCCATGCACCAGCGGCGCCGCAAAAAGCTGTGCCACATAATAGATGAAGGCTGCTATCGGCGCGCCGAATATGAAGCCGCCGGTGAGCATGGTGATGGTGCCGGTCGGCAGCACCAGGAGTTGCAGCACGAAGGCCAGTAACGAGAAAATGACAATGGCCGTCAGAAAGTTGGCTTTGACCTCGGCGTCCAAGGCCCGGATGGTCGTGGCGACCCAGGCGGCGCCTCCCCCCGCGGTCAGCCAATAGATGCCGACTGCCGACAATGTCCCAAGCGCCAACAGCGCCAGAAGGCCAATTCGTCGTGCTTTCCCGCTGCTGGCTCCTGGATCGGACGCGGCCATGCAATGTCCCAACGCTTGCTACAACGCAACTTCTGTCGTGCCCACACAGCCGAAGCCTGCGGCCAGTGCTTAGGCGACCGCCTTGGTGAAGTCCAGTGGACTGATTCGCGCGGCTGCAAGCGCCATCTGCCGCCCCTCAAACGCGCAACGAGGCCGGCTTTTGGCCGGCCTCGTCACAAACTCTGACGGGGGAAGTCTGGGGAGGGGAGACGTCAGAGATGCATCGGCCGCGCACCGTTGGTCGATGCCAAGTCGACCTCGGCATGCGTTGCCTCGGTCTCGCGCTTGTCGGCAATGCTCGGGAAGATGGAGCTCACCATCGCCCGCAGCGCCGCATTTCGCTCGCGCCGGCCTTTGGCGATGGCTGCGTCAACGATTCTGCGGTCGACGCCGTGGAAGTTTGGGGTGTAGGTGCTCATGACCGATCTCCTTGTGTGGATCGTTTCGATGCATGAGAGATACGCAATCATTCCCGTCTCGACAAACGACGATTTCTTGACACATGCATGAGTTTAGCTAATCTATCCGACATGCCGAAACCGCTCCCCCCGTTGACCGCCCTGCGCGCCTTCGAGGCCACTGCACGGCATCTGAGCTTCACCCGCGCCGCCGATGAGTTGTCGGTCACGCCCGCCGCCTTGAGCCATCAGATCAAGGGCCTCGAGGACCTGCTCGGCGAGAGGCTCTTTCATCGCAAGGTGCGCCAGATCTCGCTGACGCCGGCCGGAGAGTTGCTGTATCCGGGCCTGCATGCGGCCTTCACCCAGATCCGCCAGACCGTCGATCTGCTGGAAAGCCGCTCCAGCGACCGCGTCCTGGTTGTCAGCGCCCCGCCCGGCTTCACCGCCAAGTGGCTGGCGCCCCGTCTCTACCGCTTCATGATGGCCCATCCGGAGATCGACACCCGCGTTTCGGCCTCCACCAACCTCGCCACTTTCAGCGCCGACGGCATCGATGTCGCCATCCGCAATGCCGCCGGGCCATTCCAGGGGCTGTGGACGCAACACGTTTCAGGCATCACGTTGCTACCGGTCGCCAGCCCCCGCCTCGTCGCCGAGTTGGGTGGCCTCGATCACCCCGCGCGATTGGCCGAGGTGCCGCTGATCCATGACGACATGCTGGGCAGGCTGCCGGGCATGCCGACGTGGGGCACCTGGTTGGAGACAGCGGGCGTCACCGGCGTTGATCTCTCGCGCGGACTGCGCTTCTCCAGTTCCGACCACGCGCTTGAGGCCGCGTGTGAAGGTGCCGGCGTGCTGCTCGGCCAACGCATCCTCGCCCACGAAGACTTGCGCAATGGCCGCCTGGTTGCACCATTTCAGTTGGAACTCACGTCGGCGCGCGCCTTCCAGGTCGTCTGCCCGCAGGGACATCAGACGCGGCCCAAGATCAAGGCGTTCTGCGACTGGCTTCAAACCGAGGTGCAGTTGATGCAGGCTAACCGGCTATGGCCGAAATTGGATGCGGCGCAACCAACCCACGTGCCACGTTAGGGGTTCATAACCGTTGACTGTCGCTCCATACCGAGAGGGATCACCGCCATGACCTGGTCCATCATTGCCCGCGACGCCACCACGCGCCGTATTGGCATCGCCGTGGCCACCCGCTTCTTTGCTGTCGGCGCCCGCGTGCCGCATATCAAGACCGGCGTAGGTGCCGTCGCCACGCAGGCAATGACCAATCCCTACTTCGGCCCACGCGGCTTGGCGTTGCTGGGCGCCGGCGCTGCCGCCGACGAGGCCGTGCGCATGCTGCTCAGCGCCGACGAGGGCCGCGCCCATCGCCAGCTTCATGTGATGGATCGGCAGGGCCGCGTCGCCGCCGCGACCGGCGCCGATTGCATTCCCTGGTGCGGCCATATCGCGGGCGCGACGTGGTCGCTCGCGGGCAACATGCTGGCCGGTGAGGCTGTGCTCTCCGAGACGGCGCGCGTCTACGAGGCCAACCTCACGATGCCGTTTGCGCGGCGCCTGCTCACCGCCATGCACGCCGGTGAAGCCGCTGGCGGCGACAAGCGTGGCAAGCAATCTGCGGCCTTGCTCATCCACGACGACGAGGATCACGCCATGCTCGATCTGCGCGTCGATGACCACGTCGAACCGCTACAGGAATTGACCCGCCTCGAGGCTGTCTCGCGCGAGCGCTTCATCCACCACCGCCGCTTTGGCCCCATGGCGGCCAACGAGTTCGGCCTGCTCGATCGCGCGGCCCTCGAGACCGCCATCAAGGCCTCGATCGAGGAAGGCTACGAGTGATCCGGTAAGGCACGCTTCGGCCATCGGATCGTGAGCAGAAGACCGGCGCAGAGCGCGCCGGCAGCCGCCAGGGCAAATGCCGCACGGTAGCCGGCCAGCGTAATGATCAGCGCCATAATGGGCGGCGTCACCATATAGGTCGCGAACACGAAGAACGTCGTGCTTGCCGTCGCCTCGCTGACGTTGTCGGGTGCGAGATTGGCGACCTCGGCGAGATAGAGCCCGTTCCACGTCGAGATCGACATGCCTGTAAAGGCGAGCGCCGCGTAGAGTTGCCACGACGACCAATCGGCCCCGAGCGTCGCGAGTAGCAGCACGGACGCAGCCGACATCACCGACAGACATTGCAGCACGGGTCGCGGTGAGCCCATGTAATCCGCGACGAAGCCGAGAAACATGCGGCCGATGACGCTGGAGGTTTGCATGGTGGCGAACAGCGCGCCCGCCAGCGTCAGCGTCAAGCCGAGGCCCGCGGTCACATAGGTGACCAGAAATGTATTGACCGTCCCCTGCACGACCGCGAAGCCGATGCACGCCGCCGACAAGCGCCGCAGCTCCGGCGATCCCGCGATGCACCGGAACGGCGCGCCGAGATTGGTGGGATCCACCAGCCGCGACAGCCGGAAGCGCGATCGGCGCTCCGCAGGCCCATTCAAGGCCGACGGCGCCAGCGCCAGGCACGGCACCACGAGGGCCACCAGCAACGCCAGGCCGCCGAGGGCAACGCGCCATCCGAACGCCAGCACCAGCGTGCTGCCGACCAGTCCCGCAATGGCGCCGCCCGCCGGCATGCCCGCCTGCCGGATCGAGAACAGCGTCGATCGGCGCGCCCGCGGCGTGTGATCAGCCAGGATCTGCGTGCCGGCCGGGGTCATGGTCGCATAGCCGAAGCCGACCAGCAGGCCGCCCAGCAGCATCAGCGGGAACCATCCCGTCAGCACCAGCAGGACACCAATAACGGCGATGGCCGCCGCCACCTGCGTCGCGCGCAGTGGACCAAGACTCGTCGTGAACGCGGCGTTGGCCATATACAGCCACACGGAGCCGAGACCCATGGCGCCGCCAACCCAGCCGAACGTCTCGGGCCGCATGCCCGCCGCCTGCATCAACGCCGGTGCCATCACGGGCAGTCCGTTCTGCAATGTGGCCAGCGCCATCAACGGCAGCAGCGACGCGATGAAGGCCACGACCGCAAGGCGCTTCGGTGCTCCCTCCATCCCGCCTCAGGCTTTCGCGGCGCGGGTGGCGTACACCTCGGGATTGACCACATGCACCGGCCGCCTGCCGAGGCTCACGTCGACGATCGATTGCAGCGCCGACGCCGCGATGTCGTGGAAGCACTCGTCCGTCCAGCACAGCGCGTGCGGCGTGATGATCACGTTTTCCATGGCCAGCAGCGGGTTGTCCGGCGCAATCGGCTCCAGCTCCGTCACATCGAGGCCGGCACCTGCAATGCGCCCCGCTTGCAGGGCCCGGATCAGCGCCTGCTCGTCGGTGATCGGCCCCCGCGCCACGTTGACGAAATAGGCCGTCGGCTTCATGCGCCCGAAGCTGGCGTCGTTGATCATGTGTCGCGTCGTCTCGTTGAGCAGACAGCACACCACCACGAAGTCGGCCTCGCTCATCAATGTGTCGAGCGGCACGATCTCGCCGCCAAGGGCCTTGACGGCGGCCGCATCAGCGAACGGATCCGCCGTGATCATGCGCCGAAAGAACGGCCGTGCCACGCGCATGAGTTCCTGCCCGATGCCGCCCGCTCCGATGATGCCGAGCGTACGCGACGTGAGCCCCTGCCCCATGTAGCTGGTGCGATCGTTCCAGCGCCCGGCCCGCACGATCTCGTTCTTCTTCAAGAGTCGCCCGGCCAACGCGAACACCAGCGTCAGTGTGGCCACGGCAACGGGCCGGCGCACGGCAATCGGCGTGTTCGTCACCACGATGCCCTTCGCCGTCATCGCAGCCAGATCGACCGAGTCGAACCCGACGCCGTTGCGCGCGATGATTTTCACGCGGGCGTCGGCTCGGGCGACGCTGGCGGCCGTGACGCGTGGAATGTTGACATGCAATCCGTCATAGCGCGCCGCGATGTCCGGCGTGATCTCGGGCACGTCTTCGGGAAGCCACTCCCAAGTGATGTGGCTGTGCCCCGCCAGCACCTCGAACGCTTTGCTGCCGAAGGCGGGCTCACCCGCCGCCGTCAGCAGATCCTGCGTCACGCCAACCGTGAATGTCGCTGCCATGACCGGCGCCTCACTCCGCGATCGACGACAGGATGTTTTTCACGCCGGCCATCAGCAGGCCATGATCGGTGCCCGCCGCCTGCATGTTGAAGCCAAGCTTTTTGTATTGCTTGGCCCACGTCGTGTCGGCCGACATGAAGCCGAGGCCCTTCTTGTATTTGCGTCCCGCCGCCACCACACGCTTGACGCCGTTGACGTACATCGGGTTGTCGAACTGTCCGGGAATGCCGAGGAAGTTGGTGAGGTCGAAATGCCCGACCCACAGCACGTCGATGCCGTCGACGGCCGCGATCTCCTCGACGCAGTCGAGTCCGCGCTCGGTTTCGATCTGCGCGATCACCAGCGTGCGCGCATCCGCAGCCTTCATCTTCGCCAGCGGGTCACCCGGCGCATAGTCGTCATGTGCGAATGCGAAGGCCGCCCCTCGTCGCCCCCGTGGCGGATAGTGCGTCGCCTCCACGATGGCCTTGGCCTGCGCCACGCTCTCCACCATCGGGATCATGACGCCATGGCAGCCGATATCCAGCGCCCGCGCCAGGAAGTGGTAGTCGCTCCGCGGCACCCGCACCATCGGCGCGATGTCGAGCCCGCGGCAGTGCGCCACCTGCGCCTTCACGGTCTCGAGACTTGCGCCCGTATGCTCCATATCGAAGATCACGAACTCGGCGCCGGCATGTTGCAGCACTTGCGCCACGCCGGGCGAATAGAACTCGAACACCATGGCGCCAAGCACCATGTCTCCGCTCATGGCTCTGGCCCGCAGCGACTTCTTGGCCACGTCGAACTCCCTCGCTCGCGATTGTGGTTGTCTCACCCTTCAATGGCCTCAGCATGCACGAAAGCGCCGCCGCCAGGAAGTCCCGGCGATGGCCCGCAGCGGTCGGCTCGATCAGTTTGTCGGTCTCAATGCTTCGTTTCGCCCGGCGGCACGATCCGCGGCGGCGTGGGTGACGTCGTCGGCGTCGGTGCGCCGGTTGGCGTCGGCGTGCTGGCCGCCTCTCCAGCCTCCGGATACATCGCGTCCCACTCCGCCTTCTTGCGTTGGAAGCGCAGATAGCTGAGTGGAATGAGCCCGAGATAGATCAGCGTCACCACGGCCAGCGTGGCATAGGGGTAGGTGAACAGCAGGCCAACCAGCAGCGCGGCGCCAACCAGCACCGGCAACACCCATTCCCGGCTGATGCGTTCGCCGAGCAGCTTGCCCGAGAAGGTGGGAATCGTCGACACCAGCATGCCCGCCAGCGCCAGCGTGTAGATCGACACCGCCAGCGGCCAGTTTTTCGCATCGATCAGACCGAGGCTCGTCAGATAGAACGGCAGAAAGATCGTGATGGCGCCGAACGGAGCCGGAATGCCGGTGAAATAATTCGACTGCCATTTCGGCTTGTCGACATCGAGCATCGAGTTGAAGCGGGCGAGCCGGAGGCCCATGCCGCAGGCGAACACCAGCACGGCGAGCCATCCGAAGCCCTTGAGGTCACCCAACGCCCAGTGAAAGATGATAATCGCTGGCGCCACACCGAAGTTGACGAAGTCGGCGAGGCTGTCGAGCTCGGCGCCGAACCGCGATTGCGCCTTGAGCGCGCGCGCCAGCCGCCCGTCGACGCCGTCCAGCAACGCGGCCGCCACGATCAGTGCCATGGCAAACTCATAGCGGCTCTCGATCGCCATCCGGATGGCGGTGACGCCGGCACACAGGCTCAGCAGCGTAAAGAAGTTCGGCACCAGATAGCGGACGGGTATTTTGCGCTGCCGGAACAAGCGGCGTCGGCGATGGCCGAACCCGCCTTGGCTTGGGGCATCATGGGTTGGATCGATCATGGTCGTCTCCTGCTGGAGCGTGCGTTCTGGGCTCAACGAACAGGTTGAGGCGGCGCGCCTATGGCGTCTGGCTCAGGTCGCCCGCGCTTCCCGCTCCGGTTCGTCGGACTTGAGATCTGCCAGCACCGTTTCGCCGCCGACGGCCCGTTGTCCGACCGCCACCAGGCATGTTTTTCCAGGCGGCAGGAAGACGTCGACCCGGCTGCCGAACCGAATGAGGCCGAACCGCTCGCCGACGCCGATGCTCGAGCCTTCGCCCTTGAACGTCACGATGCGCTGGGCAATCAATCCGGCAATCTGGATGACGGCGATATCGGTGCCGCTCGTCTGCGTGATCACCAGGCTGCGCCGCTCGTTCTCTTCGCTGGCCTTGTCCAGTGCCGCATTGAAAAAGGCGCCGGGAACGTAGACCGACCGGCTGATCCGTCCAGCGACCGGCGATCGGTTGATATGCACGTCGAACACCGACAGGAAGATGGAGATGCGCAGCCGCTCGTCGGAGCCAAGGCCCAATTCCGCCGGTGGTTTGACGCTCTCGATGCTCGAGATGCGCCCATCGGCCGGTGATACGACGAGTCCTTCCCGTAAGGGCGTCACCCGCTCGGGATCGCGGAAGAAGTAGGCGATGTAGCCGGCGATACCTGCTGCCACCATGCCGAGCGGCACGTAGAGAAAGAGCAGCAACAAAGCGATCGGCACCGCGATGTAAAGGAACTTGTGCCCGTCCGGATGCACCGGTGCGAGGTTCGATCGAATCGTCGAGACGAGGCTGTGTTCGGACAAGGTGCAACGCTCCGCTATGGTCGCGTGTCTATGGCCAGCGTCCCGGCGGGGCGTGGCAGCGATTTCCGGCGGATTGGTAGCGGTGTGAACCGCCGGCCGCAACTGTCATCCTTAGCCGGGGAATCCCCGGGCCGGACGAAGAATTGCAGCCGGATGACGAAAGCTGGACCAGAGTGGTCCGACCAGACACCCCATTCACTCGATCGACACGGCGACGAATCGCATGTCGCCCTTGGCGTCCTCGACGCGCAGCAGCACGGCTTTTCGGCCGGATTTCCGCACTTTGTCGATCGCCTTGTTGATGTCCTCCACGGATGTGACAGCTTCCTGGGCCGCTTCGACGATCACATCTCCGGCCTTGATGCTCTTCTGCGCCGCTTTGCTATTGGCTTCCACGGCCGTCACCAGCACGCCCTTCACCTTGGCGTCGATTTGATTCTTTTTCCGTAGCTCGTCGGTGAGCGGCGCCAGCGTCATGCCAAGCACCGCGGCCTTGCTGTCACCGGGCTTGCCTGGATCCGCCGCCGCCGTCTTCTTCTTGTCGTCCTCGTCCTCTTGCAGGCGCCCGACCACCACCTTCATGGCGATCTTCTGGCCCTTGCGCAGCACCTCGATATCGACCGACCGGCCGATCTGCGTCTGCGACACGATGCGCGGCAGGCCACGCATGGTGGCGACGTCCTTGCCGTCGAACTTGATCACGACGTCGCCGGCCTTGATGCCCGCTTTGGCCGCCGGTCCGTCCGGCGTCACGCCCGAGATGAGGGCACCCGTGTTCTCCTTGACCCCAAGCGTTTCGGCGATATCGTCGGTCACCGTCTGGATCTTGACGCCGAGCCAGCCGCGCCGGGTCTCGCCGAACTGGCGCAATTGCTCGACCACGGACAACGCCGTATCGGACGGCACCGCAAAGCCGATGCCGATCGATCCGCCCGAGGGTGAGATGATGGCCGTATTCACCCCAATGACGTCGCCATCCATGCTGAACAGCGGCCCGCCCGAGTTGCCTTTGTTGATGGCAGCGTCGGTTTGCAGGTAGTCGTCGTAGGGGCCGGAGTTGATATCGCGCTGCTTGGCCGAAATGATGCCGACTGAGACCGAGCCGCCGAGGCCGAACGGGTTGCCGATCGCCATCACCCAGTCGCCCACCTTGAGCAGTTCCGACGAGCCGAACTTGACCGCCACCAGCGGTTTCTTCGGCGTCACCTTCAGCAGCGCCAGATCCGTCTTGGTGTCACGGCCGATCACCTTGTCGACCTTGAGCTTGGAGCCGTCATGGAAGTTGATGATGATCTCGTCCGCGCCTTCAATGACGTGGTTGTTGGTGACGATCAGGCCTTCTTTGGCGTCGATGACAAAGCCAGAGCCCAGCGACGACACTTTGCGATCCTGTTTCGGCTGCCCGCCTTTGCGATTGAAGAAGTCCTCGAAG
This sequence comes from Hyphomicrobiaceae bacterium, assembly GCA_046154645.1. GTDB lineage: Bacteria > Pseudomonadota > Alphaproteobacteria > Rhizobiales > Hyphomicrobiaceae. The sequence goes on from JBJXDZ010000132.1 coordinate 48,652, forward strand.
AACTCCTCGAACGGCGAGCCCTTGGGCACGTTCGGCAGCGGCACGCCTTGCGGGCCCTTCACTGTCTGGCTGGTTGAGATATTGACCACGGCGTCAATCAGCTTTTCCGCCAGCGGCGCCACTGATTGTGGACCGCCCCGGGCCGGAAGCTCGGTCGGCATCGCCAGCACCAGAATGGCGCTGAGCGTCGCCAGTGCAACGGCGGTGCGGTGACCAGCCTTGGTCCGACCTCGTGACGTCGTGCGGGACAGCGCTGAAAGCATTGGGCTAACCTCTGATCGAATGGGGCAAGCGGCACCAATCCCCCCGCCTCGAACCAACCGATTGAGGGGCTTTGGCTATCCATCGAGCCGAATGTGGCGCCTGTCAACGGCAGGACTGAGGCAATCTCACGCCGAAGGCCCCGATCTTGTCGGTTGGGTCAAGCCCTGCTCTTGGCAGCGACCCAACAGCCAGGAACGCGAACCCCGAGGCTTGTGGTTCTGGCATCGGGTCGCGCCGCTGCTGCGCGTCGGCTTGACGCCGACCTACGAGCAGCGAGAGCGCACGCGCCGGTTGGCACTGGGCAACCGAAGGCGCCAAGATAGAACACATCCGAAGGGCCGAACCGGCCCGGATGCGAAGTGGGCATCCGAAGGGCCGAACTAAAGAGCCCGTTTGCTGCGACCGCGAACTCATGTATCGCTCGCGACGCGACGGGCAACCGGACGCCATGGGCCAGGCCAACCCCGCAATTCCGCGTCCAGCCGGTAGTGCCAGCTACAACCCAGATCGGTCACGACCGGATCTGCCAAGGGAAGCGCCAGAGCATGTCCGAGCGCACACAACTGCCAGCCGAGGCGAAAAGCGAGATCGCCCGCCGCCGCACGTTTGCAATCATTTCGCACCCTGACGCCGGCAAGACCACGCTGACGGAAAAGCTGCTCCTGTTCGGCGGCGCCATCCAGCTCGCGGGGCAGGTCAAGGCCAAGAAGGACAAGCGCAGCACCCGCTCGGATTGGATGGCGATCGAGCGCGCACGTGGCATCTCGGTGGCCACCTCCGTGATGACCTTCGAGTATGGCGGCACGGTTTTCAATCTCCTGGACACGCCGGGCCACGAGGACTTCTCCGACGACACCTATCGCACGCTGACCGCCGTCGATTCCGCCATCATGGTCCTCGACGCGGCCCGCGGCATCGAAACCCGAACGCGTAAGCTGTTCGAAATCTGCCGCCTGCGCGATATCCCGATTATCACCTACATCAACAAGATGGACCGCGACACCCGCGATCCCCTCGACCTGCTCGACGAGATCGAGAAGACTCTGGCACTCGATACCGCGCCGATGGTGTGGCCGATCGGGCGTGGCCGCAGCTTCCGGGGGACATACGACCTGTTGACGCCGCGCGTGCGCCAGCTCGACCAGCAGGACGATGGCACCGCGGTCTCCGGGCCTGACGACCCCGCCATCGCTGCCCTGCTCCCGTCTGATGAGGCGGCCCAATGGCGCGACGAGATCGATCTGGTCGGTGCGGCCTGTGGCAGCTTCGATCTGGACACCTTTCGCCAAGGCACTTTGACGCCGGTTTACTTCGGCAGTGCCTTGCGCAATTTCGGCGTCAGGAATCTGCTCGACGCGTTGACGTCCTATGCGCCGCCGCCGCGCCAACAACCCGCGGCCTCGCGTTCCGTCGAGCCATCTGAAGCAGCGCTGACCGGTTTGATTTTCAAGATCCAGGCGAACATGGATCCCAACCATCGCGACCGCATCGCCTTCATGCGCGTCTGCTCCGGTCGCCTGCGCCGCGGCATGAAGGTGAAGGTCGTGCGCACCGGTCGGACGATGGCGCTGCAGGCACCGCAATTCTTCTTCGCCCAGGACCGTTCGCTCGCCGAGGAGGCGTTCGCTGGCGATATCGTCGGCATTCCCAACAAGGGCCTGCTGCGCATCGGCGATGCCGTGACGGAAGGCGAGGACCTGCAGTTCGTTGGCATCCCGAGTTTTGCGCCGGAGATCCTGCGCCGCCTGCGCCTCGAGGATGCCATTCGCGCCCGCAAGCTGCACGAGGCGCTGCGCGAGCTCGCCGAAGAAGGGCTGGTGCAGATCTTTTCGCCGGTCGATGGCACGCCGCCGCTGGTCGGCGTCATCGGCGCCCTGCAGCTCGACGTCGTCGCCGATCGCCTTGCCAGCGAGTACAGCCTCACTGTCGCCTTCGAGACCACGTCGTTCGAGGCCGTGCGCTGGATCGAGCCCAAGGACGGTAAGGACAAGTCAGCCGTTGACAGTTTCCTCGGTCGCTACCGGTCAGCCGTCGGCCGTGATCTCGACGGTGACCCGGTCTACCTGGCGGAGTCGAGCTTCAATTTGAGTTGGACCGCCGACAAGAACCCCGACATCAAGCTTGTCGAGATCAAGACCCGGCGCATCGCCTCCGCGACCTGACCCAAGCCGCACGCGCGCTTTTCCTTGCGCCTTCGGTTGCCCAGTGCCAACCGGCGCCTGCGCCTCCAGATGCCCACTCTTCCCTTCGGTTGCCCAGGCGCGGGTGCGCTGCACATGCGGCGCAGTATCTCTCCCCTTTCTCTGTCTTCCCGGACGAAGTGAGCGCACATGGTGCGCCTCACGCAGATCCGGGATCGCGTGTGTGAAACTCGGGCACACCGTAGGCGGCGAGATCCCGGATAGCCGCGCGCTCGAGCCCTCAACTTTGCCCGCGTCGCCTCGACCTGCGCGCGGCTTCCGGGAAGACAAGTTGTTGGGATTGAAGCTGAAGGTTGCGTCGAAGCGCACAGCCTCGCCTCACGCGCATCATAAAAAAAGAATGGGGTCCGGGGTCTCCCCGGTTGGGTGTGGGCGTAAGCCCACTCGCGCAGCGACGTCAACGTCGACGGCCGCGCCGAACGCCCGCGTGCGCCCAACGCCGGCCACCGCTTGCGCGACGCCGTTGCAACGCGCCGCGCGCCCCGGTTGCCGCATGGGCCACCGAAGGGGCACGCGCCGGGTGCTTGTCGGCACCTGAAGGCACACAGCAAAAATCCAGAGAGACGGAGCGGCAGAGCCTTTCCGTGAAACTGGTAACATGGCTCTCGCCGCTCCGCGCCGCCCACTTTCTCCACCCACTGTACCGGTCGGACGTACCGGTTTGGCGCAC